>JAGCNV010000064.1 GCA_017645765.1 bacterium | reverse complement strand
ACGGCGAATACCAGTGCAGCTGCATCGGAATTGATGATTTGAGCAGCGGAACAGGAATTTTCGGCGAAAACGGATGCAAGGATATTCTTGAAGAAAACTGCGGAACCGAAGCTGCTACATTAAAAACAATCTGCACCGATTCTGAAATTTTCAATGCTTGTGTTTCATACGAAAAAACTTTCGCAAACACCTGCTTTGAACCGCTTAGCGATGAAGAAATTGACGCTCTTCTTGATGTTCCGGTTGAAAGCGATGTAACAGCAAGAGAAATCTCATGGTGCTGTCAGGATGAGAGTATGAGAAACGAGAAAAAGGCTTCTTTTGAGTGCATTGAAGCGGCTGAAAGCTGTGAAAACAAGGAATGTTGCAGTGCTTGCAATGTCGGCGGCGAAGATTCTGCAGAAGAGGACAAAGAAGACGCTGCAAATACCGAAGCTCCGACAACCGGAACTACCCCGGAAGGTACTGCTGACGGCGATTCCGCACCCGCAACCGATTCAGAAGCTCCTGCTGAAAAAGAAGAAAGCAAATCCGACGGCTGTTCGATGCTGTTCATCTAATTTCCCGAATTTCTAAATTCACAATCCCTTGTTTTCAAGCGTTTTTCTGCTATAATTCTCGGGTTTTTTGAGACGGAGTTTACTTCTTTTAATGGAGGTCAATATGAAAAAATATTCAATAATTATAGCAACTTTAATGTTTGTTTTCTTTGTATCGTGTTCGTCAAACAGCAAATCGAACAACTGCTCCGTTGTCATGCAGTCTGTCTTGTAAAATTTACCGTCAGATGACAACATTTTCAGTTGTCCGATTTTTTCGGACAACTCACTTCCTTCAGCAATTAGTTTGTTTTTCAAGTCATTCCAGTATTTTCTCGGTCTGTCTGAATCAGTCAAAACAGCGATGACATCAACCACTGAAAAATACCATTCCTCTTTTTCTTTGTCCCAAATTGTGCGGACCTGCCGAAAAAATTTTTGTTTTGAGTCAGAAAAATTGGCACTTTGTGTAACTAAATATATGTTTGTTCGGTTTTTTAACTTTTGGAGGTTATTATGAAAAAATCGTTGTTATTGGCGCTGGTTGCTGCACTTTTTCTTTTTGTTGCCTGCGGAGACAAGAAGGAGAGCAAAACGGAGCAGGAGCCGGAAAAAACTAATAGTGACATAGCAGAAAATCAGGAAACAGAGGATGTAGACAGTTCAAATACCGAGCCGACTGACGATGCCGAGCCGACTGACGGCGATTCTGAAAATATTGAAAATCAGGAAACAACTGACGAAGAGGTGAATCAGGATAGTCTGATCTGCACTCAGGAATCGAAGGAAACTCTCGGCGGAGAAGGATGCCGCTACCGTATAAAAGACGACCCGACAAGACATGTCGAAATCAATTGCGGATGCGACTCTTTCAAAGTCGATAACGTCTCTTGTGACGATGAGAACAAGTGCATTCTTTCCGGAGAATGCGGTGAAGGCAGATGCTCTATTGAATTTCGTGATTATGACAAAGAGCTTTTTGAAGCTTTTCCTTTGGAAAGAGAGATCGTTGCAAAATCCTGCTCCGAGCCGACAGGTACCTGTTCTGTTGCAAGACTCAAAGACGGCACTCTGTTAGCTGCCGTGAAAAACGGGACATGGATAAGCGAACTGGCCCCGGAAATTAAAGCCGATCTGAAAATAATACCGACCTGTGAAAATGTTTGTATTGAAACGAACGAATCGTGGATGGATGAACCTTATTACGATTATGTCTACTATCCTCCTGTTGAATTTACGATCGGAGAAAATGCGCCTGTGCTCGTAAGCAACGGTCAGGTCGTGGATTCTGAAGGTTACGAATATTATGTTTACGGCAGCGAAACCATAAGTCCTGATGATCCGGATCACAAGCTTTACCACAGGGAGGAGAGTGAAATGCCTGATCCGAATTACGGCATTTTTAATTTTGTTATAGTCAATACCAATGCTCTGAAATAAAAAGCAAAGCTGTTTGTCTGATTTTTAAGAAAATATCGCGAAAAATGCTGTTAAAACTGGACAATATCGCGGAGTTGGTGTAGGAAAGCGCACTAAACGGGATTTATCCCGCGTATTAGTATTGTATAAGGAGATCTCAAGTGAGTGTTGATTCCGAAAATGTAAAAAAGAATGTTGAAAGAGCCGTCGAGCAGTTCAGAAACGGCGGGATCGTAATAGTTGTCGATGACGAAAACCGCGAGAATGAAGGCGATTTTGTTGTCGCGGCAGAAAAAATAACCCCTGAAACTGTCAATTTTATGATAAAGAACGGCCGCGGAGTTCTCTGCACGACAATAACCGAGGAACGCTGCAAGGCTTTAGGTCTTGAAATGCAGGTGAATAACAATACTTCGCTCCTCGGAACTCCTTTCACGGTAACAGTGGATCTGCTCGGACACGGTTGCACGACAGGCGTTTCGATGTTTGACAGAGCTTCGACGATCCGCGCTCTTGCAGACGAATCGACCCGTCCCGAAGACTTGGGCAGGCCCGGTCACATCAATCCGCTTCGAGCAAGAAACGGCGGAGTTCTTGTGAGAGCAGGGCACACCGAAGCGACAGTAGATCTGGCCAAGCTCGCTGGGCTCAAACCGGCAGGCGCACTAATTGAAATAATCAACGACGACGGCACGATGGCGAGGATGCCGCAGCTTATCGAAATCGCAAAAAAGTATGATTTCCCGATCCTTACGATAGAAAATATCATCGCTTACAGGCTTATGACCGAGTCTCTGATCGAGCAGGTCGCGGACGCGGTCCTCCCGACACGCTGGGGCGGTGAATTCAAGATCAAAGTTTTTCGCAACAAACTTGACGGTCTCGAGCATGTCGCTCTGATAAAAGGCGACATCGCCGACGGAAAACCGGTCCTCACGAGAGTCCACTCGGAATGTCTGACAGGCGACGCTCTGGGAAGCATCCGCTGCGACTGCGGATACCAGCTTCAGAACGCGATGGAACTCATCAAGGCTGAGGGCAGGGGTGTCATCCTTTATCTGCGCCAGGAGGGCAGGGGTATAGGTCTCGGAAACAAGATCAAAGCTTACCATCTTCAGGACGAAGGTCTGGACACGGTCGAAGCGAATATCGCGCTCGGTTTCCCGGCTGACCTCAGAGATTACGGCATCGGAGCTCAGATCTTGTCTGAAATCGGCGTCAAAAAAATCAGACTTCTCACCAATAATCCCAAGAAAATCAAAGGTTTGACCGGCTACGGACTTGAAATAACCGAGCATGTTCCGAATGTCTGCGGCGTGCAGAAAGAGAACAGAAGATATCTTGAAACCAAACAAAAAAAGATGGGACATACAATTTTCACGTCAGATAAAAAGAATTAACTACGGAGATTGAAATGGAAGTAAAAACTTTTTCAGGCGATCTTAGCGCAAAAGGGAAAAAATTCGCGGTAATCGTTTCGAGATTCAACAGCCTTCTTTCGGAATCGCTTCTGAAAGGTGCGATCGACTGCCTCGAGCGTCACTATGCTGAAAGCGTTGAAGTGATCAAAGTTCCAGGCGCTTTTGAAATTCCTTTCGCGGCAAAAAAAGCGGCTCTTTCCAAAAAATACGACGCGATAGTTTGTCTCGGCGTCATCATCCGCGGCAGCACACCGCATTTTGACTTTATCGCGGCCGAAACGAGCAAGGGAATCGCTCAGGCTTCGCTTGAAACAGGCGTTTACATGTCTTTCGGCGTTCTCACGGTCGATTCAATCGAGCAGGGGATCGAGAGAGCTGGAACAAAAGCGGGCAACAAAGGGTTCGACGCGGCGCTTGCAGCAATAGAGATGCTTAATTTATCAGATAAATTGAAATAAGCGGGAAAAGTTATGGGACTTAGAAGACGTTCAAGAGAAAAAACGCTCCAGATTCTCTACAGCATGGAGTTCAACAAAAATCAGACGATACAGGAAGCTGTTGAATCTTATCTGACTTATTTCAACATCGCCTCGATGAAATGGAGCGATAAAAATGAAACCCAGAACAACAACAATGAGTCGTCCGAAGAAGAAAGCGTTTTTATAACGTATCTTCTGACTACAGTGAAAACCAACCTCAAAGAGATCGAAAGACTTATTGAAGAGGCTGCGATAAACTGGAGAATCGAGCGTATCGCCCTCATCGAGCGCAATATTCTCAGAATGTCGGTAGCGGAACTTATCGACGAAAACAACGGAGTTCCGTTCAAGGCTACGATAAACGAAGCTATTGATATTGCTAAGAAATTCGGCAGCAAGGAATCAAGTTCGTTCGTCAACGGCATCATCAACAAAGTTGCAGATATTATCGACATTAAAAACAAAAAATTATGAAACTTAACACTGAAAGACTTGTTCCGTTCTGCACAGTAATACTTGCAAGAATAGATAAGTATGAAGATTTGACGGCTCAGATAAAAGAGTGGTGCGAAAGCGATTCGTTCAATCCCCAGGGCAAGGTCTACCTGGCAGACTGCGACAGAAACAGAGTCAGAATGTTTTCTCTTGAAAACGGAAAAGCTGCCATGTTCGAAGACGAATACTCGTTTTTCGAGCTTCTTCGCTTCATCCAGAAGGCAAAACCATCGTGCATAATTGACTTCTGCAACAACGCACATTCAAAGACTATAGTTTTCTTTTCTCATGCAGGCTGTGCGATATGCGGAAAAAGCCTTTTTTCGCTGTTTTTTGCCGAAGCAGGATACAAAAAAGAAGCTTTCGGAAGTCTGAAAAAGACCGCTCCGTGCTTTTTTAACGATCCCGAAAAAGAGAACGGACGTTTTGTCTACAGAACGACAAGTTATGCCGATATTCCGGCTGAATTTGCCGAGCAGACTGAAGAAGAAGTCGAAAAAGAGGAAAAACTCGTAATCGATTTAGGCGGAATCCCCGAAAAACCGGCCGGCAGGATTCTGTGGGTTCCGAAAAGAACGACAGCCCGCGGAATGTGGACCGATTTCAAAAATCTGACATATTACGCCGAAAAGGAAAATGTGGTCATTGACGTCCATCTTAAAAATGAAAAAGCAAAAAAAAGATTCGACAGCGTATTTTTCATTAAGGGACGAAAAATGGATCTTGACCGATACTTGAATCCAATTGTCTGCGAAAATCTCTCTGACGCGATTTTTGAAAAAAGTTCTCCGGAATACAAAAAAATAATTTTTTCTTTCGGACTGACTCCGGAATTTTTCAAGACGAAATCGCTGCTCATGCAAACCGGAAAGGAAAAAGCATCAGACGGTTCGCAAAAACTTACCACAATGAAGAGAATAGGTAACTATCTGAAATGACTTTTCTTTTTATACTGACAACTTCGCATAACATATATTATGTAAACTAAAAAAGGTAAAAAACGGTGGTTTCGTCGCAGATTTCGGCAATCTCTGAAAAACTTGTTTCCTGCATGGAAAAAGATTCTCTGCCGCAGACAATCCTTTTTCATTCACCTGCTCTCTCAAATATAGATACTTTAATATTTTCGTTTGCGAAGAAACTTATAAAACCGCGCCGCGAAATCGATGACGAAAAGTTTGTTTCGCTTTGTTCCACTGGACAGTTTCCCGACTTCATCAATGTCGTCAAAGGCCCCTCCGGATCAATCAAAATCGAAGATGTTCACACCGTCGAAGACTCGCTTCAGTATGCGCCTTTTGAATCCGAAAACCGGATCGTTTATTTCCGGGATGCCGCCGCGATGACGATCCAGTCACAGAACGCTCTCCTCAAAAAAATTGAGGAACCTCCGGCAAGGACGTTTTTCTTTTTGGCCGTAAACAAGCGAAATTCGATTCTCCCGACTGTTCTATCGCGTTCAGTCCCAATTTTCGTTCCTAACGCAAATACGGAAGCCGGTTTTTCGGAGATCTTCGATTACTATCCTTTTTTGGCTGATTTGGCTTTCGAACTCGGCGACGAGATTTTTTCCGCCGAAAAGAACAGACTTTCATATTTTTGCTCCAACCTCGATTTCAATTCGATAACCAATATAAATAAAATATATGCCGAGATAACCGACACCGATATTCTGTCAAAGGAACTTCTCGGTTCGGTCTCGGCCGAAAAAGCCGATTACCTTAAAAAAATGCTGACACGGATGAGACTTGCGATCATGGCTTTCTGCGTCAGGGAGAAAAACCCGTCTGTCGCGCAGAAAATAACGGTTTTTTTGTCGAACCAGCAGTATTTTTCACCTGACGCCTCAATCTTTTTTACAATATAAAACGGAGGATAACTTATGGATAACAATAGAAAATTCACGAAACTCGACCGAAATCTCGATGTTTCCGAGGAAGAACTCAAGACGTTGCAGGAACTCGAACGGAACGACGACGGTTTCAAGGACGAGGAAAACACTAAATACAAGAAAGCCGGAAGTCCGATCGCACCGCTCGGCGGCGGAGACGCGCTTTACTTTGATTACACCGACGAATATCCCGCTTTCGAAGACGTTATCGCGATCCAGTTCCAGCCTGCCGGAAAAATTTACTGGTATTTCTATCCTGAACAGAAAAATCCGGGGAACGAGCTTAAACAGGGCGATATCATCGTGGCATACAGCGAGCGCGGCATGGAACTTGCCACTGTTCTCAACAAAAGCATGGACGATTACAAGCACCAGAACAAGATAAATTTCATCAAAAACGGCTTTGTCAGGAAGGCGGAACCGGCCGATTTCGAGCGCGAAAAACAGCTTGAGATCAAGGCGCAGTCGGCAAAAGAGGTCATTCTCCGCGTAAACAAAGAGCTCGGCATCAAGATGAAAATCATCAAAGTGAAATACACTCTCGATGACACGAAAGCGATCTTCTACTTCTCGGCAAACGGCAGAGTCGACTTCCGCGAGCTCATCAAACGCCTTGCCTACGAGCTCAAACGCCGCATCGAAATGCGTCAGATCGGTGTCCGCGACACAACGAAAATCATGGGCGGTCTCGGGCCGTGCGGACAAACTCTCTGCTGCCGCAAGCACATGCACAACTTCATTCCGGTTTCGATAAAAATGGCGAAAGACCAGAATTTCAGCCTCAATCCGAACAAAATTTCCGGCATCTGCGGCCGCCTGTTCTGCTGTCTGGGCTACGAAAACGCGACTTACGAAAAGCTCAGAAAGGATTATCCGCAGGAGGAAACGGCTATTCTCGACAGGTCTTCGAACCGCAAAGGCTACGTTAAAAAAGTGAATGCCATCGGCCAGAACATCACGGTATTCTTCCCCGAAAACGCCGAGAAAAAAGAGAAAGCCGAGGAAAAAACATTCCCGAAATCGGCTCTTGAATTCAATAACGGCTGGTTCATAAACCTTCCTCAGAGCGATTCTACTGACCACGATCTCGACAATATCACGCCGATAGTCGCCAAGGAAAAAGAGCTTTTGAGAGAGTCAGTAAATCCCGACGAGAACTCTGAAAAACCGGAAAAACCGCAGTTTCAGAATAGCAGAAAACCTGCTCCGAAAGACTCCTCAAACCCCAACAATCCGAATAATAAAAGAAATCCGAACTGGCACGGGAACAGGAAAAATTTCAAAAAATTCCCACCAAGGAAAGAGAATAAAGAAAATCAGGATATAAATAAGGAATAATAAACAAAATGTTTATTGACACTCATGCACATATTTTCATGACTGTTACAGAGCGGAACATTTCTCTAGAGAGCATTATTGAAGAACTCCACGAAAATCAGGTTGATACGGTGCTTGACATCTGCGGAAGCGAACACGAACTTGAGTATCATCAAAGTGTTAAGGAAACGTTTCTAAAAAACAACATAAATTTCTACGCTGCCGCTGGAATACATCCTCAAGAATCATCAAATTTTATTGATTCAGATATTTCATGGATAGCAAAAAATAAAGAAAATATAATTGCTATAGGGGAAGTCGGATTAGACTTTTTCTACGACTTTTCTCCAAAAGAAATTCAGCTAAAAATGCTTCGAAAGATGATCAAGCAAACTATAGAACTTCAAAAACCCATTTTAATTCACGGAAGATGTGGCGAAGCCCAAATTTACGACATGCTCAACGAATACGGTTTTGACGATAAAAAGGTGCTTTTTCACTGCTATACAGGCGATCTTGAAACAGCTCAAAAAATACTGAAAAAAGGGTGGCTGATCTCGTTTTCGGGAATTCTGACTTTCAAGAAATCCGCCGATGTTCTTGAGATATTCAATCACACAAGTATAAACAATATGTTTTTTGAAACCGACTCGCCTTTCCTCGCTCCGGTGCCGTTTCGCGGAAAACCGAACACTCCGGGGAAAGTCAGATACGTTTACGACTTTGCGGCTAATCTTTTAAATATGAAACAAGCTGATCTGGCTAAACAAGTCAGGAAAAATTTCAACCAATTTTTTAATTTAAACATTTAATGCAGAAAATAGCAGCATTCACAACGACGATTCCGGTTGAGGTCGTTCTTGCCTCAGGATACAGACCGTTAGATTTAAACAACATTTTTGTTTCGGACCCTAACCCGTCCTATCTTGTCGAAAAAGCTGAATTTTCAGGTTTTGCGGGAAGTTCCTGCGCCTGGATCAAAGGTCTCTATTCGGTTCTGGTCTCTCCGGAACGCAACAAGGATATCGACATTTTCATCGCCGTAACCGAAGGTGACTGCTCGAACGCAAAGGTTTTAGAGCAGATTGTAGCTGCCGAAACAGGAATTAGAACTTTTATCTTCAACTTCCCCTACTTCCGTGAAATTGACAAAATGCGCAGTGAAATCATCCGTTTTGCTGAATTTATGGGAACTGATTACGCATCGTGCGTCCGCACTTGGAAAGAACTTTCCTCTCTCAGACGCAAACTGAAGATCATAGACGAAACCTCATACCTCTATCCCGGCAGCGTGACAGGCGAAGAAAACCACCTTTTCCTTGTTTCATCCTCTGATTTCTGCGGTAACCCCCAAAAATATGAAGCAAAAGTTGATGATTTTATTAAAGAATTGGCTCGTAGAAAGCGTTTTGCAGACCCAAACCGCAAAAAAATAGCATACCTCGGAGTTCCGCCGATCGTCCCCATTCACGCATTTCTCGAAGAAAGAAACGCAACAGTCGTCTATAATGAGATCCAGCGCGAATTCGCAATGCTCGGCGAATATCCGACAATCGAAGAACAGTACACAAACTACACCTACCCCTACTCCGCTTCGTTCCGCTTCGAAAAGGCAATTGCCGAAATTCGGAAACGCAACGTCGATGGCATAATCCACTACGTCCAGTCCTTTTGCCACAGACAACTCGAGGACATAATCCTCCGCAGACTCCTTGAAAGCAAAGGACTCAATATCCCGCTTCTCACCTTGGAATTTGATAAACCTTCAAACAAAATCGATGCACGTGTCGCGACAAGGATCGAGGCTTTTCTGGAAACTATCTGATTTTACAAATATTTTTTAGAGATTTTTGCCTAAATTTGCTTTCGCTTTGAGCCACAACTCTTCAAGCTCTTCAAGCGGTTTGCCGCCTTCGACAAAGGTCGGATCGAGATTTTCCATTTCATCGAAACGCGCTTTGAACTTTTCTGCGCACCTTTTGAGAGCCTTTTCACTGTCAAGCCCGAGTTTTCTGCCATAGTTTACCAGCGCAAACATGAGATCTCCGAACTCTTCTTCGATGTGGTCTGCCTCTCCACTCTGAACAGCTTCAGCAAGTTCTGCATTCTCTTCTTCGACTTTTTTCCATGTATCTTCAGCATTTTTCCAGTCAAATCCGACACTTGCGGCACGTGACGCATACCTTTGCGAAATCAGGACCGATGGCATCGATTTTGGGATTCCGTCAAGCAGATGTTTGCGGCTCTCCTTGTTTTTCTTGATGAGATTCCAGTTTTTAAGCACTTCAGCACTGTCAGCCACCTTTTCGTCGCCGAAAACATGCGGGTGTCTTGTTATGAGCTTTGCCGTGATTGCCTCAGCAACGTCTTCAAAGCAGAAAAGCCCCTCTTCGCTTGCGATCTGCGAAACGAAGACGACCTGCAGAAGCAGATCTCCGAGCTCTTTTTTGAGTTCTGCGAGAGTTTCAGGCTTATTTCTGTCAAATTCGTCGAGTGCTTCGACTGTCTCAAAAGCCTCTTCGATGATGTAAGGTCTGAGCGACTGTATAGTCTGTTCTTTATCCCACGGACATCCGTTTTCGCTGCGGAGAGTCCGCATAACCTCAAGAAGTTTCTCTATTTTTTCAGTTTTCATAGTCTTCTCCGAAAAGCTCTTTAAAAGCCTTGACGTAACAATCCTTTTTGAACGGAACTATACGTTTCACTATCTCTTTTTTCGTAATCCACTCAAAAGCGACGAATTCTTCGGTCGATTCAGCCAGTTTCCATCCGGAATCTGCTATTTTAAGATGAAAATAAACCTGTTCCTGACCGTCATATTTTCCTTTGTTCGATTTCCAGCTCACAGTGTGGGGAAAAAGATATGAAACCTTTGAAGAACGGGCAATGATTTTAAGAAATTCACTCTCAATACCCGTTTCTTCCCTGATTTCGCGCAGAACCGCTTCTTCCGCACTTTCACCTTCATCGATCCCTCCCTGGGGAACCTGCCACGCACCTCTGATATTGCGCCTTTCGCACGCCAGGATCAATCCCTGACTGTTCTCGATCACCGCCGCCGCATTCTGCCTCAAATTCACTTTACGCCTCGACTATTGCACAAGATTTATCACTCTCCCAGACACATACTTTGGAAACTTTGACTTCTTTGTCAATTGCAGAAATTTCTTTTTCGGCAAGTCTGAATATGAGAAGAGCTATATTTTCCGCCGTAGGATTTACAATCTCAAATTCTTTCAATGAATTCAAATCCTTATGGTCAAGAAGTTCCATAATGTTTTTTAAAACTGCGTCAAGCACCTTGAAATCCATGACGAAACCCGTTTTGTCAAGCTGAGCCCTCGTTACAAAAAGGCGTACACGCCAGTTGTGACCGTGCAGATTTTCGCATTTTCCGTGGTAGTTTCTCAGTCTGTGTGCCGAAGAGAACTGCACCTCGCGGTAAACTTCAAGTTTCATTATTTCTTCTCCTCTTTCGGCTGAGGTCTTGCAACTACGCTCATTTTCAAAATCTTTACATTTTCGACAGGAACGCCTTGATACATATTTTTCGTGGTTACAGGTTTTGCGCCGATTTTGTCGACAACTTCAAAGCCTTCGAGAACTTTTCCGAAAGGAGCGTAACCGTTCGGCTGGTCAAAACTCGGGTTCGGATCAAGGTTGTGTGTTGCTTCCAAAGTGATGTAAAACTGGCTTGCCGCACTATCAGGGTCGCGTCTTCTCGCCATCGCAAGAGTGTATTTATCGTGGCTTATGAGCAGTTTTCTGCCTGTGACTCTGCCGTTTTCATCCTTTACTTCGGCACTCGGCGGCATTTCGAGTTTGATCGGTGCAAGAGTCTCTTTTTCGTTAAGATTTTCGTCAAGTCCGCCGCCCTGAATTACAAAACCTTTGACAACTCTGTGAAAAATCAGACCGTTGTAAAAACCGCGGTCGACATATCCGATGAAATTATTGACAGTACCCGGCATTCCGTTGCCGTAAAGCCCTAAAGTAATATTGCCTTCGCTTGTTTCAAGCAGGACTTTGTGAGTGATTTCAACGGGATCAGGCTTTTTTTCAGATTCGCCGCACGAAACGGCAAGAAAAAGAGTCGCCAGTAACAAAAAAACGGAAACGGTTTTCAAACAGTTCTTCATTTTAAACTCCTGTAATTACATGGATTTAAGTATATCGAGGATCGAAGTTCTGATCGTTTGGCCGAACATTCTGTAAAGGAGCGGAATATCGATGCTGATATTGATCTCGCCGTTTTTGAAGGTCATCAGCCCCTTTATCGTTTTTCCTTTAAATTCAACGACTTCCCTCGTTCTGTCGAGAAGCAGCTTTATATCTTCGGTCGGAACTTTTTTCGCGACCATCTTTTCAAGGTTTTCATCGATCCAGTTCCAGACATATTCTTCAGATTTTTCCGGTTTGTAGCTGATATTTACGGTTGACATTATTTCTCTCCGTCTCCTCTGAGTGCTTCAAGTTTTGCATCTATTTTTTCAAAAACAGAACCTTTCGTGAATTTGCCGTCCTTTCCTCTCGTTCCGGCAGGGACACCTGTGAGGATCTCGATTCCTTCGAGGACGTTCTTTATCGCGTAGATGTGGAATTTACCGTTTTCGACAGCTTTGACCACGTCATCGCTGAGGTTGAGGTTGCCTACATTCTGGATCGGGATCATGACGCCCTGATCACCCGTAAGTCCTCTGAGATTGCAGATTTCAAAGAAACCTTCTATTTTCTCGTTTACGCCACCGATAGGCTGGATCTCGCCCATCTGGTTGATCGAACCGGTGACTGCTATCGACTGTTTGATCGGAACATCGCCCAAAGCTGACATAAGTGCGTAAAGCTCTGTTGAACTTGCGCTGTCACCGTCGACTCCGCCGTAACTCTGTTCGAATGCAATAGAAGCCGAGAATGAAAGCGGTTTTTTGACAGCGAAGAGTCCTCCGAGATAACCAGCCAGGATCATTGAACCTTTGTCGTGAATAGCGCCTGAAAGCATTGCCTCGCGCTCGATATTCACGATTTCGCGCTGACCTGCAAACGCTTTCGCCGTGATCCTTGACGGGATTCCGAAACTGAAATCGCCTATCTGATAAACTGCAAGACCGTTGATCTGCCCTACTTTTGCCCCTTTGACATCAATCAGGATCGTCCCTTTCTTGATCGACTCGAAATAGTGCTCGCGGAATCTGTCGTACCTCTTTTCACGGCTTTCTATTGCTGTAATGACCATGTCTTCCGAGACAACTTTTTTGTTTTTGTGCTGAGCCCAGTAAACAGCTTCAACAATGATTTCAACAATATCGCTTGCGTGGACTCTGTATTTTGTCTGGTCTTCGGCGCGTCTCGAACTGTAAAAAAGAAGTCTTCTTATCGCCGACAAATCAAACGGAAGTTCGCAGTCTTCGTTGACGATTCTCGAAATGAAACCGATCAAAGTGTCAGTGGTCGAAGCGTTCACATCGACAACGGACTCGAAATCGGCTTTGACTTTAAAAATGCGCCTGAATTCAGGGTCACGCTCGTAAAGCAGATGGTAGATCTCCTCGTCACCGATAAGTATAATTTTGATTTCAAGCGGAACAGGTTCAGGATTAGGTGCCGAAATTACACGGTATTTGAAGTCTGCATCCATATCTTCGATTTTTATGAATCTGTTGCGGACAGCGCGCTTCAAAGCAACCCAAGCATAGTAGTTTTTCAGAATATCATCGGCCTGGATAATCAGAAATCCGCCGTTTGCACGGTGCAGAGCGCCCGGTTTGAGTCTAGTAAAATCGGTGAAAAGCGAATTGTGGTTTTCTTCATATTCGAAGTAACCGATAATATTTTGGAAAGTCGGGTTCGTTTCATAAATTACCGGTGCACCTTTCAGATCCTTGTTGTTTATGAGCAGATTTACTTTGTATTCCTTGAAATCCGGAATAAGAGTTTTCATCGGGTCGACTTTTCCTTCAAGGAAATCGCGGTAAGTGAAGAAATCTGAAAAATTGTTGATTGTAAACTCTGCGATTGAATCAAGATATTCCCTGACCCCTTCATTTTTGCCGTATTTTTTCGCCAAATCGTTCAGCGGCTCGGAAATTATTTTTTTAACCGTCGTCCGCTGAAGATCGCTCATTTTTTCCTTATATTCCTTTTCGGTTTTACGATCCTGATGAAAGTAAGCGATAAGTTTTTCCTGAAGAGCACTTTCGTTCTGTCTGATTTTTTCTTTTTCACTTTCGCCGAGAGATTCGTACTGCTCCTTGCCTATCGGCTTTCCGTCAACTATCGGATTCAGAACAAGACCGTTTTCTGTTGAACTCAGTGCAAAATCGAGTTTTGCCGCTTCCGCTTCAAGTTCATTATAGCTTTTCTGCATAGCGTCGCGGTATGTCTGGGCGACTTCGGCACGCAGACTTTCAAAGTTTTCGCTTTCCATCTGTCGAGGAATCTGCTCAATGAACCCGTCAAGAAGCTCGTCCATGTCTTTGATGAACTTTTCGCCGCTTCCCGCCTTCATAAAAAGCATATTCGGCGAATCGTAGTCCTCAAAATTGTAGACATAAAGCAGATCGTCTGGAACAGGAAGATGTTTTGCCATATCCTCGATATATTTCTTAACATTCGAAGTTTTTCCGCTTCCAGGATCGCCGGCGACATAGATATTAAATCCTTTTTTGCGGACATCCATGCCGAAATCGAGCGCCTCGAACCCTCTTTTCTGGAAAGAAAATAGTGAAACCGGCTTGATATCTTTGGTTGTTTTGCCTTTGTACTTGGCAAGTTCGGGATAGTATCTTAAATCTTTCGGTTTAAGTTCTTTGATCGCTGACTTCATTTCCTCCTCCATAATCTACTAAAAGACAGAGCACTTTATATTGTTTGAAATTTTTTACAAAGAAATCGGCAAAAGAAAAAATTCAGAAAGGATTCAACTTCAAAAATTGTCAAAATATTCTTCAAAAGATGTTGCAACCAGCGGATCTTTTGAAATAACTGTTATCTCGCGGTTTCTGTAACACGCCGAAGCTGTCCAGTTCATTGATCCGAAAATTGCCGTAACGCCATCGATTTCTGCGAATTTGTGGTGAAAAAGGTGCTCATCTGACTTTTCCTGCTCGTCATATTTGAGGTTTACGCCGATGCTTTCGAGATAGTTCGCCGCCTTTTTATTCACGATTTTTCCGTCGTCTCCGCGCCAGTTGTCGAGGATGAGCCGAGTGTCGATGCCGCGCTTCACAGCCTTTTTGAGTCCGGTTAAAACGGGATTCTTCTGTGTCACGGTATAAACAGCCCCTTTTATTGATTTTTCTGCTGCAAGAAATTCGTCCCGAACCTTCACGCAGCCTTTGCCGGGATTGAAAATTATCGTTCCGATCTCTGTAATGCACCCGTCAGCGCATCTTTTTTCTATATTCCCCGCAAAAACGTCGTCAATTTCAGCTTTCAGTATCGCCGCAGCTTCGGGAACATTCTTGAATAGGACAGCATTGTTCGAAGCATCGGCAGAAGAAGATATATTCGCCGAAAGGATCAGCACGTCACGCCCGTCCAAAACGAAAAATTTCGGGTGATATATGCCGTTATCCGTTTTCGCAAGCGAAAAATCGAACGCCGGAAGCGTTTTATCCTTGTTTCTTCCCGCCGCAAGACGCACTTTAACACCTTCTTCAGCCCGTTTTTCCAACAGAGCGGTAACTTCATTTTTTGAATAGGTATAAGTCGCCGCATCTATCGTTTTTTCGGCACTTTTTATCATTTTTTCAACTATCGGCTGAACGTCTCTGTCAAAATAGACTGAAACTTTTTCTTCAATTTCAGGCTTCTCAGGCTCGAGTTTAGCGGGAGCTGTCTCAGGTTCGATAATCTTCGGAGCAGTCTCTTTTCGAGGTTCTTCCTTAAGTATAAAATAGAGAAAAAAAGAAATCAGGACTATAGTCAGAAATTCGATTTTTCTTAAATATTTTCCTTTAGTTATCGATTTTTTACCCAATCGAATATTCTCCCGTAAAGGGTTGTCAGAAGTTCGGCGATCTCACTTTTTCCGGCAGTGATCCTCTCAAGGATCTCTTTTTCGCGCTCAGGATCGTCCTTGGATATTCCGGCTTCTTTTTTCAGTTTCACGATCTTTTTTCCGGTCTCGATCCTTTTCAGAAGAAGTTCCGCGATAGTATCGTCAAGCAAATCGAGCTCTTTCCTTAATTCTTTGATTTCATTAGTCATTTTTTAAATATTCCGTAAGTTCGTAAAATTTTGGGAAAGAAATTTTATAGGAATCATTCATTTTAAAATCGACACCTGAATTTTGTGCCATCAGACTTGAAAGCATCTCCATTCTGTGATCAAGGTTATGCGGGATATCGCCTTTCAAAGCGTGTTTTGCCGCGCCGTAAACGGTAAATCCGTCGGCAAATTCCTCCGTTTCAAAGAGAAGCGAAAATCTTTTCACACTTTCAGCAATGCGGTCGCTCTCCTTGTTTCTGAGCCAAGAGGCGTTTCTAACCGAAAATGTTCTGCCTGCTTGTGCGACCATTAAGGCGATGAACGGTATTTCATCAATAATTTCAGCAATTTGATTTTCTTTGACATTTATATCGTGCACTTCTTTGCAGATCGGATTTCCCGAGATTTCGAAAGAATCACTATCTTCTTTAATTTGTATGTCAAATCCCGCATTTTGAAGCAAATGAAAAGGCGTCATTCGAGAATCATCTTTGTAAATATCTGAGATTACAAATGATTTCTTAAAAATTAAAGCGGTGCATACGGCAATGAAAGCGGATGAGGGATCAAGTTTGATTTTAACTGAATAACCGTGCAGACACTCAACCGGAAAAACTTCGACGGAGTTCGGTTTTTCAACGATTTTCGCCCCCATTTTCAGCAGAAAATCTTCTGTATTTCTGCGCGTTCTGCTCTTGAAATGAAGTTTTCCGCCGCTTTTCAGCATTGCAAGAAGGTGAAAAGACTTGAGTTGCGCACTCTCTTTCGAGAGGGTCGTTTCGACAAAATTGCCGTCATAAAGTTCCGCAGCCTCTTCAAAATCTCCGTGATTGCGAGACATCAGCGATTCGTCGCCTGTGAGTCCGAATTTCCAGCCGAAATGCTGCCTTATTCCCATAAGAATGTGCATCATCGTCGCCGAATTTCCGCAGTCAACTGGTTTTTCAGGAGTTTTCGCCGTTCCCGAAACCGTGATTTTTCCGTTTTGCAATTCGACAATTTTACCAAATGATTTCAAACAGTTGAAAGCCGATAAAACATCTTGTGGAAGTTCTTCTTCTCCGCAGAAAATATCAACTTTTTCAGTTGTGAGAAGCGAAAAAAGAAAAGCCCTTATTGCTGAACTTTTATCGACCGGAATGAAATCTGTGAGTCGCATGATACCTCGCAAAAAAACGGCTTTAATTTTAAGAAAAAGCCGTGGAAAAAACAAGATTCTTTTCCATACCGCCGACTTGCTTTTAAAAACCATTCTCAATATAATTTTACGTTACTTTTTTGAGAGTGTTACAAGCTCAGGAGGAAAATTTGCAAGTAACTGAAATCATTACTTACTCACTAATTGTCGGCGCAGTTCTCGCGTTCGGCGGAATCATCTGGAGTTACGCGAAAGGACTCAAAAAAAGTCCGCGCGACATGTGGCTTCTTTTCATCTACAACATAATCGAATACACTGCCTACATGGCGATGAACCTCACTCTCACGCTCTGGCTCACGGCTGACTGCGGGATCAGCGACTTGGGAGCGGGTTCATACATCATGGTATGGTCGATTCTCCTTTCTATAATCGGCATGCTGACAGGTGCGGTTGTAGACACGATAGGAATCAGGAAAACGCTTCTTATCAGCATATTTTTCCTTCTTTTTTCGCGCTTTTTCATGTCGTTTGTCACCAATCCGGCACTCATTTTCGTCCTCGGTTTCATCCCGATGGCGATAGGTTTCGCCGTTGTCGGTCCGCTTGTTTCGATCGCTATCAAAAAATACACGACGAAGGACACCGCGGCGATGGGATTTGGCCTTTTCTACGTTCTCATGAACTTGGGTTATGCGATAGGCTCGATGCTTTTTGACAAAATCAGAGGCTTTTTCTCTGTCACCGACGCTGCCGGAGCAGTCAACGAGAACGCCGGAACAATGTTTTTAGGATTCCATTTCACAACTTACCAGATGGTCTTCGTCATCGGTTTCGGCTTTACCATCATCAGCCTCATCGTTGCATTCTTCATCAGAGATCACATTGAAATCAACGATGAAGGCGAACTCGTCAAAACGCCGAAAAAAGAGCTCGGAAGCGGTCTCGAATCGGTCAAAAACTCGGCAATAGACGTTGCGACGATGCTCAGGAACGTCGTTGTCGAAAAAACTTTCTGGATCTACATCGGGATTTTAGCCCTCACACTTTTTGTCCGCTGCGTATTTTTCCACTTCTCCTACACTTTCCCGAAATACGGCATCAGCGTTCTCGGCGAAGGCGCTCCGATCGGCAACATCTACGGCTTTCTGAACTCGGTCCTCATCATTTTCGCGGTTCCGATAGTCTCCTACATCACGAAAAAGACTTCATCCTACAAAATGATGATCATCGGCTCGATCGTTTCCTCGCTCGCCTGCTTCATTGCGGTGATTCCCCCTTCATTCTTTGAAGGTCTGACGAATACTCCGCTCGGCGAACTCGTCTTCATAAAATGGCTGGGACTTGTTGATTCTCCTGAAAAAATGTCGGGGATAACAGCTGTTGCAGAATACTGGCCGATGATATTCTTCATTTTCATTTTCACGATAGGCGAATCGATCTGGTCGCCCAGACTCATGCAGTTTACTGCTGAGATCGCACCCAAAGGAAAGGAAGGAACCTACATCGCCCTTTCGATCCTGCCATGGTTTGCGGCAAAATTTTTCGTAGGCCCGATGTCGGGACTTCTCATCAAGATCTACACTCCGTTTGAAAACGGTCACCCCCTTCCCGCTTCACCCGACCACGCAATGATCTGGTTCTGGATCGGTGCGATGGCACTTCTCACGCCGGTAACACTCTTCTGTTTCGGCAAATTCTTCATGAGAAAACTCTCCGTGGAAGCGGAAAAATAGGATTTTTTAGTCAGCTAAATTCTGATAAAGTCTTCTTTTTATCTTTTTTGTAGAAGTCTTTTCAAATTCCTGCGGATGGATTTTTATTTCCGATATTTTTGTAAAGGAAGAAGAAACTGCATTTAATTTAACGCGGTTTTCTTCCATGATTTCAGCAAGCTGTTCGTCAGTCACGCCGTCTTTTCTGGCTTTTGCCGTGTCGGGAAAAACAAAGGCAGAGAGTTTGTGTTCTCTGTTTTCGATAACAAGAGATTCTGCGACATAAGGCATGGTATTGAGTTTTGCCTCTATCTCTTCAGGATAAATATTCTGCCCCGAAGCTGAAAGAATCATGCTTTTTATGCGCCCTTTTATGAACAAAAATCCTTTGTCGTCAATAAACCCGAGATCTCCCGTGTGGAACCAGCCTTCGCCTTCGAACGCTTCCGCGGTTTCCTTCTCCATTTTGTAGTAACCTGTGAAGACATTTTCACCTTTTACGCAGATTTCCCCCACTCCGTTTTCATCGGGAGCATCAATTTTAAGTTGCAGATATTCAATAACTTTTCCGCAGCTGCCGACCGGACGACCTTCAAAATAGTGGGCATAAGCAATGAGCGGAGCACATTCGGTCATGCCGTAGCCCACCGTGAATCTGACGCCGCACTTCGCAAAAAACTCTTCGATCTGCGGATTGAAAGCGGCACCGCCGATAAGCAGTTCAAAATGGTTGCTGCCAAAAGCGCTGTTTATCTGATTTCCTATTTTTGAATAGATGACCTTGTTAAGAAGCGGGATTTTGATAAGTGTCGCCAAAAGCCCTTTTTCAAGAAGAGGCACGATTTTAGACTGGTAAATTTTTTCCAGAATCAAGGGGACCGTGACGACAATGACCGGATTTATCTCTTCAAAAGCCTGAAGAATTACTTTCGGAGTCGGGATTTTTCCAAGGAAATAGATGTGGGCGCCGCGCGCAAACTGAGACAAAAAGTCGTAAGCGCAACCGAAGCAGTGAGCGAGCGGAAGAAACGCAAGAACATTTCCGGGCTCATCTTTCATAAGGTTGTCAACGAAAAATTTCACATTCACCATGAGAGCATTGTGAGTCAGCATGACACCTTTCGAAAAGCCCGTTGTTCCCGAAGTATACACTATAGAAGCCTGAGTGTCGTTTGAAACTGCTTCGAGATGGAAGTTCTCTTTAACAAGCGGATTTTGCTTGAGTTTTTCAACAAAATCAGCATCGTTTTTTTCTGCAGGCATCTTTTTTTCTTCGTCTTTCACAAAGAAAAATCCGAAATTTTCAAGCGAAACCACCGCTTCAGTCTTTTCTAGAGTCCGATCCTTTATCTTCTCAAAAACAGAATCGGCCGCAAAGAACAGTTTCGAATCTGAATGATTGACAATGTGGACGATCTCATCGGGCGAAAAATCGACAAGAATCGGAACGATTACCGCTCCGTAAGTAATCGAAGCGAGATAAACTATACCCCAGTTAGATGAATTTCTGCCGCACAGAGCAATCTTATCACCTTTTTTTATGCCAAAACTTTTAAACAGCTCATGAATTCTGGTTATACTTGCCGCCACCTCGGCATAAGAACATGTCCCTCCGCCGTAATCACTGAAACAGGGGTTGTCCCAATTTTTAATAATTGATTTTTCAATGGTCGCGACAAGGTTTTCTTTTATCATCTGTTCCTCTCAAAACAACTGTGTCAAAAAATTTGACGCGGCAATGTATAGCAAAGTTTCCGACTATTCAATAAAATTTTATCTTTTCTGCAAAATCATCTCTCCGAGTATCAGACATCCGTTCGCTTCGGGAATGAATTTTATCGTATTTTTACCCTGATACATTTCCGCATTGAATTCCAAAGTCGCTGGCAAACTCAGTTTTTCTTTGTCTGAATTATTGTAACTTGCTGATTTCTTTCCGTTTATTTCTACATAGAACTTTGTCGTGCATCCGGTTGGAACAAAAATCAGCTTTAAATCATACATTCCGCTTTCTTTCAATGTGTGCTCCACACCGTAGTAGTTTCCAGGCTCTCCGAAAACAATTCCTGTTCCCAAGAAAACGAACTTTTCAGGCGGATGATAATCGAAAAAATCCTCAGTGAATTTATTCTTCTCCCCGATTATTCCGTAAACAAACTGCGGAGAACCGCTTAACGGCAGATCTTTCGCCAGAAAATTGATGTAATAAACGCCGTCGTTATCCAAAAAATCGAGTTTGGTGGCTTTATAAGTTCTTTTCATGTCGATTTCAGATGCAACTTCTATCCTCCATGCCTCTTTGAAATCTTTTCCGGAATAGAATTTCAAAAGATTTTCATCCAGTTGTCCTAAAGAATATATTATAAGGTTTCCGTGCTTGTCGAACGGCGGATTATCCTGAAGTTTCAGAATTGACTCGGGCTGGAAGAGAATCTGAAAATGGGTAAAAACTATAGAGTTTTCGATTTTGTTTTCCTCAATTATTTTCTTTACTTCGTCAGGATTTTCCCCGAAAGGCACTTTATTGCAGAAAGAAGGGAGAACAAAAAAGCAGAAAAAAGCTATAAGTCCGGCAAAAAGTCCGTTCACAGACATTGCTGCCAGTTTTGCCAATTTATTGTTTTTATTAAGTAAATATTCAATGGTTCCCACAAATCCGCATGAAGAAAGAATAAGAATCATTGCGCCTGATTCCATGAGATAGCGCGGACCGCCGAAATTGCCCTCGATAAAAAACCAGAAGTAGAAAGCAAGAGCGCAAAGCGGTGTGAAATAATATGGAAAGTATTTATAAGGTTTTGAAATTATTACAGGAAATATAAAAAGCAGCATTGCGTGGTGAAAAGTTATCCTATGAACGAAATTATTTAGTCTAAGAAACGATATGTGCGCCAGAAAAGGAATCGTCGTTCCGCTTGGAGGAAGAGTGCCGTCATAATTTGAAGTAAAAAAGCACCCTTTTCCCAATCCGGGACGGTGACAGAAATCTTTCATATCAAGAAAATTAAAAAGAATGTCCTGAGTGAAAACCAGAGGATTTCCTGTAAAAAACCAGTTGTACCAGCAGAGCAGCCCTCCGAAAAACAAAAAAGGCACAGTAAAAAGAAACGCCGTTTTAAGATTCCTGTGCTTGAAAACAATGTATGTTATAAATGACACATATACATAAACCGCGTTTTGCGGACGAATAAAAAGTGAGTACGCAACCAACAAACCTGCAAACAGAATGTTCAACGGTTTCAATGGCTTATAAAGAAGGACATACGATGAAACAAGAACTAGAGCAAGACCAAAATGGTGCGGAAAATAGAGCGCTCCGTGAAGAATGTGGGTCGTAGAGAAAGAAAAAAGGAGCATTGCGATAACACCGGCATATCTGTTTTTCAGTTTTTCGGCGTGTATTCCGACTAAAAATGTGTTCACTCCGGCAAGAAACGGATTGAACATATATTCCAGACCGAATTTCGCGAACGGAGCCATGAAAAGACTGAATCCGGGAAGAAAAATAGAAGTGTATTTTCCGTCACGTACAAACATAAATGCAGCGTGGTAATGTTCGTAAAAATCGGGAACATCAAGATAAAACCTGCCGTTTGCGATAAGTTTTGCAAGCCAGACATAATGGATACAATCTTCAGGATTCTCTGTCAAAATAAAAAGCCTGTTGAAAGCAAGAGCTGTTAGAAACATAAGCACAGGCAGGACAAAAATTGAATATTTTGCAATAAATTCAGCAGAATTCTTCAAAATTTCCGGTTTCAGCCAATACACTGTCGGAAAAATCACAAGAAAGGGAATCAGGAGAATATGCAGTTTAGGAAAAAAAGTAGTAAAATAAGCATGAACATTAAAATTAGTTGCAACAAGAACGTAAAGGATGAAAAAAAGAATCGCGAAGAAAAAAGCGGTTATTTTTTCTTTCATTTAAAACTATCTGTCACTCAGGAAACTGATGCTCTGAACATTATACTGAGAGCTGTTCTGACGGAGCTTCTGCAAAGCCCTCATTTCGACCTGACGGATCCTTTCTCTTGTCAGGTTCATGATCGTTCCGACCTCTTCGAGCGTGACTCCGCCTTTGTCCGCGACATCAAGAGCGCATGTCTCGCGGAGTTCCCAGACTTCTTTGCCAGGGAAGTTGAACTTTATCGACTTCGTTTCGGGATTTACATCGAGAAAAAGATGATACTTGCACGAAACAAAAAGGCACGGTCTCTTGAGTTTGAGACATTCCGAGCGGTTTTTCGGCTTCTGATACGATGTGATGTCAATCAGATCCCAGTAAATAGAACCCTCTTCGAGCTTTCCCTTCTGCTCCGTGATAACCTCGGTGTAGGGTTTCTCCTTCTTTTTGGATTTCTCTTTTGATGCCATTGCTTTACTCTGAAAAAAAGTTGGTAATGTTGTATATTCAAACGGTTATTTTTTGTCATCCCACTCACAAAAAAACAAAAACGGCGCTGAATAATAGAACACAAAAGCATGATGTCAACACTTTTTAATTCAACTTATTGATTTGATTAAATATTTTATGCATGAAAATTTTAAAAAAGCGAAATATACTCTTTTCTGACTATAGTTTCGTCTCTTCCGGGACCAACCGAGATTATTGAAACGGGAACCCCGAGTTTTTTCTCAATGAAAGATATATATTCCTTCGCTTCAGAGGGAAGATCGTCATATTTTCTGATTTTTGCGATGTCGCATTTCCAACCTTTCAACTCGGCATATTCCGGTTCAATTTTCTCACAGAGCGCGATCGATGCCGGGAAAGAATTGAGTTTCCGTCCTTCGGCAGTGTAGCCGACAGCGACTTTTATCGTGTCGAAGTCATTCAGAACATCCAGTTTTGTAAGAGCAATCGAAGTGATCCCGCTCATTTCGAAAACATATTTCAAAGCAACCAGATCGAGCCAGCCGCATCTTCTTGGTCTGCCGGTCGTCGTTCCGAATTCATAGCCGGTACGCCTTAATTTTTCACCGTCTGAGCCGTGGTCTTCAGTCGGGAAAGGACCTGCTCCGACACGGGTCGTGTAAGCCTTAACCAAACCGATATTGTCAGCGACTTTGTTTCCGGGAAGTCCGCAGCCGAGTGCGAAATAACCCGAAAGAGTGTTCGAAGAAGTTACGAACGGATATGTTCCGTGGTCAATGTCAAGCATAGCTCCCTGTGCACCTTCCATGAGGACTTTCTTTCCTTCAGAAAACTGTGCGAAACTGAAATCAGTCGGAGCAATGTACGGAGCGAGGATTTTGCCGTATTCAAAGTATTTGTCGGCAAGCTTTTCAGCGTCAAAAGGCTCGGTGTGGTAAAGGTTAACGAACATCGTATTCTTTTCTTTGAGAGCTGCCTTGATCTTCTGCAGAAGAAGTTCTTTGTCGAGCAGATCAGCCGCACGGATACCGATTCTCGAAACCTTGTCTTCGTAAGCGGGCCCTATTCCGCGTCCTGTCGTGCCGATTTTATTATCTTTTTTTGCTTCTTCGCGGCATTTGTCGAGAACTTTGTGGTAATCCATGATTATCGAAGTTTTCGGCGAGATCATAAGTTTTTCAGGAGTGACCGAAACACCCTTCTCTTTAAGTTTTGCCGATTCGCTTTCGAACTGTTCCGGATCGAAAACGACACCGTTGCCTATAAAACTGATTATATTGTCGCGGAGAATACCTGAAGGAATCGCGTGGAGATCATACTTTACGCCGTCTGCGACGATCGTATGTCCTGCGTTGTTCCCGCCCTGATAGCGGCAGACGATATCGACCTGCTCGGTCAGAAGATCGACGACCTTTCCCTTTCCTTCATCACCCCACTGAGTGCCCGTAACGATGTGAACTGTCATTTTTCAACCCCCTCGATAAATAACAGACGATTTTATTTATCAGCCGTTTATATACAAGTTTTTTGCCCGTTTTTAAATTCGATTATTCAAAAATCCGATAAGTTTTTTCACATCCTTGTCTTTCGTCGCCCAACTTGTGCATATTCTCACAGCCGTGTGCCGTTTATCCGTTTTTTCCCAGAAAGCGAAAGAAAAGTGTTTCGAAAGTTCTTCGAGAACATTATCCGGAAAAATCGGAAATATCTGATTTGTGGGCGAATCAAAAAGGAATTTCACCCCTTTTGCCTCAAGCGCAGTTTTTATCCTTTTTGCCGCTGAAACCGCGTGCTCGGCAAGCCTTAAGTAAAGGTCATCGGTAAAAAGCGCCGTAAACTGGATCCCGAGCAGCCTTCCCTTCGCCAGCATTCCTCCGCGCTGCTTTATCATATTGCGGAAATCCTTTTTGAAAGCGTTGTTCGTTATCACAACTGCTTCACCGAAAAGTGCGCCGGTTTTAGTGCCGCCGATGTAAAAGACATCGCATAGCGAAGCAATATCGGAAAGCGTAATGTCGTTTTCTTCTGCGGCAAGCCCGTAACCTAGACGCGCTCCGTCGATAAAAAGCGGAAGCCCGTTCTTCCGGCATATATCGTAAATCGCCGAAAGTTCGCTCTTTGAGTAAATAGTACCGTTTTCGGTCGGGAACGAAATATAAACCATTCCCGGCTGTACGATATGCTCGTAATTACAGTCATTTACGCAGGATTCAACATATTTTTCGACCTGTTCAGCCGTCAGTTTTCCGTCTTTTGAAGGAAGTGCCAAAACTTTGTGTCCAGTCGATTCTATCGCACCTGTTTCGTGAACATTTATATGTCCTGTTTCGGCGCATATTACGCCTTGATAAGGACGAAGGATCGAAGCAATAACCGTCGTATTCGTCTGTGTTCCGCCGACTAAAAAATGTACTTCTGGAATGTTTTTTCCCCGTTTTCCGGCAAATCCGCAGGCTGCAAGAATAAGTTTTTTTGCCTGTTCGCAGTATTTGTCACAGCCGTAACCGTCAGTCTGATCGAAGTTTGTCTTTACAAGCAGGTCGAGTATCGCCGGATGGCAACCTTCAAGATAGTCACAGTCAAATTTTATCATTTTTCTCTTTTGTCTGCGGAATAATTATCAGTGACGAAACAATAGACATTGCGATTATTGCTTTGATTCGCAAAATAAAGGTTACCAAACCGCCGACTTCGCCGGGAAGCCCGAAAAACGCGAACATAATATATCCTATTCCCTCGCCTACACCGAATTTCATCGGTATGAACGCCGATATATAGTTCCCAAGATTTATTGCACAGTGTATGAGGATAAGAACAGAGATGGCATAACTGTCAAAACCTGCGAAATAAGTACAGAGAATAAAAGTCAGAAGCGATACATGACGCGCAAAATACTGCATCCAAAAGGTTTTTCTATAATCCGACGGACGTTCTTTTTTGAAAAGTTTGAGATCGTGATCCATCTGTTCCGCTTTTTTTATAAGCTCGTCGGAGTTCTTTTTACCTAACAATTTCAGTAATTTGACAATTTTTACCGATATGTTTGACTTGATAAGGATCATCATGCCGAAATATGGCAGAAAACCGAGCATCGAACATGCTGCAATCAGCCAGAATTTATCCATCTTATAGGAAACATCAGGCATCACTAATGAAAAAAACAGTGAAAGAAGAACCATCGCAAAGAGAGCGCACCCTTTTGAAAGTTTGTAAACATAGTTCCAAAGGACAACTCCTTTTATCGAATTTTCAGAACCTGCGACACTTTTTATCATACCGACTTTCACAAGTTCCCCTACTTCCCAAGGGATAACATAATTTGTCAATGCTCCCATGCAGTTGGATGAAAATATATAGAGAAAACTTTTCCTTTTAGGCAATGCAAAATAGAGTCCCAATGCATCGGAACCGTTTTCCAAAAATCCGCAGCATATCAGAATGACGGCGCCGCCCCATCCAACTTTGACGAAAGCATCGGCAAGCTTGTCGAAACCTATACCTCTAAGAAGGAAAAACAGAATCACAAGCGATGTTATAAAAAGCAAAAATCTTAATAAATTCTTTAACTTAGTTCTTGTTTTAGCTTCCATTGACAATCTCTAAACGACAAAAAACAAGCGGTGTATATTATAGTTTTACAAACACTTGTCAATTCGAAAAAAGAGGAAAAATTTGCTTCACAGCCGTTTATCATTAAATTTCTGCGACTGGTGATTTTTTTAAGGTTTTCGATGTTCATACCGACTACAAAAAAAGAGCTCGATGCCCTCGGCTGGGAAAAGTGCGACATCATTTTCATAAGCGGTGACGCCTATATCGACACATATTTCGACGGTTGTGCCCTTTTAGGTAAGTATCTGATAAAACACGGATTTCGTGTCGGGATCATCAGTCAGCCTGATATAAATTCGCCCGATGACATCAGTCGTCTCGGTGTTCCGGAACTTTTCTGGGGAGTAAGCGGCGGCGCGATGGACAGCATGGTGGCGAACTACACTTCGCTCGGGCTCAGGCGCAAAGAGGACGACCTCACACCAGGCGGAATCAACAACAAACGCCCAGACAGAGCAGTTTTGAAGTATGTAAATCTCATCCAGCGCACTTTTACCGAAAAAAAGCTGATAACAATAGGCGGAATCGAAGCGTCACTGAGACGATTCGCACATTACGATTCGCACACAGACAAAATCAGAGGCTCCATCCTTGCAGATTCAAAAGCCGACATTCTTGTTTTCGGGATGGGCGAAAGAGCCAATTTAGAACTTGCCGAAACACTGAAAAACGGTGGAAATATTGAAGAAATCCGCGGAATATGCCGTATGGCGAAAAATGCGCCAGAAGGTTTTGTACAGCTTCCCGATTTTGAGGAATGTGCCGCTTCGAAAGACAAATTTCTCGAAATGTCGAAACTTTTTTTCAATTCGTGCAAGCTCAAAAAAGGAATTTTTCAGAAACAGGCAGGAAGATTTGTAGTGCAGAATCCGCCTGCTAGACCGCTCACAAGTGCGGAACTTGACGAGATCCACGAACTCGATTTTGAAAGAAAAGTCCACCCCTACTACGCCGCAATGGGCGAAGTCAGGGCTCTCGACACAATAAAGACTTCTGTTCTGACTCACCGCGGCTGCTTTGGAGCGTGCTCATTCTGCTCGATTACCGCTCATCAGGGAGCCGACATAATTTCAAGAAGCGAAGAATCGATAATCCGTGAAATCACAAAAATGGCAAAACAGCCTGATTTCAACGGCGTGATAAGTGACCTCGGCGGTCCTACTGCAAACATGTACGGCATGGATTTCGTTAAGGGGGAAAACGGTCACTGCGCTCTTAGAGAGTGCCTTTTTCCGAAAGTATGCGACAAACTTCCGCTTGATCACTCCCGTCAGATCGCACTTCTAAAAAGAGTGAGAAAAATCAAGAATATCAAGCACATATTTATTTCTTCAGGAATTCGTTACGACCTAATTTTAGCCGACAAAGTTCATGGAGTTGAATATCTCACAGAAATTCTTACGCACCACATTTCAGGTCAGATGAAAATCGCTCCAGAACATATAATCAAGGAAGTTACAGACCTCATGAACAAGCCAGACGGCCGCAACTTGAAAGAGTTCAAAGAGCTTTTCGACAGAACCGTGAGAAAGCTGAAAAGTCCGCTTTTCCTCACCTACTACTTCATCGCAGCATTTCCAGGCTGCACCGAGCGCGACCAGATCGAAGCAAAAAAATTCATCTCAAGCATCTTGAAAACCAACCCGAAACAGGTCCAGATTTTCACTCCTACTCCTTCGACCGAAGCCACAGCGCTCTACTGGACTGAAAAAAGTTTCGACGGAAAAAAGATCTTTGTAGAAAAGAATTTCTCAAAGAGAAAACGGCAGAAAGAGATAATTACCGAAAGGAAAAAAATCTGATTTTCAGCACTCAAATTTACCGGCAATAATCCGCAGAATAGCATGCGCCTGATGCGCCGCGCAGACAAGGACTCTCGCTCCGAAAAGGCCGTTTCCGGCATCGACATCGTTCGTGAGATCGCCGCAGAGATAGAATTTATCGGTAATTTTTCTCGTTTTTATGAGATTGGCTGAGTTGAGGCTTGCCATTCCCGAACCCGAAACAAGATAAGTTTCAGGCATATTTTCAAGAACCGCGTTCACAAGCATCGCCTTTGCTTCGGCTTTGTCGAAAGCTTCGCAGACTATCGGAAAATCTTTGAGAAGTGATGTCGTATTTTCCTCAGTAATTTTCGCAACTTCAGCCGTAACTTCGCAGTAAGGGGCGATTTTTGAGAGATTTTCTTTCAAAGCCAGCGCCTTAAACAAACCGATCTGGTCCGCAAAATACTGCTGACGGTTCAGATTGGTGATTTCAATTTTGTCAAAGTCGATAATTTTAAGCCGTCCCACCCCCGCTCTCGCCAGAGCGATCGCGATATTCGAGCCGAGCCCGCCCGCACCGCAGACAGCAACTGAAGCAGCCGCGAATTTTTTCTGAAGTTCCGTGCCGTGTTTTGCCGCAAGAGCGTTGAAAAACTCTTCTTTCGAGGGGATCATCTAACCGCCTCCCACGAAACTTACGACTTCAAGCGTGTCGTTTTCCTTGACGACAGTTTCGGCGTATTTTGCCTTCGGAACTATCGCCCCGTTGAGTTCCACCGCAACTCTCGCAGGATTGTAACCGCCTTCTTCAACGATTTCGGCAATGCTTTTTCCCGCGATGTCGGCAGTCTGACCGTTCAGTTTGACCATAAAACACCTCTGTAAAAAAACCAACACGCGGTTTTATAACTTATTTTTTAGGATTTGGCAATATATTTCTCTTGCGGGATAAAATTTATCATTTTGATATTGACATTTTCGATATTTTCAGCAAAAATCGTTTGGAATCGTGCGATTAGACAAACAAAAATCGTTTGGAATCGTGAGGATTGGTGATGAAACGTAAAATTTACAATGAATTGGTTAGCTGGAAACAAGAGCGGCAGGGAAAAACTGCGGTAATGATTGACGGAGCAAGGCGTATCGGCAAAAGCTACATCGCCGAAGAGTTCGCCAAAAACGAATATAAATCTTATATTCTTGTGGATTTCAACCACGCAGACAAACGTCTTTTTGAGATTTTTGACAATTATCTCCAGAATCTTGATATGTTTTTCATGCAGATTTCCGCTTATTTCGGGGTCAAACTATATGAACGGGATTCAATCATTATTTTTGATGAGGTGCAGCTTTACCCGCGGGCCAGAGCAGCGATAAAATATCTCGTTGCAGACAGGAGATACGATTATCTGGAAACAGGGTCGCTTGTCAGCATAAACCGGAATGTAAAAGACATTGTCATTCCTTCGGAAGAGCACAGAATCCCGATGTATCCCATGGATTTCGAGGAGTTTCTCTGGGCTTTGGGAGACAAAACGACTATGCCGTTCATAAAATACTGTTTTGAACACAAAACGCCGCTCGGACCTGTGCACCGCAAAACAATGGATTTTTTCCGGCAGTATATGATCGTCGGAGGTATGCCGCAGGCTGTGCTTGCATTTACCGAAACAAGGAATTTTGAAGAAACCGACATCGTAAAACGCGATATTCTTGCCCTCTACCGTGCCGATATTGAAAAATATGCTGTAGGCTACGAAAGCAAGGTTAAAAGTATTTTCGACTTGATTCCGGCTGAGTTGCAGCGTCACGAAAAACGTTTCAAACTTGCCGACATATCCGAAACAGCCAGATACCGCAACTATGAAAGCTCGTTTTTCTGGCTTTCTGATGCTAAAATCGTCAACATCTGCTATGCAGCCACAGAACCGACTGCAGGGCTGAAAATGAGAATGGACAAACTCGCACTCAAATGCTACATGGCTGACACGGGTCTGCTTATTTCCCACACTTTTGACGAAAAAATCATCGCTGCTGAAAAACTATACAGCAGACTGCTGCTTGACAAACTGGAGATCAACAAAGGAATGCTGGTTGAAAATATTGTCGCTCAAATGCTGTGTGCATCGGGGCATAAACTATACTTCTACTCTTCATACTCCAAAACAGAATCTTCAGAGCGGATAGAGATAGATTTTCTCATACAAAAGCCAGATATCACAAACATGCACAATATATCGCCGATAGAAGTGAAATCAACCACAAAATACACTACTTCATCCCTTGAAAAATTCTCCCGTAAATATGGGGAGCAGATATCTCATCCTTGTGTCATTCACACATCGGACCTGCAGGAAAAGGACGGCGTTTTATACCTTCCGCTTTACATGACTCCGCTGCTTTAAGTTTTGAAAGATTAACCATATAGCAAAAGTTGAGCGTATTTTTAAGATACGACCGCAAAAGTGGCGTGCCGTTTTTCGGTTTTGTCCCGCCGGTATGAGAAGTAACCCTCTCCGCAGAAAGTGCACTGCGAATCATCGGTGATTTTCGTGATCCCGGTTTTTATAAGCTCGTTTTTTATCGCTGTTTTTAAATCGGCGTGGAGTTTTCCGTCAACATAACTCATTGGAATCTCTGCATTTTCAAATCTTTCGCGAAGTTCTTCGCCTATTTCGAAGCAGCAAAGCCCGATTCCAGGGAAAATAATAGCCTCAATATTTTTACAGCCAAGTTCAGCCATCATTTTCGCCCCTTTTGAGACGATTTTCTGCTCGGTTCCGCGCCAGCCGCTGTGGAAAACTCCTGCGATATTTGCAGTTCTGTCAAAAAGGAGGACAGGGATGCAGTCGGCTGTTCTGATGAGGGCGATCGATGGTTTTGTGATGATTATGCCGTCACCCTCGCCCTCGCCGTCAACAAAAATCGTATCACTGTGGATCTGATGAGGCCGCCAGAGCGTGCTTAAACCGAACTCAAGCTTCAGTTCAGCCTCGATCTGTGCAATTTCAGCCTTTGCGTCGCGCTCTTTTATGAAGCCGTAGGATATCATTCGAAATCTTTCCTACCAAGTTTATCGGCATCTACTGTTTTTTCACCTTCCTCGGTGAGAACTCTGATTTTTGTCTGGGCGTCTTCGAGATAGGTTTTTATCGAAACAGAGAGTTTGACACCTTCTTCGTAAAGCTTGACAGCTTCTTCTATCTCTGGATTTTCATTGAGTTTTTCGACAATTTCTTCAAGTCTTTTCATCTTCGATGCCAGATTATTCTCTTTTTCCATCTTTCTCTCCGCATCCGCTTATTTCACAGATAAATATAATCGTTGAGTACCGGCTGCATTCCCTCTTCCGACATGTCTTCGTACATTTTTTCGAGGCTGCGGCTGTCGTTGATCTCGAACTGTTCGTCGCCTTCGGCGGTTTCAGCACTTTTTCCGGTATATTTGCTTTCGTGGTCGCCGATACCGGTCGAAACTCCGGCCGAAATTTTGGTAGCCGCAATTTTCACGATGCCGTTTCTGAAAGTCTTGCTTTCACGCGATGAAACCGTGATTCCGGCAAACGGCAGGAAAAGGCGGTATGCGCACAAAATCTGACATAGCTGTCTCTCGTGGACATCGAGAGGATTTATCTTTTCGTTGTTGATTATCGGTCTCAGACGAGGGCATGAAAGCGAAATCTCGGCCTGCGGATATTTTCTCTGGATGAAATATGCGTGAAGTGCTGTGGCAAGCGCGTCATGCCTGAAATCGGAAAGCCCTAAAAGTGCGGCAAAAGCGACACCTCTCATTCCGCCCATAAGTGCGCGTTCCTGCGAATCAAAGCGGTAAGGCCATACCCTTTTGTGGCCGCGCAGATGAAGTTTTTCGAAGCGGACTTTGTCGTAAGTTTCCTGGAAAACGGTGACGTAATCAACTCCGCATTCGTGGAGATACTTGTATTCATCGACATTGAGCGGATAAACCTCAACTCCAACCATTCTGAAGTATTTTCTTGCTAATTTGCAAGCTTCTCCGATGTATTCGACGCTGCTTTGAGAGCGGCTTTCGCCTGTCAGAATGAGCACTTCCTCCATTCCGCTTTCAGAAATTATCTTCATTTCGTGCTCTATCTGCTCCATGTCGAGTTTCATGCGGCGGATGTCGTTGTAGCAGTTGAAACCGCAGTAAACGCAGTAATTTTCGCAGTAATTCGCGATATATAGCGGCGTGAAAAAGTAAACCGTGTTGCCGAAGTGGTTCTGCGTTTCTATTGATGCAAGATGAGCCGCCTCGTCAAGAAATCTGTCAGCCGCAGGCGAAAGAAGAGCCTTCAAGTCCTCAACCGTCCGGTTTGTGTGGTCAAGGGCGCGTCTTACATCTGCCGCCGTGTATGAATCGGGGTCGTAAGAATCGACTTCGGCAAGAACTTTCGCGGAAATGTCGGAATCTATCTTTTCCATTCCCGGAAGATATTCCATTATATCGGCACGTGTTGCCGGATTTGTCTCAAGCTCATGCTTTTTAGCAAGAGCCTCTTTTGAAAGTTTCGCAGAATCTACAAAATAGTTGTTATCCATTTTTTATTTCTCCTTATTTCAGCAAATCACGGCAAAAACAGCCGTAAAAAGCAAAAACCGGTATATTATACTCAATTTTTGGAAAAATGCGAGAGGGAATTTTTTATCATCGCAATATTAGAAATAATTATAAACTAAATATAAATAAATTTGATTTATGAACTAAAATATTTATCATGTTTATCAACAAATTTCTTTGAGGTTCGAAATGGGAAATGAAATAGTGATCCACAGCGAAACAGATTTGAGGTCGAAAATCTATACGATTCGCGGAGTACAAGTGATGCTCGACTTTGATCTGGCTGAAATATATGGCTATTCCACTAAACGTTTCAACGAGCAAGTTAAGAATAATATTGAAAAATTTGATAATGATTTTATGTTTCGGCTTAATGAGTTCGAACATACATTTTTGAGGTCGAAATTTTCGACCTCAAAAACTGAGACAAGAGGTGGCAGGCAATATCTTCCTTATGCTTTTACCGAACAGGGAATTTATATGCTTATGACGGTACTGAAAGGTGATCTGGCTATACAGCAAAGCAAGATACTGATTCGTCTTTTCAAAGGAATGAAAGATTTTATCATTGAACGTGAACATCTTATCGAGTATGACGAAGTTGCAAAGCTTGCTGTTCAAACTTCGCAAAACACAAAAGAAATAGCTGAAAATACTAAAAATATTCTTGTTATAGATCACAAAATATCAAAAATTGAAGAAAACATGATTGCTGCAAAAGCAGAAATGGAGCAAATTATCGAAAATTTCAGCAATACTGAAATAAAAAAAGATTTTCTGTTTCTCAACGGAAAGTCGGTTGAAGCGGACTTGGCGTATCAGGAAATTTATTCACAGGCGAAAAAGACAATTTTCGTGATTGACAATTATATCGCTTTAAAGACGCTTGTTCTGCTGAAATCAACACCTGAAAATGTGAAAATTACGATATTTACCGACAACTTGAAAAAGGGTCTGCATCAAAAGGAATTAGATGATTTTTGCAAGGAATATCCGAATGTTGCAATTTCTTTCAAGCGGACAAACGGCATTTTTCACGACAGATATATCATCATTGATTTTGGCACTGAAAACGAAATTATTTATCACTGCGGAGCGTCGTCAAAAGATGCAGGAAGCAGAGTCTGTTCAATCACAACTACTGCGGACAATGAAATTTACGAGCCGCTAATTGAAAATCTCTTGAAAAATCAAGTCCTTGTTTTGTGAAATTGTGCGCTAATCGGCGTTTCTGACGCAGCGGACATAAAATTTATTGTCAATTTGGTTGTACAAAACGCTCCCGACACCAAAATCAACGTACCATGCGAAGTCTGGGGTAGTAGTAAGAGATGAAGACCAAAATCTTCCCCAAGTACCCCAATTAGCCGAATCTCCCAATTTGCTGAATCTGCCATCGTTATAATACTGGCACGAAAGGGGATTAATGCAATTACCGCATGAGGAGCAGGTGTTACAAGTCCAGCAACCGTTATCAGAAAGGCAGTCGTTTTTCTCTGAAACTTTGCAGGAATCAGCCATGTTCCATACAAGAAGTGTTTTCAGCTCATCTATATTCGGCAATCTCCAGTCGCTGAATCCGCCGTAACCCTGCATCTCGCTGCCTGAACAATAAGTCATCGCGACATCATAGGTCATATTGTCAACCGATTTTTTAGACCAAGTGAGGTGGCTTGTAGAATCATAGCACGGTGTTGCACTTGTCGGGCTGCATTCCGGAAGATTTGCAGGATCAACAGTGCACATGGATTCAGATTCGTTCCAAGTGGAACCGGTTTTGCATAGACAAGTGTAATCCGTCACGTTTGTTGCGACACACATAAAGTTCGGATCACTGCTGCATGAATCAGAATTACAAGGAGTTACACATCCTAAATCATTCCAAAAATAGTTTTCTTTGCATTTATACCTGCATCGGTTCGTGCTTGCAGTTTCATTGTAACTGCCTTCATTTGATGGAACCCATTGACCGTAATTTTCATCCCATGTCTGAATGATTTCAGAAACAGTGTTCCATTCGGCATTCAATGTTAAACCTGTGCAGGTAGCAGTTTGTGTCTGAGCAGTTCCACATACACTTCCGTCCCAATAATAACCGGAGTTGCATTCGCATTTGTAAGTCGTGCCGCCGAAAACGGAGCATTCTTTAGTTGAATCTGCAATACTCGTGCATGGGTTAGGATTGCAAGGATTGGCCGGCGTCGTATCAATGTCGTTATCATTATCAGGTGCAGAATCTCCAGAATCCGTGTCCGTGTCATTATCGGGAGCCGATGTATCGGAAGTGTCGGCATCGTCATCAGTTTGTTCTGATACGGCATCAGCATCATCAGGCGTTGAATCTCCAGAATCTGTGTCTGCATCATTGTCAAATACGGAATCACCGTTATCCGGTGTTGTTGCATCAGCATCATTGTCATTTTGTTCCGGTTCCTACATTAATGTCGCCGACATTGACTTCGCCGATGTCGCCGCATGAAACCATCAGAAAGATTGCTGCAAAAACAGCAAAACAAACAAAAAATCTTTTCATCTTTTCCTCCTTAAAAAGTTGACAGAATATTTTTGCAAAAATTGTTATAATTATTGAATTTTATTGATAATTTCCTTGAAAACTCAAGGCTTTTTGGTAGTATTAAACTAGAAGAGGTTTGTTTGTTTGTTT
>JAGCNV010000063.1 GCA_017645765.1 bacterium | reverse complement strand
TCTTATGCATTCCACAATCTGGCCATTTTTTTGGAAAACGGAAATATGGATGAATTCGATGAAAATCTCTTTTGGGGCGATATTGATAAATTGACGGAAGATTTTAATGATCTCACAGTCTCAAATTACCGATCCCTTTTTGAAAAATGTCTGAAAGGTGAAAAAGTCAATATTCTGGATCATTGAATGTTGGGTGCTTGACACGGAAGGGAAGGAGGATTGGAAGTGAACATAGCGGACGAAACAAAAATAGTATGGCCTGCAACTTCCTGGTCCGATGGGGGAATGGGCTTTTATTCCGATCCCGATCACTGGGGACAATGCAATGTTCTCGGAGTAATTTCCGGCGGGTATGAAAATATGAAACTCATCGATTCGACAGGAAATGTTTTTCTGGTGAAAGAAATAACGACGGTTCCCAAAATAACTTTTTTGACAGAATTTTTTCATTCATAATAAATCGAAGACTGAAAGCGAAACTCCTCCGGTATGAATTCAAATCCAAAATTTCTCTGGAGGATTTCAAGATGTGGATCTGTAACACGATTGACACCGAGGAAGAAGAAACCCAAATGTGGTCGGAGATCGACGAGCCGGAAGAATTGAAAAAAGAGATCTTGAACTGTTCGACTTTTGAAGAAGTTATGCGCCTGCCGTTCCTGCTTGGATGGAAATATATAAAAAGTCAGGCGGAAGACATTCTTGAGCTGTTGAAAACGAAACATGTCGTCCTGGAGGGCGGCAGTTCCGATTACCGGAGTCAAATCGTTGCCCGCATACGATCGGCGATGGCAGCACATTATTCCATCTATGAAATCCCGGCAGGCATTGACAGCAGGGAGAGCTATCTGGATGCCGTCAGGAATTGTTTCCCCATCGAATCTCCATCGGGTATGGACATCAGGAAAATGAACGACAACCAGGTAAACGATGTGCAAGTTGACTGGATGGAATTCCGGAAAGATGATTCGTTTATTATCTGGAATGAAATCAGGGATTTTCATAATCTTCCGGAACTGTATGGCATTTTCGACCGATACGTTTCCCAGAAATCCCTTTTTGAAGAAGAAAAATACCCTCGTTCATTCCGTCTGCTTGTTAATTCGAATATTCCGCTTGACGACTATATTCAGCATGCACGATTTCTGTATCCTTCACGGGAAAATGAGTCCAATGCTGAAAAACAGAAAAAACATATCGTTTTTTTCCATGTCTGAAAAGAAAAGCAAAGCCGCGCCACAGGGCCCCAGAAACGCAAAAAGGCGGCAAGATTTCTCCTGCCGCCAGGCGGGGGTAAAGCGTTACCGCATCGGGAAGCCGTAAAGCCGCCGCTGTTCGTTCCAGTCTTCCGGGATCGGGTGTTTGATTTTTGTCCGATAATCGCCAAAATCCCCGATTCCGGTTTGCAAATGACAGCGAGGACAGGTATATTACATCGGATGACGGTTATTTTACCCGGAATGGGAGGAGGAACAAAAGTGAATGAAACGGTCTCTGCAACGGCTTTGGGAAAAGTCGTCAATGAAATCAAAAGCATTGTTCTGAATTCCCGACAGCAGATCGCCGCGCAAGTCAACATTGCCCTGCTGCACACTTACTGGAATATCGGCAGGGTGATCGTCGAAGATGAGATGAAAAATCAGTCGCGGGCGAATTACGGCGCGGAAACCTTGAAGCTCCTGGCCAAAACCCTGACGGCGGAACTCGGCAAGGGATTTTCCCGCAGCAACCTTTACAACATGAGGCAGTTCTACCTCTGCCACCGGAAAATCCAGACGGTGTCTGGAAAATTGAGCTGGTCGCACTATTGCGAGCTCCTGAATATTTCGGATGAGGCAAAGCGGCTCTTCTATGAAAAAGAGGCGGAAAACGCCTGCTGGTCGGTTCGCGAGCTGAAGCGTCAACTGGAAAGTTCCTTATTCGAACGACT
>JAGCNV010000001.1 GCA_017645765.1 bacterium | reverse complement strand
GGAAATGGAACGAATGATCCTTGAATTTATTGAATATTATAACAACAGGCGAATTCAGAAAAAACTGAATTGGATGACACCTGTTGAATTTAGGTCTAAGAGATGTTATTAAACTGTGTCCAAAAAAATGGGGTCAGAACATAGAGGGAATTGAGGTGAGGTTCAAATCACCTATTCTTCCGAAAAATCGGTATCAAGGACGATCTGGAACTGATAACCTGGGAATTCTTTGCTTACGTCGTTAAGGATTTCCGTGTAGATCCTTTTTCTGTCGTCCGCTCCGAGGCTGACTACGACATCGAATCTCATGGTTTTTTCTTCTTTCACGAGATAGAAGCCGTGCATCTGAAGCACATGCTCGCGGGAAAATACGATATCGTGGATTTTGTTCCTGATTTCAATGGTTTCGGCGTCGTGAGTGTTCACGGAATAGACTCCGATCGCGGTAAGGATCACGTTGTGTTTCGTGTAGACTGTGACCTGGATCTCGCGGATAAGCCTGTCGAGCATATCGGCAGAGTAGGTGTCGGGAACTTCAATGTGGATCGAACCGTTCCACGAGTCGGGGCCGTAGTTGTTCAGCACGAGGTCGTATGCACCGCTGACATCGGGAAAACTCATGACGGTCTCTTTTATGCTGTGCGCAAGGTCGGGGTCGTTTCTTTCGCCGAGCAGCCGCGAAACCGTGTCCTTCAGCATTTCGATGCCCGATCGGACGATCACAAGCGAAATCACAGCGCCGAGCCACGCTTCAAGCGAAATTCCTGCAATCAGAAAAACTGCCGCCGCGACAAGTGTCGAAGCCGAGATCACGGAATCCAGCGTCGCATCCTCGCCTGAGTTTACGAGAGAATCGGAATTTACCTTGAGTCCGACGCTTTTGACGTAACGCCCGAGAACTATTTTCACCAGAACGGCGATACCGACGATCACAAGTGAAGTCGCAGTGTATTCCGGAGTTTCAGGGGTAATGATCTTTTTGACCGATTCAACAAGCGAAGTGACGCCGGCGTAAAGCACGATCACGGAAATCACCATCGCGCTCAGATACTCGATCCTGCCGTAGCCGAAAGGGTGCTTTTTGTCGGGTTCGCGCCCCGCCAGCTTCGTTCCGATGATGGTAATGAGCGAACTTCCCGCATCCGAAATGTTGTTTACAGCGTCCAGAACGATCGCTATGGAGTTTGACATGAGACCGATCACCGCTTTGAAAGCTGCAAGAAAAATATTCGCGATGATTCCGATAATGCTTGTTCTAACGATTATTTTTTCCCGCGGTGTTCCGCCGTTTTCCGCATTCACGATTTTTTCTTTGTTCATTTTATCTCCGTCCTCCTCAAAAAACAGGAAAAATAATAGAAAAAATCGATATTTTATCAAGTGGGGGAGGAAATTTTCCTTTTATATAAACAGCATCAAGCAGCAGTCGGATTTACGCTAAACTTTATCTTTGCAGGTCACAATCTTATAGATTTTCAGCATCAGTCTTTCATATAATGCCGAAAATCTGTCTTTCCCGAAAACATAGACCGTCAAGGCTGCAAAAACGGCACCGCCGATGAAAGTAAAATAGAGG
>JAGCNV010000062.1 GCA_017645765.1 bacterium | reverse complement strand
CATCGGCATGACATGGCAGCATCCGGCACACATAGCACCCGCATTGGGATTTGTGTCGTATTGTTTGATGGAAACTTCGAGAATGTTGTCTTTTACTCCGCCTACTTCATAGCCGAATTCCCAGTCATTGCCGCACGGAAATTCGCCGTACCACTCAAAAGAAAGAGTCTTTCCTTTTGTTTCCTTAACTTCAAGATAGTCGTGGCATGCAGGAGATGCTTGAGTTTCAGGATAAATCTTATCTTTTGTTGAAAATGCAGGTTGTTCATTTGGATCTTCAGTAATACATCTGCCAACATCAATAGGATCAAAATCTGCACCGTTACCGCAGCCTAAAAGCATGAAAAACGCTGAAACCGCAACTAAAAAAAGCGATTTTTTCATGGTATCCTCCAAAGTTAAAAAAAACCGAATAATCATATATTTAGTTACACAAAGTGCCAATTTTTCTGACCAGGCACAGAAATTTTTTACATTGCTTTATTTAAACTTTTAATATTTTACAAAAACATTCTGATTTTTATTCAATTTAAATTTGATATTTTTCACAATAACACTAAAATTAAGCGTTTTATTTGGAGGAAAAAACATGGAAGAAGTAAAAAACACTCAAATCAAAATTTTTGAAGAGCGGCAGGTCCGCACAATCTGGGACAAAGAAAAAGAGGAATGGTATTTTTCAGTGGTTGATGTCATCGCAGTTTTGACTGATTCAGACAGACCGAGAAAATACTGGAATGACTTGAAAAACAAACTAATTGCTGAAGGAAGTGAGTTGTCCGAAAAAATCGGACAACTGAAAATGTTGTCATCAGACGGTAAATTTTACAAGACAGACTGCATGACAACGGAGCAGCTTTTCCGCCTGATTCAGTCCGTTCCGTCACCGAAAGCGGAACCTTTCAAACTTTGGATGGCGCAGGTTGCAAGAGAGCGGCTTGACGAAATCAAAGATCCTGAAATTTCAATAAACCGCGCACTCTTCAACTACCGTCAGCTCGGATATTCCGAAAGCTGGATAAACCAGCGGCTGAAAAGTATGGAAATCAGAAAAGATCTGACCGACGAATGGAAAAAGCACGGATTGCAGGACGGAATCCAGTTCGCGACCCTGACCGACATAATTTACAAGACATGGGCAGGCAAAATCGCCAAAGAATACAAGGAATTCAAAGGGTTGAAGAAAGAAAACCTGCGTGACAACATGACAAATCAGGAACTTGTTCTGAATATGCTTGCGGAACTTTCGACAAAAGAAATTTCAGAATCAAGAGATCCCCAGAACTTTAAAGACCACATTCAAAATGCCGTTGACGGTGCAACTATCGCCAAAAATGCAAGAACAGAACTTGAGAAAAAAACCGGCAAAAAAATCGTTTCTCCTTCAAATACGCTAAGCAACGACCGCCTTATCGAAACAAAAGCCTCTGTTTTTGACGAAGACGAGGAATCGAAATAGCCTGAAAAGCATCAAGCAGCAGTCGGATTACTTGAAAACAAGGCATATTTAAACCAACATTTTTAAGATTATTCCTCAAGCGGGCATACACCCGTTTCTTTGCAGTAGCAATCCCAGTCACGCATTATAGCATCTGTGGCTGCCGTTTCTTTCCACAAGTGCCATTTTCCCCAAAAAACATTGTAACCCATTATGCTGTCAGGTAGTGTTGAAGTTGTTCTCTCTACAGGGCAGTATGTTTTTTTATTGTCAAAACGATAAAAACAGCCGTTCTCATCTATCGTGCCATTTGATAATATGAAAAAATCACTATATGAAATTCGATTTCCTTTCAGCATATCTATTTCCCAATTCCAACTATTTTCAGATTTCTTTTCTATAATGTATTCGGTATATTTCGGACTTTTCAAGTCTTTTAAATCAACTTCAACGAAAGTCGGTTTTTCATAAATATTGTAAACTACGCGGTATTCGTTTTCCAAATCAATCCTCGGACTGTGACCAAGTTCTTCATTGCCTGTTTCATCCTTGCGGTTCAATTTGAAACATTCGTCAATGTGTTTCGGATATTTGCGCAGGTCACAATAATAAAGCTCACGGTTATTTGTGATAAAAGTCAGATGGTCTCCAACAATATTGCCTTCTCCGGCATAGTTGTTGATTCCGGCGAGTTCATGCCATTCCCAGTCTTTGGAGGAGGCGTATGTTATAGCTGTTACCGAACTTTGCTTGCCTTCCCTGACATGAATCAAAACCCAGTTTCTGCCGACAAGAGCAGGTCTTGACAAAAAGGAGTTGTGATTTTTATTATCATAAATCAATTCATAATAATATTCATCATTTTTGCGAAGAACAGAAATTAAAAATGATTTGAAATTTACATTGTTTGGCGGATCAGAATCATGAATCAATGTCACATAGCGGTTTTCATTAAATGCCAAACTGGTTTTGTTGTGACCTATCGTGGTGTATTCATCTTTTTCAGGATCGTACTCGATTATTCTGCCAGAGTGGTGTGAAAAATCCATTCCGGCAACTCCGTCGGACATTCCGTGAGACCAGACAGTACCACTATTGGCTTTAAACTCATTCACATTTAGCAATCTGTCGCAACTGCTGACAAAGGTGCTGAGTTCAGCCTTTGTTTTTGCGTGCATGTCCGGCAGTTTGCAGGGCCATGGGTAGCATTCGCGCTCTTTCTGCTGATTCGGATCTTTTTCCTGAGCCTTGAGATAAACCTGATATTCATCCCAGTTGTCCCATTCCCAGATGTTGCGGACACATTGGGGGTCGTTTTCTGTCGGAGTGTCGCAGCCTGGGCGGCAGAAAGTCGGTTTTCCGTTTGCATCTTTGAACGGAAAAGGTGTTTTGATTGTGTTTTCATTGTAGCGGAGATCGAGACATGCAACATCTTCGTCAGAATCAATGTCGGGAATAGTGTCAGAATCAGAATTCGAATCAGGTTTTTCATCTGAATCATCAATGATTTCAGTGCCTTGAGAGTCTGAATCGTCATCTTGAATCTCAGAATCCTGCGTATCTGCATCGGCATCAGGCAGAATGTCGGTGTCGTTTGATGAGTTGGAGGAGGAGCAGGAAACCAAGAAAAGCAAGCCCAAACATACCATAAATAAACTCAAATGTTTCCGCATGTTAGCCTCCGTTTCGGCGAATGAACGAATTATGATAAGGAAAATGAGGGAAAAAGAAATTTTTAGATAAACAGCAGCGAACAGCCGTAGGATTTGCCAAGGCAAAAAATTGACGCGGCGGCATTTTTATTTATCCTGACACGATGTCAAAATAGGGCTCATTTTTAACTTTTACAGGAGACAGACTATGAAAATCAAGGCAGTGAAACTTTATGAGAACGGATTTATGACGCAGCCTTTCGCGTTCGGAGGCGAAGAAGGAATGGAGAAGTTCGATGCTTCCGTGCGTTACCGCTCCTCGCTCCAGAATTACCTCATTGATACCGGAAAGGAGGTCATACTGATTGATACTGGTATGCCGAAAGAAGCACCGGATGCGATTCCTGATGAAAAGACGATGATCCACCTCGGAACAAGGATCAAAGATTATGTATCGGCACTGGCTGAGGCAGGCTACAAGCCGGAACAGGTGACAAAAATCCTTGTTACCCACAAGCATGCCGACCACACCGGTGAACTCCGCGCTTTTCCGAATGCAAAGATCTACATTTCACCGGAAGATGCCGATGCGCTGGAACTTAAAGGCGAAAATATCGTCCGTGCAACATATTCCGACGGTGCATATCACAATTTTCCGGCTTCGCAGATCATTGCAGACGGTGTCCGCCTGATCGAAGCCAAGGGGCATACAAAGGGCAACAGCATCGTCATCGCTGAGGACGGCGGCCTTTTCTATATGTTCCACGGCGACATAACCTATACGGATGAGGCTCTGTATGCCGATAAACTCTCGATCGTTTTCGAAGACAAAGCCGCTGCAAGGGAAACTCTTGACCGTGTACGTGAATTTATCCGGAAAAATCCAACAGTTTATCTCTCGACGCATACGCCGCTCGGATATGAAAATCTGGAAAATCTTAAAGTTATAGACCTCGCCAATCCGCCGGAAAGCATTCCTGTCGGAGAAATCACCTACAAGACGGCGACCGGAAAATATGTCTGCGGAATCTGCGGATATATCTATGATCCTGCTGAAAACAACAATGTCGCATTCGAGGATCTTCCAGATGACTGGAAATGCCCGCGCTGCAGGCAGCCGAAGGACAAGTTCAACAAAGCGTAGAGCAATATTCAAGACGAAATCAGCAGAAATCAGATAATCACTTTAAACCTTTCATCGAAAGCGAGATCCGTTTTCTGTCAAGGTCGATATTTTTGACCATAACTTTGATTTTCTGCCCTAATTTCAGGCATTCAGCGGGACTTTTGATGAATTTGTCAGATATTTCTGAGATGTGAAGAAGCCCCTTTTCCTTGATCCCGATTTCTACAAAGGCGCCGAAAGCGACGATGTTGTCTACGATCCCGTTTAAGATCATTCCTTCTTTCAGGTCGTTTATCGTGCGCACTTCATCGGAAAATTCAGCCTGCTCGAATTTTTCACGGGGGTCGAGCCCGCGTTTTTTCAATTCTTCGATGACTGAGGGCGGCAGAAGTTCCTGAAAGATTGTGTTTTTGTCGATGATTTCGGGGGTTTTAACGAGAGTTTCAAGCGGAATTCCCGCTTTTTTCGCGGCGTTTTTCACTAATTCGTAATTTTCGGGGTGGACTCCTGTTGAATCGAGGATCTCGTCTCCTCCGAAAATACGCAGGAATCCGGCGCACTGCTCAAAAGATTTTGCACCTATCCCTTTGATATTCTTAAGTTCTTCGATGTTTTTGAAGCGTCTTCCGCTGCGTCTGAAAGCTGTGATCTCAGCCGATTTTTTGCTGTCGAGCCCTGAAATGTAGGCGAGAAGGTAAGGGCTTGCGGTGTTGAGGTTCGCTCCAACGCGGTTTACAGCCCATTCGACCGTTCTTTTGAGCCTTTCTGCAAGTTTTTTGACAGGTATATCGTGCTGATACTGCCCGACACCGAGGCTTTCGGGCGGAATTTTGACAAGTTCGGATAGTGGATCCTGAAACCTGCGTCCTATCGAAATTGCGCCGCGGACCGTGATGTCAAGATCGGGAAACTCTTCCCTGGCAACGGCACTCGCGCTGTAAACCGAAGCTCCGTCCTCGCTGACAGAGGCGACAACGACCTGCTTTCCGAAGAAACTTTTCAGGATTTCATGAGCTTCGCGGCCGAAAGTTCCGCTTCCGACGGCGATCCCCGCAACTTTGTATCCGGTTATCCATTTTTCGAGCTTTTTTGCCTCGTTTTTGTCGAGGTGAAGATTGAGGAGAGTCGAAGCAACAAAGTTTCCGTGCTCGTCAAGAAGAGCTGCCTTACAGCCTGTTCTGATACCGGGGTCGACGCCGATCACCGGTTTTTCGCCAAACGGCGGCATGAGGAGGATCTGCTCTAAATTTTTGTGGAAGACATCCAGTGAGGCATCTATTGCAAACTCTTTGATTTTACTAAAATTTTCAGTTTCTATGCTGCCGAAGATCCTGTCGGTGAGGGCAAGATCCGAACATTCGCCGAAAAATTCGGAATGTCTTGCGAAAAATATCGATTCAATTCCGTTTGTGAGCTCTTTTTCGGTTTTAGCGGCTTCAGCAGAAATCGTAAGAAATCCCTCTTTTTCTCCGCGGTTGAGCGCCATGACGCGGTGAGGCGTGATTCTCTGCGCACTTTCCCTGAAATCGAAGTAGTCGCTGTAAAGAATGCCGCTTTCCTTTTTGCCGCGCTTTACTTTAGAGACAATAAATCCGTTTTCGACGCTTTTCCTGACAAAATCTCGCACTTTCGGAGTATCGGCGATTTTCTGTGCAATTATTTCCTTTGCGCCGTTTACGGCAGAAGTGCTGTCGTTAAATGCTTCACAAATAAAATCTTTAGCTTTTTCAAGGATTTTAGTGGTCGGCGGATTGTTCAGCATGATGTATTCCGCAAGCGGCTGCAACCCTGCCTCAATTGCTTTGTCGGCCTTGGTTTTGCGTCCCAGCTTGTAGGGCGCGTAAATGTCTTCGAGAACGGTCATGTCGGTTGCACCGGCGACCGCAATGCCCAGTTCGTCGGAATAATTCCCCGTCTCTTCAAGCGATTTGAGAATTGCCCGTTTCCTTTTATCGAGATTTGCTAATTTCTCTGAAAAATCAATGATTTCCGATATCTGAACCTCGTCAAGGTTACCCGTCATCTCTTTTCTGTATCTCGCGATGAAAGGGATAGTGCAACCCGATTCTGTGAGTTCAAGTACAGCTCGAACCGATTTTTCAGCTATTTTCAGGGCTTTCGACGTTTCTCCAGCAAGATTTAATTCTTTAAGTTCGATCATTTTTCCTCTTTTACTTGCTGTACTTCACGCCTGAAGTCGTCAAAAGTCATGTCGTCTCTGATCCCGAAGCGGGTGAGCGCGAAATCGTATTTGACAGGATCTTCAGGTGCGATCTCGGCGTAATGCGAGGTGATTTCGAGAGCGGCTTTGTAGTTCGGAGCCTTTTTTTCGGTAAAACTGAGGATTTTCGCCGCTTTGAAGGCGTGGGTATCGAGCGGAACTACCAGGTTGGCAGCGTTTGCCTTTGTCCAGCCGCCGGGATCGACCTCATCGTTTCTCACCATCCAGCGGAAAAAGAGATTGAGCCTCTTGCACGCCGAACCGTCGGCAGGAGAGGGGATGAGATACGATTTTTGCGAAAGATTCATCTCGTCAACGAATTTTTCAACTCCGCAGAGATAGAGATTCTCGAAATTTCCGTATTCTTTGAGAACGTGCTTCATTCCGCGGAAAAGTTTCGCAAGGTCATCGTCAGTCGTGAAGCGGTGGACAAAACCTTTGTATATTTTGAGAAAATCCTTCTCGCTGTTCGAAGTTACGAAATCGAACGGTTTTCCCTTAATCGGCAACAGTATTTTGTCAATCGATTTAAGAATCTGAGTGACTCTGCCGTAAGCGATCGAAGAAGCTAAAAGCGCAATGATTTCACGGTCTTTGGTCTCAGGATAATCATACAGGAATTTCAGCGGGTCAGGATCTACAAGACCTCTTTTATTGAGCTTTTTGTAGAGAGATTCTAGAAGATTTTTGAGTTCGCGCATGATGGTCTCCGTTTTCAAAAAATCCGCTGAAGAATTGTAGTGTTTATGTGAAAAGTCAAATTTTGTTTTCATTTCGCGGTAGCTGGTCTGGAAGAAAAATTTCAAGAACAGGCTCGAACTTTTCTTTTTTAGAAAAATAGAGTTTAATATCCGGTTTTTGTTTTTTACTGGAGAAACTTATGAAAAAGTCATTTGTTTTATTTTCAATGTTTTTTACCGCTCTGTTTCTGGTTTCATGCGGCAGTTCGGAATCCGGCAAAGCATGTGAAAGCAATCTTGACTGTCCCAATATCGGAGATGTATGTTCCGACGGAGAATGTGTCGCCGGTTCATCTTCCGAACATGACGACAGTACAGAAATTCCTGATTCAGATAAAGACACTGCTATCGATTCCGATACAGACACCGCTTCAAATTCTGATGACGATAGTGAAGAAAAACCAGATTCGTCACCTGCCGAAAGCGACAAAGATACCGAAACAGACGATTCCGGCGAAGAAAATCAGGATCCGGACTCTCAATCCGACGATGATTCCGACGGAATTGAGATCAAGCCTGAAGAAAAATGTGAAAGCTTTATATCTGAAACCGGCTGTCTTGCCGACATGGTGAGCGAGTATCCTGACTATTGCGACGGTTTCGACAATGACTGCGACGGAACAGTCGATGAAGGCTGTACTTGCACGGCAGGTGAAACACAGGCTTGTTTCAGCGGAAAACCTGCTCAGCGGAATATCGGAATATGCGCTGACGGTGTTCAGACTTGCAAAGTTATCTTGAAAGGGACGGTATACGGAATCTGGGGCGAATGCAAAGGCGAAATTCTGCCGCAGGAAGATCTTTGCGACAATGCCGACAACAACTGCAACGGCTGTATTGACGAAGGTCTCAGCTGCTCTCCGAAAATCAACTGCGGCTATAAAATCGGAAATGCTCGTCCTTTTGTAGACAAAATAATCGACGGCACGAAACTTTACGAATTCAACGATACCGGCAAGGTAACTTGGGAATGGACCGTAAGCAAAGGCCCGTGCGACACAGTGCTCGGCAAAACGAGTTTTACGACGAAAGCTGCAAAAACTTCGGCAGAACTTGAAGGAGACGGTGAAGAAACAGATGTTGTCGGCGGTGTTGGTTTTTCTCAGTTCAAAGTCAACTTCAAACTTTCCGGAAATTACACTCTTCACCTTAAAGTTACACGCGAAAACGGCGAAACCTATGAGTGTGAATGGAAGTTGAAAGTCGAATCCGACGGTCTCAGAGTCGAACTCTGCTGGGATACGACAGGTCCGGCAGGAACGGATATCGACCTCCACCTTGGTAAGAACGGTGTAACGACGGCCTGGGGAAATATCTATAACACTACTGACAATCTGGCTTGTTACTACATGAACTGCAAATATGATCTTTCAGAAGGTCCCGACTGGGGTTACGAGGAAACAGAGAATTATGATAAAGACGGAAATAAAGGGATGATGAGAAATCCTCGTCTCGATATGGATAATGTCGTCACGGAAGGGAAACCGGAAAATATAAATCTCGACAATCCGAAAGACGGGGACACTTTCAGAGTTCTGGTCCACCGTTTTCACTTTAATACAACTTTTGAAACGCATCCTGTCGTCAATATTTACTGCGGCGGCACTTTGAAGGCGACTTACGGAGTCGATCCGCAGCTTTCAGATTTCAAGGACGAAAACGATTCATGGGAAGTCGTTGAAATCAAGTGGGTTGGCGGCTATTCAAGCGATGCATGCGAACTTACTCCGAAATGGGATAACGGGTATGTCGTAAATGAAGCGGCACTCCCGAATTATCTGAACTGGTAAATTTCCAATCGGCGTTTTAAGTTTTGCCGGAGTGCTGGCGGCTCGCCCGCATTGCTGACGGTTTTTATATCACTCAGAAAATCTATAACTGGGTAAAATCGGAAGCCGGAGAATAATTCTAATCAGCGTTTCTGACGCAGCGGACAAAGTAAGTGAACTGCTTGTCGTCAATATAGAGATCGCCGCTATCGAAAACGACAGTCCACGCAGCATCGAATTCGGTATATCCTGCATCAGCGGAAGAAGACCAGAAGCAGTCAATATCGCCTAGGATGCTGTATCTTCCGTCTTCGTAGCGGGAGCACCGGCACTCTTCTTCGCTCCAGCAGCTGTCAAAGGAGAGGCATTCGGAATCTTTGACTGCGCAGGAACCGCCTGTAACAGAGCCCGAGCAGTTCTGAATAAGCGTTCTCCATTCATTTATGTCAGGCAGACGCCAGCCGCTTAGATCCTTTTCCGAATAGTCTTTGCAGTAGTTGAGAGCATCTTCCCAACTCATTCTCTCTATCGATTTAGCCGACCATATAAGACCGCTTTCCGAATCAATGCACGGAGTTTCTGATGAGGGGCTGCATTCGGGCGTGCCGTTTTTTTCGGGATCGGTCGTTCCGCTGTCTTCATTTCCGCTGCCGCAGCTTGTCATCAGGAAAACAAGTGAAAATAAAGCAATAAAAACAGAGATTTTTTTCATTTTGTACTCCTTTTTAATCAAAAAACGCGGAAATCTTAGGAAAAACGGTTTAAAAGGCAAGATTTGTCGGAGCGCAGTCTGCTCGCCCGCAAAAATCAACCCTTTGTTTTGTAAAGCTGTGTGCTTGCTCTTGCCTCTCACTCAGGGAGAGGTGTCACGCAGTAACGGAGAGGGCAAAAAGGTTTTACTCAGAACGTGCATCGGACATCATTTATTTTACAGAATATTCTCTGCTTTTTTCTTCAAGAAGTTTGAAATCACAGCAGAATTTCGCGACATTCCCTGTAGATATCTGTTTGTCGTATAAAACTGAGGCTTTCTGAATCACCGAATCAATGATTTTGATGCAGAAACTATATTCGATGTTCAAGAGAACTTTGTATTTTTTCATGTCTTCCGAATCATCCGGAGAAGAATTCAAGTTTATTTCGGAGTAGAGCCCCGGTTTTATCGGAATCATTTTCTTCAAGTCTATGACTGAAATGATGTGTTTCAGCGAGCCGTCAGGATTTTTCGTGTAGATGCCGTTGAATGTTTTTTCAGATTTTTCACAGTTTTCAAAAATGAGAAAGCGGTCGCTATCGACATTTTTCCAAAACTTGTGCTTTTCTTTGGCAGATGAAAGCGGAATCACATATTCCGTTCCGTTATCCTCCACAAGAATTCCCAGATAAGGTTTTGTCTCATAGCCGACGGGCAGGTAGTAGACTTCCTTGCAGAAATCGTGAAGATATTTCAAATATTTCTGATCTATTGAAATGAATTTCAGATTCTTTTTCAGAGAGAACAAAATTTTCCTCAAAAAAATAGGCTGCCCGAAAGCAGCCCTCGTTAATCTTCATCTCTTCGCGGTAATCCGCAGGTTAATGGAGACCTTACATTTGCGAATTATATGAATGAAAATAAAAATGTCAAGAGAAAAATCACAATTTTTTTAATTAAATTTAAACTTTTCTTAAATACTGGGATTTGTTTTGTTCCATTTTGATACTTAAAAATGCCGTCGAACGGCGACTGCTGACGGAGAAGAAAGAAAATTGAAACCCTCAACCCCTTATTTTGTTAAACCCTCTGGGAGCTTAGGTCTGCTCGCCCGCAACGGCTTTTTTTGAAAATATTTTGAGTTGTGCTGTAGAATCTGCGCTAATCAGCGTTATGGGCACAACGAACTTTTTTTAGAATATCACGCCTGTTCCGAAAGTCAGATAAGTGTGGTCAAGAGCCCAATAACCAGAAACATCTTCCTTATTTATAGTATCTTCTTTGCTTTTGTTTCCACCGACACCGATATTCAGCAGCATTCCGTTCTTGAAAATCATGTCCAAGGTAATGTCCCATGTAAAACTAAGTTGAATATATGTGCCTGCGCCATTATCTCCACCTCCAGGATAGGCATCCATATCTATGCCCATTCCTAAAGAACTCCAGAGTCCGACATATCTTAAAGTCGGGTTGTTGATTTTGAATTCATACCCAATATTTGCTTGAATAGGAATATTTATAAGATGGTTAGTTGCATCAGAAGATGAGCACCACCTGTCTTCGCATTTATCATGATCGTATCCTTCTTTAGCAGTTTTGACCCAATATTTGAAATCAAATCCGAATCCGACAAACAGATTTTCGGCTCCTCCGCCGTAAGGTTTTTCGAAAACTTTGAAGTTGAAGTCAAATCCTGTTCCAAAGCCTATTTTATTCGGTGTGTTAAATGCAACTCCGAGTCCTAAATTCCACCTGCCGCTGAAAATCCCTTCGAGTTTTTTGTCCGCAGTCGAGTTAAATGAGAGGAATTCTTCTCTTTCACTTTCCTCAGCTACACTTTTGTTTTCCAATGTGTTGATTTTTTCACTGGCCTCGAATTCGCATCTTCCGTCGGGAAACTCTTTAAGGTATTGCTGCCAGCTTTCGACAGTTGATTTCCTTTTTGCAAGTGCACATGCTTTGTTGTCCAGAGTTTCTTTTGCTTCTGCTGCACATTCGCCGTCGGGATATTTTGAAAGGTATGTTTTCCATGTTGAAGAAGAGTCTTTTTTCCGTGCATATTCGCAGGCGATCTGATCTTTTGAATTTACAGAACTATTTTTCTTATTCTTTTTAGCTGTTTTTCCCGAGATTTCTTCTTCTGTAAGTTCGTTTTCCTTCTTCTCGGCTTCCACGATTTTGTCAACAATGTTTTTTATAGCTGTTTTGAGAGCCTGAGGTGAGCCGTCGTAATCTTCAGTCGCTGCAATGATTGTCGCTTCCTTTTCAATGTCAATAAGTTCCGAAGCCAAAGTGTAGGAACCCGCGAAGAAAGATACCGAAGTTTTAACGATGAGGTCTGCTGAAAGTGCCTGACCGAGCTGAATCTGGCAGTTTTTATCAGTGCAGGATTTGTAGGTCGGATCGGTGTTGTATTTTTTTCTGAGGCCGCTGATTTGTTCTTTCTGTCTGTCTTTAGAGATGATGATGTAACGGTTTGTCTGTGCGAAAATGACCCTGAAGTATTCGCTTGCTCCTGAAAGAGTCTCTTCGGAAAGTTTTCCGCTTAAATCTTCGAGATCCATGACTGCAAGTTTCAGCTTGTCATCGTCTGCAAAAAGTTGAAAAGATAATAGAAACAATACAAAAATAAGGCATGATTTTTTCATTAAACATCTCCCAAAACAAAAAAGTTCCTAAATTTATTAAAAAATTCTGAATTTTTTTGGCTGAAAAACTTGATTTTTACGTTTGAATTACATATAATTAAATGCTGATTCTTGATTCTTGAAAAACCTATTCTCTATTAACAAAATGCAACCTCTAAAAAATCAAACGCTGCATATAATAAGGAAAGGCGAGCGAAAGGCAAGTTTTTGCGAGGTGTTTCGCGTTGCTCAACATGACAAGTAAAAATGTCGTTCTGAGTGAAACGAAGAATCTTAGAGATCTTTCACATTCGTTCAAGATGACGAGGCGAGCGGACCTAAGCTCCGGCAATTACTTCACGTCCTTCATCACTTTCGCGATAAGTTCGTCACTAACGATATAGGGAAGAGTCAGGTGATCGTTGTGGTCGTTGTTTTTGTTGTATTCGACGACTGTTTCGATCGAGTGCTCGTTTCTCGCCCACGCTCTTCTTGAAACGCCGCCCATGACGTCCCACGGGAATGCGATGTCGAGTATTGCGTCAACTCTTTCTGAGCCGTCAAGGACCATTCCGAAGCCGCCGTTGATCGATTTGCCGATTCCTACGCCGCCGCCGTTGTGAAGTGCTACAAGGCTCATGCCTCTTGCGCAGTTTCCGGCGAAAATGTTGGTCGCCATGTCGGCCATGATGTTGGAACCGTCTTTGATGTTCGATGTTTCGCGGTAGGGGCTGTCGGTGCCGCCGGTGTCGTGGTGGTCACGTCCGAGCATGATGGGGCCTACGACACCTTCACGGACTAACTGGTTGAATTTTTTTGCGATCTGCGTTCTTCCTGCCGCATCCTGATAAAGGATTCTAGCCTGAGTTCCGACGACGAGTTTGTTTTTCATCGCGTCTTTTACCCAGTGGTAGTTGTCCTTGTCCTGATAACGGAGTACCGGACGGCAGTGTGCGATGACTTCTGCAGCAGCTTCGTCGGTCTTAGCGAGGTCGCTCTCTTTGCCGCTAAGGCATACCCAGCGGAAGGGGCCGTAGCCGTAATCGAAAAGTTCGGGGCCAAGGATATCCTCGACATAGCTCGGCCAGATGAAGCCTTCGAAAGTGTCTTTTCCGTTCTTGGAGATCTCTTTGACGCCTGCGTCAAATATTGCTCTCATGAAGGAGTTGCCGTAATCGAAGAAGTATGTTCCTTTCGCAACGAGCTTTTTGATGACTTCGAAATGTCTGCGAAGCGTTGCGTCGACAAGCTGACGGAATTTCGGTTTGTCGCTTGCAAGAAGCGCCGTTCTTTCTTCGAACGTGATCCCAGCCGGGCAGTAGCCGCCTTCGTAGACTGCGTGGCAGCTTGTCTGGTCGCTGAGAAGGTCAATGTGGATGTTTTTGGAATCGGCGTATTCAAGCAGATCGACTATGTTGCCGTGGTATGCGATACTGATCGGTTCTTTCTTTTCGATGTATTCAAACGCTTTCTTGAAAGCCTCTTCAGCGCTGTCGGTAACGAGCGAGACCCAGCCCTGAGAGTGTCTCGTCTCGATCCTTGAAGCGTCGACTTCTGCGAAAATACCGACACCTTTTGCAATTTCAACTGCTTTCGGCTGTGCGCCGCTCATGCCGCCGAGACCGCTGGAGACGAAGAGTTTGCCGCGAAGGTCGCCGTCCCACGGAACGCCGAGTTTCATTCTTCCTGCGATGAGGATGGTGTTGTATGTGCCGTGAACGATTCCCTGCGGTCCGATATACATCCAGCCGCCGGCAGTCATCTGGCCGTAGTTCGCAACACCGAGAGCCGCTGCACGGTTGAAGTTCTGCATATCGTCGAAAAGTCCGACCATGAGTCCGTTCGTCGTTATGACGCGCGGTGCTCTTTTGTGCGATTTGAAAAGGCCGAGCGGATGTCCGCTGTGGAGAACGAGCGTCTGTTCGTCGGTCATGACTTCAAGATATTTTTTGATGAGGCGGTACTGCATCCAGTTCTGGCAGACCTGGCCGGTTTCGCCGTAAGTTACAAGTTCATAAGGGTAAAGCGCAGTCGCGAAGTCGAGGTTGTTGTCGATCATTACCTGGAAAGCCTTGCCTTCGATGCAGTTTCCTTTGTATGAATCGATCGGTTTGCCCCAGATCTTGCCTTCAGGACGGAAGCGGTAGCCGTAGATTCTGCCGCGGGTGAGAAGTTCTTCGAGAAATTCGGGAGCAAGTGCCTCGTGAAGTTCTTCCGGAACATAGCGGAGAGCGTTTCTGAGTGAAAGTTCGATCTCGTTTTTCGTGAGAGTGAGCTCTCTTTTCGGAGCGCGTCTGATACCTTCCACGAATTTCGGATATTCGGGAAGAACCGGGTCAAGTTTGATCGTCATTGCATTCGAAATGTCGAAATTATTGAGCATT
>JAGCNV010000061.1 GCA_017645765.1 bacterium | reverse complement strand
CATAAAATCAAAGACAACTATCCGAAATATGTAGTCAGAATGGACGATTTCGCCGACGGAAACAGCGAAGGAATCCGCACAATGCACATTTCAGATTTTCTCCTTAGCAGTGAGTATTAAACTCGCCGGAATCACGAAAAAGCAGGTTAAGATGCTTAATCCGGAACACACTCTTCGTTTTTTCCGTTCCATTTATAGCCGTCTTCACACAAGCAGAAATAGATATTTTCTTGCTTAGGTTCACAACTAAACCACGGATCTGCGTGCGGAATATCAGCGCATGATTTGGAATCACACGGATTTTTGACACATTTTTCGCCGTCCCACCAGTATTCAGGTTCTATACATCGTGCACAGCGGATATTTTTTCTGTCATATTGTTTGCCGCATGCTATTTCTATGGCTGCACTATTAAAATTTACAGCCCAGAAACATAAATCATTATTCTCATCATCTGATAAAAGAAGCCCCGTATCACCCAATTTGCTGTAGCCGCTGTTGCTTTCTTCGCATCCGATACAATATTCATTGCTGCAAGTGTCTGTTTTACAGTACTCGGACACTTCACATTCCCCGCCTGTCTGTGTGGCAGAGCAGTCTTTGATTAAAGTTCTCACTTTACTAATGCCGGTATATTTCCAGTCATCAAATCCTCCTTCGGATAAATCTAAGCATGCTCTTCGCCCTTCTTTCCAACCGCAGGATATCTTTGAAGACCATATAAGACCGCTTGAAGAATCTTTGCACGGAGCGGGACTTGTCGGAGTGCATTCAGGTATTTCGGTACATTCGTCACCGTTCCAGAAATACCCGTTTTTACATATACACCTGAAAGTTGTTTCGGATTGCGGAATACACTCCTTTAAAAAATTCGGATTACCGCACGGACTGGATTTGCAAGGATTTTTCAAACATTTACCTTGAAGAAAGAAATATCCGTCTTCGCATTTGCAAGAGAATGATACCGATGTTTCTCCTATACATTCAATGGCATTCGTAATATTTTTACAGGGTTCGTTTTCGCATGGGTTAAGACATTTTTTTTCGTTTCCGTTCCAAAACCAGCCTTTTTCGCATTCACATTTATATGAACGAGGTGTAATACTGCGATAATCGTAAAAAATTTCACAATTTTCTGTTGAGTGAGGAAGCCCTTCGCACGGATTGTTATCACATGGATCTCCTGAAGTTTGCTTGCCGGAATTATCATCGTTTGTGTCCGCTGTTTTATCGGTATCATTTTGTTTCGGAGTTGTTTGATTTTCGTTCTTTCCGCCGCAGGCCGGAACCGAAAAAATCAAAATCAGTGCAAAAAGAAGGAAATATTTTTTCATTTCGCGGCCTCCGTATCAAAAAATCGAATAATTTTAAAGAAAATTAAGAAAAAAACAAGGATTTAAAATCACGAAAAAGGCACTTCAAGAAATCACCGAAAACCGGAGATATATTTATTCCTTCAAGCAAGAAAATGGTTGTGAATTTTAATAGCACCTTGTATCTATACCAGTCCAGAAACAGTCAAGATCGGGAATTTCATCAGGATTATTAACTATTACATCAACTCTTGCTTTCCTTTCGATTTCGCTACCGTCTTCGGCTTTCTCAGTCCAGGTAAAAACTGCTTCATTGCCTGGACCGGGATTGAAACTGGATGTAAAAGATGCCGTTCCGTTGTCCCCTTTCATGAAATTTTTGTCATCGGAGTCTGCTCCGATATAGACTGTCGGAAAACTCAGGCTGTCAGTTGAAAAATAGAGGTCGGCACACGGCGCGATGCACTCAGACTGTGGATCGATGCTGTAAACTTCGCATCCCTTTATTTCTTTCAAATGCAGATCAAGCGGAACAAAATCAGGGCAATTTCCTGATTCGTTCGTATCAAGATATGTGCACTGAGTTCCGCTGATTTTTGCGAAATAAGTTCTAAGTTTTTTTATTTCGGCAATACGCTCTGCCGCTTTCTGTTCATTAGCCTGCCATGAGCACGCCGGATAGTAGGCATCGGCGATTTCCTTGATGCAGGAACTGCTGATTTCTGATTCCGAAAGATCTTTTGTCAGCGAATTGGTGCCGATTGACTTTGATGTTGTGCATCCGCTTTCTCCACCTTTTTCGCCTCCGGAATTCTCGCTGCCGCCGCAGGAAACCAGAACAACCAGACTTAAACACATTAAAAAGACAAAAAACTTTTTCATATTACCCTCCGCATCAAAAAATCGAATAATTTTAAGGAAAACGGCATTTTATGCAAGAAAAGATTTTTTATCCTGAGATGATTTCAAGCATTTCATATGCTTAATACGGAACGCACTCTTCGCCGTTCCAGTAATATCCGTTTTCGCAGTAGCAGTAGTATTCCGTCTCGTTTTTAGGAAGGCAGCCGTTAGCATGTGGAATACCGGCGCATGGGTTGTCTTCGCACATATTTATGCATTTTCTTTTGTCGTAATCCCAAAAATAATTTTTTTCGCATTCGCAGGAATATTCATTCCAGCTTTCACCGACACATTTTTTGGTCGAATTAGGTGTGTCGCATGAAACTCCTTCACACGGATCCACACATTTTTCGCCGTTCCAGAACAAATCGTCTTTACAGTCGCAACGATATTTTGTCTCGCTTTCAGGGTAACAATCATTATCATATGCGTCAGGAATATCCCTGCACGGTTTGGAATTACACGGATCGTAGACGCATTTTCCCTCAAACCAGAAATATCCGTCAAGACATCTTGTG
>JAGCNV010000007.1 GCA_017645765.1 bacterium | reverse complement strand
TGCGTTGCGTTGCGTTGCGGAATCATTTTGTCTTCAAATTAAGTCATCAAAAAACGAAAAATTCTAAAGATTGTCGCTGGAAAGGCAAGTTTTTGGTTCGACAGGCTCACCAACCGAGATTCTGCGGGCGAGCCGCCCGCGCTCCGACAGCACACGCCCGCTTGTCATCTTGAACAAATGTGAAAGATCTCTGAGATTCTTCGCTAAAGCTCAGAATGACGGTCGCTTTTCCCTCGCCACACTGGAGAGGCTTAGAATGTATTAGTTGTCGTGATTCATAGTGTTCCATTTGAAATTGGAGACTTCGTAGCATTTCCCGCCTGGTTGCGGAACCTTATTGTCGTTGTATTCCACAAGTCTGAAATGTCCGTGTCCGCGCGATTCCATTGTTCCCTCGTTTACCTCCTCGAAAACAAGTTCACCGCTCTCCTGAGAATAGGTTTTGTTCTGATGACCGTTGGAATCCATGTCTTCCGCGAAACTCATGCAGTATGCGCAACCAGTTATACCAAGCGAGAGAGTGACTGTTCCGGTCTGAAGCTCTGTCAATTCGTTGAAACCGATTATAAGCTGATCACGGAGAGATGTGTTTCCAGCCGCATTTCCGGCAGCGTAAGTGACATAGTAATAAAACGCTGACTGCTGCATAATTCTGACCTCATCTTCGAACTCAAGCGGTTCGCATTCATACGGGACGCAAGCATTCTGTTCCGCATTGCATGCAAGCTCCCCGCAGCCTTTGCCGCATTCTCCGCCGCATCCGTCGTCTCCGCAGATCTTCCCGTCACAGTCGGGGGCGCATGATCCGGTGTTGAAATATGCTGTTTCGATCTCAAGGCACTCGCCGCCCTCGACCGGAGTCGAAGTGTATTTGTTGTCATAGTCAATTGTTACCTGGATAAGTTTGGCTTCAATAGAACCCCTGATATTGCCGGATTCGTCAACGGAATCGATCTTCAAAGTCCCGCTGTCCTGGAAAAAAGTTTTTTCATAATCCAGTTTTTTTGTAGGGACTTCAATAATATTATCGTATACCAGAAGACATTCCGAACAGGTTTTGTAATTTTTGTTGAAACCTTTGCCAAGATCATATTCGCCGGCTGATACGGTTCCCTGCGCGTTTTGATGAAATTCCAGTCTGAGACTCGGATCTTCGCCGATAACAAAATAGTAGGAATAATATTTTTTCAGTTCGTTCCAGTCAAAGGATATTCCTGTGCATTCAGATGTTTTTTCTGAATCGGTGTCGGAATCGTCTGCCGGTTCCTGGGTGGTGTCAGCATCAGAGGTGTCAGATTCTGCTTCCGTTTCCGTTGCGTCATTATCTGTTACGGTTTCGCCGGTGTCCGGTTCTTCGTTTTTGTTCTTGTTTTTCGAGTCACCGCAGCTGACGAAAACGAAAAGCGAAAAAATCGCAAAAAATACACAGACCTTTTTCATGATTTGCCTCCAAAGTGGTTAATCAAAGCAAAATATTTTAAGGAAAAACGGGGAAAATGCAAAAATTACGCGTTCTTGTATTTCTTGTTGACGTAGAACTGCTGCGCGATGCCAAGAAGGGTGTTGACGAACCAGTAAAGGGTCATTCCGCTCGGAAGCATGAGCGAAATCCAGGTAAAAACTATCGGCATGGTGTACATCATGATTTTTGCCTGCTTGTTGTCGGCTGTCTGCGGTGTGAACTTTGTCTGCAGAAGCATCATGACGCCGAGTGAGATCGGGATTATGTAGTACGGGTCTTTTTCGGAAAGGTCGGTGAGCCAGAATGGCAGGAAAGGCGCATTGAAAAGCTCGACCGCGTTCTGGATCATGTAGTAAAGCGCGATGTAAACCGGCATCTGGATGAACATCGGAAGGCAGCCGCCGAGCGGATTGATGTTTTCTTTCTGGTAGAGGAGCATCGTCTCTTTGTTCAGCGTCTCCTTGTCGTCCTTGTATTTTTCCTGAAGTTCTTTCAGTTTGGGCTGAAGCGCCTTCATTTTGTTCATCGACTTGTAGCTTGCGTTGGAAAGCGGCCAGAGCAGGAGTTTTACGACGATCGTGAGGAGGATTATCGCAAGACCGTAGTTCCCGAGGAAGCCGTAGAAAAAGTTGAGTGCGAGAAGAAGCGGTTCTGCGAGGAACGAAGTCCAGCCGAAAGTTATCGTTTTTTCAAGGCCGAGTTCTTTCTGTTTCAGCAGTTCGCGCTCTTTCGTGCCGTAGTAAAGCGAAAACTCTTTTGTTACGCTTTCACCCGGATTGACGATGATTTTTTCTGCCGTTGCGGTGAAGCGCGAAAGGTTTTTCTTGGAATCGATCTCAGCCGCAGCGTGAAGCCTGTTTTCAGGCGAGATCACCGCGAAAATGAAGTATCCGTAGTTCACTCCTATCCAGTTTACCGAATCTCCTGCTTCGAAAAAGTCCTTGATGTCGCCGCTGTCTTCGAGTTCGTCGAACTTTCCGTCGGAATTCTGGGCAACGATCTTGAATTTTTTGTTGTAGGACGAAAGAATGTCGGAGTTTTCGAACTGCGAATCGAAAGAAACCGCAGGAGTCCATTCTACCGCGTTTTCGCCGTTGTTGACTATCGTTTTTGCGACCGTTATGTTGAAATTATCCTTCAAAGTGATCGTTTTCTGCTCGGTAACGCCCTGGTTTTCGTATACAAAAACAACTGAATCCGCGCTTTTTGCAGCGAGTTCGTAAGCTGGTTCCGCGCCGAAAACGGAGCTCATTGCCGGAAAGTACGCGCCCTGTGCAAGACCAATCGAAAGATCGACTTCCTTTGATTTGTATCTCTCCTCGGTGATAAGCGATCTCGTCACTTTTCCGCCCAAAGTCGAGAAAGTGAGCTCAAGCGCTTCGTTCGCAATGCTTCCGGTTTTTTCGGGGTTGGTTTTGTCGGCCGTGAGCTGCACCGTCGCGACATTTGCATTTGCAGCCGGTTTTTCAGTGACGATTATGTTTTTAGGTGCGCCGTCAGCCGATTTTTCAGCCTGTTCAGCCTGCTCCTGCTGCTGTTTTTTCACCGCCTCAGGGTCAGGTTTCGGGGCAAAAAACTCGCTCCAGATGAACATTACCGCTACGGAAAGAATCATTGCGATTATGAAGTTTTTGTTCATGTCAAACTCCTATTTTACAGGGTCGTAACCACAGTTTTTGTTGAACGGATTACAGCGCAGAATACGCCATATTCCCATTGCGGTGCCTTTGAAAGCGCCGTATTTTTCGATCGCCTGGATCATGTAGGTCGAGCAGGTCGGGTAGAAACGGCACTGCCCGCCGAAATAGGGCGAAAGGAATTTTTTATAAAGACTGACGAGAAATATCAGAAACTTTGCCATTGAATTTCTCCGCAAAATAGAGGAAATCGCGCTTGATATCCTCGAAAGTGAACTCGCTTTTTCTCGGGATTATCACCAAATCGAGCGGTTTTCTGAACGCGGCGCGGTTGAGCCTGAAAACCTCGCGTATCCACCTTTTCGTTCTGTTTCTCGTGACGGAATCTCCGACTTTTTTCGTGACGATAAGACCGAGTCTCATTCTGTCCGATTCCATGAAGTTGAAGACAAGCAATTTAGTCTTGAAAACATTTCCGGATGTTTTCAACCGGAAATAATCATGACCTTTTCTGATTTTATCCTGTTTGGAAAAAGAAAAAACCAAAAGATTTTCGCCGACTACTTTTCAAATATAGCAACTGAAAGAAGCTTTCTGCCTTTTTTTCTGCGTGCTTTGATGACGTTTCTGCCGTCAGCAGTTCTCATTCTTTTTCTGAAGCCGTGAGTTCTTTTTCTCGAAATTTTGCTCGGCTGATATGTTCTTTTCATAACAAATCTCCATAAATAAATGACCCAAACCAAAAAACCGCGA
>JAGCNV010000060.1 GCA_017645765.1 bacterium | reverse complement strand
TGGGGGAAAGCCTGTGGTATTCCGCACCGTTCGCGATGACGGCGGCATCGCTCGGCGTGACCGTGAGGGCGATGATCTGTTCGCCGCGGGCAAAGAAGGAGCAGCCGGATGTGAGGGTCAAGACGAGGGCGGCAAACACAGCAAGAAGCGTATATTTCATTTCGTGAAGTCCTTTCAGGAATAAGATCATACGTTTTATTTAAATATAGCGTGAAAAAAAGTGAATGCAAGCTGAAAATACCTGTTTTCTTGAAAAAAAACGGTTTTCCGTGAAAAAAAGATGATACTGACGAAACGTCCTTGAAACAGAAAGAGAATTCCGGTTTTTTCGTTGGATCCGGGCTCGGTACTGGCGGCGAATCTGTCGAAAACTGCATTTCCCCGACTTTGGGCAGCAGCATCAAAAAAATGGAACGCTCTTTCAAAGAATAACCTTTTTTCATGTTTTTTTTCGGGGAAACCTGCTTGACAAATCCCGCGCCGGAGTTACATTATGAAAAGAATATGAAACAATACATTTGTCACACTCCCTGTTTTGTACGGATTTTTTATAAAAAATGAGCTCGGAACAGATTGCCAGAACAAAATTCGCCGTCGGACATTTCCTGACGGCCGAGCCGGATGATCCGAAATCCTTCGCCGAACTGGCGAAGCAGTTCGCACCCAGACTCCGCGAAGTCTATTTCCCGTGGCCCGGCCTCTCGAACGCCCGTGCCAAAGTCTACAACAAACCGAATGATGAGGAGCGCATTGTCGCCGACCTGAAATACTGCCGCGAACACGGAATGAAGCTGGATATCCTGGCAAACGCGACCTGTTACGGGGACAGATCCTTCACGGAAGAGCAGCGACTTCAGATCATCGGGATCATCAGGCATTTGGACGAGCTTGGACTGTATCCCGAGATCATCACCACCACATCGCCCTTCATCGCGAAGATATTCAGGATGAACTTCCCCGATATCGAGATCCGGGCGTCCGTCAACATGCGCCTGCGCAACACGCTTGCGCTGGAATACCTCGCGCCTCTGTACGATTCCTTTTACATCTGCCGCGATGTCCAGCGCGATCTGCCGACGTTCCGCACGATGGCCGCGTGGTGCAGGGATCACGGAAAAAAACTGTGCATGCTGGCGAACAGCGGCTGCGTCAGAAACTGCCCGTGGCAGGTTTTCCATGAAACACTGCTTTCGCACAATTTCAACAAAATATCCGGCGAAATGGTGGAACAGAATCTCGAATTGCTCTGCAACCGGCTTTTTTTGAAAAAGCATTATTGCGATTTTCTGCGTTGCACGTGGATCCGTCCGGAGGATATTCCTGTTTTCGAACCGGAGCTTGAAACGATCAAACTCTCAACCAGAGAAGCGAGATATCCGCTGGATATCGTGGAAGCATATGTAAACGGATCCTACGACGGGAATCTTCTGCGACTGATGGACCCGATTCATGTGTTCGCTTTCCGGCCTTACCGGGTCGACAACAAATCGTTCCCGGCGGACTGGGTCACGAGCGGAATCGCGGGGAAATGTGCGGAAAACTGCGTGCATTGCGGAAAATGCGAACAGATTCTGAATCAAGTCATGAAGTATGACGTTGAACACTCAACACGCCTGGACTGTTTTTCTCTGACCAATAATTTCTCTCTGCTCGCGCCAGAGAAACGTCAAGACTATTCCGGGCTGAACTATATCCGGGGGAAAAAGGGCGCGAAGTAAACGGTCATGGAACAGGCAATGGGTGCAGAGAACGCAAGAACGGAGTTTGCCGTCGGCGCTTTCCATGACAATGAAACAAATTTGAAATAACAAGGACCTCTCCCATGAGCAAGCAATCATTTCACCTGAATCTCGGAACGCTTACCGTCCCCGATTCCCTTCAGTCCCGGACGGCTTATTCCGGCGGCATCGGGAAAAAAGGGCCGTCCCGTAAATACGCCTTCGGTTATTTCTTCGGGAAATGCA
>JAGCNV010000059.1 GCA_017645765.1 bacterium | reverse complement strand
CTATGTCGCCTGGAGCAGTTTCCGCAGGAGAGTCGATCGGGACGTCCTGCCGCATCTGCTCACGATCGCCGTATTCATGCTGTTTTCGTTTTCCTATTTCCGTTACCTGATTTCGGTCGAATCGGAAACTTTTCCTCTTGCATTCGGCATGATGCCCGTCTTCGGGGGGTGGACCGGTCCGTTCCGCTGGATGCGTTATATTTTTTCCCTGTACTGCTTCCACCTTCCCAACAATATCGGCCTGTATTTTCTTCTGGGGATGATCGCCTGTCTGGTACCGCGGCTTCTGCCGAAAAACGGCATGATGATTTTTCTGCGGTTTTTCGTTCCGGTTTCGCTTTTGAGCATCACCTTTGTTCACAGCAGTTTCTACTCCAACGATTTCGGCTGGCGCACCTTTACCGCGGCGGTCTACGTGCTCAGTCTGTTTTCCGCATTTCTTCTGGTGAAATTCATCGACTGGTTCCGCGCCGGAAGAAGGGGACGGCAGATTTTCGGATACGCCATGATCTTTCTGCTGGTCGTTTTCGAATGCTCGCTTTACCCGGACATGACGAGTATCGGACTCCGGAAAACCTACCCGGAACTGCGAGGGCAGTTTGCGCGGTCCGTCAAAGGCTGGGAGATCGTCCACCGGCATACGAAGAAAAATGATCTGGTGCAGTGCAACCCCAGAAGTTTTTACGAACTCGGGATGCTGCATGAAATGAAGGATTATTCGACCAACATCTTCTTTTCCCTGTATTCCAGACGTGCAACGGCGGTCGCCGATATGATTTTCGCCAAGTGCTACTCCGAATATTATCCGCAGGAGAAACTTCAGCAGCGGTATGATCGGGTCTGCCGGATATTCGACGGAGATCCGGCAGACCCGGATGTCGGTTATTTGGCCGAAGATCTGAAGGTCAAGGCGGTTTTGGTCACTCCGTATGACGGTATGTGGAAAAAGCCCGGCGCGATTCGGAAATATTATCCGCGCCTCATCCAAACGCCGGACTGCAAAGTTTATCTTCGGGAATAATATACGATATATTTGAGCGCCCCAAGGCAAAGCAGTCTTATGATTCCGATTTCGAGGATGCGTTCAAGGAGTGACCGCTGTTTCTCCGTTTTTCGGCAGTCATAAAGTCCGTATTCGTTTTGGGCGGTACAACCCCCATTTTCGGTTGCGAACTCGGCCTTTGGTGTAGAAAATTCTCCGCTGAATGGTATCTGTGACGACGAAACAGCGCAAGTCCTTTCGATTCGAGGGGGGATTTTGACGAACGGAGAATCAATAGTGCGAAAATCGCCGTTAGGACGCGAGTTCGCAACCGCGAATAAACAGCGTTCATTACCAACATTTTATGACTTTTTGCCGCTTCAAACAGCGTCGCGCCAATCACCCGATCGTTACACGACCATTTTTTTGCCTTTTTCGCAGAAAAGGCAAAAAAATGGTCAATGAAGCCTGCAAGGCTTCGCTTCATGCTTTGCGGCGCGCCGCAAAGCGCTTCATATTTGGCGGCATCGCCGCAAGGCATGAAGCGAAGCCTTGACAGGCTTCATTGACCATTTTTTTGCCTTTTTTGCGAAAAAAGGCAAAAAAAAGGTCGAGTACCGATCGGGTGATTGGCGCGACCCTATTTGAGGCGG
>JAGCNV010000058.1 GCA_017645765.1 bacterium | reverse complement strand
CTTCTTTCTTTTCTTCTTTCTTGTTTTTGTCTTCTTTACCTGATCTTCCCCATTCCCAGCCGAATTCAATGTCACCGCCGAGATCCCACGATGAAACGTAGTGACCTTCAAGATTGTCATGCGGACGAGGATTCTTTGCATTCCAGAAAGTCCAGTGTTTTCCTGCATAGCCGTTGATATAGAGGAACGGAAGGATCTGAAGTCTGACAACACCCCTCAAAAGAGAACTTACGTGGCTGTCGGAGAAAAGTTCCTTTGCGCTGCCGAAGCCTCTCTTGTAGTATGTAACCATCATCTTTACGATCCAGAGGTCAGGAAGTTCTAGGTGGGCAAAGATTGAGTGGGATTTCGGTTTTTTACCGTCCCAGGATAATGCTTCATAACCCAGCGAAATTGAGACCCATGTCCTAAAACTATAGCTGAACTCGCCGTAGAAAGAACCGATAAACTTACTCATATCTTTTGTATCGTTCTGCAAGTGGTAGTATTTTGAGAGTCCGTCAGGCTGGAAATCGTCTGTACCGAAAATGTTTGTCATCATTTCTATTCTTTCAACATCGTAGAATGTGTCGAAGAAAGACGGGAGATACGAGCGGTGGTGGTATCTTCCTTCGAGCTGAATTCTGATCGCATGCTGATTTTTCTCATCGAGGTTGAATCTGCCGAGGAAACCTAAAGTTGCACCGCCTTTCACAAAGTTATTCTTAAACCATGAGTAGTCGGTAAAAATTTTAAGGTCGGTTTTTTCATTTTTGAAGAGTTTGATCTCGAAGTCAATGCCCTGCATATATAGGAATTCATCTTCAAGCACAATAGGACGACCGTGCGAGTCTACTGCAATTCTGGGTTCACGGTCATCATCGCCGGTGATATATTGGTCAGCGTTGTAATCAAGGTATTCTTCATATTTCAGCTTTGTCGGAGCGTTTCTGTCGGCAACGAAAGAATATCCGAACGAAACACTTCTTGCATGGTAGTTGCCGATTGCGGAGAACGGCTTTAAGAAGACGAGACCGCCGAAAATGTTTCCTCTTGCAACGTCTCCCAAAAGTGCTTCGAAACCGCCGTAATCGAAGTACCAGTTGAGTTTAGCCGACATTGTTGAAAATGTCGAGTCGTGGTTGGGAATGTAGCGTTTAAGGATCGTTCCGTGACCGATCGTCTGAGCGAAGTTGCTGCCGATCGAAAGATAGAGGTTGTCTTCGGAAGTTCCGATCTGGAGGTATCTCAATATCTTGAGGTAATCCTGCCACTCATCCCAATCTTCGGTTCTGAAGCGGACTTTACCGTCATTGCTGTTGATGTCTGTGCTGAGAACCCTGATATTGAAGGGAGCATGTAAACCGAAAATCAAGTCAAGTTCTTTTTCGCTGACAGGCTCTTTTATGAGTTTGTCGAAGTGCATCGAAAATTTGGGAGTGATAACAAGGTAAAGTTCGTCGTCCATGAACTTTACACCGGCTGCGAGACCTGCGCTGTTGTAAGGAGAAATGATCTCGTTCGCACCGATGTTTGCTACTTCGCCTTTCCAGAAAGTCTTTTCAATCTCTCTGATTCTCATATCTTTATCTGATTTGCTGTCTTTGTCAGCAGGTTTTTCTTCGGCTGCAGCTGCCTGCTGCTCTGCGGGTTTCGGTTCCTCGGCTTTTGCAGGTTGCTGCTCTGCCGGTTTCTGCTCTTCAGCTGCCTGAGCTGGCTGTTGTTCAGCTGGTTTGGGTTCTTCAGCCGCCTGAGCAGGCTGTTGTTCTGCCGGTTTGGGTTCTTCAGCTGCGGGTGCAGGCTGCTGCTCAGCAGGTTTCGGTTCCTCGGCTGCCTGAGCAGGTTGTTCGGTTGGAGCAGTCTCAGGTGATGTTTCTGCTGGTTGCTGCTCGGCCGGTTTGGATTCTTCAGCTGCGGGTGCAGGCTGTTCGGCAGGAGATGTCTCAGGTGAAGCCTCAGTGGAGGTCTCTACAGACTGCTGTTCAGCCGGCTTCGGTTCTTCTGCCGGTGCGGTTTCCTGAGCGAAAAGGATGCTTGTAAACAACACAAACAATGTCAAAAGGGTCAAAATCTTCGAATTTTTCATGCTTTTCTCCGCTTATAACAAAAAAAACGCCTAAAATATATTGATATATAAGAAAAATGCAAACTTAAAGGAGTTTTTTTTGCGTATAAAAGCTGATTTTTTGAAAAAAAATGAAATTAATGGAGTTTTGTCAGCGCTTCTTTGATTCTTCTGACGGCTTCGACAAGTTTGTCGAGCGAGGTCGCATAGGAGATTCGGATGCAGTCGCCGTTGCCGAAGGATTCGCCGGCTACGCAGGCTACATGGGCATTGTAAAGCAGCCACATGCAGAGGTCGTCGCTCCCTTTGATTACGGTCTCACCGTCGGTTTTGCCGAAGTAATACTTCATGTCGGGGAAGACATAGAATGCGCCTGACGGGGTGTTGCACTTTACACCGGGAATTTCGTTCATCATCTTCACAACGGTGTCGCGGCGTTCGCGGAAAGCCTTCATCATATCTCTGATCTCTTCCGAGTTTTCGGGGCAAAGCTCAAGAGCTTTTACAGCTGCGGCCTGGGCTATGGTGCAGATACCGGAAGTGATCTGACCCTGAATTTTGTTGGCAGCCTTGACGATAGCCTGCGGAGCTGCGATGTAGCCGATTCTCCAGCCGGTCATTGCATAGCCTTTTGCAACGCCGTTTACGAGGACGAGGCGGTCCTTAAGAAAGTCAAACTGTCCCATACTCTCGTGTTTTTGCTCGTACTGGATGAACTCGTAAATTTCGTCGGAGATGACGATGATATTAGGATATTTTTTCAGCACTTCGGCGATTGCTGTCAGTTCAGCTTTTGTGAAGACGCTGCCGCTCGGGTTGCACGGCGTATTGATGAGGAGAGCCTTGGTTTTCGGGGTGATGGCTTTCTCGAAATCCTCTGCCGTGATTTTGAAGTCATGCGACATATCGCTTTTGACGATGACCGGCACGCCGCCGCTAAGTTTTACCATTTCAGGGTAGGATACCCAGAACGGAGCAGGGATGATGACTTCGTCTCCGTCGTTGATAATGGCCTGCAGCACGTTGTTGATCGCCTGTTTCGCGCCGTTCGAAACGAGGATGTCGCTCTCTTTGTAGTCAAGGCCGTTGTCGCGTTTCAGTTTCTCGGCGATAGCCTTGCGCAGTGCCGGTGTGCCGGGAACTGGCGGGTAGTGGGTATCGTTGTTGTTGATAGCGTCGATTGCTGCCTGTTTCGCCGATACCGGCGTATTGAAGTCGGGTTCACCGATGCTCAGACTGATGACATCGATGCCCTGCGCTTTAAGTTCACGGCTCTTGTTGGTCATTGCCAGAGTGGCTGATTCAGTCATGTTCAAAACTCTTTTGGAAAGGGTAATTTCGCTCATGTTTAACTCCATTAAATTAAAGGTCGGTCGGGGAGCAGATGAAGCCTTTTATCGCGGTCGCAGCGGCTGTTGCCGGGCTTGCAAGATAGATTTCTGACTGGTTGCAGCCCATTCTGCCTTTGAAATTTCTGTTTGCGGTGCTGACAGTGATTTCGCCTGGCGCCATGATGCCTTCGTGTGCGCCGAGACACGGTCCGCAGCCCGGATTGAGAATTATTCCGCCTGCTTCAACGAAAATTTTGAACAAGCCTTCTTCCATTGCCTTAAGATAGATGTCGGAACTTGCCGGAAGGATGAGAAGTCTCGTCTCTTTCGCAATGTGCTTTCCTTTGAGTATTTCCGCTGCGATTCTCAGGTCTTCGATTCTACCGTTCGTGCAGGTGCCTATAAGAACCTGATTGACTTTGACGTCGTGCATGTTGCTGACTTTGTTGACGTTGTCGACCGTGTGCGGCATTGCGACCATTGGTTCGATTTCTGAAACGTCGATTTCGAGAGTTTCTGCGTATTCCGCATCGGCATCAGGATAGATCGGAGTGTAGGTGTCACGCTGGATTCCGTGCTTTTCAAGGAAGCTGAAAACTTTCTCGTCGGGCGCCATGTATCCGTTTTTCGCACCGATTTCGACTGACATATTCGTGAAAACAAGCCTGTCGGCGAGTTCGATATTTTCAATGTAATCGCCTGAAAATTCAACGCTTTTGTAAAGTGCACCGTCAACTTTGATGAGTCCTGCGATGTGGAGGAGAACGTCTTTCGATGAAACGTAGGGTTTCGGCTTTCCCTTGAGGACGATTTTCATCGATTCCGGAACTTTGAGCCAGATTTCGCCCGTTGCCCAGATTCCCGCCGATTCGCTTCTGCCGATACCGGTCGAAAATGCACCGAGAGCGCCGTAAGTTACAGTGTGGGAGTCGCTGCCGACTATGAATTTGCCGGGAAGTGCGAAACCTTCTTCAACCGTGACCTGATGGCATATTCCGCGACCGCAGTCGTAGAAATTCTTAATCCCCTGTTCCTTGACGAACTGTCTGACTGTCTGATGGTTCGTTGCCGCCTTTTCGTTTGCAGCCGGCACGATGTGGTCGAGAATTATCAGGATCTGATTCGGATCATCGACCTTTTTTCCGCCCATTTTTTTGAAGGTGGAATAGATCGCCGCGCTGTTGTCATGCGTAAGAACGTGGTCTGGTCTGATAGTCAGGATCGTTCCGGGAACGACCGGTCTTCCCGCCATTTTCGAAAAAATCTTCTCAGCAAATGTCTGTCCCATTTTTCACCTCGTAATTGAACAAAAACCTAAAAATCGGCGGATTTTGGCACTTTTTAAGAATAACTCAACTTTTTATGTGATTTTAATTAACGCAGGAGTGACCGTTCCAGTTGAAACCGTCTTTGCATTTGAAGCGGCATTCGTTGCCGTATTCGCTATAACATTTGACTACTCCGTCATCGATTTTCAGTTCTCCGCAGTCGCAGAAGTAGCATTTTTCGGTCGTTTCTTCAAAAGTATAGTTGTTTGCACAGACTGAAACAGTGTTCGGCAGAGGTTCTCCGTTATAGGTGTATGGCTGAGTCAGTTCGACCTGGACACCTGTTTTTATGCGGTAAAGCGCGCCCGAACCGCAGCACGGTTTTGCTGAATCTTTGAATGTCCCGTTTTCCGGATTATATTCGTTGAAGCACTGTTCGATAGCTGTTTTTCCGCTTTTGTCGATGAATGTCGTTCCGGCATCTGTTTCTTCGAGGTATGCTCCGGGGATTATCCTTCCGCATTCGACGCATTCATTGTTTTTTGGAGCAGTTCCTGCGGGGCAGGGAACCTGTGTAGTGTTATGAGGCTCCTCGGGCATAACTACGAGAGTCGTTTCTGCCGGTTCTTCATTGTAAACCGGTTCGGTAGAGTTGAAAAAATCATCATTTCCCATGATCTGTATCATGCATTTGTAAATGTTCCATTCCGCATTTTCAGGAAGTCCTTCGCACTGCCACTCGATTGTAATTCCCTCGTCGTCTATTACTTCCTCTTCGTAGTTGTCATAGTCATGGGTTTCGTCGTCATCATCCGGAAGAATTTCTGTTTCATTTTGATCTGAATCCGTTGGATAAGTGTGATCCTGAGTCGTGTCACCATCAACAGGGTTCGTGTTGCTGTCGTCGGGAACGGTATCGCCTTCATCCGGTGAAGGAACACTGTCGGCATCGTCATCATTTTGAGTTTCCTGCTGTTCTGAGGATACCGGCGTCGTGATCCTCATGCCTCCATCGCATGAAACTACACAAAACAGTGCGGAAACTGCAAGAATCGCAAAGATTTTTTTCATAGCGCTGCCTCCCAAGGTGATAAATTACAAATATCAAAAAACAACAAATTATAGAGAAAAACGGAAAAATGGCAACGAATTATTTTTTGATTTTTTCCCAATATTCCTTGATTTTCGCTTCGTAGCCGATGTTTTTCATCTTGTAGAACTGCGGCGGCTCGACATCTCCGGGGAAGTAGCGCTGGTCGACCCAGTGGTTTTCGTAGTCATGCGGATATTTGTAGTCTCCTTTCTCCTCTCCTGGAGCGAAAGAAGAGTCGTTGATGAGGTGCTTCGGGATCTCAAGTGTCGGATTTTCCTTGAAATAATCTTCTGCGGCGTGAAGTCCCAGATAACTTGCGTTGCTTTTGGGAGCGGTCGCCAGATAGTTCACGATGTGGGCTAAAATTATCTTTCCTTCAGGATATCCAACAGCCTGAAAGGCGTGAAGTGCCGCGACTGCGAGCTCAAGAGCTCTCGGATCGGCGTTCCCGACATCTTCAGAAGCAAAAATTATCATTCTCCGCAGCAGGAAAAGCGGGTTGTCGCCCGATTCTATCATTTTGACGAGGTAGTAAAGCGCTGCGTCGGGGTCACTGCCGCGGAGACTTTTGATGAAAGCCGATATCGTGCGGTAGTGAAAATCTCCCGTTTTATCGTACTGGTTCGGGTTTTCGACAAGTTCCATCACGTTTCCCCGCGTGATTTTGCTGCCTCCGCTCAGGTGAAACGCGCTTTCCATGATGGAAACTGCGATCCTCACGTCTCCTGATGCCTCTTTCGCAATGATTTCAAGGAGTTCTTCATCGATTTCAGCTTTGAGATAATCGACCGCACGGTGCAGTACCGTGATTATGTCTGAAACTGAGATTTTTGAAAAACGGACGCTTCTGGCGCGTGAAAGCAGGGCGTTGTTGACATAAAACGACGGATTTTCGGTAGTTGCGCCTATAAAAATCACACCTTCATTTTCGATCATCGGCAGAAAAATATCCTGCTGCGCCTTGTTGAAGCGGTGTATCTCGTCGATAAAGACGATCTGCTTGTCGACGAAAACCGATTCTCTGTCTTTGTAAAGTATCTTCTTTATGTCTGCGGAACTGTCGGTTACTGCTGAAAATTTGTAGAGTTTTGCTCCGTAAAGTCCCGCTGCGATGCGCGCCACCGTGGTTTTGCCGGTTCCGGGAGGGCCGTAAAAGACCATCGACGGCAAAAAACCTGATTTAAGGAATGATTTCAATAACTTGATTACGTTCTGCTGACCTACGACTTCATCGAAAGTTTCGGGCCTGAGCACCGAATAGAGAGGAATGTAAGCGGAATCGTTCATTTCTTTTTTTCGGGGACTGTTCCGTCAGGATTGAGGCCGCGCGCCTTGTAATCGGCTTTGATTTTAGCCTCTTTCACATCTTCCGGAGTCATGAAAAGCTCTTTGTGCTTTTCGGGAACGAAGACGGTCGAATCGTTTTTAAGGACTGCAAAAATCGTATCTGCAAACCCTTTTTCGTGGTCTGCGATCCGTGCGTTATCCGAAATAAAAAGAGAGTAGGAGAGCATTCTTGCCCTGACAGGATCTTCCTCGTCGATAACGAAAGCTGCAAGGTTTTCGCTGACTTGTTCAGCTGTACGCCAGTCCACCGGAGTATCGTATTTGCGGAACATTGTCTTCTTGATCGGGTCAAAGAAGTAGGTTTTGTCGGGATAATCCTTTTTAAGCTGTATAAGATAAGCGTTTTTCGCGTCGTATTCCTTGATGGAATCGAGGTCTTTTCTTATTTTTTCGCTCAATTCCTCCATTTTGACCATGATCACGTTCTCGTTGCGCCGCGTGATGACGAAGTAACCCTCTTCAGGCATCAGTTTTATCGCGCCGCGGATCTTGTCGGTTACAGAGAAAGGATCGTCGATCGAAACTGACCAGCGGACATATTCTTTCGGAAGTTTCCACATTCCGTGGCGGTCGCCGAAATAGATGAGATAGTTGAATTTTACTTTCGGCAGTTTTTCATGAAGCTGTTTCATGAAAAGGGCTTCTCTGAAAAAGTTGACGTCGATGCTGATGTTCGGGCTCAGAATTTTTACACTTTTTTTCTCGTCGTTGAGCTCGATTTTATTCGGATCTGCGTACGGAACAAACGCTTTCGCATTTTCGAATTTCGGAGCTTCGTCGATCGTCGAATGGATTTTGACGTGAGCTAAAATGTTGAGCAGAAGCGCTTTTTTCTCGTTTTCAGATATCGAAGAAGGTTTCGAGAGAGCCTCTTTCAGCATTTTTGTGAAAGTTTTGTCTGCCAGTTTGTAGATCTGATTTGCAAGATCGTCAACCGAAGAGGCGGAATCGGTTTTCTCCTTCGTCAGATTATCGAGAAGTTTTTTCCTGTTCTGAATCTCGGTGGGAGAGAGCATCGGGTTATCGAAAAGATAGTTGAGAACGACTTCTGCTTTTGCGTAAGCAGTTGATTTCTTTTTATAATTTCGATACTGTCTTTCCCAAAATTCCGAAATTTCACCAGAGGCGATGTTGTAGTAGGAAATTTCCGACATTTTTTTGCCGGTTTCGATAAGCCCGTAAAGAGCGGGAAACGACGAAAGATTCTGTTCTTCCTTCAAAGTTTCGCCTGTTTCCGAGTGAGTCTCGTTTATGAGCTTGGCGACATTCAGCATCTCGTTGACTTCGTTTTCGGACTGCCGGATCATTGCGTAAAACTCTTTGTTCCAGAATTCCGAACCGAGATTCGTAGCCCTTATCACAAGTTTGCTTTCTTCAAAAACCGTGTAGGTAAGAGGCTGTTCCACAAAAAAATCCTTGTAATATTCAGAATATTGTTTTGCCGCGGCGAAACGGTCGTATTCCTTGTCGCTAGACCATTTTATCATGAAATAAAGGAAAAATCCGCCTACGACAATAAGGAGAAAGAGATAACGCCAGTGGGAATTGCTGTTTCTGCCCGCAGCAAGTTCTGATGCGTGCACTTTTCTTTTTGGGGACATTATTTGTTCTCTTCGATGATTTCCAAAACGACTTTCTGATTCTGCCGGCTTGCAACTGCGCTGATAAGCGTACGGAGAGCGTTTGCAGTTCTGCCGCTTTTGCCGATGACTTTGCCGACATCTTCAGGAGCGACTCTGAGTTCGATGATAGCGGTATTTTTTCCTTCGATGTAGCTGACTTCAACCGCTTCTGGAACGTCAACAAGCTTTTTTGCAATGAATTCAACAAATTCTTTCATAAGATCCTCCAAAAATTGAGTGACACAAAAAGTAAAAACACACATAAAAAACCAACACGGAATGAAAATTTATTTATTTTTGTTAAAAACGCAATTTTTTTATGATTTTTCAACACTATTTTTAGTATTGTCCGGTTCCGGGAGTGTGTTCCGCAATATCCCACCTGAAGTTATCGATAAGAACAAGCGAATCGTACTGTGCGTCATTCAGATCCCAGATGGCAAGTCTCAAAGTTATGATTTCACCGCCGACAACATTTCCGCGTGTCGTTAGCCAGCCTGTACCGCCGTGTGATTCAAAACCTGTTTTCTTAAGTTCATCCGTTCCTGTGCATGATGTCACTTCGACGTGGTAGTTCTGAGCATTGTTTCCGTTATAGTTTTTGCACTGAGTGAAAAGTCCGGCTGGAGCTAAATTTATACCGACAGGATTGCCGCTAGCGTCCATTGCGAGATTTTTATCGGTCGGATTCTGAAGGGTAGGATCGCTGCTTGTGTATTCTGAATCAAGGAGTGCAATAAAAAAGTCGTTGTACTGTGAGCATATCCACATAGGATATTCTTCTGTCAGAAAGTAGATGTTGAAGCGGAACGATCTTGCGGATTTAGGAGCTTTTATCTTCATAGTAAGCATAACTGCATTGCGGACACCGCCCTGGGTCCCTGAATGACCTTCTTCGCATGCAGGAGCCGCCGGAAATTTTCCATCATTTGCTTCAAGCCAGTCTGCCGGAGCGCCTGAATAATTACCCAAAGTGGTATAACCTGTGAAAGGATCAGTGACCTGACCGGAGCTCAACCCGAGCATAAGTTTGCCTTCTTTCGGCCTGATGAGATTGCCGAGGGCTGATAGAAGAGCGTTGCTTTTGTCATGAACATCTGAGGAATTGCCTGTCGGAGTCGATATTTTCGCACTGATAAGGCCCCATTCGTTGGAATCTTCGGTCGTAGTCTGGCAGATGCCGATAGCTTTTGCGTAATCGTAGGGATCAGTTGAATCCTGCTGGATTTCCGAGTCGCAATCGTAAATAATTTCTTCATATTCACAAAGTTGTTCCGGATTTTCCGCATCCCATGCTTCTTTCGGGAAAGGGCAGACTTCCTTTGTTTCACAGCAGTCCCCGCACGCTCCGATACCGTCACCGTCGAAATCTGTTCCGTCGTCAACTACACCGTTGCAGTCGTTGTCTATACCGTCAGCGCAGAGTTCGCTGCCGGATTCATTTACAGGGAGAACTTCGTCTTCGCATTTTCCCCATTTTCCATTCTCTTTGCAGGTGCTTATTCCGGCTTTGCACGGACCGACATCTTCTGTTTCCGGAAGTCCCTGATATTCGCATTTTTGTGTTTCGCCTGGAGTGCACACACCCGTTATCGGGTCGTTGTCATCGGGGTTTTCCGGATTTTCGGTGTCTGCGGCATCATTGTCGGAATGGTCTGAATCGTTTTTTTCAGATGAACCTGAATCACTGTCATCTTTTTCATTATCTTTGTTATGAGTTTCAGTACAAATTTTCTTTTCGGGATCGCACTTAAGACCTGCGCGGCAGTCAAGAGTTGATTCGCAGCTTTGTCCGACATCGGAAGAAGTGTCGTTTTCGCCTTTTTCGTCAGAACTGCATGAAACAAGAGCGAATGTAAAAATCAAAAAAATCAAGGCAAATTTCAGTAATTTCATAATCTCCTCCAGCATAAAAACAGACTTATTGTAGTTCTCGTGAGGAAAGAAGCAAGAAAGGTGTTAGGAAAAATAAAAAAGAGCAGTTAGTACTGTCCTGTTCCTGGTGTATATTCTTGGGCATCCCATTCGAAGTTGTCGATAAGAACAAGGGAATCCAATTGGTGGTCGGCAAGATCCCAGATTGCAAGGCGGAGCCTTATCGTTTCGCCAGGAATAACATTTCCGCGAGTCCTGAGCCAGCCTGTTCCACCACTTGATTCAAAACCGGTTCCTTGAAGGTCTTCCGTACCGATACAAGATTCTTGAGTAGCAGGATAACTGGTAGCAGGTTGGCATTGAGTGAAAAGCCCTGATGGTGCAAGATTTACGCCGACAGGGTTGCCGTTCGCATCCATGGCGAGGTTTTTGTCATCCGGATTCTGGAAGTCAGGGTCATTGCTTGTATGATTTGAGTCAAGAAGTGCAATGAAGAAGTCGTTGAAACTTGAACAAATATAGACTGGATATTCGATTGTAAAGAAATAGATGTTAAAACTGAACGATTTCGCTGTTTTGGGAGCTCTTATCTCCATATCGAACATTACGGCATCGTTTACATCACCTGTTGTTCCAGAACCTGCCGTGCAGGATTCGGCAGAAGGGAATTTTCCGCCGTGTTTAGCCGTCCAGTCGGATGGGGCGCCGCTTGTGATGCCGTTGCCACCCCACAAGGCATCAGTCGGTTCGTATTCTTCGAACTTATTGTTTCTTATTTTTCCTGAAGTCAAAGCCAGCATGTATTTGCCCGCTTTCGGAGTTATAACATTTCCGAATTTCGAAACAAGACCGCTGCTGTTTGCATGGACTTGGAACGAGCCGTCCGGAGCCGTTATTTTCGCACTGATAAGTCCCCATTCGTTGGAATTTGCCGTCGTCGTTTTGCAGATCCCTATTGCTTTTGCGTAATCGTAGGGATCTGTGGAAGATTCTGAGATACCCGATTCGCATTCAGTTTCAATTACCTCGTATTCGCAAAGGTCTGACGGACTGTTTTTATCCCAAGCTTCTTTCGGGAAAGGGCAGACATCGGTCGTTTCGCAGCAGTCAAAACATGAACCGACACCGTCACCGTCGAAATCTGTTCCGTCGTCAATGACACCGTTGCAGTCGTTGTCTATGTTGTCAGCGCAGAGTTCGTCGCCGGTCTCGTTTACAGGAAGGATTTCGCCTGTGCATTTTCCCCATGTTCCGTCTTCATTGCAGGTTCTTGTGGCAGCTCTGCACGGACCGACATTTTCTGTGGCAGGATCGCCCTGATACTCACATGTCTGCTTTTTACCCGGAGTGCACGGACCTGTTATCGGATCGTCGTCTCCGTCCTGTTTGCCCGGAGTGGTACTGTCGGTATCGGTGTCGCCGCCGTCACCGTTGCTGCCGGTATCAGTGTCGCCGCCGTCTCCGTCGTTACCACCGCTGCCCGAGCCGTCGGTGCAGATATTTTTTTCAGTATTGCAAGTAAGACCGATAGGGCAGTCAATGTTCGATTGACAACTTTGTCCGACGCCGGAAGAAGTGTCTCCACCGTCTTCTTCTTCACCGGCACACGAAACGAAGCAAAATACTGAAATCATGAACATTAAAACAAATTTAAAAAACTTCATAGCATCCTCCAATCGGAAAACAAAATTGTGTTATTATAATTTGGTGAGAGAAAATAATCAAGGGAATTTGTTAGTGATTTTGTTTTTGAAGATTTATTCTTAGTATTGACTGGTTCCCGCTTTTGCAGGGTTCGGAAGCCACTTGAAACCGTCGAGAAGAACCGTCGAATCGTATGAATGGTCGGAACCGTAAGTCCAGACAGTTCCTTGTTCGAAAATCGCAAGTCTCAAGGTTATTGTTTCGCCGGGAACGACATTTCCGCGTGTCGTGAGCCAGCCGGTGCCGCCGCTGCCTGCACTCATGCCGTCAAAGCCTGTTCCCTGAAGAAGTGTTGCACCTTCAGTGCAGAACGAAGCATATTCGTTTGAACTGTCGCTCGCGTTGCAGACTGTGAAAAGCCCTTGAGGAGCGAGATCGATACCTACAAAGTTGCCTTTCGCATCTTTTCCAAGGTTTTTATCGTAAGGATTCTGGTATTCATCGTCCGGATATTTTGTATTGTGTTCCGAATCAAGAAGAGCGAAGAAAAAGTCGTTGAAGGCTCCGTCTGCACATACGGTTCCAGGATATTCAGCCGAGAGGAAGAAAATGTTGAACTGGAAAGCTCGCGCATTCATCGGCACTTTGATTTTTAGTGTGAGCATTATAGGATCCTGAACCGTCGGAAGTTCTTTTCCTGCGCACTGGTTTGTGAGACCGTCTTCAACAACTGTTCCTCCGCATGAAGGTGATCTTGGAATAGTGCAGCCCGGCATCATGTTCATCCAGTCTTCAGGGACTTTGCTGGCTGTTTTCATGTCGCCGGAAGAGAGTTTGGCACATTTGAATTCCTGTGTCGGATTATCCCAGTCTCCAGTGGACAGAATGGCTATTTTAGAGCCTTCTTTCGGTGTGATATTGTTGCCGAACTTTGTAGTTGCGGCAAAAGTCTGGTAATCGCTGGTGTAATACGGCATAGGAAGACTTTGTCTGGAAATTTTGTTTCCGCTGCCGCTGATACTTATGCACTGCTCATCAGCAATTGATTCGGTTGCGGCAGGTCCTGCGAGTGAAATTTCGGCAGAAACAAGCTGGTCACCGCAGATTCCCATCGCGTGGGCGAGTTTTATCGCGTTGCCAGGGTAATCGTTAAGCTGGAGCGGTTCGTCGGAGCCGTCGCAGGAAGGATCTTCGTCAATTTGACCGTTGCAGTTGTCGTCTACTCCGTTGTCTGAAATTTCGGCACCGGCCGGGTTTATTGTTGCCGGGTCGTAGCCGTTGCAATCGTCAGCAATTTCGCAGCAGTCCTTGCATGCACCGTAGCCGTCGCCGTCGATGTCGGTTCCGTCGTCAACGACACCGTTGCAGTCGTCATCGATTCCGTTGCCGCAGAGTTCGCTTCCGATCTCGTTTACCGGAAGGACTTCGCCTTCACAGTGACCCCAGGTTCCGTCATCTTTGCAGGTTCTGATTCCGGCTTTGCACGGACCTACGTTTTCAGTGGCCGGATCGCCCTGATACTCGCATGTCTGCTTTTTACCCGGAGTGCAGTTTCCTGTTATCGGATCGTCGTCTCCGTCCTGTTTGCCGGGAGTGGTACTGTCTGTATCACCGTTTTCACCGTTATTGCCGGTGTCGCTGTCGCCGTTATCGCCGTTATCGCTGCCATCGTCTCCACCGTTTTCCGGTTTGTCTGTGCAGATTTTCTTTTCCTTGTCGCAGACATAGCCTATCGGGCAGTCAATATTTGAAGAACATGCTTCATTAACTTGATTGCCGCTTTCGTTTTCGTCATCTTCACTTGCGCATGAAACAAAAAGAATTAGGATTGCCAAAATTGGAAAAAAATAACATCTTTTCATGTAAAACTCCAAAATCAACACAATAAAACAAGAAATTTTAAGCAGAAACGAAAAAAAATCAAATGCTTTTTTTACTTGTTGCCATATCCTGCCGATATCCTGAAATTAAGGAATATCGGAATCCCGATGGCTGCGGTCTGATTTCCGAGATCTCTTAATCTCGACTTATTTAATTAAAGGTGTTATATTGCCCCGGTTTTTTGTTTTGGGAGTGTCTTATGGAAAAAAATTCTTTGATTTTCGTTGCAGGTCACAAAGGGCTTGTCGGCAGCGCGCTTGTCCGTGAGCTTAAGTCAAAAGGTTACAACAATCTTATTATGAAGACTTCTTCGGAGCTTGACCTTACAAATCAGGTTGAAACGGAAAAGTTTTTCGCCGAAAGCAGACCGGAATACGTTTTTCTTGCGGCGGCGCGTGTCGGCGGAATAGGTGCGAACAACAGTTTCCGCGCTGACATGATCTACAACAACCTTATGATCGAATCGAACGTGATCCACAATTCATACAAGTTCGGCGTGAAAAAACTTCTTTTCCTCGGTTCCAGCTGCATCTATCCGAAGTTCGCTCCGCAGCCGATGAGTGAAAACGCGCTTCTCACGAGCGAACTCGAATATACGAACGAGCCTTACGCGATCGCCAAAATCGCAGGGCTCAAAATGTGCGAATCCTACAATATTCAGTACGGAACCGACTTCATTTCAGTCATGCCGACCAATCTTTACGGCGAAAACGACACTTTCGACATCGAGAACGGCCATGTTCTGCCGAGTATGATAAGAAAATTCCACGAGGCGAAAGTGCAGGGACGCGATTTCGTCGAGCTTTGGGGAACAGGCAAGCCGCGCAGAGAGTTCCTTTACAGCGGTGATTTGGCCGAAGCAGTCGTCAAAATCATGGAAGAAGTCTCATTTTCAGATTTGACCAAAGGAATGAATGAGATCCGCAACACTCACATCAACATCGGAACAGGCACCGATCTCACTATTTACGAGCTCGCGTTTATCATTAAAGATATTGTCGGTTACGACGGAGATATCGTTTGGGATACCTCAAAGCCGGACGGAACGCCGCAGAAACTTCTCGACATTTCCAAAATAAAAAGTTTCGGCTGGAAACCCCGCACATCTCTCACCGACGGAATCGAAAAAGTTTACCGCTGGTATGTCAGAAACAACGCTGATCAGGAGTAGTTTTAATGCTTCTTTATGCAGACAAACTCTTTTCGAAAGAGTGGTTCAAAAGTTTATATTTGATCATTCAGGGAGCGCTGATCGCCGCTTTCGGCTACAACTTTTTTCTTATTCCTTATAAAATAATTCCTGGCGGACTCATGGGTCTCAGCAGTGTTTTCTATCACCTGGTCGGTATTCCGGTCGGTCTTCTCACGATAATCATGAATATCCCGCTTATCCTGCTTGGAATGAAGGTTCTTGGCAACCGTTTCGGCTACAAAACAATTCTCGGGATGACGCTTCTTTCGCTTTTCAACGACGGAATGAACTATTTCTGGCACGATGTGACGCTGACAGACGACATTTTTTTGAGCTGCATCATCGGCGGAACATTGGTCGGAGCAGGTGTTGCTTCGATTTTCAAGGCGAAGGCGACAACCGGAGGTACTGACATCATCGCCCAGCTTTTCCACGTGAAATTCAAATTCTCGACAGGAAAAGTCGTTCTTTTCACAAACATAATTTTTCTTTCGCTCGGTGCTTTGTCTATCCATATCAAAAATCCAGAAACGACCGAGTTTTTCAAAATGATAGTTTACGCGATAGTCGCGCAGTTTACGACAGCGAAAGTGCTTGACGTAATCCTTGAGGGAACTTCGTACTACAAAGGAATTTTCATCATTTCAAACAAGTACGACGAGGTCAAGGAGAAGCTGCTTAACCAGATGCGCCGCGGCGGAACGATGATTCACGGGCGCGGAATGTTCAAGGATGACGAGCGCAAAATCATCTTCACGGCGGTCAGCAGACGCGAATCGGCATTTCTCAAGGAATACATCAAATCGATCGATCCGCAGGCTTTCATCATAATTTTCCAGACAAACGAAATTTACGGGCAGGGCTTTCTGCCGGTCAAAGACATAGAGTGATTTCGCGCCGGAAAATTGTGTCGAAATTTCGAAGTATCGATTTGCTCCGCAGAATAGTATCGAAATATCGAAGTCTCGAAATATCGAAATTTCGACGGCGCGAATCAACATCACGTCGTCACGTCGTTTCGTCGTCACGACAAGAATTTTTTGATTTCCTCAAGGTATTTCATTGCAACTGCGCGTCCTTCTTCGTAAACTCGCTTGAGTTCGCTTTTGTCCTTTTCTGTTCTTTTGATTCCGAGCGGTTTTTCGGGGCAGATGATAAATGCCGCGCCATCTTTTTCGCGTGAAAAAATATAGCGTCTCTGTTCGTTGTAGACTTCGTGGCGGACGGTCAGAGCCTTTATGAGTGCAGGATATTTGCGGAGCAGGATTTTCATCAGCGGCAGAAGTTTTATCGGCTGTTTTGTAAAATCGCGTGGCTGGGTGAGGACTACAACATTTTTTGTAAAGCCGATACTTTCGAAGTATTCGAGCGGGATCGAATCGGTCGAGCCGCCGTCAATATATTTTTTTCCTTCTATTTCAACAGGTCTTGAAACACCGGGCATCGAGGCTGAAGCTCTCATCCAGAGAGTATCTTCTTCGCGGCAGTCGACTAATTTTTTGTAATGTGTGGTTCCGGTGTCTGCATCGGTGACAACGACATAAAACTCCATCGGATTGTTGATGTAGGTTTCGTAGTCAAACAGATCGAGTTTGTTCGGAATCTGATTGTAGCAGAAATCGACATTGTAAAGATCGCCCGAAGTGAAAAGCGAATGAAAGCTGCAGTAGCGCTTGTCACCGGCATATTTCAGATTATAGCGTATCGCTCTTCCGATCTGTTTCGACTTCAGATTGCAGCCGAAAGTCGCACCGGCTGATACTCCGATCGCACCGTCAAAAGTAATGTTGTTTTCCATAAGAACATCGAGCACGCCGGTTGTGAACATTCCGCGCATTGCGCCGCCTTCCATAACGATTCCCGTTTTTTCCGCCATGAATTCCTCCTTAAGCAGACAAGGCTTGCTTTTTAACATAACTTTACGAAAATTCAAGATGTTCAAAAAAATCGTGCCCGAGGTTGACTTTCTCAAAACCGCGCTTATTTACTTTGCCGTTTTATTGTGCCAGCGAGGTGAAAATGAGTTCTGAAAATTTTATGATGACTGAAATTCCTGCGACTTTACCCGTTTTCGTGATCAAGGAAGGTGTGCTTTTTCCGTTCATGCTGATGGGGATCGCGGCTCCGAACGAGAAGATTTTCGCGAATCTGCTGCGTGCGGCGGAATCGACCGGAAATTATATTGTTGTGGTTGCTGAAAAGCATCACGGGGAAGACAAAAGTCTGCTTCCTAGAATCGTAAGTATGGAAAATGTCTACTCAATCGGAACAGTTGCTGCGGTTGTGAGAGAAAATACCGAAGGTAACGGACGCGGCAACATTCTGCTGAAAGGTTTGAAGAAAGTTGCAATAAAAGGGGTTCTTTTCAATCCTGTTTTTGACATGAGTTTCGCGAGAGTCGAGGTCGTTGAAGAAAATAACTTCCTCGAGGCGAAGGACGAGCAGCTTCTCCGCACTGCCGTTATTGACACGCGGGAGCTTTTCAACGCGATAGGCTCGCTTAACGCCTTTCCTCCTGCGGTTCTTAAAGATTTGAAAAATATCAGCGATCCTGCAAGGTTAGCTGAGTTTGTTGCTTCAAATTTCATTCGGAATACCGAAGAACTTCAGAAAGTTCTGGAAGAAAATTCGCCGCTAAAAAAGCTGAATTTAGTGCATAAGGCGCTTGAGGACGCACTTGCTTTCATGCAGGTGAAAAACGATATCAAGCGCAAGACGATGGCGCGGCTCGACAAGGGGCAGAAAGACATGATCCTGCGCGAGCAGATAAAGCAGATCCAGAGCGAGCTTGGAGAAAGCGATCCGTTTTCGGCAAGTATTCAGGATTACGAGAAAAAATTGGCTCAGAACATTCTGCCTGAATACGCTGCGACAGAAGTCAGAAAACAGGTCGACAGGCTTAAGAGCATGAGTCCTTTTTCGCAGGATTCATCGATGCTTTCATCGTGGATCGACTCTGTTTTTGATTTGCCGTGGAAGGATTCGACAGAGGACAACAAGGATATAAACGAGGCCGAAAAAGTGCTCCAGGCCGATCACTACGGGCTTGAAGATGTCAAAGAAAGGATCCTGGAATTTCTTGCAGTGCGTCAGATAAAGGGCGACCAGAATTCGAAATCTCCGATCCTCTGCTTTGTAGGGCCTCCCGGAGTGGGCAAAACCTCGCTCGGAAAGTCGATTGCGCGCGCTTTGAAGCGCAAATTCTACCGCTTGAGTCTCGGCGGCTTGCACGATGAGGCAGAGATCCGCGGTCACAGGCGGACTTATGTCGGCGCGATGCAGGGAAAGATCCTGAAAGGGCTTACGACCTGCAAATCGAATAACCCCGTTTTCATGCTTGACGAGATCGACAAGCTTGGCAAGGATTTCCGCGGCGATCCTTCGTCGGCACTGCTTGAAGTGCTTGATCCGGAGCAGAATTTCTCGTTTTTAGACAACTACATCGGCCTTCCGTTTGACCTCAGCAAAGTCTTTTTCATTGCGACTGCAAACTGGGAGGACACCATTCCTGAACCTTTGAAAGACAGAATGGAAATAATTCATCTTTCGGGCTATACAGACCTTGAACGTATTGAAATCGCTAAGAAATATCTCATTCCTCGTCAGCTTGAAAACAACGGTCTCGCACCGAAAGAGATCCAGTTCACGAAAGAGGCGCTTCTTTTCATTTCGAGAAGATACACCCGTGAAGCTGGTGTCAGAAACCTTGAAAGGTGCATCGGCTCGATCTGTCGCAAAACCGTCACTCTCAAAGTGCAGAAAAAGGATTTCGCTAAGAAGATCACCCCGAAAGTTGTAGAGCAGTATCTGAAACTTCCGCCGTTTTCTGAGCACGATTTCGATGAGGAAAAGAGGGTAGGAGTCATCACCGGCCTTGCATGGACACAGTTTGGCGGCGCGACACTCAAAATCGAAGCGAACTCGATGAAAGGAAGCGGGAACCTCCTTCTCACCGGAAAACTGGGCGAAGTCATGCAGGAATCGGCTCGCATCGCACTTTCATTCATCCGCAGCAACGCGGCTAAATTCGGGCTTGGCGGCGATTTCACGATAAGCGACAAGGATATCCACATCCACTTTCCGGCAGGAGCGACACCGAAAGACGGCCCGAGTGCCGGGATCGCGATAACTTCGGCTCTTCTCAGCCTGTTTTCAGGTAAGGCAATAGATCCTAAAATAGCTATGACAGGAGAGATCAGCCTCACCGGCGAAGTCCTTCCCATCGGCGGTCTCAAGGAAAAACTTCTCGCCGCGAAACGCAACGAAGTGACCAAAGTCCTTATTCCCGAGCAGAACAGAGCCCTTTATGAAAGCATCGAAGACGAGATAAAATCGGGTATAGACGTTGTTTTTGTCAAGGAATACAGCGACGTTTTCAAAGTTTTGTTCGGGTAAATTTCACTCAATATTCCTTACGCATTTGACCTTGGCGGCATCTGTTTTTATGTCGAAGAATTGCAGAATAGCGTAATATTTGTAAAAGATTATGACTTTTTGGGGATCGTCTATTTTGAAGGATGATGACCATAAATAGTCAACAGGGTTGGGTTCCCGATAAATCTTACATTTACACTGTGCGATGCATTCTTCGGAAAGGCAGCAGTTTTTTTCGCTGGCTTCGCAGGATTCTTTAGGAATACTGTTGCACGATCTCGCAAAAGTCCAGAGTTCTTCGACCTTAGGAAGTCTCCAGTCGTTATATCCTGCTTCTTCAAGATCGTCACAATGTTTTTTTGCATCTTTCCATGTTAAAATGCCGTCGGATATTGAAGACCACATTATATTGCTAACATCGTTGATGCAGGCATCATCATTATACTCGGTGTAACAGTCATTATATTTTACCGGAATACAGTTGTTTGATTTGGGATAGTAGCCTGTACTGCAGCCGCATGTGAAAGTGGTAAGTCCTGTCGGAACGCAGCTTCCGTCGTATTCTTCCTTGCCTGAACACGGATCGGCGTCGCACGGGTTTATGCACTCGAAATTTTCGTTCAGAAAATAGTTTTCTTCGCACTGGCACTTAACTTTCTGAGATTCACCGTCGTCAATCGTTTGCAGACAGAGTCCTGTTGAATGGGGTTTGTCTTTGCATAAATCGTCGCTGCATGTTTTTGCACAATGCGAATCTTCCCAAGTATATCCTTCAATGCATCCGCATTCGTCATCTTTAAATGCGATACCTTCGGATGAAGTGCATTTTTCTCCGGTCCACATTTTACCTTCAGGACACGGATCAAAGGCTACGCAGCAGTTTGCGTTTGCTTTTCCTGTGATTTTGCCGGCTGTGAATATGTAGTCGGGGGCAGAGTAGAAAAGTGCTTGAGTTGGGTTTCCCGGATATGTCGTAGATGACCAGCATAAAAGGGATTCATATTGACTGCGTAATTTAGATATGCTGAAGTAGGCTTCGTTTCTGTTGGGCAGTCTCCAGTCTGATATACCAGCGTAAGTCAGGTTTTCGCAGTATGCAAGAGCTTCTTCCCAGTTCTTGCCTTCTTCAGGTGTTCTGATAAGCAGAAGTTTCTGCGGAAGAAGATTTACGAGTTTGTATTCGTCATCCTGCAGTTTAACTCCGCAGGATTCAGGTTTTTCAGGCAGGTCTCGGACACTTCTGAAGTTAAATGTTTCCGGAATACCGATTCCATATTCATAAGTGTTGTATTCTGAGAGTCCTGTTTTGAAGTTCATTCCTTTTATAACATAGTAATAGTAGCCCTCCTGAGGTCCTGTATGATTCAAATACTCGTAAGATTCTGTAACGAAAATGTCTAAAGGAGTGTTGGGAAAGTATGCCTCGTTTATGGTCGGAGCAAAAGTTCCGCTGTCAATTATCGAGTTGTAATCCTGAAAAGTCGGTGTTCTCCAGTCGTAATATCCTCCAACAATCCTGACGTAATGGTTTTGTACTGCATAGACCTGCCGTGTCCATTCAAGTTTGGAATTGTTGTCAATAACTGTCGTGCCGGATTCGTAGTGTTTTATTGTGAAATTCTGGGGAAGGCACGATCCGTTTTCGGCATAATTTGCATCCTGACCGAAGAAAGGTTCGCCCTCTTCGGGGCATGGGATCTCTTTTTCGTTGTCGTAGCATTTTGTCTGACCGGTGCACGACAAACCTTTGAAAGAGCTTATCGGTTCACAGCTTTTTTTATCGGGAAACCAGACATGATTTTCTTTGCAGACGCAGACATAGTCGCCGTTTTCACCTTTCGTAAGGCACTTGCCTGTCGCGTTTTCAACATTTTTGCAAGGTTCTTCGAGGCATATTCCTTGAAGAGGTTCATATTCATTATCGTCATTTTTCGGATATTCATCGTCTGTATTTTCGGGAACATCATCCGTCCAGGTATAGCATCTTTCGGTGTTTTCAATATCTTCATTGACAGTTTCCGTATCGTTTTCGTCAGAAAATCCGATATCATCGGCATCATGATTTTCGACATAGGAATCATTGTCTGCAGTGTGTTTTGTGCTGTTACTGCATGACAAAAATAGAAAAACGAGAATGAGAATAAAAATTTTTTTCATCTTTCCTCCTATCTGACGCATTTGACATAATAGAAAGTATCTTTGGATGCATAATTCAATTCGGCAGTATGGAAAAATATATTCAATGCCGAAACAATCATGGGAATATCAGTTGTGGATGACCAGTAATTTTCTTGGGATATGCCTGGAAAATCGGAAGCAGGGCTGTATTTGTCATAATTTGCAAGGGAAGCAAGTTCGTTTATGTTGGGAAGCCTCCAGTCGGAGTATCCTGCATAAGTCAGGTTTTCACAGTATTCGAGAGCTTCTCTCCATCTTTTACCGGAAACATCCTCTTTTTGCCAGACGAGACCTGTGGCTGAATCTGTTACGATCTCGTCACCGTTTACAACCGAGACCGTAAAAGTGTCTTCCGGAATCGTTTCACCTCTGACGCAGCGGACGCTGATGATAGCGAGGTTACGCGAAAAATATGACATGTTGCCGAAGCTGTTTTCACCTAACCAGACTTGGTTTGAATTGCCTGCGTAAAGTTTTGAGGTTAAGAAAAGTCCGCTGTCTTTGAAATAGAAGTCCGGGGTTTCCCTGTCGCAGCGTCCTCCAAGAATGCTTAAAAGTTCTTTAGGAGTCGGAGCCCTCCAGTCGGTATATCCTCCGTATTCAAGGTTTTTACAATAATTTACGGCAGTTTCCCAATCGTATTTTTCTCCTGAAAGGGTACGCTGCCATTCAAGTTTCAAATTGTTGTCAAGTATGATATCTTCATTTTCGATGCCGGTTTCTTTGATCGAATATTTCTGTCGGATGCAGCGTCCCGCTGCGGCATAGACGGCATCCTGCCCGAAAAGTTCCTTTCCTTCGGCAGTGCACTCTGCGTTAGTTTCTAAAATATCTTTATAGCATTCCGACTGGCAGGTGCAGATGTTGCCCAAACTCAGTTTTGAAGTGATTTCTACGCACTCTCCGTCATTCCATCTGTATCCGTCGGCGCAACCGCAGGAGTAAAGGCCGGGAGTTGTGATGCAGATATCGTCTGAATGCTCAACTGCAGCGCAGGGATCGGGATCGCACAGATCTTTGCATTCCGTTCCGTCCCATGAATAATTTTTCCGGCAAACGAAATCACATTCATCGAATTGTTTGTCGTCGTTGTATTCTGTTACAGGAGGTTCGCTCCATTCACCGTTTTCGTAATACTGCCGGTATGTATCATTATACCAGCCGCTCCATTTGGCGTTTTCCGGTTTTTCGTCGCAGTCTTTGTCTCTGTAACAATGTCTGCTCTCTTCTTCATCCCATGTTCCTCCGGCGTTAATACACTCTTCGCGTGTAGGTTGCCGAGCGGGTTTTTCTTCTGTTGAAGTTTCGCTGTCGTCGGTGTCATCACTGTCCAAATCTTCCTCGTCTTCCATTTCTTCATCTTCTTCCCAGTCTTCTTCTTCATCCATGTCGAAGTCAGCATCGGTCGAATCTTCATCGGTATTTGAAACAGGTTCTATTTTTGTGCTGCTGCCGCAGCTTGAAAAAAGAAAAACTGCCGCGAAAAAGAGAAGAAAAAATGAAAATTTAGTGCTGAAAACGGTGGAAAACGGCACGATTTTTGTCATTTTGAACCTCTTCGATTCACAAAAAACAGAATATTATATTTAAAATTAAAATAAAAAACAGAAAATCGGATTGACAACTTTAATTGAATTACTATATATACAGCCGTTTTTTGCTGTGTATGTTTGAGGATGCAATGTTCGGCAAGTTTTTGAAATCGAAAATTCATCGCGCGGTCGTTACCGGAGCCGATATAAACTATCAGGGAAGTATCACGATAGACAGAAAATTGATGGCGGTTGCAGATTTGCAGCCGTTTGAATTTGTTGACATCTGGGATGTTACGAACGGTGCAAGGCTTGAGACTTATGTCATCGAAGGCGAGGCGGGCTCAGGCTGCATCTGCATCAACGGCGCGGCGGCTCATCTTGTAAAGAAGAACGATCTTGTGATCATCGCTTCGCACAGGTATGTTTCGGAAGGTGAGAAGATTCCCGAACCGAAAATCGTTTTTGTCGATTCTCACAACAAGCCCGTTCATTAGAGGTTTTTATGGAAAAGAAACAAAGAGTTTTCGGCAGAGCTCCGATTTCGCTCAAAATCTCTCTTTCGGAAGATACTGACGACATCAGCATCAAATTCGACACCGCCAATCTCAGCGAGGGCGGTATTTTTGTAAAATCTTCGCTGCTCTGGGAGCCGGGACAGGTTTTCAAACTTTCATTCACGCTTCCCGGAACCGAAAAAGAGATCAAGGTGAAAGGCGTAGTCGCCAGAAGTGACGACAAATACTCGATTTTTACCGAAATTGATTCTTCGATTCCGGGAATGGGGATAAAATTTATCGATCTGAGTGACGAAGACAGAAAAATTATAAAAGAGTTTATTTCGCAGCTCGATTCTAAATAAACGTTTTTGTCCGACAGGTGAAAATGCGGGAAAATGGCAATAATAACAATTACTTGTCTGTAAGGCGCAAACACTTTCTGTGGGGAGCTTTCGCTCTTGTCCTGTTCGGAGCGATCCTTTATTTTGCAAATATAGCGGGCGATTACGCCGAAAAAAATGATATTGAAACATTGGAAGATGTTAAAGAAAACGTTGCCGGTATTTTGAAGCACGATTTCGCAATTTTTCCGGAAAACGACGCTGCCGAAGAGGAAAAAAAGGAGATAGAAAAAGAGGAAAAATCCAAAAATATCCTTAAAGCTCCGATTCTTCTCAACTGTTCGGTAGAAGACGGGAAGGCGGTCGTCAAAGAGCCTTTCGAAGTTGCAAAAAATAAGGTGACAAATGCTGTCTTTGAACTTGCTAATCACGGCAACACCATGTATTCATTGAACTTTTCTTCAAAAGAAAACGCTGTTTACTGCAAAGGGACTTTGAAAGAAGGGCAGCAGAAAATTTTTGTCTATTACTGCGAGAAAATATGAACAATAACGACTGTTCAACCGAAAAAAAGATAAAAAGCGTCACTGCTGTCGGACTTTTAGCCAACTTTTTTCTGACGGTTTTCAAGATCGTTGCCGGATATTTCGGAAACAGCCAGACAGTCATAGCCGACGGTATCCACAGTCTGAGCGACTCGGTAACGGATATCGCCGTAATCGTCGGTTCATCATTCTGGAGCGCGCCGCCTGACGAAAGCCATCCTCACGGCCATAAAAGAATAGAGACTTTTATCACGGTGATCATCGGACTCGCGCTTTTCTTCGTCGCTTACGGGATCGGGCATAACGCGGTTGTGACTTTTGAAGAGCCCGACGAAGCTCCGTCATGGATCGCATTCGCCGCCGCAATAGTTTCAATTCTTGTAAAAGAAATTCTCTATCACTATACCCACTATTTCGGAAAAAAGCTGAAATCGTTGGCTGTAGTTGCAAACGCATGGCATCACAGAAGTGACGCTATAAGCTCGGTCCCGGCTGCTCTCGCGGTAATAATTTCAATGAAATTCCCTGCTTATCCTTATATCGACAATATCGGCGCGATTGTGGTTTCGCTCTTTATCGTCTGGACTGCGTTCAAAATTTCATGGTCTTCGGTTCTTGAACTCACCGATGCGGGCGCGGACAAGCACGAGTGCGAGGCTATCGAGTGCGCGGCAAAGAGCGTCGAAGGGGTAAAAAGCATTCACAAGTGCAGAACGAGAAAATACGGAAGCGGAATACAGGTCGATCTTCATATTCAGGTCGATCCGGACATAACAGTCCGCGAAGGGCATGCGATAGGGCACAAAGTCGAAGACGAACTTTTCAAAAACCACGATGTCATCGATGTTATGGTCCATGTTGAGCCTGATGATAAATGTGAAAGAAATCATTAATAAATTCGGAGGTTTATATGTTTGAAGGAACAACCATTATCTGCGTCAGGGACAAGTCTTCGGTAATCATCGCAGGCGACGGGCAGGTGACTTTCGGCAACACCGTTCTCAAAGGGAATGCCCGCAAAGTGAGAAGACTTGCGGAAGGGCGCATTGTTGCCGGTTTCGCAGGTTCAACAGCCGACGCGGTGACACTTTTCGAGATTTTTGAGGAAAAACTTAAAAAATATAACTACCAGCTGAAAAAATCGGCGGTCGAGCTCAGCAAGGCGTGGAGAAAGGACAGAGTTTTAGGTAAACTCGAAGCGCTTCTTCTTGTTGCCGACAGCGAAGAGACCCTTCTGATTTCTGGAAGCGGAGACGTTCTCGAACCTGAAAAGAATATCATCGCGATCGGTTCTGGCGGAAACTACGCATACGCAGCGGCGGTCGCACTCAGCGAAAACACGAAACTTGCGGCTCACGAAGTCGCTCTGCGTTCGCTCAAAATAGCGTCGGACATCTGCATCTACACAAATTCGAATTTCACTTTTGAAGAAATCAAGCTTAACGGAGAAAAGAAATGAGCAAATATTCAGTCGAAGAATTGACTCCCAAGCGTGTCGTCGAAGAGCTCAACCGCTTCATAATCGGGCAGGATGAGGCGAAAAAGGCGGTGGCCGTCGCACTCAGAAACCGCTGGAGACGCTCGAAAATAGAGGATGATTTTCTGCGTAAAGAGATAACTCCGAGAAATATCCTGATGTCGGGACCGACCGGGGTCGGCAAAACCGAGATAGCAAGAAGGCTTGCCGAGATCTCGAACGCACCGTTCCTCAAGGTCGAGGCGACGAAATTCACCGAAGTCGGATATGTCGGCAGGGATGTAGAATCGATGATCAAAGACCTCGTAAAACACGCAGTCAACGAGAAAAAAAGAATCGAAACCGAGATCGTCTACAAAAAGGCTGAAAGTGTCGCGGTCGACAAAATTCTCGATCTGCTCAACGTTCCGAACCCTGAAAAACTTCCCAAAGACGATGCCGATTACGAAGAAAAATACAAAAGGCAGAGCGACTACCGTAAAAAAATGGCGGACAAGCTTGAAAACGGTAAGCTTGACGACAAAAAAGTGAGTGTTCCGATAAAGCCGAGCGCTCCGATCCCGGTTTTCGAAGTTATCAGCGGCTCGGGCGGGATCGAGGAGATCGACTCGATGATAAAGGACATGATGAGCAACATTTTTCCGCCTAATGCGCCTCAGCATAAAGGGAAAAAAGAGAAGACGATGCCTGTTTCAGAGGCTTTCGAATACATTCTCCAGACTGAGGCGGAAAAGCTGCTTGACCACGAGAAGATCGTCCGAGAGGCTCTTGAATGGGTAGAAGAAGACGGAATTATTTTCATCGACGAGATCGACAAGATCATCGCAAGCGGCTCTGCGAACGGACCGGATGTTTCGCGTGAAGGCGTTCAGCGTGATATTTTACCAATAGTTGAGGGGTGTATTGTCAATACAAAGTATGGACCTGTACGTACAGATCACATACTTTTCATTGCGGCCGGAGCATTCCACATGAATTCTCCTGAAGATCTGATCCCCGAACTTCAGGGGCGTTTCCCGATCAAGGCACAGCTCAGATCTCTTACGAAAAAAGATTTCGTCCGCATTCTTTCCGAAACTGAAAACTCTCTTCCCGTGCAGTATGCTGAGCTTATGAAATCGGAAAATGTCACTCTCAATTTCACTCCGTCGGGAATAGAGGAAATCGCCGCAATCGCATTTGAAGAGAACAGCACGACGCAGGATATCGGCGCGAGACGCCTGCAGTCTGTTATGGAGATCCTGCTTGAGGATATTTCGTTCAATGCTTCCGAAAAAAGCGGCACGAAAATCAAAATAGACAAGGCTTATGTCAACAAATGGTATAAGTCGGCACGCGAAAACGAAAAACTTTCCAACTATATAATTTAATTGAGGAAAAATGCAGTATCAGTATGAAACGAGCGGGACATGCTCAGAAATGATCCTTTTCGACATCGACGAAAACAAAGTCGTCACGAACATCAAATTCATCGGCGGCTGCAACGGAAACCTGAAAGCCGTTTCCAAACTTGTTGACGGCTGGACGGCTGACCAGATCGCGGCAAAACTTCTCGGCAACGAATGCGGATTCAAAGGAACTTCATGCGCCGACCAGCTAGCGAAAGCGGTCCTCGAAGCGGCTGAAAAGGTGAGAAAATGAAAAGAATTCTAACAATCAGCATCTTCTTAATGTTTGCCTTGTTTGTTTCATGTTCATCCGGCAGCAAAGCGGAAAACGATTCCGACATTGTTCCTGATGCTGATCTTGATCCCGATGATACCGAAACTGTTGATGAAGATACAGATTTCGAAGATGCAGACTTTGAAGAAGAGGATTCTGTCGAAGATGCCGGAATCACTGACGAAGATGCGGAAGATCATTCAGAAAATCCCTATTTTGAAACTTACGGCGAAGCGAATTACAATGTCGCATACTATTATTACGGCGATGCTCCGACACCATCGAAGGATCCTGAAAATGTAAAAATTCTGTGGTCGGAAAGGTGCGGTTTGCAGTGTGAGCCTCTGCCTTTTGATTTATGTGCAGAGAACTATCCTTTTGAACCGATCATCATCCCTGCTGATTCCAAAAAGGTTCCGAAAGACAAAGAGGACGGTGTCGGATCTTTTCAGTGCGATGCTGTGCTTACACCCGGATACTGGTACGGCAACTACAGCGGTTCTCTGGCGTTCAACCTGTTCGAAGGCAAGGTGGTGTATAGTTTGCACGACTATTCCTCATGGCAGAGCGGAGGAACATACATTTATGATCTGAACAGCCGCAAAGTCGAAAGATACGGCAGAGCCTATATGGACGGATGGCAGAATAAAAAATATCATTTTATTGCAACTTACGATGACCGCGTCAGTTCAACTATTGATGAAACCAGCCCTTATTTCGGTCAGGATTATTTCTACCTGTACTATTACGACAAAGAGACTGATACTTATGGTTTTGCACTTAAGCTGGAACATGATCCGACAATGATTGTTGATGTCCGTGCCAGCGAAAGTTATCTTTTTGCAAGCCTTTACTTTGAGGACGATTCATACGATTTAAGACTCTTCTATACCAAAATAGGAGAATGGGACAACTGGAAAGAACTCCAGTACCAAAGGGAAGAACTCTACGGCAATCCACGCAGGGTCGAATATCCGTGGCTTAATGACAATCTGCTTGTTTATGAAGACCGCAAAGGTAGAATTCATTTATGCGATCTTGAAATCGGAGATTCAAGCTGTTTTCAGGTTGCAGAAGGTACTGAGCCGGTTTTCAAAGATAAAAACACAATAGTTTACCGCAACTGCAAAAGCGAAGACGGAAACTGCCGTATATTTGCGGCAGATATTTCAGATACAAACGACATAAACTATTCCGAACTTTACAACCTCGGCAGTTCATGGACATTGTTTCACACTATCGATGAGGAAGGAAAATATATGGCTGTGAAAAGGGGAACTTCCGATCCTGAAGATCCTGAAAATTATAATTCTGACATATACGACTACTGCATTTTACGTTTTTCTGATAAAAAACTTGTTTGTTTTGACGAACCTTTCGATCTCAAAATAAAGAAAAATGACGGTTTTATTTATCAGAACAAACTGGTTTTTCTTACCATCGAAGATCTGGTTGTCCGGGATCTTGAATGTTACTGTGATTTTTATCCCGACAAATGTCCGTTGATTGATTACACACCGAATCCGGAAAATCCGAAAAAGCCGTGGGGATTTGACTGGAAGCCGGAAAATTAATCTCAGTTCCTTACACAGAGAACAAGAAAGTCATCATCTGTTTTTTTGACACGCCATATCGAACCGTCATAGAAATAGTGAGCCCATGCATAGGCAGGATCACTGACATACGAAGAAGATGTCCAGAAATAACGTCCTGCTATATCCGGGAAATCGGAAGCTGGAGCTTCTGCTTCATAGTTGATAAGCGTCGCAAGTTCGTTTTTATTGGGTAGTCTCCAGTCGTCAAAACCTGCATACTCAAGATTTTCGCAGTAGGCAAGAGCTTCCTTCCATGTTAAATTGTTTTCATAATTTTTCTGCCATGTGAGCCCTGAAACACTATCCTTTACTATTTCATCTTCGTTTACAACGGAAGTTGTGAAAGAAGGTGCCGGGAAACTTTTCCCTTTCATACACATAAAATATTGGGTCGTTTCGTCATTCATGTGCATGATTTCACCGTCATGAATTCCGGCAGTCCAATAGAAACTGAAGTTGAAATAACAAAAATTACCTGTCCACAAGTAGGAATCGTCACTGTCAGGCATTTCAGGGAAAAACTCTGTGTTCAAAGCCGGATGATCCCTGCCGTTGTCAATGATAGTGAGAAGCTGCTGCGGGGTCGGCAGATCCCATCTGTCATCTGCAAAACTGATATTGTCGCAGTGTTTCATGGCGCCTCCCAGGCTGTATGTTTTGTGCATCGGCACCTTTCTCCATTTAAATCCGGTGTTGACATCCTCAACGACTTGTTCTCCGGAAATTACCCTGAACTGAAATTTTTGTTTGGCGCATTTGTCCTTGTACTGAGCATCCTGACCGTAAAAATCTTTACCCGGCGCAGGACACGGGATTTCCTCTTTTTCATTGTAACATTTGTCCTGATTCGTGCATATTTTGCCCAAATTGAGATTTTTCGGAGTTTCAAGATGTTCGCTTTCATACAGGTCGTCATCAGGCTCGTCATCAGCCGGTTCCTCTTTTTTCTTTATGCAGATGTCGTTGTCAGTATCACAGACAAGTCCGGTATTGCAGGTCCCGTTCTGATAACATCTGCCGCCGAGAGTTCCTCTTTTTTTCTCGGGATCTGGTTCTTCCTCATCGGTTTCAGAATCATCATCAGAGATGTCTTCGTCGGTAGTATCGTCGTCTGCATCATCCTCGTCAGCCGCAGCTGCTTCCGAATCGGGAGTTTCGTTCCTGTTTTCCTTTTTTGAATCACCGCAGCCGGCAAAAACAAACAGTGAAAAGATGATGAGAATAAAACAAATTTTTTTCATGTATCACCTCTGAAAAAAACTAAAACAAACGAAAAATTATAAGGAAAACTAATGGGAAGGCAAGCCTGGATCCAAAGGAACTTCATGCGCCGACCAGCTTGCGAAAGCGGTTCTCGAAGCGGCGGAAAAGGTGAAATAATATCGGCGGTTCTCTGTGGCTTCTATAAATAACAATATTGTAAAAATTCTTTAATAAAATCAGATTTTTTTTTTTTTGAATTTTTGAGTCAGAAAAATCGCTATTTTGTGCAACTAAATATATGCTATTTGTTTTTGTTTTTTTAACTTATGGAGGCTGAAATGAAAAAATTACTTGTTTTGGTTGCAATGCTTGCAGCTGCAACAACACTTTTTGCGGAAACTTTAACTTGTGAAGCTGAAAAAGGGGGATGTACTTACACTCTCTCTGCTGGTTCATTATCCAAAGAATGCTACTGCAATGACGATACAAGCTCTTCCAGCGAAACATCTGCATCGGCTCTCCCGACAGAGGACGAATGCAAAGCGGAGGCCAATGAAATTTGTAAAAATGCAGGATTCAAATGCAAAAACGAAGCCGGAGAATGTGTTCTGGAACAGAGCGGCGACTATGAATGCTGGTGCTATGGCTTCGACAGAAGAAGGTTCGGAACTGCAACTTTCGAAGAGGGTGTCTGCGACAGCACGCTTGTCGAAGAATGCGGTACCGAGCTCGCGACTCCGAGAATAGTCTGCACTGACGAAGAAGTTCTCAATATCTGCCTTTCGTATGTAAAAACCTTTGCAAATTCCTGTTTTGAACCGCTTAACGACGAGGAACTTGAGGCGGTTCTCGATATTCCCTCCGGAGAGGATATAAATGCGCAGATGCTCACAATCTGCTGTTCTAGAGACGATATCCGCGAAGAAAACTACAAAGGCTATTTCGAGTGTATTGAAACGGCAGAAAGCTGCGAAAACAAAGAATGCTGTGACGAATGCGGTCTCTATGCTCATTCAGACGGTGATGATGAAAATCCGTCCGAAGACGGCGATGATCCCATTTCCCCAGATCCTGACGAAGGTGATACCGATGTCTCTGATACCGGTTCCGATGAAGATACTGACACTGCAAACACCGATGCTCCGGCTGACGATTCAGCTGATACTGAAGTTCCGGTCGACGGTGACGATTCCGAGGCACCTGCAACCGATTCTGAAGCTGAAAGCAAAGAAGAAAGCAAAAAATCCAACGGCTGCTCGATGCTGTTTATCTAATCATCCGAAGTAGGGGGTTCTCCTTGCAAGTGTGAGCCCGTTCACGCTTTTCGCCCCGTTTTTGTTCAAAAGTTTCGCGATTTCTTCAATAGTTGATGCTGTCGTGCAGACATCGTCCACGATCAGAAATTTTTCTCCTTTCACGCTTCGGGTGATGGCGAAAGCATCTTTCAGATTTTCCGTTCTTTCTTCGTAGTCAAGCCCCGCCTGATGTCTGGTCCTGCGGATCTTTTTCAATAATTTCGGGTCAAATTTCAAACCATGCCTTTTTGCGACTTTGTCTGCGAATATCTCAGCCTGATTAAAAGATCGGAGAAGTTTATCCAGAAATCTCATCGGCGGAAAGATGACGGTGCGTCCTTCAATAAGTTCGAAATGTGCGTTTTCGGCAAGGTATCTCCCTAAAATTTCGGCGATGCTTCTGACTTTGCCGTATTTCATTTCCGAAATCAGTTTTGAAATGCTTCCGCTGTAGATAAAAAGTGAAAAAATTTTGTCAAAGTGCAGCTTTTTTCCTTTGCACGAAAAACATTCCGGCTCATCCGGAGTCAGCGTGAAATTCCCGCATTTAGGACATCTTCTTTCGCAGAAAAGTGCAAATTTTGCACATTCCTTGCATAAAAAATTTTGATTTTCCGTTATGTTTCCGCAAATTAAACAGACATTCATTTTTAAATATCAGATAAATTCGTTTGCTTATACATGAAAAAATATTTAAATCAATAAATTGACTCGCAGATTTTTAGCTACGCTCAAACTGACGAAATTGTGTTTTTTTGACTTGCACTTTCTATACCTTATAATTTGCGGCTTTGTTGTTTTTAAGGAGTTTTTTATGGATAAAAAAGAAGGACTTCAGGCGGTGATTCTTGATCATCCGCGCATTTTTTTAGCTATTCTTTCGGCACTTTTCTTTCTGCCTCTTCTCGGAAGCTATCCGGTTCTGGGGCAGTGGGAGCCTCATTACGGCAGAGTCGCGATGGAGATGATGGCGAATAATTCCTGGGACTGGTTCCTTGATCCGATATATCTTGGAAAGCACAACTTCTGGTCGAAGCCGATTTTCTGTTTCTGGATGGTTTTTCCTTTTATGAAGATTTTCGGTCCGACAGAGCTCGCACTCAGGCTTCCTTTCGCTATAAACGGCATATTTTTCGTTCTTCTTATTCATTTTATCGCCGAGAAAATTCTTAAAGACCCGCTGAAAGCCCTTGTTGCTGCGTTTGTCGCGGTTTTCACGCCTTATACTTACATGATCACGCGGCAGTTCATGTGGGATATAACTTTTGTGACGTTTTTGACCGGTTCAATCGGTTTTCTCTACATCGGGCAGCGCGACAAAGACAAAAAACTGATCCGTCTTTCCTATCTTTTCATGGGGCTCGGAATGCTCACGAAAGGGTTGCTCGCTATATGTTTCCCGATTGCGGCAATGATTCTCTGGATGATCGCAACTCTTGATTATTCCAAAGGATTCAAGGCAGTTGCAAAGGATGTGACCGATTTTATTTTTTCTCTCAGACCTTTCGAAGGACTTGCGATTTTCCTTGTCGTTTCGCTTCCGTGGTATCTCTACATGGGTATAAAGCACGGAGAGCCGTTTTATAAAGAATTTTTCATGGAGCATCACTTCGGCAGGCTTGAAGGAAAGATCGACAAGCCCGACGGTCCGTTTGAATTTTACATCTGGCAGCTTTCGCTCGGTGCTTTCCCGTGGATCGCGTTCCTGATTCCAGCACTTTTTTCAGCGGCTGGAAAAGTCAGAAAAAACAAAGACCTGGCTTTTACAGTCCTCACGTTTTTCTTTCTTTTCCTTTTCTTCACCCTTGCTGCGACAAAGTTTCCGCACTACGTTTTTCCGGTAGTTCCTTTCATGGTGATGATTCTTGCTGAAGGGTTCGTCGATCTTTTGAGAAGCGAGAAACTCTCGAAAGTTTATACCGTTATCGGCGTTGTTTCGGCGTTTTTTCTGATTCTGATAGGGAAGGATATAGGAACTGGTTTCAACTATGCAGACATGATTTATCTCATAACGACTCACCACGTCCAGACCTGGTTCGGGCGTGTTTTCGATCCGGTTCCGATGCTTATGGTTTTTGTTCCGCTGATGGCGTTTTTTATCATTCTTCCGGCAGTCAAACCTGACAAAAAGATCCTTTTCGAGATTTCAGCAGCCGCTTTTACACTTGTCGCAGTCGTCTGGTCAGGATATATAAATTTTGTCTGGGTGCCGAATATGCTTGAAGTTTTCACACCGAAGCACCTTGTTGAAAAATATTTCGAAATGAAAAAGCCTGGGGATAAAATGGTCGATTTCCACAACTGGAAAAACAGGTCAATGTATTTTTATCTCGGTCTTGACGAACAACTTCACCGCTACACGAAAGCCGAGCAAATTCAACAACTTATTGAAAAAAATCCCAATAATACAGTTTTTATAACGACTAAAAAGGACAAAGTTTCAGAACTTCGCGCGGCGCTTCTCGACAAACCGGGCATTCCGATAAGGAAAGTTGCTGACGATGCTGTCGACACATACATGGAAATCGAGATGTTTACCGCTTCAATGCAGGATAAAAACGCCGATCTTTCCGACAAATGGAGGAAAAATCTCCTCGAAGAGTCGCAGATCCCGAAAAACATCAAGAAAATCAACGGAACTTTGGGCGGAAAAACCATTGAAATCATCGGTTACGACATCAACAAGCAGCGTTTCGATCCGGGTGAAGAGATCGAACTCACGCTTTACTACAAAGTTTTGAAAGAGATGGATAAGAACTGGAAAGTTTTCTTCCACTTCGACGTTTACAGTGGCGCGCTTCCGCACTCGTTCAAGCTTGACGACTATCCGCAGCAGGGCTATCTGCCGACAACGAAATGGACTCCCGGAATGATTCTAAAAGACACTTTTAAAGTAGATGTGCCTAAAGCGCATCCAGGCGGCGGAGTCAAGATATATACCGGATTTTACGAAGAAAATACGCGAATGGATGTCGATAAGGAATCTTTCAACGACGGTCAGAAACGCTTTATTTTGGGAACTTTCAACGTAAATATAAAGTAATGGAAGAAAAAAAGAGCAGCAAAATTTTTCACATTATCATTTTTTCACTTGTTATAGTTGTCCTTCTGTTCAATGTGTTTTCGTATTTCGGCGCGTCTATATTCCTTCCGGGGCGCGAACTCCGCGAAATTTCAGGTGTTGATCCTCAGACCGGCCGGAGAACCTCTCTGGATCTATCAAAAGGCGAGGTCATTCTTAACATCTGGGCAACGTGGTGCGGAGCGTGCATTTCTGAAATGCCGGAACTCAATAAAGTTGCAGCAAAACATCAGGTTTACGGCGTGATAAAACCTGTCTTCAAATACGAAGTCTACCGTGAAGTTTCACCGGATTTCAAAAGTGTCATTGCTCAGGATGAATTTTTTGAAGATCTCTATATTTCAGTTCTCCCGACAACACTTCTCGTTAAGGACGGCGTGATAAAGAAAGTTCACACCGGCACGATGACGACCGATTTGGTTGAAGAGTGGGTAAAAGACTGAAAAAATAAAAACGCGCCAAAATATAAAGTGAAAATCCGCCAAATTATATAATAAAAATACACCAAATCGCCGAATAGAATTTCGCCAAATTACCGAATGAAAAATTGACAATTTACCGAATTGGCACTATTCTGCGCATTGGAGGTGGATGCTTATGAGTAAATACAGAAATCGTATCGTTGACAAATTGATTGAAAAAAAACTGAAAGGGATAGGGGCAATTTTAATTGAAGGACCTAAACTGTGCGGAAAAACCACTTCGGCTGAACATGCTTCCAAAAGTGTGCTTTATATAGCAAATCCAGATGAAATGGCTCAAAATATCAGGCTGTCTCAGCTTAAACCGAGTCTTTTACTTGAAGGAGAAACTCCTAGGCTGCTGGACGAATGGCAGATTGCGCCTTCAATCTGGGACGCGGTAAGGTTTGAGGTCGATCACAGAAACAAAGTGGGGCAGTTTATATTAACCGGTTCGGCTGTCCCCGCTGACAGAGAGAAGATTTTTCATTCTGGAACAGGAAGAGTCACATGGTTGAAAATGCGGACAATGAGTCTTTTTGAATCGGGTGAATCGGACGGTTCGGTCAGTTTAGAAGATCTTTTCTCGCAAACAACCGAAATTTCAGGAAAAAACAACATAAACGATATTGAACAAATCGCATATCTCGCATGCCGCGGCGGCTGGCCTACAACGCTTGAACTTGATGGCGATATAGCTCTTGAGCACGCATATAACTATATGCAAGCAGTTGAAAACATTGATGTTTCAAGAGTTGATAATATAAGACGTGAGCCTGAAAGGACGAAAAGACTTTTAAAATCTTACGCCAGATGTCAGGGAACTCAGGCATCAAATGAGGCAATCCGGCAGGATATGCTGGTCAACGATTCCGACAAATTGGATGTTGACACTGTCGTTTCATACATCAACGCACTGAAAAAGATTTTTGTTATTGAAGATATGCCGGCATGGAATCCCAATTTAAGGTCAAAAACCGCTGTCCGCACTTCTGATACCCGTTATTTTACAGATCCCTCAATAGCTGTTGCGTCTCTCGGACTCGGGCCGAATGATTTGATAAATGACCTCAACACTTTCGGATTTATTTTTGAAACCTTGTGCGTCAGGGATTTGCGTGTCTATGCCGATTCACTGAACGGACAAGTTTATCATTACCGCGACAAATCGGGTTTGGAATGCGACGCGGTCATTCATCTGCGTGACGGCAGATACGGGCTTGTCGAAATCAAACTCGGAGGCGAAGATGCAATAGAACACGGAGCGCAGACACTTAAAGCTCTTAGAAACAGAATTGATACTGACAAAATGCCATCGCCCTCTTTTATGATGGTTTTGGTCGGAAAAGGCAGTTTTGCTTACAAGCGCGAAGATGATGTTTATATCGTTCCGATAGGTTGTCTTAAAGATTAGAGGTCTACAACTAAAATTCTTATGTAAATTAATCTCTGGAATCTGCCAAAACACCGAATGAAATTTCGCCAAATTACCGAGTAAAAATCCGCCAAATTGCAGAGTTATTTGTCAACTTAATTTTGAAGACTAAACTTCTTTCTTTTTGGTGCGGCGGAAGCGGATTTCATTTCAGAAATTTTCAAAATAAGTATAATCCCACGGTTTGTTTCGAGGTGATTTTTGAGATTTCCGCCGCTTTTCATAGGTTTTTCAACGATTTTCTGGGGTTTTTGCACAGGCTGGGAAGTCTTTTCAATAGTTGCTGCCATTATTTTTGAGGCTTCCAATATCATAAAAACGCGGTTTGATCTGCAGAAAAAAGATTTTATCCGGATTTCCGATTTAAGCTCGCTCGTGATGTTCATTCTCCTTTTTTATTCCTATGTCGAAAACGAGCCGAGGATGATTTTTTTAGGATTTATTACGACTGTGCCTATAATTTTCATGCCGCTTCTTTTCGCACAGCTTTTCAGCACTTCCGATAAGGTAATAATCGGCACGAAATGGGGAAAGAGGACTCATTCTCACGCGCCGGTCGATATCCGAACTCTATACATTCTTGCGATACTTTTTGCGACTGCCGCAGCAAATATAAAAAGCGTGTGGTTCATCGCTTTGTTTATGCTGATAATATTCGTTGTCCTTTCGGGGAGGGTGAGGGATCCAAAATCTTTGAAGCGTTATCTGAAGTTCTGCTTTGTGACTGTTTTTATTACGGTTTTTATCGGCGTTACGGTCGTTGCCGGTCACTGGCTTATAGGCAGAAAAATGATGGAATGGTATAACGACTGGTATGAGTCGCTGAGTGCAGATCCTTTCAGAACTTCGACTTCGATGGGAGAACTCGGAAAAATGAAACTTTCGGGTGAAATCGTGTTCAGAGTTTATCCCGAAGAGCCGTCGATTCCTCTTTATATGAAGCAGTCGGATTATAATGTGATAGTTAATAACACATGGTATTCCAGACCGAAAAAAACTGATTCGATTTTTCCTGTGAACGATATGGAGTGGCAGTTTTTCGGGGAAGGCGACGGGAAAAAGAGGTCGAAAATCTCGATTTGGATGAACAAAAACAAAGGTGAGGGTGTGCTGCCGCTTCCGAATGGAGCTAAACGGGCAACAGAGCTTGATGTCGCCGGAATAGAAAAGAGTGTTCTGGGGGCGATATATGTTGAAGAAGGACCTGAACTTCTTGAATTTGTGATATCTTATGATCCGGAAGAGAGTTTCGAGCCGCTTCCGCGCAGATCCGATTTTTTTGTTCCGAAAGAAGAACGGGCTGTAATTGATGATGTTATGCGAAATAACGGGCTGACAGGTGCGACACCTGAAGAAACTCTTGAAAATATCGAGCGCTTTTTTGCTACTTTCAATTATACGCTTGAACTTAAAAACAGAGTCGCGGGTTCTTATCTTGCCGATTTTCTGAACAATACAAGAGAAGGACACTGCGAATATTTCGCAACTGCAACAGTGCTGATGCTGAGGAGTGCCGGAATTGCGGCGAGATACCGTACGGGATATATGCTTGACGAGTACGACAGCTTTGAAAATGCCATTATTGCTAGAAAACGCGATGCCCACGCATGGGTTACAGCCTATATCGGTGACAGATGGATCAATATTGATACAACGCCGCCGCAGTGGAAAGAAGCCGATTCTATGGAAAAATCGTTTTTTGAACCTGTGAGTGACTTCATGGCGTGGGTAAAGATGAAATATGAGAATTACAGAAGGAAAAAAAGTGCCGAATTTAACAGGATTCTTATTGCTGCCGCTTCGATCCTCACGATTTTTCTGATGGTCAGGGTTTATCTGCGCAAAAGGCGAGTGAAGAAGTCTCTTTCTGATGAAATAAAGCCTCTTTTTGAAGCGGCAGGGCTCAATTCTCCGCTTTATCAGATGCTTGACTATTATGCCGAAAACGGTTTGACGCGTGAAGAGAGCGAAACTCTGCGCCGCTGGATAGAAAAAAACAGAGAAAAATTGGGCGAAAATATTGATCTTTCTGCATTCGTCAGACTGCACGAGAAGCTTCGTTTCAATACAGGCGGCGATAAAACGGCTCTTATGGCTGCACTCATGAAAGAATATGAAGAGTGGAAAAAATCAAAAGAAAGCTGATTTTGTTTGCAGAATTTGCAATAACAATTAGAATCGCGCGGTTGTTTTTTAATGATTTTTTAGGAGGATAAAAAATGCTTAGAATTGAGAAAGTTGCAGGAAAAGATGTTTTGATGGAATCGGAAATTCCTTTTTTGAAGCTTTTCAAAAAGGGTAAAGTCCGCGAAGTTTACGAACTCGGCGATTATCTTCTGATAGTTGCGACCGACAGAATAAGCGCGTTCGACGTCGTTATGAAGACCGGCGTTCCGTCGAAAGGAATCTATCTCACGCAGCAGTCGGCTTTCTGGTTCAAGTTCATCAAAGAGCACGGTTTCAGCACACATTTTGTCAGCGACGATCTTGAAGAAATCGCTGAAATTACCGGTGAAAAAAGACTGCTTGATCTTCCGTGGCTCAAGGGCAGGGTAATGCTAGGCAAACACGCGGAAGTCCTTCCGGTCGAGGCTGTATGCCGCTTCAGGATCTTCGGTTCGGCAGTTTCTGCACTCAAAAACAACACCTGGATCTGGGACAAAATCGAAGCTGACGACTTCGCGGAAGGCTCGCTCATCAAAAACGGACCGATCTTCACTCCGACCGAAAAATCTGAAACCGACGACAAGATCACTTTCGACCAGATGGTGACCCTCATCGGATCAAAGGAAACAGCGCAGCAGGTAAAGGACACGACGATCAGACTTTTCAAACTCTGCCGTGACTACGCGCTTGAAAATTTCGGTTTCGAGATCGCAGACGGAAAGGTCGAATACGGCTTTATCGACGGCGTTCTTTCGCTTGTTGACGAGACTTTCACGAGCGACAGCGCACGTTTCATTCCCGACAAATCAAAGGAAGTCTTCAGAAAATGGCTCACCGACCACAACTTGAGAAAGGTCGCTGCAGTCCTTCCGGACGAAGTCGCAATGATGGTTTCTGACCTCTACAGAAGCCAGTGCCTTGATATGAAAATCAAACTTTAATCAAAAAAAACGTAACGACGCAACGACGTCACGCCGTAACGATATATTCGAAATTATTCAGCTTTGGGTTCTTCTTTGACTTCTTCTGCAGGTTTTGCTTCTTCAGCAGCCGGTGCTTCCGCAGCAGCGTCTTCAGCTTTGGGTTCTTCTTTGACTTCGGCAGGAGCAGCTTCTTTTTTTGCCGGAGTTTTGAGAGCTTTGAGAGTTGCTTCGTAGTTCTCTTTTCTGCCTGAGAACTGAGCCATGTATTCGTTAGCAAGATCTTCTGCGCTTTTGCCGTCAGCATTCTTCAGAGTTGCATCAGCGCCTGCGTTGATGAGGATCTCAACGACTTTCTCGTTTCCTCTCTGAGCAGCAACCATGAGCGGAGACTGTTTCTTTGCATCAAGTGCGTTTACATCACTGCCTGCTTTTACGAGAGCGTCAACAACTGTCGGCATTCCTGTCCATGAAGCCCAGAGAAGGGCAGTCCAGTTATCTTCGTCAACTGCTTTTACATCAGCACCGTTTTCAAGAAGAAGTTTCGTCATTTCAAGTCTTTTTTCTTCAAGACTCGGTTTCTCGACTTCTGTTCCGTTTTCTTTCTTTGAAGTCGATTTCTTTGTAATAAGTTCTCTGTCACCGTAGTTGAGGTAAGCTACCCACATAAGCGGAGTTCTTTTCTGTTCGTCCTGCTGGTTGACAGCTTTTGCATCCTTGCCGATGATTTCTTTCATCTTGTCAATGTTGTCCTGAATTATCGGGGATACAAGCGGGCTTTCCTCGACATCGCCGCGGAGCTGGTCAAAGCCGAGTTTTACGACAAAAGCGAAAACGAGACCTGCGATCATAAGGATAAGACCGTCTTTGAGTATTGCTTTGTAGTTTACATTCTTTTTAGCCATGATTCCCTCCTTATGCCTCTGCCTTTGCTTCTTCTTTCGGCGCTTCTGCAGGAGCAGCTTCAGTGTTGTCCTGTGTGAGCGTTCTCTTGAGTGCGACTACCGCAATCGGGCTGATGATAGCCAGAGCGAAGTAGATCATCCACATAAATTCAGGGCTTTCGAGGTATTCGATGTTTCCTGTTTCGATCTTAGCCTTGACACCGTCGTAGCAGAGACTTGCGATAAGAAGTCCGCTGACGAAGCCGTTGATAGGTCTTGCAATGAACATCGGAAGAGCCGAAAGACCCATGTAGGAAGCAACTTTATCTTTCGGAGCGACAGATGCGACATATTCCGTGAATCTGGGCGAGAAAATAAGTTCACCGACTGCGAAAACGAGGATCTGCGCGATGATTACGAATCTGTAAGCCTGGTCAAGGTTGTTGATTCCTGGGATCGCAAGGAACCATTCGCCCGGGAAAGCAAGGAAAAGAAGCGAAAGGGCGGAAAGTGTCATACCTACGACCAGAAGTTTGACGATATTGAACTTTCCGATGAAATTCATCGTGAGGGCAAGGCCGACTGTAATGATGAGCGGGTTGAGCGAGTTTACTGCGCCGAGCTGGAAATCAGCAAACATCGTTCTAAGGTAATACTTCGGCATAACCATTGTCTGGTGTGTGAAAACAAGACGTACGCCGAGAGTGAGGCAGAGGAAGAGAACGAGTTTCTGGAAAGCTGTTTCCTTCCATACTTCCGCGAAGATCTTGAGCGGGGTTTTGACTTCGCCGCTGCCGTCGTCTTCGTCTTTTTCTTCCATATTGTCTTCATTGATGAGGAAAGCGCAGAGGAAGCATACTGCACTCATTACGAAACCGAACGTGAAGATCGCGAGGTTGCCTTTAACAGGACCAAGTGCGTTTCTGAAACCGTCACATACCGCAACACCTGCAAGCATTGCGCCGATGTTCATGATAAGATAGTAAAGGTTGAAACCCTTACCGCGGTTGTCCTTGTTCGTGAAGTGACGAAGAGCTGTACTTGTGATCGTTACAAGCATTGCAGTTCCGAGCGCCATGATGAAAAGAAGTCCGCCGATCGAATACTGGAGAACTTTTCCTTCCATAAGTCCGGGGAAAACGCCCATTCCCAAGCGGCTGATCATAAGCAGGATCGTCGCGAAAATGAACGATTTCTTGTCGCCGATAACATCGCAGATCGAGCCGACCGTGAACATGAAAGCAGTGATAAACAGGAAGAAGTAACCCTGCCAAGCACCTGCTTCGTAGTCGCTGAAACCTACGTTGTCGGTGAGGAACATCGAAAGAATAATGATAACCGAGAAATAAGAAAGACCGTCAAAGAACTGGATGGCGTTGACCAACCAAAATTCCTTGTTGAAACCACCTAAAGTTTTTGCCATAAAACACCTCCTTAAAAAAAACGGCGCAGTTTCCACAAAAAATGCCTTTAAGTCAAAAAAAATTTAATTGTATGAGCAGAGAAAAAAATCAGGTTTAGAATTCCGCGTTTTTCGGAGTTCTCGGGAAGGGGATGACATCACGGATGTTCTGCATTCCGGTGATGTACATAATCATGCGCTCAAAGCCGAGACCGTAGCCTGCATGCGGGTTCGAGCCGAATCTGCGGAGATCGAGATACCACCAGTAATCCTCTTTTTTGAGTCCGAGTTCCTGGATTCTTGCAAGAAGTCTGTCGTAACGCTCCTCTCTCTGGCTTCCGCCGATGATTTCACCGACACCGGGAACAAGGAGATCCATTGCCGCGACAGTCTTGTTGTCCTCGTTCATACGCATATAGAAAGCTTTGATTTCTTTCGGATAGTCGATGACGAAAACCGGTTTTTTGATAAGTTCTTCGGTGAGATATCTCTCGTGTTCCGTCTGGAGGTCGCAGCCCCAGTCAACCGGATATTCGAACTGTTTGCCCGACTTTTTAAGAAGCTCTATCGCCTCGGTGTATGTGATTTTGCCGAAATCGGAATCTTTAATGAAATTCAGCCTTTCAAGCAAAGTCTTGTCAACAAAATTGTTGAAGAATTCCATCTCTTCCGGAGCTTTTTCAAGAACAAAATTAATGATGTATTTAACCATGTCCTCGGCAAGTTTCATATCGTCATGGATGTCTGCAAAAGCGATTTCGGGCTCGATCATCCAGAACTCGCTTGCGTGACGCTGCGTGTAGGAGTTCTCGGCTCTGAAAGTGGGACCGAAAGTGTAGACGTTTCTGAACGCCGCGCAGTAGTTTTCAACTGCAAGCTGGCCTGAAACGGTGAGGTTCGTCGCCTTTCCGAAGAAGTCTTCGCCGTAGTTTATGCTGCCGTCTTCTTTTTTCGGCAGGTTGTTGAGGTCAAGAGTCGTGACCTGAAACATTTCGCCCGCGCCTTCGCAGTCGCTTCCCGTGATGATCGGGGTGTGGACGTAGACAAAGCCTCTCTCCTGGAAGAAAGAATGTATTGCAAAGGCTACAAGACTGCGGATCCTGAAAACGGCGTTGTAGATGTTCGCTCTCGGTCTCAAGTGCGCTATCGTCCTCATATATTCAAGGGTGTGTCTCTTTTTCTGAAGCGGAAAATCCTCGTCGCTCGTGCCGACCACTTCGACTTTTTCGGCCTTGATTTCGAAAGGCTGCTTGTCGCCCGCGCTTTCAACGACTTTTCCTTCAACTCTGACCGCGCTGCCCGTGCCGAGCTTCGTGATCTCTTTGTAATTCGGAAGATCCGATTCGAAAACTATCTGAATATTTTTGAAAAACGAGCCGTCGTTGAGTTCGATGAATCCGAAAGCGTTGCTTGCGCGGATCGTTCTGACCCAGCCAGAAACCTCGACAACTTTGCCCATAAACTTTTCAGTTTCTCTGAAAATTGACTTTACAAGAACCTTTTCCATGTTTTTCTCCATAAAAAACTTTCAAAACGGGCGGTAATATAATCTCAAAACCGCGATTTTCAAGTAAATTCGACTGCAAAAGCAGACTATGGCGTGTGTTTATTCCGGTTGTGATTCTGTCTCTGTCGGGCAGTTCAGGTCGGCTCTTTCGATGCAACTATATCTGGATCCGAATTGTGATTCGCTGTCTTTAACGCATTCGCACCAGTCAACCCGGCTAACTCCGTCCGCGCAGAGCCATTGCCGTTGTAGACCGACAGCGCAGCTCTCGCACTGGTAGCCGCTACTTTCCTGATACCATTTGCTGTAGTGACATTCCATTATATAGCATTCTTTAGAAATTTTTTCACCGGCTTTATATTTCCTACCTTCGCTGTCTTCGCAGTGAGGCATCTCTTCCAATATCCCGTCAACCCAGAGTTCAAACGAAAGTGTTACTGAAGAATCAGATGATTTAAAAGAAGCAATACTATTTTCTCCTGTGTCTATAGAAAAAGAAAGCCCTTTTTCCTCATTGTAAGAATAGAGTTCAGCATAGGTGAGATCATCAGCATTCGGGTGAAAGGAGACTGTTTTAAAGATTTCGTTGTCAGTCGGGAAATAAAAATTAGGGCATTCATCATAGCATTCGACGTTGCCGTAACTGTGATAAATATCGCAGCCTGAAATCTGGGAAAGAGTTATCGAATCAGGGATGAAATCAGGACACGAAACCGGTTCATTGTTTTCTCTGCAGTCTTTTTTAAAAATTATTGTTGTTTTCTGCAGCTTTGTCAAAAGGTCATTCGTATCAAAATAGCAAGTGTCGAAAGAGAGTTCTGATCCTGTGACGCAGTCGTCAAAAACAGAACTTTCATTTCTCGTGAATGAAGTCGAGCCGTAAGATTCTTTTACATTGCAATAGCCGCCGTATGGCGGGTCTTCAGGATCATCGTCGGGTTGTGTGTTGCCGGGATTGTCAACATCATCTGTCGTATCGGGATTGTCGGGAGTTATGTCGCCGTCGTAGGTTTCAACAGTGTCAATGTCTGAATCGTTTGTTTCTTCAGAATCGGGATTTTCATTTTGTTTTTCGTTCTTTGAACTGCCGCACGCAATCAGAAACGACATTAAAATAATGCCGATAAAAAGGAGCTTTTTCATTTTTGCCTCCAAGATGTCACGCTGTATAGATCTTCTCGTATTCCTTTGCCGAATTTTTCCAGCTGAAATCGCATTTCATCGCCGCTTTGCGCATCTTGTCGATGTGTTTGGGGCGGTCGAAATAGGTGCTGACTGCCCAGCCGACGGTGTCGAAAATAGCGTCTGTGGAGAGATAGTCAAATTTGAAGCCGGTTCCGCTTCCGTCGGTTTCGCAATATTGCTGAACGGTGTCGGAAAGGCCGCCTGTGTTGCGGACTATGGGCAGTGTGCCGTATTTAAGCGAATAAATCTGATTGAGTCCGCACGGCTCGTAGCGCGACGGCATTATGAAAAAGTCGCTTCCTGCTTCTACTAGGTGGGACATTTCATCGCTGTAACCTATGAAACTGCCGATTTTTCCGTGTTTGTCGCCTGGGATCCATCTGAAAAAGTTTTCAAGTTCAGCTTCTCCCGAACCCATGATCGCAAGCTGGACAACCATCGAATCGACTATGCGTCCGACAGTTTTTGCGAGGATGTCGAGCCCTTTCTGGTGCGCGAAACGGCTGACAACGCCGATGACCGGAATGTTTTCGTTCTCGTCAAGAGCAAAACGTTTCTGCAGTTCGCGTTTGCATGCAGCTTTTCCTTTGAAACTGCGGGCTGAGAAGTTTTCTGGAATGTTTTTGTCGGTTTTGGGATCCCACACTGAATAATCGACACCATTCAGTATTCCCAAATATCTTTCGTTTTTGCTTCTGAGATAAGGCGCAAGGCCGTAACTCTGCGAGCCGCTGAGCGTTTCTTCTGCGTATTTCGGGCTTACTGTCGTCACGAAATCGGCAAAATGAATGCCACCTTTGAGAAAGTTGACTCTTCCGTAGTCCTCGAAAATGTCGCTCGTGAAGAATTTCCAGTCAAAACCGCAGTAGTCAAGGCAGTCGGCGCTGTAGATCCCCTGATATCCGATGTTGTGGATTGTGAGGACCGATTTCGCTTTATCGATTCCGCTTTCTCCCCACTCCCAAGTCTTCATGTAAGCGCATACTGCCGCAGTCTGCCAGTCGTGAGCGTGTATTACGTCAGGTCTGAAATCAGTGTCTCGGAGAAGTTGCAGAGCGGCGCGGCTGAAAAATGCGAAACGGTAGGGGTTATCCTGAAAATCGTTGTTGAAATTGTCGCAGTAAAGCCCGTCGCGGAAGAAATATTTGTCCGATTCAATTAGGAAAACGCGGACTTTTCTGCCGGGCATTGCCGTTTTGACGGAGCACCATTCTTCTATTCCCGAACCCATGTGGACGCACATCGTCTCGAAGAAAGGTGATATCTCAATGTTTGAAGAGATGTTTTTTTTGTAGTAGGGGATTATCACGGCTACTTCGTGACCGAGTTCTGCAAGTGCCTGCGAGAGCGAGCCCACGACATCGGCAAGACCGCCTGTTTTAACAAGCGGGTAACATTCGGAAGCAATAAAAGCGATTTTCATGGCAACCCCCCGATAATAAATTGTTATCTTGAGCCTAAACCGTCGAATGTGTCTTTTGCGAGCACTTCCCACTCAGAGTTTTCTTCAGTTGTTCCGGCGGAAAGAGCCCAGTCAGTCGTGCCCTGGATGACAGAGAGTTTCCTTCTTAAAGTGTGAGCTTCTGTTGCACTTGGAACACCGGCGACACTCCATGGTTTAACATTGGTTCCCTGACCCTGAATGCCTATCTGATCAACAATGGAGTTCCCGTCAAATAATGCTATGCCGTCATCACCGCTGAATTTAAAAACTTCACTTGTAGGTGTCTGGTCGCATTTGGCCACAAGTTCGGGATCTGATGCTACATTGCAGAATACAAAAGTCTTGCCGGAAGAAAGTGATGCTGCCGGAAAATTGAAGATAAAGTTTGTCGGGTCGCTACCCCAATTTTTGCCGTTGTTTGCCTGCTGAATGGTGAAATTGCTTAAATTTACGGGCGATTTTGAGCCGTTGTAGATTTCAATTGCTTTATTATCGTTGCTTCCCTCGACATATTCCGTTATGAAAACGGCGTTTGCGATACACTGTGAAGTTGAACGCGAACAATAAGGGGTAGGGTCAGAGCAGTCGGAATTTAAAGAACATTGATCTGACGGCGGTTCAGTATCGTTGTTATCAGTATCGGTATCGTTGTCAGAGTCATTGTCAGCATCATTGTCTGCCGCTTCATCATTAGGATCGTTAGTGTTGTCAGAGTCTGTCTGCGGAATGGTGTCCGAGTCGTCTGTGTCGGTAGGATCTTCCGAAGTATCAGTATTGCTGCTGTCGGGAGTTTCGTTTTCTGTATCGGACGTGTTGTTTGTGTCAGGTTCTTCGGTGTTATGGTCAGAAGAATCAGGTTCTTCATTGTTAGTGTCGGAAGAGTCAGGATAACTATGATCCTCACTATCAGTATTGCCTTCACTGAAGCAGCCGAAAACACCGGCAGAATTCTGCTTGCACCTTTTTCCGATGGAAATATTACACTGTTTTTTCAGTACCCAAGCTGAATCCTGACACAAAAGTAGTTCAGATCCGTCATCGGAACATATTTCCAATCCCTCAGAAGAACAGGAATCTCCAGCTGCAATTCCTTCTTCGTTGTTATCTCCACATGCGGAAATGAAAAGCGTAAAAACTGCAATCAAGAGCAATAAGATGTTTTTTTTCATAAATTTCTCCAAAAAGGCAACCATAAAACATAAAATTATAGGCGAAATTGCTGAAAAGGCAATATATAAAAGTTGCCAGCGGCCGCTTTGCGGCTAAAATAAAATGCTTTTTGACTGAGGATTTTTATGAGTAATCCTGTTGTTTCAGTAATAATTCCGACTTTCAACCGCGCAAAAGTCGTTTGTCGCGCCGTAAATTCGGTTTTAAATCAGAGTTTCAGGGATTTTGAATGTATTGTTGTCGATGACGGCTCGACTGACGAAACAGAGTCGGTTTTACAGGAATTTGCCAATAAAATCAAAGTAATAAAAAGTGAGAACAGAGGCGTGAGCGCAGCCAGAAATCTTGGAGCGAAACTTGCGGAAGGAAAGTATATTGCCTTTTTAGACAGCGACGACGAGTGGAAAAAAGAAAAACTCGCAAAGCAGATTTTCTACATGAAAGAAAGCGGACTTCGCATCGCGCAGACGGACGAAACATGGGTGAGAAACGGAAAATTCGTAAATAAATCTAAAAAATACATCCGTCCATACGGCGATATTTTTTACAATTGCCTTGAAGTGTGCGCCGTTACTCCGAGCAGTGTTCTCATGGAAAAGACACTTTTTTTCGAATACGGCGGCTTTGATGAATCGTTTCCGGTATGCGAAGACTACGATCTGTGGCTCAGAATGTCTATCAAAGAAAAATTCGGTCTTATTGACGAGCCGTTCATAATAAAATACGGCGGAAACGAAGACCAGCTTTCAAACTCTGCATGTCTTGATAAATATAGAATTATTAGTCTTTTCAATGTGTTAAAGAAGAACGACAAACTCTCTTCCGAACAGGAAAAAGCACTTCGCGAAGTTCTAGCAAAAAAAGTGAAAATCTATTCCGAAGGGGCAAAAAAGCGCGGAAAATCAGACGAAGCGGAGTGGGCTGAAGGACTTTTGAATTAGTCTATTTCTACTTTTACCGGTTTGATGTTCCAGATATCTTCTGCGTATTCGCGGATCGTTCTGTCTGACGAGAATTTGCCGCTTCTCGCTGTATTGAGGATCGACATTTTTGTCCATGCGGTTTTATCAAGATAAACTTTTTCGACTTTGTCCTGCATATCGACATACGAACGGTAGTCGGCGAGGAGCATGTAGTTGTCTCCGTAGTTGACCAGATCATCGTAAAGCCTTGAAAATATTCCTGGTTCCGAGTTGAAGTGATCGTTTTTGATCATGTCGAGAACCTGTCTGAGTTCTGGATCGGAATCGTAGTAGTTACGCGGATTGTAGCCTGTTACCTTCATTTCGCTGACTTCGTTAGCCTTGAGACCGAAAATGAAAATGTTGTTTGCGCCGACTTCCTCAAGCATTTCGACATTCGCGCCGTCGAGAGTGCCGATTGTCATAGCGCCGTTGAGCATGAATTTCATGTTGCCGGTGCCGCTAGCTTCGAATCCCGCGGTCGAGATCTGCTCAGAAAGGTCGCTTGCCGGAATAACTTTTTCCGCCATCGAAACCGAGTAGTTGGGGAAGAAGAAAACATTGAGATATTTGTTGACCTGTGGATCGTTATTGACTACGGAAGCTACTGAATTTATTAGTTTTATTATCATTTTGGAAATGTAGTAGCCGGGAGCCGCCTTGCCGCCGAAAATCTTTGTTCTCGGGACGAAGTTTCCGTTCGGATTGCTCTTTATCCTGTTGTAAAGCGTTATCGTATGGAGGACGTTGAGAAGCTGTCTCTTGTATTCGTGCATTCTTTTGACCTGAACGTCGAACATCATATCGGTGTTGAGATCAAATCCGAGTTTGTCGTGAGCGTAAACTTTAAGCTTTTCTTTTGCCTGTGCCTTCGCGTCATACCAAGCTGCCTGAAATTCTTTGTCGTCTGCAAATTCTTCAAGTTTTCTGAGTTCGTCGAGGTTCGCGACCCAGCCGTTTCCGATTTTTGAAGTGATGAGGTCAGCAAGGGGAATGTTTGATTTTTCAAGCCATCTTCTCGGAGTTATACCGTTGGTTTTATTGACGATTTTGCCTGGATAAAGCTCGTCGAAATCCTTGAACATGCTCTCTTTCAGGATTTTTGTATGGAGCGCGCTGACGCCGTTCACTTTGTGACTTCCGATTATTGCAAGATTTGCCATCCGGACGAATTTGCAGCCTGATTCCTCGAAAATCGAGACATCTTTAATGCGTTTCACGTCGAAATTGCGGAAATCGCGCGCCTCGTTGATAAATCTGCGGTTGATTTCGTAGATTATCTGGAGCTGTCTCGGAAGGAGCGGTCCCATGATTTCGACATCCCACTTTTCGACAGCTTCAGGGAGAACCGTGTGGTTCGTGTAGGCGAAAGTGTTGCGCGTGATTTCCCACGCCTCGTTCCAGCCGAGTTTCTCCTCGTCGATGAGGATTCTCATAAGCTCAGGGATCGCAATGCTAGGATGAGTGTCGTTGAGCTGTATCGCAACTTTTGACGGGAAATCGTCGAACTTTTCGGTTCCGTAGTTCTTTTTGTAGTGGCGGATGATGTCCTGAAGTGTTGCCGAAACGAAGAAATACTGCTGTTTGAGACGAAGAACCTTGCCCTGCTGCATATTGTCGTTGGGGTAGAGGACTTTCGAGATGTTTTCACTGCGGTTTTTGTCGTTTACCGCCGCCATGTAGTCGCCACTGTTGAAGTAGTGGAAGTCGAATTCGTTCGTGCTTTTCGCCTGCCACAGACGCAGGTTGTTGACTGTCGCGGTTTTATATCCGGGAACGGGAACGTCATAAGCCTGAGCGAAAACGTCTTCAGTGTCGACGAGCTTGTATCTCTCTTCTCCGTTGTCATCGCGGTAGGAGACGACTTTGCCGCCGAAACGGACTCTGTATTCAAGGTCAGGACGGCAGATTTCCCACGGACATGTGTATTTTAGCCAGTTGTCGGGAACTTCGACCTGATAACCGTTTTCGATGCCCTGACGGAAAATTCCGTATTCGTATCTGATGCCGTATCCGTAAGCGGGAAGTCCGAGTGTAGCCATAGAATCAAGGAAACATGCCGCAAGTCTGCCGAGACCGCCGTTTCCGAGCCCCATGTCGGGTTCCATGTCACGGAGTTCTTCCATGTCGTAGCCAAGTTTTTCGGCGAGACGTGAAACTTCATCGTGGCAGTCAAGGTTGATGAGAGTGTTTCCCATAAGGCGGCCCATGAGGAATTCCATCGAAAGGTAGTAAACTCTTTTTGACTTGTTTCTGCGGTATTCGTGCTGTGTTCTCAGCCAGTTGCGGATGAGTTTGTGCCTGATCGTCGTTGCAAGAGCGATGTAAACATCTCTCGCTTTGACCGTTGTTTTGTCCTTGACCTGATTGTATTCAAGCGTTTCGAGCAGATCGCGCTCGAAAAGTGACGAATTTTCATCCAATGTATCGGTAAAAAATATCGAATCCTTGAGTTCGTCTCGTGTTTTAGCCATAAAATCCTCCAAAAAAATCAAAAAAGCAGAAAAAACAAGCCGCCTTTATATTGTTTTAGAGGGAAATTTCAAATTTTATGACAAATTCGATGAGCGAATCGACCACTGAGCCGTCTTTCAGCTTCCCGGGAGAAAATCTGTAGTTTTTTACTGTCTGCAAAGCCGATTCCGAAAAAAGCTCGTGGTCACTTTTTATAACTTTTGCTTTTAAAACTTTTCCTTCTTTCGAAATCAGAAGCTCAAGCGTGACGCTTCCTTCGATTCCTTCGTCTTCAAGACTTTCGGGGTAGGGCGGGGTTTTTGGGTTTTTGGCCTTTGGAATCACGGCAAGTTCTCCTGCGGTTTTCGGGGCGCTGTTTTTGTCGTCGATATTTCGAGATTCCGATATTTCGATATTTCGATCTTGCGCGCTGTTTTTGTCGTCGATATTTCGAGGTTTCGAGATTTCGAGATTTCGATCTTGCGCGCTGTTGTTCTCATCGATATTTCGAGATTTCGATATTTCGAGATTTCTATCTTGCGCGCTGTTGTTCTCATCGATATTTCGAGATTTCGATATTTCGAGATTTCGAGGTTTCGGCGCGCGTTTTTTTTCGATATTTCGATTTTCCGGCGCGCTGCTTTTCTTCTCGACATTTCGACTTTCCGGTGCGCTGCTACTGTCGTCCCGAAAAATCGAGATTCGTGTGATTTTCTTGAGGTAATCACTTGGATTTATTTCACTTTTTAATTCTGGAGCGAAAACAAACGCCAAGGCGTGAAGCAGAATCGAAAGGGCTAATGCGATTACTAAAAAATGATTTTTTTTCAACTCAGTCTTTTCCAAAAAATCTAAAAACCGTGTGATTATACGCAATGAAAAGGATTCTTGAATTTTATTGTCAAAATATCGGTGGGGTGCAGAAGTTTCCATGAAAAGCCGGTCTCGTATGATTTTTCTGGTATTTTTTTTTAGAAAGAATAAAATCCAGCCCATGTTTGTTGTTGGAACGCCTGTTTTTTATGTCGCCCTTTTATTTTTGGGGCTTTTTTTAATCCTGAAAAAGTTTTTTAAAGGAACTGCATTCAAGGTCGTCGGCATAAATTTTATCGTTATTCTTTTTTTGATCGCGCTTTTTGATTCGGTTGCAGCGATGCTTTTCAACAAAGCCGATCCGTTTAGAGTCTCCGACAACTTTTATCACCACGGTCTTAAGGCTATGGCCAATGAAAAGACTTCTTGGAAAAGCGACGGCGTTTCATTCTATCAGGTTTATACAAACTCTCTCGGTTTTGTTGACGAGACAGACCGTGAAGTTCCGCTGAAAAAAAGCGGAAAGCGCATTATGATTTTGGGTGACAGTTTTATGGAAGGTGTCGGTTATCCGTGGCCTCAGACTGTGCCGGGAATTTTATCGGAACGTTTTAAAAAACAGGGAATCGAACTTCTTAACGCGGCAGTAATAAGTTATTCGCCGAAAATCTATTACCTCAAACTCAAACACTTTCTCGAAATGGGCTTGGAAATCGATGAACTTTATGTTTTTATTGATATTTCCGATATTATTGATGAAGTGGTTTACGACTATTTCGTGCCGAAAGAATTTTCTCAGTCTGAGTTAAAATGGCAGAAACTCGACAACTTTTTTATTAAGGGTTCATACATTTACAGAAGTACTAAAACCGATTATTTTGCGATGCAGATTAATCCGTATCATGAAAACGCACCGATCTGGGGCGGGCTGGCTAATTTTTACGGTTGGAAACCGCGTTGGACATTTGACGATGAAGCGATGAAACTTTACGGCGAAAAAGGGATTGCTTCGGCTAAAAAACATATTGAACTTATTCGTGAACTTTGTGAAGAGAAGGGGATAAAGCTCCACATCGGAGTATGGCCGTGGGAGATTCAGGCGCATAATAAAAACGGTCGTAAACAGTATGATATCTGGAAAGAGTATACTGACAAATATCATATTGATTTTATTTCGCTTTTTGATACTTTTGAGGCGATGTCCGATGAAGATATTTCATCTATTTTCATAAAGAACGACATTCATTGGAACGACAAAGGAAACGCTATCGTGGCAGATTATATCTGGCAGCATATTGTAAATAATTCGGAGGGAAAAAATGAAACTGCTCAGTGAGATCAAAGGTGACAAAATCGTTGAATCGATAGAAAAACTCGTAAAGATCCCGTCTCCAACCGGTTTTACCGGCAAAGTCAAGGATTTTCTAGTTAAAAACGCTGAGAAAAAAGGTATTTCATACACCGTTACAAAAAAAGGTGCCGTGATTTATTCTTTCGGTCCACAGGACAAACCGGGAACTTTTTTCGCAGCTCATGTTGATGCTCTCGGTGCGATCGTCACGGCTGTAGACGATGATTCGGAAAGGGTAAAAATTGCGACTGTCGGCGGTTATCCGGCACTTTATATAATCGGTGAAATCTGCACGATCCACACCCGCAAAGGTAAAGAGTATATTTCAACATTCCTTCCCGAAAATCCGGCTGTTCACGTAAATTCCAAGCTCAAAGAGATGGTTCCTGATTTTGATAACTGCTCGCTCAGAGTTGATGTCGCACTGAAAAAAGGTGAAAAACTGAGCGATTTGATAAGTGTCGGTGATTTCGTTTCGTTAGACTGTGGTTTCAGATACGTTGACGGCTATGTTAATTCGCGTCATCTTGACGACAAGGCTTCTGCCGGGATTTTTGTTTATCTTTCTGATATTATTAAGAAAAATGAGAAGAATCTTAAAAGCAGAGTTTCTTTTTTCTTTAATGTTACCGAAGAAACCGGGCAGGGAATCGCGGCGACTCCGCAGGGAGACGATCTCATTGTTGTCGATATGGGCGTCGTAGGCGGCGGAACTGCCGGAAGCGAAAAATGTGTCAGTATCTGTGCGAAAGATTCGTCCGGTCCTTATAACTACGATTTGACGAACACCCTCATTGATCTTGCAGAGAAAAACAAGATCGCTTACAAAACCGATGTTTTCCCGTTTTACGGTTCGGACGGTTCGGCACTTCTGCGCTCATGCAGCGATACGAGAGTCGCGCTTATCGGTCAGGGTGTCAACGCAAGCCACGGCTACGAAAGAACGCATGTCGAAGGGCTTACGGCGACGGCCACACTCATTCTTGCATATATTTTCGGTTAAATCATGAAAAGACCTGACGGTTCGCTCATAAGTTTTATGAGCAATCTTGTAAAAAAGAACGGCGGTATCAACTGTGCTCAGGGAATTCCCGGTTTTGAACCGCCGGCAGAACTCATTTCGGAACTTGTTTCAGCGGCACAGACTCCGATCCATCAGTATCCGGCGGGAAACGGAAACCCGAAACTGCGTGAACTTATTTCTTCGGGGCTTTGCGGAAACAGCGGAATGAGTGCAGAAAATGTTCTCGTCACGAATGGTGCAACTGAGGCGATTTCGTTGATTTATCTTTATCTGCGGCAGAAAACGGCCGGAAAATTTACGGTTTTGTCTTTTGATCCGGTTTATGAAAGTTACGCCAATCTGCCGAAAATCTACGGTGACAGTTTTTTGTGCGAATATCCTGATGAATCGGGAACTTTTGATTTTGATTCGGTGGAAAACCGCGTGAAAAGTGAAAATGTAAACCTTGTTTTGCTCTGCTCGCCGGGAAATCCGCTTGGAAAAATCTGGAAAAAGGAAGAAATCTCAAGGCTTTACGAAATCTGCAAAAAATACGGCGCAAACCTTGTTTTTGACGCTGTCTACAGCGATTTATACTTCGGTGAAAAGCCGTATCTTCCGTTTGAACTTGTTGACGATACGCTTTTTGTGGTTTCGGCGTTTTCAAAGATGCTTTCAATTACGGGCTGGCGTGTTGGGTACATCGTAGGATCGATACAACATATTGAAAATCTTGCAAAAATCCACGATTACACAGGGCTTTGCACACCTTCAGTTTTGCAGGCGGCGATTGCCGGATATCTGGAAAAGAACGGTTTCGGCAAGGATTATCTGGCTTTTTTGAGGGGAAAAGTGCGGGAATCTTTCGAAATTATGCACTCGGCACTTCAAAAAAGCGGTTTTTATATGCCGCCGATTGACGGCGGATATTTTGTCTGGGCAAAGATTCCTGAAAAATTCGATGACGGCTTCAAATTCGCGATGGATTTGTATGAAAGCAGAAAAGTCGGAACGGTACCGGGTATTCATTTCAGTGAAAAAGGCAATGATTTCATAAGGATAAGTATTGCCAAAGATGCGGCTGAAATCAAGGAAGCGGCCCTGAGAATAGTTGATTTCGTAAAGTAGAAAATTCCTTTAAATACTTTCCTTCAAGATTGGACTTTAATAAATTTTTTCCTATAATTCATAGGTTTTTAGGAGGTGCTTTTTTGGGCAAGCTGTTTTTTTGTCTCTCTTTCTGCAAAAAAATATTTTTTTTATGTACGATTTTTCTCCTTTTTTTCGCGCAGGCAAATCTTTTTGTTTATCTTGAAAACATGGTTTCCTGCTTTCCGGTAACAATTATTACGACGCAGAAAGCACCTGTCGAAGAAAAAATTTCTGCAATGAAGGTTTGCTCTGTTTCCGTGCAGAGTGAAAGAATGACATTCGATTCGTCGATTTTCAACCATTACGAAACTCTTCCTGTGAAGGAAATTTATCTTTATTCGATGAAGATCCCTTATGAAAACTGGAGTGAAGTCAAAAATATGGAAGACGTGATCACAGAAGCCAATCCGTACATCGAGGATATTGTCTCTTCGTACGCCGCATCAAAGATCAGACTCCAGCTTTTCTCGTTTATTTTTCTTATGCTTATCGGTGTTTATTTCGTCTTTAAAATCGTTGCGTCAAATAAATCTTCAAAAAAGAGTTTTTTTGTTGTTTCGATAATTATTTCAGTACTTTATCTTTCAGCGTCTGTCGCTCTGCTGAATGTTTTTCCTGCATTTGTGATGCCGCTTTCGGCGGTTTCCTCCGGAGTTTTGTTGTTGGTTTATGTGATAATTTCTCTTTTAAATTACAGGTTGGCAAAATGGTAAGTAAAATTTATAAAATTGTCTGCACTTTATTCTGTGCGTTTTTTATTTTTTCATGCATGTCCCACGGAAATACGGTCGCCGTTGACGATGATTATTCCGATACGGAACCCGAAGTTGCCGACATTTCGGATTCTGAAACGGATAATGACGATAGTTCGGAAACAGATGTCCGGCCGTACGAAGATGCAGATTTTATTGAAGATTACGACTATGTTGATGAAGATGCTGATGCTGAGTCTGACGAAGATTTCGATGTTTCAACTGATGAAGACATGGATTCGACCGGCGATGATTTTGATATTGTTGACGATGCCGATTTAATTGAGGAAACCGATGATTTTGACGGTGATTCCGTTCAGATCAGAATTGTTGCCGGTAATATAACGAGCGGGAACAATCAGTCTTACGATCCGGGGCACGGAATAAGGATTTTTCAGGCTTTGAAGCCCGATATCGCACTCGTTCAGGAGATGAATTATGGCAGCAATACCTCAAGCGACTACAAAAATTTCGCGCAGAAGATTGTCGGAACAAATTACTACGCCGTTGATGATGCAGATTATGATATTCCGAACGGTGTTGTGAGCAAATATCCGATAACTTCGCATGGTTACTGGAAAGATCCGAATATAGATAACCGCGCCCTGATGTGGGCTGTCGTCGATATTCCCGGTGAAAAAGATGTTTTTGCGGTAAGTGTCCATCTTCACACGGATCCCGCTTCGGATCAAGTCAAGGCGGCACAGGTTATTGTTGACGAAATCGGAAAACTCGAATCGTCGAATCCCGGCAGATATTACTATGTCGTAGGCGGCGATTTCAACGGCGATTCTGCTGTTTCATCAAACGGATTCGGCAAAAACAACACTTTTTATATCAGCGGTCCCGATCCTGTTGATGAAGAAGATAACTGCAACACAAACAGGAACAGAAACAAGCAGTATGATTTCGTTTTAGCTGACTATCCGCTGCACGAATTCCAGATCCCCGTTGTTTATTATTCTTCAAAAGATCCTGAAAAAACAAAAATTTTTGAAAACGGACTCGTTTTTGACACGCGTGTTTACGAAAAGAAAGAGAGCGAACTTAATGAATATTTTTCTCCGGCGCAGCTAAACGATTCCGGCGCTTCGAGTATGCAGCACATGGCTGTAGTCAAAGATTTTCTGATTGAGTTGAAATAAATGAAGGAAGATTTTCTCCCAGGAAACAGATTTGCAAGGATTTACCGCTTCAAGGAAGTGACTTCAACTATGGATGTTTGTGAAGATCTAATAAAATCAGGTATCTGCAAAGGAATTGTTGTCGCGGAATCGCAGACTTCTGGGCGCGGCAGAAACGCGAAAAAGTGGGTCTCAGTTGCCAACGGGAACATCTATCTCTCGTTTTTTGACGAACTTAATGTCGGTTTCATTCCGCAGAGATGCGCTGTCGCTTCATTTCTTGCGGCAGATTCTTTTGTGAAAGAGCCTGACAAAGTGAAAATAAAATGGCCTAACGATATTTTGATTGATTTTAGAAAAGTATCGGGAATTATTGCAAAAATTTTGGATTTTGGCGGAAAAAGGTTTTATGTCTGCGGAATTGGCGTGAATGTTTTCATGCCTGAAGACCGTGAAAAGAATTTTGTCTGGAAACCGACTGCTGTTTCAGAGTTTGCTGAGGTTTCAAGCGAAAAAGTTCTGGATAAACTTATAGAAAAAATCGATTACGCCTTTTCTGCGCAAAGTAATAAAATTTTTAATGTTTACGCTGAAAAAATAAGCTGGATGACTGGAAAAAACATAGTGTTTTCACAGGATTTAATAAAAAGGGAAAATGGAAGGATCACCGGATTTTCTGATGATTTTTCCGTAATAGGAATTTTAACGGACGAAGGCTTGAAGGAACTTTCAGCTTTGTCGATTTTATCAATAATCTAAGATGGTTGAATATCTATGAAAACTTTAAAGTCAATTGTTAAAAACAGAGCCTTCATGGCATTTGCCGTAATCTTTCTTGCGTTTATGCTCAACTTTATCCCGTCAAAAATCGCGCTTGCATTGAAGCTGCCGCTTTTTCTGGACAGTATCGGCACTGTAGTCGCGGCGATGATCGGCGGGAATATGCCTGCGGTTATTGTCGGCTTTTGTGTAAATGCAGTCAACGGAATATCCGACACGGCAACGTTTTATTACGCTTTAATCAGCATTCTGATAGGCTGCATGGCGGCGATTTTCCACAGGAACGGCTTCTTCAAGCACATCGGCGGCATAATTGCTGCCATTCTTGTTTTTGCCGTTATTGGCGGAGGTCTTGGTTCTGTGCTTACATATTTTCTTTACGGATACGATTTCGGCGAGGGAATTTCGGCACCGTTTTCTCTTGCGATTTACGAACATCTCGGTTTTTCCAAATTCGCGTCGCAGCTTCTGGCAGACATTATTATCGATATCCTGGATAAAACTATCGTTGTTGTATATTCGATCGCCATTTTTCGTCTGATGCCCTGGTCGTGGAAGGATAAGGCGCAACGGCTTTTCCTGTTTTTTCCTGATGCAGACGGAGAATACAGGCAGCTCCTGCTTCGAAACAATATAAAACGCTCTCTTATTAAAAAAGTTGTCGTTATGGTCATTGTTGCCGAGATACTTTTGGGAACTTTGGCGACAAGCACAGGCTTTTTTCTTTACAGGGAAGTTGCGCTGAGCAAGTTTACCGATATAGCCAACGGTGTTACGAAAGCAGCCTCGGTTGTAATTGATTCCGAGCGGCTTGACGAGTTTCTTGAAAAAGGGAAAACTGCGGAAGGATATTCTGAAATTGAGAAAAATCTCTACAAGATAAAGGAGAGTTTTCCGCAAACGATGTATCTTTATGTGTATAAAATTATGGAAGACGGCTGCCATGTCGTCTTTGATCTCGATTCAGAAGGCGGTGCCGAGGCGAGCCAGCCCGGTGAAGTTATAGAATTTGACCCGACTTTCGTTCCGTATCTGCCGAAACTTTTTAAAGGTGAAGAAATAGAACCTATAATTTCAGACGACCAGTACGGAGCTCTTCTCACTGTTTACAAACCGCTCAAGGATTCGACCTATGTCGCAGCGGACATTACGATAGGCAGTATTGCCGCAGACGAAGCGAAATTTGTAATTAAACTAATTTCGGTTTTTTTCGGGCTTTCGATCATCATTATGAGCATAATCCTCGAGTTCGTAAACCGCGGTATCGTATATCCGGTCAACCGCATGGCAATGGCTTCGATGCAGTTCGCATTCAATCTGGAACGGGGCGGAAATGCAGGACTTGAAGCGCTTAAAGCCATTAATATCAGGACTTTTGACGAAATTGAGAATTTGTATAAATCGCTTGTGAAAATGGGCGGTGATTCGTTGAATTTCATTGCACAGATGCACAGACAGAACGAACGTATCACTAATATGCAGGAAGAGATTATCGTAAACTTCGCTGAAATGGTCGAAGCGCGCGACATAAGCACAGGTAACCACGTCAAAAAGACGGCATTTTACGTTGAGGCGATAGCAAAAGAACTGCGGAAAGAAGGGAAGTTCAAAGATATTCTGACCGATTCCTACATAAAAGTCCTGAAACGCTCCGCACCGCTTCATGATATCGGAAAAATCGCGATTTCAGACCTGATATTGAACAAACCCGGCAGGTTTACCGACGAGGAGTTCAAAATCATGCAGAGTCATACTACCGAAGGAAAAAAGATTCTCACCAAGATTGAGACAAATGCAAGCGATATGGATGAAGGTTACCTGAAAGAATCTATTGAAATGGCACAGTATCACCATGAAAAGTGGGACGGAACAGGCTATCCGACCAAAATCAAAGGTGAGGAAATTCCGCTTGCGGCACGAATTATGGCTGTTGCAGACGTTTTTGATGCACTTGTCGCCGAGCGTGTCTACAAAAAGTCGTTCCCTTATGAAAAGGCAATGGAAATCATCACCGAAGGCTCAGGAAAGGCTTTCGACCCTGTTGTAGTTGAAGCGTTCACCCGCATTTCAAAAGAACTTTACGACGAGAGAACCAAACTGCATCAGGAAGAAAAATAAATTGTTTGCAGAGACGCCAATAATATGATGTCTCTATGCCTAATGTGTTGATTTTATTGGATCTTTAAAGCAGTTCCTTGAGCTGCTGAAGTTTTTCGACGAAAACTTTCTCGAACATTTTGTAAGGCGCGATATCGGTCATGTCGACGCCTGCATCCTTAAGGATCTCGATAGGCGGTTTCGAGGTCCCTGCCTTGAGGAATCCGTTGATGTACTGCTCTGCCGGGATTTTGCCGCTTCTGACGCCTTCAGCGAGCGAAAGAGCGCCGATAAAGCCGACGACATACTTGTAAACGTAGTAGTTGTAGTAGAAATGAGGAACGAAAGCCCACTCGTTCTTGTAGAGTTCGTCGATCTTCATGAGGCCGTATTCTTCGCCGTAGTATCTGCTTAAAGTCTGACCGTAGATGCCGTTGAGGAATTCGGGAGTGAGAACTTCGCCCGCTTCGACTTTCTTGTAGATCCCGTCTTCAAATTCGGCGAACTGCATCTGTCTGAAAACGGTCGCTCTTGCCATTTCGATGAAGTGGTTGAGGAGGAATTTTTTCTCTTCCTTGTCCTGTGTCGTGTCGATAAGGCGGTTGATGAGCATGATCTCGTTGAATGTGCTTGCGACTTCGGCAACGAAGATCGTGTACTGCGACTTTTCATAAGGCTGGAACTTGTTGGAGTAGTAGGAATGGATCGCGTGTCCCATTTCGTGAGCGAGCGTCGAAGCCGAATTGTAGTCGTCAATGTGGTTGAGGAGAACGTATGGATGCGTGTCGTAAGCCATGCCTTCCATGTATGCGCCGCTGACTTTGCCTTCGTTCGGATAGATGTCGACCCAGCCGTTTGCGGGATCCATCGCTTCTGCAATAGCTTTTCTGTATTCGTCGGTCATGCAGGACATTGCTTCGTTTACGAGTTTTACGGAATCTTCGTAGGTGTAAACTCTGCTGTTGCCGCCTTTTACCATCGTTGCGTAAATATCGTGGTAACCTTGATCGGGAATATTGAGGACTTCCTTTTTGAGTGCCAGATATTCGTGAAGTGCAGGCAGGATGGCGCGGACATTGTCACGCAGAGTGTAGAAGAAATTCGACGGAAGCTCGTTTTCCTTCATCTCCTTGTCGAGAGCGTCGGAATATTTTCTGATTTTCGCTACTGTCGCGTAGTATTTTGTCTGGTAGTGGAGCATCTTCGCAAGCGAATTTTTGTAGCTGTCGTAGGTCTTCCAGAAAACGTCGAAGATTTTCTTTCTCGTCTCGCGGTTGTCGCTCTGGCGGAATCTTGCGTAAGTCTGGATATTTGCTTCCATTTTTTCGCCTTCAAGTTCGATTTCGGGGAACTTCATGTCCGCCGAAGCGAAAGTGGAGTAGGTTTCGTATTCGCCGAGAGCGAGTCCGCCGAACTCAGCCATGATCTTCTCTTCAGGTTCTGAGAGAGTGTGCGGCTTGTTCAGAAGAATCGCGTCGAAATATCTTGAAAAATCACTGAAATCGGGGTCGTTTCTGAAGCCGAGAAGTTTTTCCTCGCTGTAGGAGAGGAGTTCAGGCTCCATGAAAGAGCTTGCAGCCGCCATTTTTGTCATAGCCGCAGCCGCCATACCGGAAAGTTCCTGCCATTTGCCGACGCTCATGTCGACATCACGGTTTCTGTCTGCGTAGCACTGAAGTTTCGCGCCTCTTCTCATGGCGTCGCTCGAGATTCTGAGAGCTTTGAGAAGAGTTTCCTTTTCACCGAGTTTTCCGGCGAATTTCACGATTTCGGCAGTGTCTTTTTCGATGCACTGGAATTCGTTTGCGACTTCTTCTTCGTTTTTGTAAAGGTGGCTCGTCTGCCAGCAGTTTTTCGGGTCGACTTCGTTTCTTTTCAGCATTTTTTTCCTCCAAATCAAATGTTCATAAACAAATTGCGGGGCATTATATTTTTTCTTGAGAAAAGCACAAACAAAACTACAATCGCGCGATTTTGTTTTTTATGGAGGGAATTATGGAAAACTGGACGATAGACAAAGTCAGAAGGACTTTTTTGGATTTCTTCAAAGCTAAAGGCCACACCGAAGTTGCAAGTTCGCCGCTTCTTCCGGCTGAAGACAACACTCTTCTTTTCGCTAACGCCGGAATGAACCAGTTCAAAAAGCTGTTTTTAGGGCTTGAAAAAAGAAGCTATACCCGTGCATGCAGTGCCCAGAAGTGCGTCAGAGCGGGCGGAAAGCACAACGACCTTGAGAATGTCGGTTTCACGACAAGACACCACACTTTCTTCGAGATGCTCGGAAACTTCTCTTTCGGCGACTACTTCAAGGAAGATGCGATAAAATATGCATGGGAACTTATCACGGAAGTTTTCAAACTCGACAAATCGCGCCTTTATGTCACGGTTTTCAGAGAAGATGACGAGGCAGAGCAGCTCTGGCTGAAAAATACAGACGTCGATCCGAAGCACATTTTCCGTCTTGACGAGCACGACAACTTCTGGCAGATGGGCGATACAGGCCCGTGCGGTCCGTGCAGCGAGATCCATTACGACTTGGGTGAAGGTTTCCATGCCGAAAAACCCTTCTTCGACAACGGAATGCCCGACTTCGACTGCGGCAGGTTCGTCGAGATCTGGAACCTCGTCTTCATGCAGTTCAACCGCGATGAAAGCGGCAAACTGACTCCGCTTCCGAAACCTAATATTGACACCGGAATGGGACTTGAGAGAATAACTTCGATACTCAACGGTAAACTTTCAAATTACGATATCGACATTTTCCAGGATCTGATCCGTTTCACCGAAAATCTGCTCGGAAAGACTGTTCCGGCTGAGCTCAGATCAAGTCTCAATGTTATCGCAGACCATGCGAGAAGCACATCTTTCCTCATCGCAGACACGATCACGCCGTCAAACGAGGGAAGGGGATACGTTCTCCGCAGGATCATGCGCAGAGCGATCAGACACGGTCACAAACTCGGTTTCAACGAACTTTTCTTCTGGAAAGTCTGCGGCGAAGTCATCAGAATCATGGGGAACCACTATCCGGAACTTGTCGAAAAACAGGAACTTATACTCAACATCGTCCGCGACGAGGAAGCGCGTTTCAGACAGACTCTGGACAAAGGTCTGGCTCTGCTTGACGACGGCTTGAAAGAGATGCTCGCAAACGGCAGAAAAGAGTTCCCGGGCGAGCTTGTTTTCAAACTTTACGATACCTACGGATTCCCGTCAGACCTCACCGAAACGATCCTTGAAGAGAAAGGTTTCTCCTTCAATCAGGCTGAATACGAAAAGGCGATGCAGGAGCAGAAGCAGCGCGGAAAGGCTTCGTGGAGCGCGAAAATGGATTCACAGAAGCTTTCGGCTGTCAAGGAACTGCTTGACGGCGGCATGAAAGAGCCTGTTTTCAAAGGCTACGACACGGAAGAGTGCGAAGGAAAAATAGTCGCTCTTTTTGACGATGAATTTACGAAAAAAGAGAGCGTAAGCTATGGAAACTGCTACGCAATTTTTGATCCGATAGTTTTCTACGCGGAATCTGGCGGCCAGCTTGCCGATAACGGAAAAGTCATGAAAAACGGCAAGATCGCGGCGAAAGTGCTTGATGTGATAAAAGTTCACGATGTAAAAGTCGCCAAACTCGAAGTTCTCGATGTTCTGAATACCGGTGACACCGTTCAGCAGGAACTTGACCACGAAAGACGCTCTGCAACAAGGCGCAACCACTCGGCGACGCACCTTCTGCACCGCGCTCTGAAGATGGTTTTGGGAACGCACGTCAACCAGGCCGGTTCACTGGTCGGCCCCGACAGGCTCCGTTTCGACTTCAACCACTTCCAGGCTGTGACGAAAGAGGAACTCAAGCGCGTTGAAACCGAAGTAAACCGTATGATCGTGGCGAACTCTCCGCAGAATACGGTCGTAAAAGGGATCGAAGAGGCCAAGAAAGAGGGCGCGATGGCACTTTTCGGCGAAAAATACGGTGAAAACGTCCGTGTCGTAACGATGGGTGAAAGCAAGGAACTTTGCGGCGGAACGCACGTAAGAGCAACGGGTGACATCGGTCTTTTCAAAATCGTGAAAGAAGAAGGAATAGCGGCTGGAGTCCGCAGAATTGAGGCTGTGACAGGACTCGGTGCGCTCGCTCTTTTCCAGGAATACGATGAAACGATAACATCGATCGCCGAAATGACGGGCAGCGAGAAATCGCTTGTAGTCAAAGGAGTCGAAAAGCAGATCGACACGGCAAAACAGCTTTCACGCGAACTCAAAGAGGCCGGCAAAAAACTCGCAGCGATGCAGACTGCTTCGCTTGCTCCGATCTGCGAAAAGGACGGAACCAAGATTTTTGCGATAAATTCTGGCAAAAACCGCGCGGAATCGCTTGAACTCGTCGATTCGCTCAAGGCTAAGTTCGATAACGCCGTTATTGCGGTCGTAGGCGATGATGCAGGGAAAGCACTTGTCATAATTTCTGCGACTGGCGTTGCAAAAACCAAGTTCCACGCAGGAAATATCCTCAAAAATATCCTTGCCGAATTCGGAGGCAGAGGCGGCGGAAAACCCGATATGGCTCAGGGCGGCGCTCCGGCTGTTGATTTCAACAAGTTCTCTGAATTATTGAAGAATATCTAATAAAAGATCGTAAATAAATATTTCGTTAAGGCATTTTTTGCCGATCGTATGTCTCGAAGAGTGTTATTTGTCTGCCGCTTTTTCTATAAGTATACCAGCTGCAAAAGCTGCGAAGTAGCAGAAAAGACCTGTGAAAAATGTCGCCGAGATGCCGTAAAAAATTGAAATTGCCGTGGCAACTACGGAACTTACAACGCTTGCCGCGCCGTTTACACCCCAGAACCACGGAGCCGATTCGCTGACTTTTTTATTGAGCAGCGAAAGACCGGTCGGGAAGGGCATTCCCATGAAAAATCCTGCAAGAGCCATTGTCACGAAACTGTATATTATACGCGGAGCTATCGACCAGGAATTAAATAAAGGAAGAATGAACATATTTGATGATCCGACTGTTGCAACGACCAGAATAAGCAGTATAAACAGCCCTTTGACGCCGACTTTTTCACGCAGTTTTTTGCTTGTAAAGCTGCCGAGACCACTGAAAAGAAGCATTGTGAAAAGAACGACAAGAATACTGTATGTAGGATGCCCGAGAAATACGGCGAATTTCTGGATGAGCGATATTTCGATCAGCATAAAACCGATTCCCAAAGCGGTAAAATAAGCTGTGTAGCGGTTGAAGACGGCTTTTGCAACTCCGGTTTTCATCTTCGAAATCAGCGGGATTATTATGAGGAAAAGCGAGAGAACAACGACTATAGCGATCAGCCAGAGAAGGTTGTGTATCGCCATGAGGTTCGTTGAAAGGACTCCTTCCGATTCGACATTTTTTCCCGTGATGACGGCTGAAGGCTTGAGCATATTGAAAAAGAAGGGGTTGTCATCTGTCGGCGGTGTGAGATCCAGCGGGTAATTTGCCATGAAAATTTCGCGTTTTTCCGGAGTTATGATACTTTTGAAATCGGAATCCTTTTCTTCACCGCCTGCGACGAGTATTTCAAAACCATAGTTGTCGGCAAGTTTTTTGGCTTCTTCGATGATTCCTTTTTTTAACGGCTTTTTTGAGAGGATGATCGTTCCTGAACCGAAATGTTTTTCTATAGGAACTTCAGCAGGAAAGTAGTCAACAGCAACAAGAATTATGTGTTTTGCCGGCTCTTTAACGCCTGATTCAAGCAGTGTCTCGTAAGCAAGATTTACGAGGCGCAGAAGTTCTCCTGGGCGTTTCGGATAATACCAGCGGCTCATTGTGATCGCGCCTTTATCGGAAAGACGTGAATAGAAAGTTTTCCACGCTTCAATCGTGTAGAGCGAGTTTTCAGTGAGAACGAAAGCACCCGAAGCGGTTGCAGCCCATGAATCTATGAGACTTGCCTGAATCAGATCAAACTGCATATCGTTTTTCTCAAAGAAATTGCGTGCTTCGTCTTCGATAAGATGAACATTCGGAAGTGCCGATATGTTGTAGGTATAATTTGAATATACTTTTGTCAGAGCCTCAAGAATGCGCCCGTTTATCTCGATTCCCCAAACTTCTTCCTGAGCGAAATGTAGTGCCGAAAGGATATCTCTGCCGCCGCCGACACCGATGACGCCGACTTTTGAGTGAGGGAAGAGATAGTGCGCAAAGTTGGTGATATCGTATCGCAGATGAATCAAATTTGATATCTGCATCGTGTTTTTCGTAATTACAGTTGCCGCTGCTGAATCTATTTTCAGGTTTTTCTGCTCGACTTTGTAATCTTGGAACTGCGACATCATTTTGCCTGAAATGCCCCATCCGAAACCATTGTCGTTTAACATAGGAGCAACCGTTATGCGTGAAAACGGAGTCCAGCTTTCCCATTCGATATTACGTTCAACAGCCGCTTCGAGGACACCTTCGTCAACTTTAGTCCATTCGATTTTGAAGATTCTTCCGGTGTAGTTGAAAACGGAAAAAATAATGATGCAGATTGCCAGAGCGAGATCCGATTTTTTCTTTGAAACAGCAAAAGCCGAGAAAAATCCGAAACTTGAAATGAAAATTATTGCGCTTACCGCATCGGTCACAGAAAGGAGGGAGAAAAACGCGATCGAGCCTGCTGCGGCTCCTGCGAGATCGGCTGCATAAAGTCTGTTTGCCTGTTTTATGTACTTCGTGGCGAGAATTAAAGAAACTGCGACCCCTTCAAAATAGAACGGAACCGCGGCAACGGTATAAATGAGTGCGGTTGTAAAGTATCCTATGCCTGTAGGGCGGGGGACGAACGGGATCGAGAGGAGCGTCAGCAGAGAAACAATGAGAGAAAACGCGAAAAGCCGGCTGTATTTTGAAATAAGCGCTTCCAGTTCTTCATCCGTTTTGGAAGCAAAATCGGCCAAATAGACTTTGACAGCTCCGGTACTCATACCGAGCATAGCGACCGATATTGCCATGAAAGCGTAGTGATACCACATAGTTATGCTGAAAATTCGTGTAAGGCTGTTTTCAAGCGCAAGCCCTGCTAACGACAAAAGGAAAATTGCATAATAAATAGATTTTTTCATTAAATGACCTCAAAAAAATCAAAAGCGGGAGATGATACAAAAAAGAGAATTTTAGTCAATTAAGATTTCTTGGTTTTATAATGTCGGGATGCAGCCTGTTTCGCAGAGTATACCGCATGCGTTCGTTTCGCCGCATATAACATTTTCGCAGCCGAGACTGCATACTGTTGTTGCTTTGAAAGATGTTTCGATTTCGATACAGGCGCCGTTGTCTACAGTGGATGAAACCCAGTAGTCGTCAAGTTTTGATTCGACGAGAACGGCGGAAAGAGTTCCCTGAAAATTATATGTTTCGTCAACAGATTCTATTGTCAGTGTACCTCTTTTCTGAAAATAAAATTTTTCCGAATCCGTTTTGCGGTCCTGAGTGGCGGAAACGCATTCCCAGCATGACCAGTAGTTTGTGTTGTGCCAGCTGTCTCCGTCTGCGAGATCGTAGGTTCCTGCCGCGACATAAGGATCTCCGTCAACGCGGGCATGGTCGAGCCGCAGCTCGAATATGTCTTCGTGATCCGGATCTCCCAAGATATTACCGGCTATTTTTATGTGGTATATGGTTGACGGAATATCACCCAAAAGTTCATCATCAGGATCAAGTGAAAAACCTGTGCAGTTCATCGGTTCTTCAGTGTCGTCATTTGTTTCGATGTCGTTGTCAACGGTCGGGATGTCTTCATCCGGAGCGGTTGCCGCGTCATCGTCGCCGGTGATTTCCGTATCGATGATGTCGTCATTATCGGACATGGTGTCTTCGTCTGATTCTTTGTCCTCATCGTTTGTTTTTGCGCTGTCGTTATCGGCTGCCTGCGTGTTGCTGTCATAGTCGGTCTGGTCAGGGGGATAGTAAAAGCTCTTTTTTTCGCTGCAAGAGACAAAAATCAATCCGAAAACAATGAAAAATACGAGTTTTGTCTGAATTTTCATAAGAACCTCTTAATCAGGGCAAAACCTGATGTTTGTATGGAAAATGGAGAAAATTTTTATAACTACGGACGGTTTTTGATTAATAATAATACCCATGATATTCAACCGTCGGATCATCCTTGATTTTAAGGCATGCACCTTTTTCAGAGTTTCCGGTTTCTTCAAGCACTACGCCGTTAAGTCTCGCGGAAAGCAAATCTATTTTTGAGGTGGTGAAATTAAATTCCGCGCTTATGACCTTAACTGTTCCAGCTTTCTGGAAGTAGGTTTTGCCGTGAGGGCAGTCACCGCTGTAGGAATCGCAGTATTCGTCTTCGTGAACAGATAAGAAAAGTCCTCTGTCGCTTCCCTGGTTTATATCTGCAAGAATGAAAGTGTCTGTATAATCATACTCGGAAAGGCCGTGAAATTCCAGATAGAAAGTGTCTGATGTTGCTGAGCCGGTATTCGGAGTGTAGGTTGCTTTGAATATGTCGTATTTCTCCGAGCCGTGTGAGTGCTTGTAGTAGCTGAGCTCGGTATTGCTGAGAGTGATTTCAATGCATCTCGCAAACGGATCGGTCGGCTCAGTAGTCGGCTCAGTAGTCGGCTCAGTAGTTGGATCCGTGGGATTCGTAGGTTCATCAGTCGGATCGGTAGTCGGCTCAGTCGGATCGGTCGGTTCGTCCGTGGGATTCGTCGGTTCGTCAGTCGGATTTGTTGGTTCGTCAGTCGGATTCGTCGGCTCGTCCGTTGGATTCGTAGGTTCATCAGTCGGATTCGTAGGTTCGTCTGTCGGATCAGTTGGTTCATCAGTTGGATTTGTTGGTTCGTCAGTGGGATTTGTCGGCTCGGTCGGATCAGTAGGTTCATCAGTGGGATTTGTCGGCTCGTCAGTGGGATTTGTCGGCTCGTCAGTGGGATTTGTCGGCTCGTCAGTCGGATTTGTTGGTTCGTCAGTAGGATCGGTTGGTTCGTCAGTAGGATCGGTTGTGTCAGCCGTGTCAGTGGTATCCGTTGTTTCTGTCGGATTGTTGTTTGTATCACCGTCCTTATCAGTGGATGTCTCGGAAGAATCTGCGGTATTATCCGTGTCCGGAACCTCGATCAGATCTTCAAGATTTTTTCCGCTGCATGCGGTAAGCATGAATGCCGCGATAACTGCAAGTGTGATCGTAAAAAACTTTTTCATCATATATCTCCCAAAAAACGTTAATAAACAAAAAGCGCAATATTTTAGTAAAAGAAAGAGTTAAATCAAATTTTGCAGAGATGATCAAAGGCACAGCTTATTATAAAGTTTTGAATCGGAAATTTTTGGTGATTTTATGAATTTTGTCTAGAAAAAATCAAGGGCAGGGGATTAATTGCTGATTGTATTCCAGCTGATGTCTTCGACTTCGTAACATTTTCCGCCGGGTACAGGAAGGACATCGTTGTCGATTTCAACGACTCTGATGAACGGACTGTTGCCTTTGGATTCCATAGTGTCAGCCTTGACTTCGGTGAAATCGAGCGTTCCGCTTTCCTGGAAGTATGTTTTTCCCAGTGTCTGGTTCTCAACGTCGTAGTCTTCGTAAAGAACTACATAAACATCACCCAGATTGTTGTAGTCGCCTGAGAGTTCGACTATGCCGGTTGTAAGTACTTCAGTATTGAAACCGATTTCAAACAGATCAGGAACAGATTCGCTGCCGACTCCCTTTCCGGAAGAGTATGCGTCGTAGTAATAGTAAGTGGCAAGGCCGTAGAAATCTTCTGCTACAAGCTCAAACTCGCCGATTTCCAGCTGGTCGCACTCAAAGGGAACACACTGGTGTTCAGCGCTGCATGCCTGACCGTTGCATCCGCTGCCGCATATTCCGCCGCAGCCGTCATTGCCGCATTCCCATCCTTCTTCACAATGCGGAATGCAGACACCGCTGTCAAAAGATGCCGCTTCGATTTTAACGCAGGAACCGCCTGCAACAGGTGTGCTTACGTATTCGTCAGCCGAGCCGCCGAAATAGGTTTCTACAAATATACCTGTAAGAGTTCCGGAGATGTTTTCGTCCTTGTCAAGTCCGGAAACAACAAGCTCGCCGCTGTATTGGAAATACTTCTTTTCTCCGTCTGTAAGTCTTACGCATTCGGTGCATGTCGAGTAATTCATGTTCATTTCGTTTCCGAGATCGTAAGTTCCAATAGCGATCTCATCATATAATTCTATTGTAGCACCCGGATCGCTTTCTGTGTAATAGTAACCGTAGCCTGCGCCGTAGCTTTCGAAAGTATCCCAGTCAATCGAGATTGTGCTGCATGTTGCAGGGAGTTCAAAATCAACGCATTTGAAAGCAGCGTCGCATCCTTCGCCGTTTTCGCAGGAACCGCAGATGCCGCCGCAGCCGTCGTTGCCGCACTCTTTGCCGTCACACTGAGGAACGCACGGTTCTTCCCAGCCGCTGTCGAACGAAGCTGTTTCGATTTCAAAGCATGCACCTTCTTCCGCAAAGGTTGTTTCGAGGGTGTCGTCATCAATGGTAGCTTCTGCGAGAACAGCTGTGATTGTTCCGGCGATGTTGTTGGATTCATCAACTTTTTCGATAGTCAGAGAGCCGCTTTTCTGGTAATAAATTTTGGAATAGTAGCTTTCTTCCTCTTCACTGGCTGCCTCAACATAATCAGAAAGAAGGAATACACATTCGGTACATGTTGCATAGCTTGAGTTGCTTTCGCTTCCGAGATCGTAAGTTCCTTCTGAAATTGCACCGGTTTCTTCATTCTGATAGAACTGCATCTGGAGAACGGGATCATAATCTTCGTTGGTTACATAAAATTTGTTGGCAGACGTCTGTACCGGTGCGCTCAAGTCAAGCGAAAGACCGGTGCAGTTCGACGGAGTGTCTGTAGGATTTGTCGGTTCTTCAGTAGTCGGCTCGTCAGAAGAATTCGTCGGTTCTTCAGTAGTCGGTTCTTCAGTAGTCGGCTCGGTGTTGTTCTTTTTCTTGTCGCCGCCGCATGCCGTGAAAACTATCAACGCCAGTGCGATGAGTGTGATTGTCATAAATTTTTTCATAAAAAACCTCCAAAAAACGTTTGTAAACAAAAATCGCAATATTTTAGTAAAAAAGAGAGTTAAATCAAATTTTGTAAATGAAAGTAAAGGGCAAAAAAAAGGGCGCCGAAGCGCCCTGAAAACCTGAAAGGTTATTGTAATAATTAGAGTGTTACGACCGAGCAGCCGCTGGATTTTTTACTTTCCTTAGTCGGAGTCGTGTCATCACCGTCAGCCGGAGTGTCATCGCCGTCAGCCGGAGTCGTGTCTGTGTCGCCGTCAGAAGGAGCACTGCCGGTATCGCTGGTGTCATCGCCGGGAACTTCAGTGTCGCCTGTATCTGCCGGATCGTTGTCCGTATCACCGGTATCTCCTGTGTCAGCCGGATCCGAGGTCGGCTCGGTCGGATCAGTAGTCGGCTCGGTCGGATCAGTAGTCGGTTCAGTCGGATCGGTAGTCGGATTTGTCGGATCAGTAGTCGGATCGGTCGGATCATTGCCCTCGCCAGCAGGATAAGAGAATGTAACGTTTTGGATTTCGTAGCATTTTCCGCCTGCAACGGGAACAGTCGAGTAATCATCCTCATTTATAGTAACTTCTGCCAATTTTACATCTTTAAGTTCTGCGGTGATATTTCCTGCCTCTTCGTCATAAGCGGTGACTTTTACCTGTCCTTTTTTCTGGAAGTAAGTTTTATAGTCGTCGCTGTCGGTTTCGTCGTAAACGAAAATGAAAACTCCAGTCTCATCGGCATAATTCGTTCCTGCAAGTTCGTGCGTTCCGATTACAGGATCAACATAGTAAAGCTGAAGTGAAAATGTATCATATTCACCGCCGCTGTTCGGTGTGTAGGGCATATAATAACTCATATAGTAGTCATCGAAAGTGACGTTTGTTGTGTCAAGAGTGATGGTTGTGCAGCTGTCAGCAACACACTGGAATTCTGCATTGCAGGTTTGGTCAACGCTGCAGCCTTCGCCGCATGTTCCGCCGCATCCGTCAGGACCGCACTGTTTGCCTTCGCATTGAGGAACACAAACGGTATCCCATGCAAAGTTGTCGAGAGTGTAGCATTTTCCGCCTGCTACCGGAACTATATCCGTGTCAACTTCGACAAGTCTGACAGAACCGGTTCCTCTTGATTCAAAAGTTCCTTCCTTAACTTCGGTGAAATTAAGAGAACCGCTTTCCTGGAAATAATATTTTTTTGTGGAATTATTTTCTACATCATAGTCTTCATACAGAATTACATAAGCATCGCCTATATCGCCGGTGAGGTCAACTATACCGGTTGTAAGTTCGTCTGCAATGAAGCTGATTTCAAACAGATCCGGAACAGAAGCGCTGCCGATTCCGTTGCCGGTTGTGTAAGCATCATAGTAATAATAATGATCTCCATAATAGTCACTTTCTACTACCAGCTCAAATTCGCCTATTGAAAGTTCCGAGCAGTTGAAGGGAGTGCACTGGAAATCAGCACCGCAAGCCTGACCGTCGCATGTTCCGCATGATCCGCCGCAGCCGTCTGAGCCGCATGATTTGCCTTCACACTGAGGGATGCATGCCGTATCCCATGCAGCAGTTTCAATTTCTACACATTTTCCGTTCTCAACCGGTGTTGACTGATAACCGTTGCTGCTGTCGATTGTTACTTCAACAAGTTTTGCCGAAATGACACCGTTTGAAGCGCCCTCGGTGTCAACATAAGAAAGTTCAAGCGTTCCGCTTTCCTGGAAATACTGTGTGACAAGACCATCACCTGCCGCGTTATAGTGAAAAATGCGGGCACATTCGTCACAGGTTTTGTAGTTGGCGTTTTTTTCAGAACCAAGGTCGTAAGAATCGGCTGTAAGTTCGTCTGCATAAAATTCAATCTGGAACTTAGCAGTCTCACCGTCTGCAAAATCCAGACCGGTTACATCCGTGCTGACAAGTCTTTTGGAACTACTGTTATACTCGATATTTTCGATGGAAATACCGGTACACTCGCTGTCAGCGAAAAGGTTGAACGAAAGCAGGCATGCGAAAATCGCAATTGCCGAAACAAAAAGTTTTTTCATGTTTAATCTCCATAAAAAGTTAATGAACGAAACGAGATATTATAGGTAAGATTTTTATTTTAAAAAGTTTTTTTTCCGGTGTGTCCGCTGCGGAAACTAAGGTTGGATTGTATTCCATTCGAAGTTTTTCACTTCGTAACCGCCGGTCTGCGCCGTAAAATTAAAATTGATTTTTAATTGATTTTATATAAAATAATCCAATTTTGATCGAAGTGATTTCGGTGTGTTGATTTTTTAAATTTTGGAGGAATTATGAAAAACACAAAATTTTTAGTGCTTTTTTTAATCGTTTTTCTTTCTTTTGCGGTTTTTGCTCAGGAAAACACAGATCCCGAAAATCAGGATCCCGAAAATCAGGATCCCGTAACCACGGATCCCGAAACCCCGGATCCGGACACTGAAGTTCCTGACGATGAAGACACAGGTTCCAACAACAAAGGTCACATGATCGGTGGTGACCCTGTTATGAGCTGGGAAGACGGTGGTCAGGATTTCTTTGTTATGTTCAATTCGAACGTTGATGACAAAATCAAACTTCCTGATGATGATGAAAACAACCCGCAGGGTGATACTTGCGTTGATTCAAGTTCGTTTACTCTGAACAATCTGCACATTCCGGATGATGCCATTATCGAGAAGGCTTATCTTATCTGGATGGGCGCGGTTGATCCTGAAAAGTTGAGTCTTCCGACCGACAATGAGGTTCGCCTCGCTTTCACGCAGACTGCCGACAAAAATGTTGAGTACGCAGAGGATGTCAAAGTTGGTGAAGCTGGTGAAAAGCTCAGCGCTGCACCGAGTTTTGATTTTGAGGGAATCAGATTCAAACAGAATGTTACGCTCGGCTGTACAACAGACAATATTAAAAACACCGAGATGGAAATCGGCTACTTCACCTACCGTGTCGATATTACCAAATTCTTTAATGAAATTTATGAAATCAACAAGACTGCGGGACATCAGGAAGGAACCGGTGAATATTACGGAACCTACACTTTCAGCGGTCTTGACTGCACAGAACATGATGCTTACCGCTGCAATACGACTATGCTCAGCGGATGGTCGATTTTCTTCATCTACAGATCGAAGAACATCAGACCGAAAAAGATCTATTTCTACAATGGTCTTTCTCATGTTTACAATGAGGAGTCTGTTGCGAAAGTAAGCGGTTTCGAGCTTCCGCTCAACCCGGCCGTACGTCTTACGACAATGGTCGGTGAGGGTGACCCGAGCCTTACCAACAATAATCCTCCTTTTGAAGGTCTTTTCCTTAAAGGTCAGAATGCAGATGGAATTTATAAACTCAAAAACAAGTGCAATCCTATTACAGGTACTTACGTTGAAGTTTTCAATTCGATTTCCTCGATTGTAAACTGGAATCAGGACGCACCGGAAGATGAAAAAATCATCTGTGTTTCAGGTCCGAATGATGAAGGTGTAAACTACGGTATTGATGTCGATACATTCCTTCTTGACAGTGAAAAAGAAATCAATCTGCAGGAGCATCTTGAAAAGGGAAACACTTCGATGGAGATCAAACTTTCTGTCAACCAGGATGCTATTGTTACCAACTTCATGGTTCTTTCGGTTGACATAAAGGGTTCCGACTTTGATATTCCCGATGAACCTGAGAAATATTTCTGCGCATGTCCGGCTTCTGATAACAACACTGTGAATGACTACTATTGTCCTTATGTAAACAGAAGTAAAGAGTTCTATTATCTTGTAAAAGTTCAGAACTGGGGAAAGGACGAAACCAAAGCTGTTTCGATTTCCGATGAACTTGACACTCAGCTTGACTATATTCCGGGAACGACAGAATACGCAACCAAGTTCAACGATAAAGGCGACGGAACCGACTGGACGGTAATTCCGGATAAAGACGGCAACAAATTCCCGCTTTCAGGAGACGGAGTCAAACTTGCCGACAAAATGAGTCCGTGTGATAAAAATTACTGTCCCGACAAAATTCTTGTCAGATACAAAGTACGTCCGAAAACAGGTATCGCAAAGAACTATGTATTCTCGAATATTGCTGAAATTAAAGATGCAAAGAGTGAAACTCCGTACAAGACAAACACTTCATATCCTCTTAAACTTAAACCGGGAAGCTGTGTTCCCGATGCGCAATGCGTTTCTCCGACTCCCGAAATGTGCGGCGGTGTAAAAGACAATCGTGAATGCGGCGACGAAGGTCTGCCGAATTGCGGAAAAGGCTATACCTGTGAAGATTACAAATGCAAGGACGATCTGACCCTTATGTGCAATGATGCTCAGGTAAAGCTTGCTCTCGGCAAAAACTCTCCGCAGTCGGAAAATACGATAATCATTCCGAAAGACAACGGCGGACAGCCTCTCGTTCTCGGTCAGTTTACACTTCAGGCTTCTGACTGCGATGAAGAAAAAGTGTTCAATTTCAACGATTTTAGTATTCACTTTGACACGAAAAACAATTCCAAGTTCGAATTCTCCGATTTTGAACTTATTTACGATGCCGACGGAAACGGTGTTTACGACGAGAACGGCAAAGAAGATGAAAACGGCAGAAAAGATGAAATTATAAGTAATCCCGATGCCACCACGAAAAATCTGAATTACATTTATTTCTCGCTTAAATCTGACGCGAAGAAGTTTGTCGGAAAATCGCTCAACTACTTCATTGTACGTGCAAAAGTAAACTATAATGATGATATGATCCCGACAAACACTGCATTTAATTTCTTCATTCAAAGTGTTGCTTCCGTCAATGTAAGCAGCAACGGTACATCAAATATTTCAAACGCTAACGGCAAAAATGACAGCAGTATTGATTTTGCAACATTCTATCTTGAGCCGACAGGAGATTACTTCATTGTAACAAGCGGTTCGCACGATCCTTCGGTTCCGGCTATTTCCGAAATGAACAACGATATTCCGGTTATGCAGATCAAAACAAAGTCGATAGGCAAGCCTAATTCGATTAAGAAATTCAAAATCAAAGTTTCAGGAAGTTCTGTAAAATTCGGCGACAAAAACGGTATTACCGGTATTTCGCTCTGGCTTGACACGAACAACGACGGATCACCAGATGTAGAACTTGCCAAAAAAACAAATTTTTCATCGGGTGAATCGAGTGCTATCACGTTTGAGGAATCTGATTTCTCACAGCCTCTGACTTACACTGCCGATGAAGTAAAATATCTTGTGGTCAAAGTCGATTTCAATATGACCAAGACTGATCCTCCGATGTTCGGTAAGGTAATCATTCCTAAGGGTGGAATCTCACTTGGCGACAACACTGCAAGTGTCTACGAACTTCCGCTTAACTCAAAACAGTTTACCTATGATTGTCCGGAAGGTGACAGCAGCTGTGAAACCGAGAAAAAGAAAAGCGGCGGCTGTGCTGTTCTTGAAGTTGAATCGGACAACACCGGTATAATCGTCATTGCTGCGGTTCTTTCGGCGGCTGCAATGCTCGGATTTGCACTTCTCAGAAAAAAAATCTTCTAAATTTTCCAAAAATCCTCTAAAAAATCTGTTTAAAAACCTCTAACAATTTTACTTTTCTTTCATTTTGTGTTACTCAGCATCGTTTTTTTGTTTTTAGTAACAATTTTTTTGCGTTTATCGCAAGGGGGAAACATGAAATCAGTTAACGTTCAGGAACTTCTGAAAAGGCTCGGAATCAAAAAGCAAAATTACGGTGCAACGACCGGTTCTTCAAAAGGCTGGCTCAAAACGACGGGAAAAAAGCTTGAAAGCGTTTCCCCGATCGACGGCAAAGTAATCGCTACCGTTATTCAGGCAACGAAAGACGAGTATGAAATTGTCGCTGCAAAGGCGAAAGAGGCATTCGAAAAATTCAAAATGATGCCCGCTCCGAAACGCGGCCTTATCGTTCGCGAGATCGGTGACGCTCTCAGAAAGTACAAAAGCGACCTCGGTGCGCTCGTAACACTCGAAATGGGTAAAATCGCAGTCGAAGGAAAAGGCGAAGTTCAGGAAATGATTGACGTTTCCGATTTCGCGCTCGGCCTCAGCCGTCAGCTTTACGGCTACACGATGCACAGCGAAAGAGAAAACCACAGAATGTATGACCAGTATCATCCGCTTGGTGTTGTCGGCGTTATCACCGCTTACAATTTCCCGGTAGCAGTATGGTCATGGAACTCTCTTCTTGCAGCAGTCTGCGGCGACGCTGTAATCTGGAAACCGAGTTCAAAAACTCCTCTTACCGCAATCGCAGTTCAGAACATCATCGCTCCGATCGTTGACAAATACGATATTGACGGCATTTTCTCGCTCGTTATCGGCAAAGGCAGCGATGTCGGTGACACGCTCGTAAACGACCCGCGTGTTCCGCTTATCAGCATGACCGGAAGCACGAAGATGGGACGTCAGATCGGCGAAGCAGTTGCAAAGAGATTCGGCAGATCGCTTCTTGAGCTCGGCGGCAACAACGCTGTAGTTATCGATGAAACTGCTGACCTTGACATGGCTCTCAGAGCTGTCGTTTTCGGTTCTGTCGGCACGGCAGGCCAGAGATGCACCACGACAAGAAGAGTCATCATCCAGAAATCGGTAAAGGCGAAATTCGTAAAATCGCTCATCAACGCATACAAACAGGTTAAAATCGGCAACCCGCTTGACGACGACAACATCATGGGCCCGGTTGTAGACGAACAGACTGTAAACGACCTCATGGAATCGATCAAACAGGTCAAGGCTCAGGGCGGCAAGATCCTTTACGGCGGCAAGAAAGTCACTGTTAAAGGCTGCGAAGGCGGTTTCTACGTTGAGCCTACGATCGCTGAAGTAAAACATGACCTTCCGATCGTTATGCACGAGACATTCGCTCCGCTTCTTTACATAATCGAATACGACAAGATCGAAGATGCGATCGCTTACAACAACGAAGTTCCGCAGGGACTCAGCTCGGCACTCTTCTCGACATCGCTTCCCAACACTGAACTCTGGCTTTCACACGCAGGTTCAGACTGCGGTATCGCAAATGTCAACATCGGAACGAGCGGTGCAGAGATCGGCGGCGCGTTCGGCGGCGAGAAAGAGACGGGCGGCGGCAGAGAATCGGGCAGCGATGCTTGGAAAGTCTATATGCGCCGTCAGACAAATACGATCAACTGGGGCAAAACGCTTCCGTTGGCACAGGGAATTGATTTCAAAATTTAATTGGAGGCTTGACAATGACAAACGCTATCTATTCTATTCCGCGTCCGCAGAATGAACCTGTTTACGCTTATGCTCCGGGTTCTGCTGAAAAGAAACTTCTGAAAGACGAACTTGCAAAACAGCTCAAGGAAGAGATCGAGATCCCGCTTATCATCGGCGGCAAAGAGATCAAGACCGGCAAAACGATGAAAGTCGTTGCTCCGCACGATCACAAACACGTTCTCGGCGTATGCCACCTCGGCGGCGAAAAAGAAGTCCAGAAGGCTATCAAATGCGCTCTTGAAGCAAAAAGAGAGTGGGAGAACATGGACTGGCACCAGAGAGCTGCCATTTTCATGAAGGCGGGCGAGCTCATTTCGCAGAGATACCGCTACAAAATGAACGCAGCAACGATGCTCAACCAGAGCAAGACCTGCCACCAGGCTGAGATCGACTCCACCTGCGAACTCATCGACTTCTGCCGTTTCAATTCGCACTATATGCAGGAAATCTACCGCAGACAGGATCTTCACAACGATAAAGGAACATGGAACCGCGTAGAGTTCAGAGCTCTCGAAGGCTTCGTTCTCGCAGTAACTCCTTTCAACTTCACCTCTATCGCAGGAAACCTTCCGATGTCTCCGGCTCTTATGGGCAACGTAGTTCTCTGGAAACCGGCTTCAACGGCTCTTCTTTCGAACTACTACCTTATGAAGATATTCCAGGAAGCAGGACTTCCCGACGGTGTCATCAACTTCCTTCCTGGCCGCGGCGGCAGCATCGGCGATCCGGCTGTTGATTCTCCGGAATTCGCAGGTCTCCACTTCACCGGTTCGACCTCGGTCTTCAAATCGATCTGGAAGAGATCGGCAAACAACATCGACATTTACCGCTCATATCCGAGGATCGTCGGCGAAACAGGCGGCAAGGACTTCATATTCGTCCACAGCTCTGCAAACGTTGACGAAGTCGCAGTTGCGGCAGTCAGAGGTTCCTTCGAATATCAGGGCCAGAAATGCTCGGCAGCTTCGAGAATGTACGTTCCGAAGTCGCTCTGGAAGCAGATCAAAGACAGAATGTGCGATATGATCAGCACGATCAAAGTCGGCGACGTAACCGATTTCAGAAACTACATGGGCGCAGTCATCGATGAAAACAGCTTCGACAACACGATGAACTACATCAATACCGCGAAGAAATCGAAAGATGCAAAAATCATCGTCGGCGGAACCGGCGACAAGAAGAAAGGATACTTCATCCAGCCGACCGTCATCGAAGCGCTTGATCCGCACTTCGTAACGATGGAAGAAGAGATTTTCGCACCAGTGCTAACCGTTTATGTCTATGACGACAAGAAATTCGCCGAGACGATGGAACTTTGCGACAAGACCTCTCCGTATGCTCTTACCGGTTCGATCTTCGCAAACGACAGAAAGGCTGTCGCTCAGGCTGAGGATGCACTCAGACACTGCGCAGGCAACTTCTACATCAACGACAAACCGACCGGTGCAGTTGTCGGCCAGCAGCCCTTCGGCGGCGCAAGAGGCAGCGGAACCAACGACAAGGCTGGCAGCAGCGTCAACCTTCTCAGATGGACAAGCCAGCGCGCAATCAAGGAAAGCCTTGTTTCTCCGACATCATACGAATACGCATTCCTTAAAGAGAAATAGTCTAAATCTTTGATTCCTTTTAAGATTCCGTGCAGTGCGCTGTTTGTGTGCTGCACGGATTTTTTTATTTGCTAAAACACTCTATTTTTTTATGCTTTTGCAGTTTGAGTGGATTGATTGCCGGAGAACGCAATGAGTGAAAAGAATAATGATGCAGAAAATAAATTCAGGTGCTGGCTTGATGCTACAATAAAAAATGTCGATTTTAAGGATGATCTTAAAGATATAGCAAATGAAGTGAAAAATTCGGCTCTGACTGTTGAATCCGATAGAAAATTTATCGAAGAATACCTTGATATTATTTCCGAAATGCAGAAATTCTACAAATATGACAAGTTCGGGCCACGTTCCGTTATTTGGGCAGGTGTTTTGGGTAAATTGGATATGTTCGAGTTAAGGGTAAAAACAGGTGCGTCGGATGACTGGGATCTGTTAAGGGGGATAAAAAGAGATAGTTCAGCTACGATATTTTTTGAAAATTATCTTCAGCGTATTATTGCCGCAACAAGAGATAATTTGTATAAACTTTTCGACAAAATGAGAGTCGATTTTGCGACGAAAATCACAATAGATGTTCCTGTTACCAAAATTGCTCCCGATGAATCGGGCAATGTTACTTTTTCTGTAAAAATATCCAATGCAGAGAATAGAGATGAGGCTGAAGAAATAAATTTATCTGTTGAAAATACGGAAGGGAAACAAATTTTTCATAAGGATCTTTCAGAAAAAATTTTAACTGGAGGAGATTCAATTTCGGAACTGATAACGATTCCTGCTGAAACTAAAGACGCATTCGATGTAAAAATAATAGTTTCGTATGACCGCGGATCGGTCGAAAAATCGGTTCAGATAACAGTCGATTCCGGTAAATTTGAGGAGATTTCCAATCCATACATTACAGGAAATCCAGTCGATAAAGACGAGATGTTCTTCGGTCGGGACGATCTGATTGAAAGACTGGCAAAATCACTGAAAGACGACACAACACGCTGCGTTATTATTTACGGGCAGAAGCGTTCAGGAAAATCATCGATATTTCAGCATTTAAGAAGAAAACTGGAAGACAAGTTCGTTGTTCTCTCTTTTTCCACAGGATCCGATATTACGAGTGAGATAAAGTTTTATAAAAAGGTTAAGGCTGAATTTGAAAGATATCTCAGGTGGAACAAATTTGATGAGGAAACCAGAAAAAAATGGAAGAATTATACAATTTCAGAGTATTTGGATTTCGAACAGTTTGTTGACGAAGTATCAGAAGAAGTGTGCAGGCCTAAAAACAAAGAACTCCTGCTTATGATAGATGAGTTTACGGCGTTGTATGCATATATGAAAAATCCCGACTATTCTCTGGGAAAGGAAAATTTTATGGATAGGTGGAAAGCGATGTCTGAGCAGAATCTTTTTAAATCTGCATTGATAGGCCAGGACAATATGCCTGAATTTATCAGAGCATATCCCAATCAGTTCCAGGTTACGGAGCCTATACGTGTTTCCTATCTTGAAAAAGAATATGCCGTTAAACTGATAACAGAACCGATACTTTTCAATGGAAAAAGCAGATATCTGGAAGGAACAGAGAATAAAATCGCTGATTGGTTTAGCGGTCAGCCTTACTATACTCAGACATATTGCAAGAAACTGGTGGACTATTTGAATTCCAAAAAAGCTAACTATGTGACAGAGGCTGTGGCTGAAGATGTAAAAAATTTAATGCTTGAAGATTCCAGAATAGATTTTTTCGATAATTTGGTCTATGAAAAAGATCAAGATTCATCATGGAGTGTTCTTAAAAGAATAGCTTCTTCTGATGTCGAGGATGTTCCGATAGATGTTTCGTCTTTAAGCGATTCTGAAAAAGAGGCTTTGACAAAACTTACCGACAGAGAAGTCCTTACAAAAAAGCAGGACAGATACCAGATCAAGATACCGTTTTTCAGGGAATGGATAAAAGAATATAAATAATGGAGAAAAGCATGGAATGCGAAGTAAACAGATTTGCATGTATCGGTTCAGAAATGACAGGGGATTTGTACTATATCCATAGACCTGAACTGGAAAGGATTTTACTTGAAAGAACAGTAAAATATGCAAAAGGCGGATCCATCAATGTGGTAGGACTTCATAGAATGGGCAAATCTTCGTTAGTTCACAATACTTTGGTAACTAAAGCAGAAGATTTTTACAAGCAAAATATCATAATCGCTAGAATATCGGCCGACAGCAAGGGAAATGTCAATATCTTTTTCAAGGATATGGCAAAGGCTGTCTATAAAATTATGAAAAAATACGGCGATATTGATGATGATTTGAACGATTCTTATGAGGCGGTAAAAAAATTAAATGTTATTGAAGATGGAACTTCTGAGTTGGAATCGTTTTTTGAAATTATAAAAGAATCCGGCAAACGGGTTGTGCTTATTATTGATGAATTTGATAATGTATCGAAATTATTTGAAAATTACGAGTCAGGGTTCGGTGTTCTGAGAACATTGGCATCACAGGAAGAGACTCGGGTTGCTTTTGTTTATGTTTCAAGGAGAACTGCTGAACAAATAGAAAGCAAAATCCAAGGAGTATCTGAGTTTCACAATAATCTTGAAGTGATGTATGTAAAAAGTTTTTCTGATGAAGAATTGAAAGAATATTTCAAAATAAATGAATGTTCCGGTGTCAAATTAAGTGATGAAGAAAAGAAAAAACTTATTGAGATTACAGGCGGTCAGCCTTATTGGTCGGATATCCTTCTTGCAGAGTATAAAAAAGCAAAAGACAAAGGTATAACAACTGATCTTGAAAAGATTTTCCAAGAGAACAGAAGAAGGATTTATGAAGAATACGGAAACATGATTCGCGTTTTGAATGAAGGTAAAAACCCGCTCGGGAACAAGCTTTACCAACTTGTTTTCGGACCTGCCGAGCCTGATTGTACGGATCTGGATGCCGATGCTCTGTATGATTACGGAATCATTGTCAATAAGAAGAATATGCAACTTATTTCCGACAAATTTAAAGAATATATGGAACTGAAAGAAAAGGAATTTAACTTCTATCCTATCTGGCATAAGACTGAGACAGGGTTGAGGGAAATTCTGAAAAACAAACTTGAAAAACAGTATCGAAAAGAGTGGGAAAATATAATACTTGACCAATATTGTCTAAAACCGAAATATATTATGGAAAAATTGAACATCTATTTTTTCAAGAATCAAAAACCTGAGCCGTATATAGATAAAGACAACCAGAAAAAATACTATATAAAAAATTATTTTCTTTCCGATAATTTGTATAAAGCTTCAGACCAAAAAAGAAAAATGCTGAGAGAAAATGAATTCAAAGAAGATGCTGTTATCACCCTGCTTGAAGCTATATTTACGAGAGGACTCTTTCTTCTTTGCGAGTTTGAATATAAAGAACTCAATTTTGAAAAAATATTCGGTAATAAGGATAAATTTGTTGAAAAAGCACTTCATCTGAGTGAAGCACGAAATTCCTATAGTCATGCCACTGATATGTTGCTGAAGGATGGTTTTAAAAGAAAAACCAAGGAATACTGTGAAGCACTTTGTGAAAGTATTGATAAATTCTTAAAGAAGAACTAGTCCGACGGTCTGATTCCGGATCACTTCAACATTTGATTTTTAATTAAAAATCTTTATAATTTATGCTCGTGTTTTGATTTTAGGAGGCTTTTATGAAAAGATTTTTCATTCTTGTTTTCATGCTTTTTTGTTTTTCTGCGGTTTTTGCAGCTGAAATCGATATTCCGCTCAAGAATTTTGAGGTAAAAGGGATTTCGGTTGACAGGGTTTCGCTTGATACCGGAGCGGACAAGGTTTCGGTTTATATCACGGTTCCGGAGAAATATCTTGCCGGTTTCGACGATATAAAACTTGAAGAACTGAGCAGACTTTACCTTAACACATTGATTTCATTAAACATAGATTTCAGACATCTCAGAATCTTTTTGAGAACGGATGGGGCAGGCGAATACAAAAGGGCGACGGAGTTTCTGCCTAAGGAACCGCCTGTTGTCACAAAAGAAGAGGAAGAAAACGGTGGTGTGAAGCCGAAAACCAAAAAGACAAAATCGCTTTCTCCTCAGGTTCGGCACGGAAACATCACAGGCGCGCTTTCCGGGAAGACACTTTTTGTAAGTGCAGGGCACGGCTGGACTTACGACACCTCAAAATCAGAATGGGATACCCAGCGTTATCTTTCGCAGGGCATGATCGAAGACGATTCAAATGCCGAGATCGTCAGCTATTTTCTTATTCCGTATCTCCAGAATGCAGGAGGCTTAGTTTTTTCGGCGCGTGAAAGAGACCGTCAGGGAAAAATGGTAATAATCGACGATGCCGACGGTACAACTTATGCTGATTCTGACGGAATTTACGAAGAAAGCGGCAGTTGGACAAAAAATACAAGTGACTCTTTCGGCGGTTACGGAAGAACAACTTATCCGATAGAGCGCAATTTTAATCCTCTTAAGAACGGAAGATTCCGCGAGGCGACAGCTACTTCCGGTACTTGGGCGCGCTGGACGGCGAATATTCCTGAAGACGGCTACTATCATGTTTATGTAAGTTACAGAAGGCTTGAAGGCAATACCGAAGCGGCACTTTATACCGTAAGACATGCAGGGGGAACTTCCGGTGTCACGGTAAACCAGCAGCATCACGGCTCTACCTGGATCGATATCGGCAGATATTATTTCCGTGCAGGAATGTCGCGGGAAAACGGCTCAGTAACGCTTAGCGGAACAAGCGGAAAAATCGTTGCAGACGCAGTCCGTTTCGGCGGCGGCGATTCGGTTATCACGCGGAACAGTCAGGTTTCCGGCAAACCGCACTGGGAAGAATCTGCAGTCCACAACATTCAGTTTATCGGCGGAACTTACGGAAATACTTACGGTGTAGTGTCCAATGACCGAAACGATGATGTCAGAGCCCGTCCGCGCTGGGCAGCCTGGGAAACCGAGACAGTCGACGACCCGCTTTACATCGCTTTCCATTCAAATGCTCCAGTCAGTGCCACGGACGATACTACAAGCGGTCTTTCAACTTATATTTACAGCTCGACTTTGGGGGCGGGAGTCGGTTATCAGGAAGGCGACCAGTATCCGGGCAGCGAGAAACTGGCTGAATTTGTCCACAACAGAGTTCTTGCAGCCGGAAAAACTTTTTACATTTCATACAAGGCTGCCGGATCAAACGGAAAAAACGGAATTTACAGCGCCGATCTCGGTGAAGTCAATACAAGTGTAAACAACAAGATGCCTTCAATCATTGTCGAGATTGCTTACCACACTTCAAAAACCGATGCCCCGATGCTCAGAAACCCCAAATTCCGAGATATTGTTTCGCGTGCAGCTTATCAGGGAATTGTTCAGTATTATGCAGACAAAGACGGCACAACGCCCGTATTTCTTCCTGGAAGTCCGCGTAATTTAAGGACAAGAACCAATGAAAACGGCTCGGTCACGCTTTACTGGGATGCTCCGGAAAGCGATGCCAATCGTTATCTTGGCGATCCTGCGACCGGTTATTATGTTCAGACTTCAACAGACGGAATTGCTTTCAATGACGGCATAAATGTCGGAAATGTTCTGGAATGGACCGGGAATTTTGAAGAGAACAAGCCGGTTTATTTCAGAGTCGTCGCCTACAACGCAGGCGGAGTCTCGTTTCCGAGCGCTGTTGCGGCGGCAGTTCCAAGAAATAATGTAAAGAAAATCCTTCTTGTTGACGGTTTTGAAAGGATCGACAACTCAATGCCGCGCTTTAATGAAGGTAATAGCGCAAATCACCGTTATATCCTTGAATTTGTTAATAGTTTCGATTATGCAAAATACTATGCTCCGTTACTCGCCGAACTCGGATATTCGCTCGATTTCACGCAGAGAGCAAATGTCGCAGGAATGGATCTTTCTAAGTATGAAATGATTTTGTGGTTCCTGGGAGAGCAGAGCACCGAAAACGAGACTTTTAACCATCAAGAGCAGGCAAAAATTGCCGGATATATCAATAACGGCGGCGCACTTTTCGTAAGCGGTGCCGAAATCGGCTGGGATCTTGACTACAAAGGCAGCGCTGATGACAAAGCATTTTTCCACGAAACCCTGAACGCGAAGTATGTTGATGACGAATCCGGACTCTATACTTTCGTCGGAACAGATGTTTTTTCAGCGATATCGGGTAGTTTTGATGACGGAACCTACGTTTATCAGGCTGAATACGCCGATGTTCTTGCTCCGTTTGATTCAAATGACGGCAAAACAGTTCTTTTCTACGACAATGCGATGACATACGGAGCCGGAATTCTTACGAAAACCGATAGTAAAAAAGTTTTTGTTATGGGTTTCCCGTTTGAGACAATTCTTGAAAAGGATAATAAAATCAATTTGTTGCAATTCGTTCTCGACGAGTTCGAAATAACTCCCGAAAATGATGACGATCCGGCTGATTCGACCGATTCCGGTGACGAAAATCCAGACGAAGACACTGCTGACACCGGAGATGAGAAAAACGACGAGGACAACGCAGATTCATCGGATTCGGCAGACACCTCTGATGATGATACTTCTGATTCCTCGGATTCAAGCGATTCATCAGATTCTGCTGATTCAACTGACACATCGGATTCAAGCGACAGCGCAGACCAGTCAGATACTTCAGATTCATCTGACAGCGCAGATTCAACTGATTCCGATGATTCCGGCGACACTTCCGAAAGTGATGAAACGGATGAAGAAAAAGATGGAAAAGGCGGCTGTTCAGCGATAGTTCTTTAATTATTTGAATTTCTTGAAGAAATCACCAAGGTCTTTGTTCAGTTTGTTGAACTTTTCCCCGTATTTCATGATTTTAGGTTCCTGAGAATTGATATCGTTCACGATTTTGTCGCCTTCGATTTTGCATTCTGCGCTAAATTCCGATTTTCCGCTTACGCATGAAGAATTGAAGTTGTTGATTTTATTCAGATATTCTTCGTAAAATTTGATGAATTCAGCACTTTCCTTTTCAAGTTCCTTCATCGTTGCAACAAGTTTGAGATAGGTGTCAAGGAGCTTTTTGTTGTTTCTGCTTTTGACGACTTCAGTGTTGTTGTCGCTCATTCCAATCTGCTGGTTCAGATAGCTGTTCTGCTCTTTCAGGCCTTGCAGATAGTTTGAAATCGTCTTCTGCGCGTTCTCGGTTTTTGCGAGGATGTTTCCCATTCCTGCTTTGTGATAGTCGTTTTCTATTGCAACTAAGTTGTTTTTCTCGTCTTTGTAAGCCGAAAGTTTTGAATTGCCGTCGTTGAAAAGGTTTTCCATTTTTGTTTCTGCTTTACGGCATTTTTCCATGTCGAGTTTTGTAACGCAGACGTTATGAGCCTCGTTTATCGTTTTCAGCATCGAAGCGCATATCTGCTGGAGGTTGTTGTTCTGGAGCATGATACTGTTGAGTCCGCCCATGAACTCTTTGCCGATTTTTGCCGATTCCGGCGAATCGGTTTTGAGCGCCTGAGTAAGTTTGCCTTTCGACTCCTTAAAAACTTTGTTGTCTTCGTCAAGTCCTTTTTTCATTGATGCCACAAGTTCCTTCTTGGCTGCAAGGTTTTGCGAAACACTTCTTTTGAAATCCTGCTTTTCGGAGTCGTTGCTTCTTTTGTTGAGGTCTTTTGCTCTTTCGGCTGCGTTTTCCATCGTGTCGATGTCGCTGTTGAAGTTCTCTTTCTCGTCATTCAGTTTTTCAGCCGTTGCCGAAACCTGGCGGTCAAGCGCTTCGCATTTCGAATATTTGTCGTCAGTGTCGATGTTTTTGCACTCTTCGAGATAGTTTTTGAGAAGATTTTCGTATTCTGCGAGGAGATTTTTTATGTCGGGAATGCGCGATTTTGCCGATTCCCTGGCTTCACAGTAGAGTTTAAGCTCTGTTACAACATTTCTTGAAAGGTCGCTTTTTGAAGGATCGGCGCATTCTTTCTCGTCTGTCGAAAGCTTTTTCTCGATCTCTTCGACCCGTTTTCTGTCGGTTGCAATTTTTTTCGCTTCATCTTTGTAAATGTCGGCATAAACAGAAAACGAGCAAAAAAGAACCAATAAAATCAAATACTTTTTCATGTGAACCTCCAATTCTCAAATCACTGCGCACGATGATTCCACAAAAACGGGAATTTTGCAAATAAGAATCCTTTTTCATTGAAAAAAATCACGTAATGCTTAATATCAGGCGTTTTTTGGGGAGAGGAAATGGCTGAAAAACTGAAGGTTCTCGTAGTTGAAGACGATCCGGCAAATCTGATTGTTTCAGTTAAGAGTTTGGAGCGGAGAAAAGTTGAGGTTCTTTCGGCGAGAGATGCATTCGAGGCGCTGGATGTTTACGATAATACCGAAAATTTGTCCGCAGTGCTGACCGATATTCAGCTTCCAGGCATGGACGGCACCGAAATGATGCGCAAAATGAGGGCGAAAGAAGAGTATGTCGGGATTTCCGTGCCAATTTTCGCGATGACTGCCTACGCTTTCGAGGATGACAGAAAAAACTTTTTGAAGCAGGGTTTCGATGATGTTTTCATCAAGCCGGTCGACTACGATAAAATATTGGAAACTATACAACTTTATTTGTAAAAGAGGTCGTTTTGAATTTGTTTTCTCAAGATAAGGCGCTTTCTGATTTTGTCGAGAACGCATATATAAAATTGCTTGAGGCTTCTTACACGATAAATAGCGAAAATATTAAGGAAATCCCTTACGGCGTGACGCTTAAAACTGGGAAAAGCGAGGACAAATTAGTCTCTGTAGCAATATATCATACGGAGAAAAAAGGTTTTTCAGTGGTCACGACAGATCCTGAGATAAAATCGCTTCTTCTTTCACTGATAACGAATATCGGAACTTTGGGCAGCGACGAAGCGGGGAAGGGCGATGTTTTCGGGCCGCTTGTTGTCTGCTCGTTCCTGCTGGGAAAAAAAGAGGAATCTTTGCTGAAACTCGGTGCAAAAGACAGCAAAAGAATGAAAAATGAAGAAATATTAAGCATTTATGAAAAAATAAACGCCGATTTCCGTGACTCTTTTTCGATGGTTCGCATCATGCCTGAAAGATACAATTCTTTTTATCAAAATCTGGCGGAGCAGGGGAAAAATCTCACCGATCTTCTTGCCTGGGCGCATTCCAAGGCGATTGCCAACGTCGTCGCAAAAAGAGAGGACATAACACGGGTTTTAGTCGATAAATTCACCCCCTCATATTCCGCAAATTCAAGGATAATCGCGGCTGCGGGCAAAAATCCGGTCGATTTTCAGGTGCGCGCCGAGCAGGATCCCGCTGTTGCGATAGCCTCCGTCATAGCACGCGCCGGATACTTGATCTCGCTGAACCAGATAAGCGAAACCGTGCTTGAGAACAAATTCAGGCTTGTTCCGGGAAGCGGAGCAGAGTCAGACAAACTTATGGACGAAATCGTCACTCATTTCGGCAAGGAGATCCTTGAAAAAATCGCAAAAACCCACTTCGCCAACTGCGAAAGGATTCTCTGAAATTAACATCTTGACACTATGTCAAAGTAATAAGAGGAAGTGCTTAAGGTTTTAGCGATGTTATCGGAACAACATAGATTTTAGTTTTCGGATCTTGCATGACTGCTTCCAGATGTCCTACCAGAACACACATAAATATTGGTTTTTTTTCAACATGTTTGTAAAAAACTGAAAGACTTTCTATTGCTTCAGCAATGCTGTTGTCGCTCAGTTTTATCTCAAATGCAGCATAAGTTCCGTCTTTAAATTCAATAATTGCATCTACTTCGTCGCCTGAAACATTGTCGCGGAAATGATATAAGCGAGCTCCTAAATAATCTACATATATTCTGAGATCCCTTTCGACGAGAGATTCAAACAACAGCCCGAAAGTTTCATGATCGTTCATCAATTTAGATACAGAGAGATTCAGGCATGCGCAGCAGAGAGAAGGATCTACCAAGTGCCTTTTTGCCGATTTTCCTATTCTGGAAGAGGAACGGTAATTGATGCTGAAGGCTTCCTGATTAGCCGTTAAATAGAGATTGTCCAGAACAGTGGTGTAATCAGCGACAGTTGCTCTGCTTTCAATCAGTTCATCGGTGTTTTCATAATCTTCTATATCTTTTATCAATGTTTTATTGCCGGCAATCGTTGATTCATTCCGAGACAATGAATGCAGGAGCATCCGCATTTTAGCAGGGTTTCTTTTTTTAGTCTGCCTTTCGTGCATATCCTTGGTTAAGATGGCTTCAATATAACTTTCAGGTATTATGCCGATATCCTCGTCAGTTGTTCCGATATTTTCAGGCCATCCGCCACGGACAATCAGTCTGGCTAATTCATACAGTTCAACTTTTTTAGTGTGTCCGGTTTTAATGTTTCCGGTGATCATTTCAGATATTGATACTTCTCCTGTTGAATCTCCCGATTCGTAAAGGCTCATCGGATTCATCCTAAGCGGCGCGATTCTTCCTGTTCCTGTATGAAAAACTTTTTCGTCATCATTTTCACTGGAAAACAGAGTCGTGGACCCTGTAAGAATAAATTTTCCTTTAAGGTGATCGCTGTCACATTCATGTCTCACAGAGTCCCATATCCCTGGCACTATTTGCCATTCATCTATCAACTGCGGATACTTATTGGAAAAAATATATTTCGGATCAACTTTAGCCAGATCTCTTGCACTTCTTTCCGTCATATATGTGACACTGGCCGCATGATTTAAAGCTGTCCATGTTTTTCCGCACCATTTCGGGCCTTCAATAGAAACAGCGCCGAAAACTCGTAAATATTTTGAGATCTTACTATCTATTAATCTCGGCATATAGCCAACTTTTGTCAATACCATAGTCGTCACCTCCGAGAATACTATATCACACACTTTGCACTTTTCAATTATTTTGTTGATCACTTTTCAAGTGTTTTATTTGTCACTTTTCACGAAAATATTCTTGTTCAGATGATCAGCCCCCCTCTTTTTTAATTCTGTAAAATTCAATCTTCACTTTCTGAAAAATTTCCGTATCATAACGCGGTTTTTTTGGTTTTTTATTATTGGAGCAGGATATGAAAGTTAAGGAACTTGTTGAAAAACTGGATCTTAAGGTTTTTACCGAAAAAGGCGATCTGGAAAAGGAAATTTCCGGCGGCTACACTGGAGACTTGCTGAGCGATGTAATGGGAACTGCGAAGGACGGAAACGTTCTGGTCACGGTTCAGTCGCACAAAAACGTAACGGCGATAGCTTCTCTCAAAGAGCTGGCTGCAGTCGTTCTGGTAAAGGGAATCTCGCCCGAACCCGAGATGCTCGAATCGGCTGAGGACGAGGGGATCGCAGTTCTCGGCACAAAAGAGAACGCCTTCACGATTTCCGGCAAAATTTACGAACTTATAAAGTAAAAACTATGAATCAGTACAGGGCAGATCTTCACATCCACACGCTGCTTTCTCCGTGCGGCTCGCTTGAAATGAGCCCTGCGGCGATCCTCGAAGCGGCGGCGGAAAAGGCTCTCGACATCATCGGGATAGCCGACCACAATTCGACGAGGCAGTCCACGATCATCCGCGATATGGCGAAAAAATACGGGATTTTCGTTCTCTGCGGCGCCGAAATAAACACGAAAGAGGAGATCCACTGCCTTGCGTTCATGGAAGACGACGAAAAACTCGCGATTTTTCAGAATTATCTCGACGAACACCTGATAAAAGTGCCGAACAATCCCGAAAAAATGGGATATCAGGTCGTTGTGAACGAGGCTGAGGAGATAATTTACGAAGAGGAAAATCTTCTTATCGCCGCAATTGACCAGGATATCGAAGCGGCTGAAAAGTTCGTCCACTCGCTCGGCGGGATCTTTATTCCGGCGCACATCAACAAGACCGTGAACAGCCTTCTCGGGCAGCTCGGTTTCATTCCGCCGGACTTGAAACCTGACGCGGTCGAGATCTCGAGGCACATCACGAGAGAGAAATTCCTCGCCGAAAATCCGTTCGTGAAGGGTTTCAACATCACGACGGCAAGCGACGCCCACATTCCGGGCGATGTCGGAAAGATCGCATCTGTTTTTGAAATCGAAAAAAGAAGTTTCGCCGAAATAAAAATGGCGCTTCACGGCGAAAACGGAAGGAGGGTTATCACAAAATGAAGGAACTTGCTCTGCATATTCTCGATATTCTTCAGAATTCGACCCGCGCAAAGGCGAAGAGAATAGACCTCAACATTTTCGAGGACACTGTGAAAAATGTCTATTCGATAGAAATCAAGGACGACGGATGCGGGATGTCGCCCGAACTCTTGGCGAAAGTGACGGATCCTTTCACGACAAGCCGCACGACACGAAAAGTCGGGCTCGGTGTTCCGCTTTTCAAACACACGGCGGAGCAGAGCGGCGGACACCTCGAAATCACTTCCGAAGTCGGAGTAGGCACCGTGATCAAGGCGACGATGCAGCACGACAACATCGACAGGCCGATACTGGGAAGCGTCGCCGCGGTTTTTGTCCAGACAGTCGCCTCGAACCCCGAGATCCGCTTTGTCTACACCCACACCAAAAACGGAAAAAGCTACGTTTTCGATACCGACGAAGTCAACGAGGCGCTTGACGGAATGCCGATCCAAAGCCCCGAAGTCATCAACTATCTCATCGGAATGATCAACGAAAATCTCAAAGACATCGGAGTCGATTAAGGTCGCCGCGGCCGCGGCAAATCATTGATTTAATTATTAAAATTATTTTTTAAAATTAAAGTTGACAGCCGCCCTTTTATTGTTGTATGTTTCGCCGCGGTTTATTTAGTAATTGAAAGTTTCTTTATTTTCAGACAAGGAGGCTTGTTAGTATGGCAACGATTAAAATCAATTCTCAGTATTTGAAAGAAATCAAAGAAGTTTGCGCTTCTTTCAATTACGAGAAAGGACAGCTTATCAATGTCCTTAAAAAGACTCAGGAAAAGATCGGTTACCTTCCGGCAGAAGTCCAGATGGTCATTGCGGAAGAGCTTAAAGTTCCGGTCGCAAAAGTTTACGGTGTAGTTTCATTCTACTCGTTCTTCACAATGGTTCCGAAGGGAAAACACCCGATTTCGATCTGCCTTGGAACGGCTTGCTACGTCAGAGGCGCAGAAGGCATCCTTCACGAAGTCGAAAGAATTCTTGGCATCAAGCCCGGCGAAGTTACCCCGGACGGTCTTTTCTCGCTTGACTGCCTCAGATGTGTCGGCGCATGCGGTCTCGCTCCGGTTATTTTGATCGGCGAAAAAGTTTATCCGCGCGTAACGCCGAATCAGGTTAAAGCAATCCTTGACGAATACAGAAAGTAGGAGGGTAAAATGGCAGTAAAATCACTTGCTGATCTCAAAAAAATGAGCTCGGAATTCAAAAACACCGTTTCTCTCAGAGAGAACGGAGACAATGTCGATTCCCTTATCCAGATCAAAGTCGCTATGGCTACATGCGGAATCGCAAGCGGCGCTAAAGAAGTTATGGATTTCTACCTTGAAGAACTCGACAAACAGGGAATCAAGGCGGTTGTAACCCAGACAGGCTGCATGGGATACTGCTATGCAGAACCGACGATCGAAGTTAAACTTCCCGGCAAAGATCCTATCGTTTTCGGTCATGTAAATGTCGAAAAAGCTAGCGAAATTCTTGAAAAATACATCAAGAACGGCGAGCTCGTAGAAGGTATCATCCCGGTTAATTACGAAACGGTTAAATAAGGGAGTTTGAGCATGACACATTACAGATTTCATATTCTCTGCTGCGGCGGTACAGGCTGCAAAGCTTCGAACAGCGCAGGCATAGTAAGAAAATTCGAAGCCGTTCTTAAAGAAAAGAACATCAACGATGTACAGGTCATCACCACAGGCTGCTTCGGCTTCTGCGAGAAAGGCCCCATCGTTAAAATACTTCCCGACAACACCTTCTACGTTCAGGTCAAGGAAGAAGATGTCGAGAACATCATCAACGAACATATTATTAAAGGTAGAAAGGTCGAGAGACTTCTCTACACCGACCCGAAAGCAAACGCTCACATTGCCGATTCGAAACACATGGGTTTCTACAAGAAGCAGATGAGAGTCGCTCTTAGAAACTGCGGTTTCATCAACCCCGAAGACATCCGTGAATACATCGCAAGAGACGGTTACGCTGCTCTCGGTAAAGTCCTTTCCGAAATGACTCCGGAACAGGCTATCGAAGAAATGAAAAAGTCAGGTCTCCGCGGCAGAGGCGGCGCAGGCTTCCCGACCGGCAAAAAATGGGAACTTGCAAGAACACTCGTTCCGAACGCTGAACAGAAATACGTCATCTGCAACGCTGACGAAGGCGACCCGGGTGCATTCATGGACAGATCGATACTCGAAGGCGACCCGCACTCGATCATCGAAGCTATGGCTATCTGCGGATACTGCATCGGCGCAACTAAAGGTCTTGTTTACATCAGAGCTGAATATCCGCTTGCAATCAGAAGACTTCAGATCGCTATCGACCAGGCTCGTGAATACGGTCTTCTCGGCAAAGACATCATGGGAACCGGTTTCGAGTTCGACATCGAGCTCAGATACGGTGCAGGCGCATTCGTATGCGGCGAGGAAACAGCTCTTATCCACTCGATGGAAGGCCAGAGAGGCGAACCGACGATTAAACCTCCGTTCCCGGCTGTAAAAGGCTACAACGGAATGCCCTCCAACGTAAACAACGTCGAAACTTTCGCTAACGTTCCTGTCATTTACCTCAAGGGCGCTGACTGGTTCAGCAAGATCGGAACCGAAAAATCGAAAGGTACGAAGGTTTTCGCGCTTGCCGGCAAGATCAACAACGTCGGTCTTATCGAAGTTCCGATGGGAACGACTCTCCGCGAGATCATTTATGAAATCGGCGGCGGAATCAAAGGCGGCAAAAAATTCAAAGCTGTTCAGACCGGCGGACCTTCGGGCGGCTGCCTGACAGAAAAACACCTTGACACTCCGGTTGACTACGAGAGCCTTGCTGCGGCTAAATCGATCATGGGTTCCGGCGGTATGATCGTTATGGACGAAGACAACTGCATGGTTTCGATCGCAAAATTCTACCTCGACTTCACAGTCGACGAATCCTGCGGCAAATGCACTCCGTGCCGTGTCGGCAACAAGAGAATGAACGAGATCCTCGACAAGATAATCAAAGGCAACGGAACTATGGAAGATCTTGATACCCTCAAGAATCTTGCAAACGTCATCAAAGACACCGCTCTCTGCGGACTTGGTCAGACGGCTCCGAACCCTGTTATCTCGACTCTTGACAACTTCTACGATGAGTACCTTGCTCACGTAAAAGACAAAAAATGCCCGGCTGGACAGTGCAAAGACCTTCTCAGCTATGTCATCAATCCTGAGAAGTGCATAGGCTGCACGGCATGCGCAAGAAAGTGCCCGGTCAACGCAATTACCGGCGTTGTAAAACAGCCTCAGACGATCGACCAGGAAAAATGTATCAAATGCGGAACCTGCATCGATACATGTAAATTTGGCGCAATTAGCAAACAGTAGGCAAAGGAGAAACACATGGATATGATAAAAATTACAATCGACGGTAGAGTTTACGAAGTCGAGAACGGAATAACGGTTCTTGAAGCCGCAAAAAGAAACGGCATCAAAATCCCGACGCTCTGCCACATGAATCTTAAACCGATCAACTTTGTAAACAAGCCCGCTTCCTGCCGTGTTTGTGTCGTCGAAATGGAAGGCGGAAAAGGAAACCTCGTTCCTGCTTGTGCTACGGACGTTAGAGACGGTATGGTCATCAAAACGACATCCGCAAGAGTTCTCAACGCAAGAAAGACAATCGTAGAACTTCTTCTTTCCGACCATCCGAATGATTGTCTCCAGTGCGCGAAATCGGGCGACTGCGAACTTCAGAGCCTCGCAGCAACACTCGGTATCCGCGAGATCCCGTTCAAAGGTATCCAGTCAACATACAAAAAGGACAGCACCCTTTCGGTTTACCGCGATGTAGATAAATGCATCATGTGCCGCCGCTGCGAATCGATGTGCTCGAACATCCAGAGCGTTGGTGCTCTTTCGGCTGTTCACCGCGGTTTCCCGGCAGTCGTTGCTCCGGCATTCGAAGCTGCTCTCGGCGAATCCTCATGTGTAAACTGCGGACAGTGCGTCCAGGTTTGCCCGGTAGGTGCTCTTACACTCGTTGACAACATCGGCGATGTAGTAAAAGCTCTCAACGACCCGACCAAGACAGTTGTTGTTCAGACAGCTCCGGCAGTCAGAGTCGCTCTCGGCGAAGAGTTCGGCATGGAACCCGGAACGATCGTTACCGGCAAAATGGCTGCAGCTCTTAGAAGACTCGGCTTCAACTATGTATTCGATACCGACTGGTCTGCTGACCTTACCATCATGGAAGAAGGAACTGAGTTCCTCGGTCGTGTAAAGAAATTCCTCGCTGGTGACAAAGATGTCAAACTTCCGCTCTTCACATCATGCTGCCCGGCTTGGGTAACATTCTATGAGAAGAATTTCCCGGATCTTCTTGACTACCCGTCAACCGCTAAATCTCCGCAGGGTATGTTCGGCGCAGTCGCAAAGAACTACTTCGCTAACAAAATCGGCGTAAAACGTGAAGATATGGTCGTTGTTTCCATCATGCCGTGCCTTGCTAAGAAGAGCGAAGTCGCACGTCCTGAACTCGGAAACGGCAAAGATCAGGATGTCGATTTCTCGTTGACCACACGCGAGCTCGCTCACATGATCAAACAGTACAACATCGACCTCAAAGAACTTCCGGAAGAGGATTTCGATTCTCCGCTCGGACAGTCCACAGGTGCAGCTGTTATCTTCGGAGCAACAGGCGGCGTTATGGAAGCTGCTCTTCGTACCGCTTACGAAGTTCATACCGGCAAGACCCTTCCGAAAGTCGACTTCATGGAAGTTCGTGGTCTTGAAGGCCTCAAAGAAGCTGTCATCGACGTTGACGGTCTTCCTGTTAAAGTCGCTGTTTGCTACGGCCTCGGCAACGCACGCAAACTCATGGAAGAAGTCCGCGCAGGCAACCCGAACGGCTATCACTTCATCGAAGTCATGGCTTGCACAGGCGGCTGCATCGGCGGCGCAGGTCAGCCCTACCATCACGGCAACGGCGATATCATCGCAAAACGTATGGAAGCTACCTACCGTGAAGACGCAGGCAAACCGATCAGAAAGTCTCACGAGAACCCGGATATCATCGCGATCTACAAAGAGTACTACGGTGAGCCGAACAGCCATCTCGCACACGAACAGCTTCACACTCACTACATTGACAAGAGCGTAAAAATCGAAGAAGTCAAGTAGTTGATTCAAGCTTGATCCACTTTCCAGCCCCGGTCCGCCGGGGCTTTTTTTTGCTCTGCGCTGCGGGAATTTTTTTCAATCGCCGCGCCGCCAATCTTGTCGATATACCGAGATATCGTTATTTCGTAATCTCGACACGGCGCGAATGTTGTTTTTTTCCTGATTTTCTTTAAAATCCTGCCGTTTTTGTTGCTGTCTGCGGAGGAGTCAGGTATGAAAAAAATCATCATTTTGATTATTTTTATTGCTGCGGTTTTTATGACTGCAGGTTGCGGCAATTCTTCTTCGGGAGGTAAACTTCCGGAAGGAAACGATGATGACAGTCTGCACGGAGAGAGCGGAAAAGACGAAGATGAAGAAGAAACCGAAGACGAAGATTATATAGTTTATCCTGCGACGAATGAAGCCTTTGTGTGCCGGAATTTCGATTCGTGCTATGACAACGAAGGTGAAATAGTTTGTCCTGAATACGGAGAAAAATTTTATGGCCAGGATGCACAGTATTCAAAGCGCGGCTTCTGCACTAAAAGGCATTTTTCGGTAAAATTAAATGCGGAAAACGAAAAGGTGACTGTTGATAATTTTACCGGACTGGAGTGGACTTCTTCATTTCTTCCCGAAAGAACTTGGAAAGAGGCCTCTGATTCCTGCAAAAATCTTGAATACGGCGGCTTCAGCGACTGGCGGCTTCCCACTCTTCCGGAAGCTTTTACTATTGCCGGATTGAACGATGAAGAGGCGGCAGAAAGCGGTTTTGAATATCGGAAGAACAGTTCTAAGGATCTTTATTTCTGGACTTTATCATCGGATTATTCCGACTATTCGGGCAATTATTACCCGTATATTATCAAAGACCACAACGATTCAGGAGAGGGGTCCGTATATGATGTTGAAACAACTATTGCACAGCAGGATGAGACACACATCCTGCGTTGTGTCAGGGGCGAAAAGTATGATACTTATTCATTGCTTGTAACGAAAAGTATAGCCGGAGACGAGGTCCTGGAAGGATCCCGTTACAAATTGCTGTGGCAGAAAAATCTTGAGACGGAAAAAAACTGGGAAGAAGCTCTTTCCTACTGCGAAAATCTTGAATATGCAGGGTTCAGCGACTGGAGACTGCCGAGCATAAACGAACTTTTCACGATGTACAATTACGAAATCAGAAGATTTGCGGTGGAAATTACCGATTATCCTCATCTTTTCTGGTCTTCTTCGACAAAGATCGGTTCCCCTGAAGAAGCTTATACTTTTTCAGCGCTCGGCGGCTACACTGAAGCCATGGAAAAAAATATAGGATACGGGACTTTCTGCGTCAGAGGCGGCGGACTTTGCGATGACGGCTTTTTCTGGAACGGCGAAGGATGTGTCGAAGATCCGTGCAGATCCGATCCGTGCAAAGATATTGAAAACGCTTTGGACGAGTGTTTCCCGAAAAGTGCGAAAAGATACCTCTGCGCCTGCGCTGAAGGTTTTTTCTGGGACGGAAAAAAGTGTACAAGCCCATGCAAAGCCGATTCGTGCGAAGAGGGTGAAATTTGTATCGCGGAAAACCTTAAAACATATTATTGCAAGAAGTGCCGTGAAGGATATCGCTTGGGGTCTGACGGCAAAAAGTGCGAAAAAATCGATGTCTCAAAAAATATCTGCACGGGGCAGAAGCTCTGCTACAAAAAAGAAAATTATAAATCTACAAGTAAAGGAGCAAAAGATTACGAAATGCCGTGCGCCGAAGAAGGGGAAGAACTTTTCGGGCAGGATTCGCAGTATGCAGGCAGAACCTGCACGCCTCTAAAATTCACTTCGTCAGGCGGAATTATAGCAGAACACGCTACAGGTCTTAAATGGATCTCAACTGAAAAACAGCTGAAGTACGAGGATGCAAAAGCGTACTGCGAAAATCTTGGAGATGGATGGCGGTTGCCCGAGATATGGGAACTCGTGAATCTTGTCGACACAAACGATTACAGCGGTCCTAAATTCTGGTCTGAGTTGGGAATAAGCGCTTACCGCCTTATGTCAGGGACTTTGTACGGAGAAAATGTTCTGGCGGTTTGGATCGGTATGACCAAAGTGAATTCCACCGACTATGAAATGGATTTTATATGCGTGAAAGGAGAAAAACAGGAGCATTCTTCAAAGTTTGAAATATCGAAAAACAACGGAGAGGAAATAGTAAAAGACCCTGCGACTGATCTGATCTGGCAGAAGTCAAGCGCTCCGTCATGGCTGGATTGGGCTGACGCTCTTGCCTACTGCGAAAACCTTGAATATGCAGGTTATTCAGACTGGAGACTGCCGAACAGAAACGAGCTTTTTTCACTTGTAAACTATGGAAAATCGGATATGTCCACATATTTCCCTGATATGGATGTAATGGATTCTTTCCTCTGGAGTTCCACAACCAATATTGCAACAACTGATGATTGTTTGAGAAAAGTGCGCGACTATGATGATGACGACGATTATTATGACGAGTATGATTACTATTATTATGACAACGAAGCGTGGTACGTGGACTTAAAGAGTGGAAAGATCGAACGGGAAGACAAATGGGAGCTCCATAGTGTAAAATGTGTGAGATAACGGTTTCTTTATAACTTGCAAAGGGTTCTGCTAAAAATATAATCGCACGGATTTTGATTTTAGAGGGAAAAATGAGAAAATTTGCGGTTGTTTTCTTTCTGATTCTGTTTGCGGTGCAGGTCGCTGCCGACGATGTGTGGCCTGCGTGCTACGACAAGCAGTGCAAAAGCAGCGATGACTGCTGCGCCGGGGCGAAATGCCTGCCGTGGATAGCGAAAATGCACCCGAAAATAAAAGAAACAGGTTACTGCGTAATCGAAGGATGCAAGGAGGGCGACGACTCGACATGCCCGAAAGATCACATCTGCCTTAAATCGGTGAAAGGAACTTTCTGCGTGAAAAAATAATTTTTTTCCGTTTCTATAACAATTAAGTATAATGTGTTGTCATTTTTTGAAAAAGATGGAGGTTTTTCATGAGAAAAATCAGAGCTTTGTTTGTTTTGCTTTTCTGTGCTGTCCCGCTTTTTGCGCAGCAGCAGGAAGAGGAAATGTTCAATCTGCCGATCAAAGAGTTTACTCTGGGAACGGTTGACGAGAACGCACTTTTGAGTGCCGATCCGCAGGCTTTAAAACTTTACGAGGCGGCGGTCAATGCCGAAAAACAGCCGGGAGTGTTCAAAATTCCGGGACCGGTGGTCGAGGCATGGCAGGAAGTCGCAAAAATCACGCAGAACAATCCTTTCCTGCAAGTTGCTCAGAAAAGGATCGAAGAATGGAAAGTTCTGACCGATTTTTACGAAAAACACAAGGCGAACTTTGACAAACTCAAACTCCTTTTCGCGAGTCCGGCTCTTCCCGCGGCTCAGAAGTCAAGTCTGGCATCGAAGTATCTGGAAGAATTCGGTGTTACTTTCGGCACGTCGGAAATCATGAATCTGATTTCAACAGTTTCCGACAAGAACGAAATCACAGGAAACGACGCTTTCAAGGCGAAAATTCATGAGACAAAGCAGAAACGCTGTGATCTCGGGTCAGGCAGGGATTGCTACGATCTCGGAAAAAATTTTCTGACGATCGAATATGAAAAGATGATGATGTTCAACAAGGCGTGCGAGCTGAAATATCAGCCGGGTTGCGACGCGCAGCAGAAAAAAGCCGAGCCCGTTGCTGCACAAACTGAGGAAAAACCAGAGAAAACCTATGCTTTTGCGGAAGATCCTGTCGGGCTGCTTCCCCCTTTTGCCGAAGCTGACGATGCGACGAAACAGGGCGCTGATCCAGAGGTCCTGAAACTTTACGAGGCAGCTGCAGCGCTCGAAAAAGAGAAAGGGACTCTTTCAAAGCCGTCAGCTGCAGTAGCGGCATGGGAAAGTGTTGAAAAAGCTGCCGGGAAAAACCCGTTCCAGCCTCTTGCACAGCAGAGAACGGCTGACTGGAAAAAGGCAGCTGCCGATTGGGACGCTCGTGATGCAGCTCTTGCAGAACTGGAGAAAAATATCGCCGACAATTCGATCGAAAGCAGCCGCAAAGCTGAACTTATGAGCGCTTATCTCGATAAGCACGGTGTCGTTTTCGGAACGATGAATGTTCTCGGTCTCATTGCGCCGCAGCAGAATCAGGGCGCTCCTTCAGGAGACCTTTATCAGAACTATGCGTTCTATATGTCTGAAACAGTTCACAAAGAGATTGCCAACAATGAGGCGTTCAAGGCAAAAGTGAAAGAGACAGTAAACAAAAGATGCGAGCTTAAATCGGGCGCTGACTGCCGTGTTTATGCTGAAAATCATGCCGCAGACGAAACTGAAAAGGCGGCTTATCTGGCAAAGGCATGTGAGTGCGGTGTTCAGGAAAGCTGTTCTCTTCAGGCGGCGGATGCTCAGCAGCAGAAGAATGAGGAAAACGCAACAGCTGAAGAGAAAAAGGAAGAAAAAGATCCGTACAAAGAGGAACTCTGGAATGCAGGAAAAAGAACAAGAATCGCGGTCGCCGCGACTACTCTTGCTGTAGGAGTAATAGCCGGAGGACTCGGTGGATGGTCTTTTTATGAAATGAGCAAAGCGGAGAAAGACCGCAAGAAATATTACGACAGATACAAAGAACTTGACGATGATGCTACTTTCGGGTTGTTTGCCGGATACAGAAAAAAAGCGGAAGATGCCAGGAAAAAACGTGACAAATATCTGATTATGGGTGCTGTCGGTGCAGGTGTCGGAGTGGCTTTGATCGCGACAGGAGTAACCCTTTTCTGCATTGAGTTCGACGGAGAGAAAGAGGTTAAGAAAAAATACAATGTTTCTTTCGGTGCAAGTCCGGTCAACGGAACACTGCAGTTCGCACTTAACTGGTAAATCGGAGGTCCATGATGAAAATTAGATTTTTAATTTTATCGGCGTTTTTTTCGCTGGTCATAATTTCCTGCGGTGACAGCATGAAGTGGAACAATCCCAACGATCCGAATGCCAATATTTACGGAAAATGCGAAGAAGGTTCGTACAAATGTTACGGTAAAGACGGGGATTACACTTCTCTTGTCTGCAAAAAGGGAAAATGGGAAAAATACGAGGAGTGCAGCGAGAACTGCAACGAGGAAACCGGAAAGTGCGAAGCTGAAAATAATGACAGTGATTTCGACAATGGTTCCGACAGCATACCGGACACCTCGGCTTACACTGAAAGCCACCGAGTGTCAGTTCAGCTCGCCTGGAAGCAGGGATTCGCTAAAAAAGGCGAGTCTTCAGTAAAAGATGGTGCCAACGTGGATCTTGATCTCCATCTGGTCAAAATGACAAGCCTTGAGGCTGCGCAATACAGCTTTCAGCGCAAGGCCGGCCTTCTGGGAACAAGTTATCGTCCGGAATATATGGACAGCGACTGTCCACTGGAACTGACGGAGTGCGAGAAATACTGGCGGCACGACGACTGTGCTTTCAATGATAAGGGATTGGAGGGTGTAGCAGACGGCAGAACGATCCAGTGGAATGCCAAGTTCATTTTTGACAATTACTGGGGCGGCGGCGGAAACTACGAAAATCCGGAAACAATAGTCATGGGACCGGTCGCAGACGAAGACGGCGACGGATTCCCCGATAAAGAGATTATGGATGACCAGTATCTGATAGTCGTAACTTACGGCAGCTGCGAATCGAATTACAGTGACGGTAAAAACCGCTGCGATAAAACTTACGGGAGTGATGGCAGTGTCTATGAAGTCGATGCGAGGGTTTCGATTTTTGTTGACGGCGAGGAAGTTCCCAGACAGGCAGGAAGCGACCGCCCGGCTGATCACTACTACACAACAACGAAGGATTTCAAAATCAAACTCAATGAGTGGAAAGTTGTCGCACTTATAAAATGGGACGGTTCTCTGGCAGGGTCTGAGCTGAAGCCTGAATATAGCGGTAACGCAATTGTCACCGATGTGGCGATGTATGATTACGGTATAATAACGGATCCGGTCCGCCACCCGGTATGTGTTTTCGATCCATCCGATGCGGTTCTTATCCCGGTTTGGGATCCGACAACTTATAGAAATTACATTGAATTTCCAAGTTCGGCTGGAAATAAAGCAATAGGGCAGTGCTATGACCCGGAAGAACCCGATCCTATTGCCGGAGACAAAAGAAAGAGAAACTGCGAAGGTCTTCCTGAAGATGCTGAGTGGAACACTGCTTCCGCTATCATGCAGGAATACGACGGTGAAAAGTGGCAGCCGCCGCTCAAGGGAACTTACAACGAAGAAGCCAGCACAACGGAATGCCGTTTCAAGTGTAAGGAGAACTACACATGGAATGAAAGTACTTCAATCTGTGTTGCCGACACAAGACAGACTGCGTGCGAAGGACTTCCTGAAAATGCGGAGTGGAACACTGTTTCGGAGATTACTCAGACGTGGACTGGAACTGAATGGTCGCCTTCATCCCAAGGAAGTTACAATGCAACTTCGAGCGGTGATCACTGCTATTTCCAGTGCAGGGAAAACTACAACTGGGAAGGTTACGAGTGGGATGATTCCAGCTATGTATGCAACCCTGCGACACGGGAGGTTGACTGTCCTGAGAGTCTGCCGAATTCGGTATGGAACGACAACGGTCAGCTGGGAACATATACGCAGACCTGGAACGAAGAGGCAGAAGATTGGCTGCCGCAGTACAATGAATCAGTCTACAGCGAAGATTTCGGAGACTGCCGCTTCGTCTGCGATACGCACTGGTACGGCTGGAACGGTTCAGAATGTGTTTTGGATCCGTGCCTCTATCCGCTAAATCCCTGTACAAGTCTTGCAAATACAAGCGGAATCTGCACTCCGATATCCAATTTCACAGCTTACGAATGCGGCTGCAAGAGCGAATACACATGGAACGGCAGCGCATGCGTCCTGATAGCAAACTCGCTTCCGGAATGCAGCGAAGCAAATACTTTCCCGTGCAAAGATACAGAAAACGGGCTTATCTGGGCTCAAAAGGCGTCAGACAAAATGAATTGGGCAAGCGCGAAATATACCTGTGAAAACGATTACAACACCGCAAATTACGGCGGTTTCGGCGCAGGATGGCGTCTGCCGACAATCAGTGAACTCAGGACTCTCATCAAAAACTGCACAGATACCGAGAGTGACGGAGACTGCAAGGTCCGTGACGACAGCGTCGTCTGCCTCACAGAATCGGATGATTGCTGGGAAGAAAACTGCTATTCATGCAGTGATGGCGAACACAGCAAGTTCGGAGACAACACTTGGTTCTGGTCATCTTCATCTGTCACAGGCGGAGATGACAGCAAGGCTTGGGGAGTCGGCTTCAACGGAGCTGAAGTCGATGCCAGCAGCAAAACCGGTAGTCATAATTTCCGTTGTGTAAAACCGATATGTGGAACCAATTACACATGGAATTCGTCAACATCTGAATGTAATCCTGACAAGCGGTGGGTTGACTGTTCTCCGAAACTCTCCAACACCGTCTGGAACGATTACGGCAACAACGGCAAATTCATGCAGTTCTGGGACGGCGAGGGATGGAAACCGACTGAATATGCCTCAACTTACGACGAAACTACACCCGGAACATGTGTATACAAATGTGCTGATGACTACCATTGGGAAAACAACAAATGTACCTATAACATAAAAACATTCACATGCAGCGGAAAACCTGAAAATTCAAGCTGGAACACTGTTTCGTCTTACAATCAGTACTGGACAGGTACCGCGTGGTCTCCAGGGGAGAGCGGCGTCTCATACGACATTGAGCCGAGTGAGACAAGCTGCCGTTTCAAGTGCGACGACAACTATGAATGGGACGGTTCCTCCTCCTGTGTCCCTCAGTCTGAATGAAGTCATATTCTGTCAACTAATTCAGATAGTGCACGACTCCGCTGTATAAGGTAACTTTCCACTCGCATTTTCAAAAAATATCATTATAATTCCGCAGTTTTTTGATTCTTGGAGGAATCTATGAAAAAAATTATCTTTTTAACTCTTGTTTTTATGTTTTTTATTGCCTGTAACGAGGCGAAAAAAGAGGCTCCTGCCGCTGAAAAAGCTGAACCGGTGAAACCTGCGGAAACGGCGAAAACAGAGGATGAGATCGAAGTCAAAGGGCTTGAAAACGAGATTATCGGTGAAGATTTCGAAAAAGGAAAAAACATCCACGCGTTCGAAATGACTTCGATTAAAAGCGGCGAAAAGGTGAAATTCGGCGATTTTAAAGGAAAGAGGATCCTCGTCGACTTCTGGGCAAGCTGGTGCGAGCCCTGCATCGCTATGTTTCCCGAGCTCAACAAGCTCAAAGCGGAGTATGAAGACGGAAAACAGACGCTGAAGATCCTTTCGGTAAGCGTTGACCCGATGCCCGGAAAGATCAAAAAGATCATCGCCGACAAAAATGCGCAGTTCGACGTCCTTCAGGCACCGGAATCGCTCGCGGAATCGGGCGTTATCATGCCTTACATGGTCCTTGCGGACGAAAACGGGAAGGTTATCGAGACGATTTCGGGCAAACACACCTACGAAGAGTTCGAAAAAATCGTAAACAGCGGAAAATAACTTGTTTTATGCTCGATTTTGTGCGATTTATTCAGGCAGTTTGGCTGTTTTAACAATTTCATATAGGAGAATGACATGGTAAAAGTCGGTGACAACATCAAAGCTATTTCCCCTTACAAACCCGGTAAACCTATTTCGGAAGTCGAAAGGGAGCTCGGTCTTACTTCCGCCATCAAACTTGCGAGCAACGAAAACCCGACAGGCATCAGCCCGAAAGTGCGCGAGGCTCTCATCAACGCTGTTTCGGAACTTAACTACTACCCGGACGGCAACGCATACTACCTCAAAAACGCGATCGTCGACTATCATAAAACCAAAGGCGAAGAGATAAAATTCGAAGAAGTTTTTGTCGGAAACGGCTCGAACGAAGTCATTGACATCGCGATCAGGACCCTCATCAAAGGCGACGAGGAAGTCGTTCTTTCGGAACAGGGATTTGTCGCTTACGAACTCATTCTCAAGGCTGCTGACATCAAAATGAAACTCGTTCCGCAGACCAAAGACCACGTTGTCGATATCGACGGAATTATCGCGGCCGTAACGCCGAAAACAAAGATGATATGCCTCATCAACCCGAACAACCCGACAGGAACATACTACACGAAAGAGAAGTTCGAAAAACTTCTTAAAACGGTTCCTCAGGAAGTCGTTCTCGTAGTTGACGAGGCTTACTTCGATTTCGCCGATGCTCCCGACTATCCGAACGGTTTCGACTACAGGAACATGCACCCGAACATGATCATCTGCAGAACGCTTTCAAAAGCTTTCGGACTCAGCGGAATCAGGCTGGGTTATGCGATTTCGACTGCCGAGATCGTTGACTATATGAACCGCGTCAGAGAGCCTTTCAATACGAACCTTCTCGCTCAGGTAGCGGGAATCGCCGCTTTCAAGGATACCGATTACCTGAAAAACGCGATCAAAGTCAACAAGGAAGGGAAGGAGTATCTCTACAAGGAATTTACGAGACTCGGCATCGAATATCTTCCGACGCAGGGCAACTTCATGCTTTTCAAAATCGGCGAAGCGGCAAATCTGGGTCGCGACTGCTACGACTACCTGCTTCACAAAGGCGTAATCGTCCGTCCGGTTGCAAATTACGGTTTCCCGAACTGGCTCAGACTTTCGATCGGTCTCAAAGATCAGAACGAGACTTTCATAAAGTATTTTGAGGAGTTTCTTAAGACGATCCGCTGATTTTGCGAAAAAAATCCCTTAAAATTTTACTTAATTTCCTTTATCCTTATAATATTTCGGTTTTTTTGTTTTGATTTTGTTTTTCAGGTGTGTTTTGAAGAGTTCCGCTAATTTCAGAGTCGGCTTGTTTCTGCTTTTGTCGCTGTTGATGATTGCGAGTTTTATTGCTTTTATCCTCGTCAAAAAGAATGTTTTCACCAATCATCTTTATTTCACCCTTTCATCGTCTACCGGTGAGGGTATCACCGAGGGAATGCCGCTTCTTTTTTCGGGTTTTGAAATCGGAAAAGTCGAAAAATTCGAACTTGACAACAAAGGAACGGTTCTTGTTCTGGTCAAAGTGCCGGAAGAACATGCGCACCGCATCAACAAAAGCTCTGTTTTTACCCTTGAAAGGCCGCTCATCGGCTCTTCAAGGTTCATCGTGACAACCCCTAATATCACGGAGACTTTTGCAGACAGCAGCTATGTTTTTGAAACCCAGATGGTCGACGACATCAACGAAGTCATCAAAAAACTTCAGCCGATGGTAGAAAAAATCGATGATATTGCTAATAATCTCAAAACTTTGACCGATGAAAAAAGTCATCTTAACAAAACGCTTGTCCATGTTGAAAAAATCGCCGGAGATCTGGCACAGAAACGCGGTATAATCGAAATGATGGCGGGCGACAAGGCTGCCGCTGCGCAGTTCCGCGAAGGTGTGGCTCACCTCAACAACTCTCTGGGCGAGATCGAAACTCTGATCGGCAACGCCAATAAAACGCTTGTCAAGGCCGATGACCAGGTTCTGGGTGACGACGGAACGATTTCAAAAGTCAATGCGATAGTCGAAGATGTGAATAAAAAAATGGCCGATCTTGACATTCTGATTGCCTCCCTCATAAAATCGGGCGAAAATCTTCAGGAAGGAACGAAGGATATGGATGTTCTGAGAAAGGATCTTGACTCGATAATCAACTCAGTAAATTCTATGGTCAAAGATGTCCGCAGAGTTTTGCCGACGACTCAAAGCAAGGAACTGGAGCTGCCGTAATGAAAGTTTTTCTCTTTGTTTTATCGCTTTTCTTCCTGATTTCATGCGGTGCAGGGCATATTCCGTTCTGGAAGCAGAATGCTGCGGCCGATACCGCGAATTTCATCGAAAGCAGTTTCATCGGTAATGAGCTTTATGCCTCGAAATATTTCGACAAAATGCTTGAAGATTTCAGAATGACGGTCGATCCTGACGAGGTTGTAAAAGCCTATTTGACAAAATGTATTACAGAGTTCGCGCTTCTTGAATATTCAGAGTGCCGTGAAGCGGCTGATATGCTTCCGCTTCTTAAAAACGAAGAGAATATTGCTTACTATAATTTTGTTTCCGGAAAGGCGCGGAAATCAGAAGATTTCCCGAAGAAATACCGCGATATTTTTGAGGTTTCACAGAACTGCAATACTGAAAAGGCAAATTCAGAGCTTTCTTCGGAAAAAGATCCGACGACTCTTTTGATAAAGGCTTCGTTTCTTGTGAAAAACAACTGTTACGATGCCGAAACTGCTGGAACTGCTATTAAGGCGGCTTCCGAAGAGGGGTGGAAAAAGGCGGTTCTTAAATATCTCGCGCTTCAGCTTTCATACTTTGAAAAACATAGCGACAGACAGAACGCGGAACTCGTAAAAAAGAGGATGGAACTCGTTGTTTCTGAATAGTGACTTGTAAATAAATGGGAGGAGTCATGAAAATCATTCGTTTACTTTTCTTGCTTGTTTTCGTTATTTTTGTTTCGTGCGGAACTTCCGAAACCAAATCGGACGGCGAGCCGCAGAAAAGTGCTCCGGCACAGACTGAAAAGAAGGCAACATCATCGAAAAACATCAAAGTTTCCAACGATCCTGATGCTTTCGTCGAGGCTGCAAGGCTGAATGATGCGACACTTGTCGACAAATTTCTTGCTGCGGGAGCCGATGTCAATTCTAAAAACAAAAGCGGCGTTTATCCGCTTCACTGGGCTGCATGGCACGGAAATCTCGAACTTGTTAAAAAGCTCGTTGAAAAGCAGGCTTACGTTGACGTTATGGACGGCTACCGCGATGAAACTCCGCTTTCATGGGCTGCCAAAAAAGGTAACCTCGAAGTCGTTAAATTCCTCGTTGAAAAAGGTGCTGCGGTCAACAATTCCGACAGATACAAAGAGACTCCGCTCATGGATGCAGCGCGTTACGGCCATGACGAAATGGTCAGATTCCTGCTTTACAACAATGCGAAGATCAACGATGTCACGGTCGATGGAATCAGCGCGCTGATGTTTGCAAGCATGAACGGTCACGAAAAGGTCGTAAAAACGCTCCTTGAGTTCAGAGCAGATATCAACAAAATCCACTTCAAAACCAGTAAAACGGCCCGCGGTTATGCGGAAGAACGCAAATTCAAGAGCATCGTCGAACTTATCGCACGTCAGGCAAAGGTCGAAGGTGACCTCATCAAAAGACCGGCGAAACCGGCTGACACGCAGTTCGTAACGACTCCTCCGGATCTCGAAACGCTTCAGAAAGCGTGGGCAGGAAGAGAAGATTATCTCCCTGCGACACTTGAGGCAAAACACGTAACTTCTCACATGAACAAGTTCCTTCCCGACATCACGCAGTGCTACCAGAGCAGATACGAGCAGGGCGACCGCAACATGATGGGAACAATGGAACTTATGGTCCGCGTTGCCGGCAGCGGAGTTGTTCTTGACGCATACTTTACTACCGAAAAATACCAGTCGTCGCTTTTCGGAGACTGCATCCTTGATGCGATAAAGTCTCGTCCTTTCCCGCAGTTCTACGACGGACAGATCGATTTCAAATACACTTATACCATATAGTCTCTGTTTTCTTTTTGTTGACAAAATCCTTTTTATTGTATAAATATTAAGGATTATTATTTTGTTCTTACCTAAAACGGGGGTGTAACTATGTTTAAGGTGGTATTTTTATTAGTGATTTTCTTTACTTCTTCGCTTTTCGGACAGTCGGTTCTCGACGATAAAGTCCAGCTGAAAGATGAAAATTTCGTCAAATCGGTTGAAAATGCAGACACGATTCTTCTCGGAAAGTATATTCAGGGCGGCAAAACCAAAGCAAAAGTCATGGTTGACAAAGTTTATGTCGGCGAAGCTTCGGGTGATATCGAGATCAGCGGACTCGACAACGAAAAGATCAGGCTCCGCTACAAAAGAGACGCCTACAAAAAAGGCGACGGTTATGTCTTTATTCTCAAGAAAGGGGCGAAGGATTACAAGTTGCTTGAGGACAGTATCACGATTCCCGTTTCGAGAGACAACAAGGCGAACTTCTCTTTCAATACGCCTTATCTGATCAACTTCTGGCAGCTTTTCGATGAAAGACTTCTTGGAGTTGCAATCAAAGCAATACGTGAAAAAGCTGACAATATGCAGAACGATTCGACGAAAGAGACTTTTGACCAACTCGTAAACGAGTTCATTGAGAAAAAGGATGCCGCTTCGCTCCGCACGGCACTTGCCGTTGCTAGACTCGGCGGACTTTCGATCGACGATGAAAAATACAACTCTTTCATTGCAGGAACCGATACGCTTTCCTGCCTTGCAGTCAAATTCTCGGGCGAAATCAAAGGCGAGCTTTACTTCAATCAGAACGTTCTTACCAAGGCTGAAGGTTTCAACGCCGACAATCAGACTGCTTTCGGTTACGCCGCAATGAATCTCTACTCGAAGCAGAGTGTTCCGGTAATCGGAAAAATGCTCAATAAAATCAGTCTTTACGCTCCGTCTTCGAGCGAATGTTTCCCGTATCAGAAACCGGCAACTAACAAAGAAGTCTTCGTCAGAGCGCTCATCGAAATCGACTCTCCCGACACGATAAGGCTTATCTCTTCGCAGCTTGACAGCGGAGATGCAGACTGGCTTGCAAAAGTTCTTGCCATCATTTCCGAATACGACGGCGCAGACCTTGTAGAACTTGTTCTTAAGGCTGCGACGAACGAAAGAGTTTCCGAAAGAAAACTTGAGTTCAACAACTATTTCAACAGAGTAAAATCGAAAAGCGTTGCAGAATCACTCATCGGACTTTTCAATAAAAGCAGCGATTCCTACTGGAAAAAGATGATCCTTTCAGTCGTTGGAACATATCAGTTCGCTGAATCACTTCCTTTCCTCATTCAGGTTATGAACGAAGATTCAAAGGAAGAAATCAGAACGACTGCTGCGATGTCGATCGGTCAGCTCGGAAATGCAGGCGGTGCGAAACCGCTTTACGACTTCATCGTCCGCGAGAAATCGATACTCGCCAAGTCGATAGGTATTCAGTCGATTGCAAAAATCGGCGACAAATCGGTTCAGGAATATCTTAAAAAACTCGTAAGCGAAGAAGCAGATCCTAAAGTCCGTGAAGAGGCTGCAAACGCTATCGAAGACAATTTGTTTATTCTCAGGTACGGCAGAGAAAAGAATTGATCCCGTCAGTTTCTTCCGAATCACTAGAAGCGTGGCTGCTTTGGCAGCAGAAGCTCCAGCCTTTTACTTTCAATGAAAAATTTGCAGGAGAGATAAATTCCTCTATTTCGGAAGAAATTGCAAAATCTTTCAGAGAGGCGGGGTTTGTTCCGGTTCCGAAAACTGCTTCCGTTTCGACAGTTGCAGATGTTAAAGGTATCGAAGAACCGATTGACGAGTCTTTGCCGCCGCTTGAAAAAGTGCGCATAAAAGCCGGAAGATGCACAGCGTGCCGTCTTGCTGCAAAGCGGACCAATATGGTTTTCGGAGAGGGAAATCCGAATGCCGACATCATGTTCATCGGCGAAGGTCCGGGCGAAGATGAGGATTTGTCCGGCAGACCTTTTGTCGGAAAGGCGGGGCAGCTTCTGACGAAAATAATCGAAAACGGGATGAAAATTCCGCGCAGTCAGGTTTATATCGCCAATATCGTTAAGTGCAGACCTCCGGCGAACAGAGATCCGATGCCGGACGAAGCGCAGTGCTGCATTGGTTTTTTGAAAGAACAGATTAAAATCGTAAATCCCAAGGTTTTGATTTTATTGGGAAAGGTCGCGATGAAAAATCTGCTTGGCATTGAAGGTTCAATGACAAAAGCACGTGAATCGGACTACGAATACGAAGGAATAAAGGTTTTTGTTACTTATCATCCGAGTGCTCTCCTCAGGAACGAGTCCTACAAACGGCCGGTCTGGGAAGATATAAAAAAGGCGATGAAATATCTCGGAATGATGTAACCTGAGACTTGTTTGAAAGTCTCATTGTTCGTTGTAAGTTAAGTTATTTTTATATGGAGATAAATAAATGCTGTTGAGAAAAATCTTATGCCTTACTTTTTGTCTGTGTTTTTCATCAATGCTTCTGGCTTCTTCAGTTCTTGAGCTTGTAGGAGCGCAGGATTCTGTCCATCCGTTCACTTCGAGAATCATTTCGACAGGTGCCGAGGCGGCTTATTTCAACCCGGCAGATCTGGCGACTTTGGATGACTCTTTCAAAATCGGTTTCGGAATGACGATCCAGAACAAGTCGATAAAACATGCTGCTCGTCCTGAAGGACATGATGTAGGGTCATATATTTACGATTTTGATACAGATAGCATGGGATCTGGAATTAGCGGATTTAATACGCCAATAGCAACAGAAAATCTTCTAAACAAACGCGGTTCCGCTGATTACGACTCATTTGACGGCGTTATCATGCTCGGAGCTGTCAAAAATATCGCGAGAAAAAGTCTTGAAAAACTTGGCGGACAGCTTACAGCCGGTATTTACGCAGTTCTTCCGTTTTCAGGAATTCAGACGCAGGAACCTTTCTTCAATGACGAAAGGGAACAGTATTTTTCGAACAGTTTGCAGTTCGAACTTTACGGCGACAGACTTAAACAATTCAGCGTGGCTGCGGCACTTGCAGGGCGTTTCGGACACTACTTCAGAATAGGTGCAGGTCTTGCGATTTCCACTTATACAACCACGCAGAACCGAGTATTTGTTCCCAAAACTTCAGATCCTTCGCAACAATTAATCAATGCAAAGATGAAAGTCGGTGCTTCGGTTATGCCTTACTTCTCGTTCGTTGCAAACCCCGTTGCCGGGTGGCATCTTACCGGGACTTTCCACTTCCCGACAAACACAGGTATTGTAAAACTCAACAACGAAATGCAGGTGATGAATATAGAATATGAAGAAGGTGTAAAAAAAGGTTACCTTACCGCCAGTTCTTCGATGACGGCAGGTTACCAGCCGATAAAACTTTCGGTAGGAACTTATTACGATTTTAAAGTTAAAGACTATACCCTGACTCCGATGGCTTCTTTCGAGTGGTCAAGATGGTCAACTTATGTCAACCGTCACGGGGAAAAACCGCTTGACAAATGGGATGACACATTTTCTGCGACTGCCGGTTTACTCATGCGCCATCCTGAGCGCAGGGCAGCTTTCGGCTTTAACTATGTTCCGAGTCCGGTTCCGGCGCAGACCGGCAGAGAAAACTATGTCGATAACGACAGATTCGGATTTTCTCTCGGTTATCACGAATATTTCAGTATCACAAACGAGGTTAAAATCGGTGCAGGAATAAGCGGCGCTCTGCAGTGGCTTCTCAGCAGGACAGAAAAAAAGGATCTTAAGAGAACAATGAAAGACGGAGGTGTTATTGATGAGATTCCAGAGGATGCTGAATATTATTCTGACAAACTTTCAGCTGATGAAGTTGATACTATAAAAAAGGAAATGCAGACCAATAACCCCGGATTTCCTGGCTGGACAAGCAAAGGGTTTCTCTTGAATATAGGAATTTCAGCAGAAGTTATATGGTAATTTAACAACTTTTTTGAGGAGAAAAAGATGAAAAAATTTATGATTTCACTCGTTGCAATCTGTGCAACAATTTTCTTTGTTTCATGCGGTGGTTCTTCCGACAGCAAAGAACCAACAACTGAGGAACCTACAACGGAGGAACCTACGACTGAAGAACCAACAACTGAGGAACCGACGACTGAGGAACCGACAACTGAAGAACCGACAACTGAAGAACCAACAACTGAGGAACCTACAACTGAAGAACCAACAACTGAAGAACCTACGACTGAAGAACCGACAGATCCGACTGACGAGAATCCGCTTTACGCTAAATTTAAAGGAAGATGGGCAGCAGAAATAATTCTTCACTCAACTTCAAATGCTGATGCAGCAAAAGATGTTCCGAGTATCACAACAAGATATGTTCTGGTTGATTTTTCTGTCAACAACAAAGGGCAGCTTGACATGGATAAAGTTGATAATCGTCTTTGCAGAACTGACAACCGTACCGGCAAAAAGGGAGGTTTAGGATTAACAAAAGCCAATGTTTTATTCAATGAACCTTACAAATTCAATACTCATTTCCACCATTGGAAACCTTATGATATCGCAGGACAGGAAGATATGCCCTATGTAGAAGTTGCTCAGAACGGCGAGGAAATTACTTTTAAACTCAACAAAGACTGGGAACTTCGCGGTGCCAACATGGAAAATCCTGCGACAGAACCGATGGTCAAAACAACAGACGATGGCGGACAGGGCGAAAACGATCCGCGAATAGATGATACTGATAAAGATGGTGCAAAAGCATTTACGATTGGTTTTAACGGAACAGTAACTGGAAAGATTTATTATGTCCAGAGACTTTCACATATTTTTACTGGTAAACTTATTGAAGACGGAGATAGCAAAAAAATTGAAGGAAATGTTGAATGGACTGACGAGCAATATACACATCCTGATACACAAAATGAATTTTTGAAAGGTCAAAAGACAACTATCACCGATACAACAAAATCAATATTCCAGTTCATAAAGGTTGCAGATGATATGGACTGTGACGCACTGCTTAATCAGCTTGATACTTTCGACCTTGTTGACCCGAATGCAGGTGATGCGGTTGGAAAACAATAATCGATCAATCTTTAATTTTTCCAGCCCCTCTCAGGAGGGGCTTTTTTTTGCCTTGAATTGATACCTTGATTCAGTGTGGCGAGGGACGAAAGGAGTTTTAGTCGTAGATTCCTTTGCCCATGCAGCACTGTTTGAATTTCTTGCCGCTTCCGCAGGGGCACGGATCGTTTCTGCCGATTTTCGGAGCAGTGCGTTTGACTGGTTCTTTTTCCAAGGTCGGGGCAGTCGTGTTTTTCTGGACTTCAGCTTCTTTCTTCTGTTCTTTCTGCTCGAATTTTTCTACAGCTTCCTGTGTTACGACCTGAACTGAGAAGAGACGTTTTACCGATTCGGTGTAGATGCTGAACATCATATCCTGGAACATCGCGAAACCTTCGCGCTTGTATTCGAGTTTCGGGTTTTTCTGACCGTAGCCGCGCAGTCCGATGCCTTCGCGGAGATGATCCATGCTGAGAAGATGTCTTCTCCAGAAGATGTCAAGAACTTCGAGAACGATGTGGCGCTCGATTTCGTTGCTGAGTTCCTTGTCGTACTGTGACATTTTCTTGTCGTACTGTTCAAGCAGGAAATCGTAGCATTTCTGCGCCATGATCTGCATCGCGGCTTCGTTTTTGTGCCCGATGTAGTTGTTCGGGTTGATGATGTCGGAGAACATATTTTCGTCGAGTTGGGCGCGCATATCTTCGTTGTAGGCGAGAACTCCGGCGAGAAAATCCTTGACCATAGCGTAATCCCAGCTGTCAGGAGTCGATTTTTCAGGGATTATGTTGTTGAGATTGGTATTGATGATATCTTCGATCATCGAATAGATGACCTGCTTGTTTGCCTCTCCGCCTGTAAGAATGCTACGGCGCAGCGAGTAAATTGTTTTTCTCTGCTGGTTCATTACGTCGTCGTATTCGAGGACGTTTTTACGGATGCTGAAGTTGTGCGCTTCGACTTTTTTCTGCGCGTTTTCGATCGATTTGGAGATGAGTTTGTGCTCGATCGGCTGATCTTCTTCAATGCCGAGACGCGACATTACGGTCGAAAGTCTTTCGCTGCCGAAAATACGCATTAGGTCGTCTTCGAGACTGAGGTAGAATCTTGATGAACCGGGATCTCCCTGACGTCCGCTTCGACCTCTGAGCTGGTTATCGATTCGTCTTGATTCGTGACGCTCGGTTCCGATGATGTGAAGACCTCCGGCAGCAAGAACTTCTTTCTTTTCCTCGGCGCAGATCTTTTCGTATTTTGCGAGAATTTCCTTAAATTCCGGTGATTCGGTGTCGACGAATTCCATTGTCGCTTCTGCTTCGGCGTAAGCCAGTTTTTCGGGGTTTCCGCCAAGCACGATATCGGTTCCACGGCCTGCCATGTTGGTAGCGATCGTGATTGTTCCCTTTCTGCCGGCCTGAGCTACGACATCAGCCTCCTTCATGTGGAATTTCGCGTTGAGGACGTTGTGCTTGATCCCCTGTTTAGTGAGAAGATTGCTGAGTCTTTCCGACTTTTCGACTGAAACGGTGCCGACAAGAACCGGCTGACCTTTTGCGTTTCTTTCGAGAATCGCCTTGACTACAGCGTTTTCCTTTGCGACCTGTGTTTTGTAGATCTGGTCGGGCATATCCTGCCTGATAACGGGCTTGTTCGTAGGAATTACGGTAACTCCGAGGTTGTAGATTTCGGCAAATTCGCGTGCTTCTGTGTCGGCGGTTCCTGTCATACCCGAAAGTTTGTCATACATTCTGAAGAAATTCTGGTAAGTGATTGTAGCCAGAGTCTGGTTTTCGCGCTCGACCTTGACACCTTCCTTCGCTTCGAGAGCCTGATGCAGACCGTCGCTGTAACGCCTTCCTTCCATAAGTCGGCCGGTGAATTCGTCAACGATCATGACTTTGTCGACGCCGTCGATGTTCTTTACGACGTAATCGACATCCAAGTGGAACATGAAGTTCGCTTTCAGAGCCTGTTGAACGTGGTGAACAAGCTCAAGGTTTTCCGGTGCGTAAAGGTTGGTGACGCCGAGAAGATTTTCGACTCTGTAGATACCTTCCTGTGTAAGTATTGCGTTTTTCGCCTTTTCATCCTTCGTGAAGTGTTCCTCTTCCTTGAGGGTTCTGACGACTGCATTAACTTTTACGTAAAGATCTGTGCTTTCGTCGCTCGGACCAGAAATGATGAGCGGAGTTCTTGCCTCATCGATAAGAATCGAGTCGACCTCGTCGACAATCGCGTAACGCAGATCACGCTGTACATAGTTGTTTATGTCGTATTTCATGTTGTCGCGCAGATAGTCGAAGCCGAATTCGCTGTTTGTTCCGTAGGTTATATCGCTGTTGTATGCGATTCTGCGCTCTTTAGTGTTCATTCCGTTGAGGATCGTTCCGACCGAAAGTCCGAGGAATTTGTAGATTCTTCCCATCCATTCGGCGTCACGGGCAGCAAGGTAATCGTTGACCGTGACAAGGTGTGCGCCGCGTCCTTCCAGAGCGTTGAGATACATCGGAAGAGTTGCGACGAGCGTTTTTCCTTCACCGGTTTTCATTTCGGCGATCCTTCCTTTGTGGAGAACGATTCCGCCGACAAGCTGAACATCATAGTGCCTCATGCCGAGAACGCGTTTTCCTGCCTCACGGACTACTGCAAAAGCCTCGGGAAGTACCGAGTCAAGCGATTCTCCGTTCGCGATCCTCTGTTTGAAATCGGCGGTTTTAGCCGCAAGATCTGCATCGGAAAGTGATTTGAAAGAGTCTTCAAAACTATTGATTTTTGCGATCGTCGGTTTGATAGACTTCAAAAAACGGTCATTTTCAGTGCCGAAAATCTTTTTGAACAGGTATTTGAACATATCGGAACTCCCGATTTTGAAAAATTAAAATTTGAAAAGGTCGCTAAGCTGTGTTTTGGCCTCGATTTCCTCGCTGCCGTCCTCGCCTTCGTTCTTGATGAACTCAAATGAAGCGCAGAAATTGGCTTTGTCTCTTTCACGGATGAACGAACGCGAGTCTTCACGGCATTCGTTCGTGTAGTTTTCATCGTGAAAGCGGCAGTTCATGCAGCAGTGAAGGTCGGAATAGCAGAAGGGACAGACGTCCTGTCTGCCGACTTTTCCGCGGATGTCTTCAAGTTCGTCATCAAGCGATTTCTTGCAGTTGTGACAGATATAAACAGCCATTTTTTCCTCCAAAAACAATAAAACGCAGAATTATAGGCATAAATATATAAAAATCAAATGTATATTGTAGAGACGTGAGCTGACACGTCTCATCTGACCTGACATGTCTCAATGATAATAGCAGTCTATCTTACGCAGCGGACATGGTAGGGATAGTGATAGAATTTGTTGTGTTTCGGCATATAGCCCTGTTTGCCGTCAGGCTCTATCACAATTGCAAGTTCGTTTGTCATATAGCTTGAAAAGAATGTGGTCGATGTCCAGAAACCGTAGTCAGACGGCATATCAAGAGGCCATGAATCGTCATCTTGACCATAGTTTATAATTGAAGCAAGTTCGTTTTTGTTCGGCAGTCTCCAGTCGGAATATCCCGCATATATCAGGTTTTCGCAGTAGAAAAGCGCCTCCTTCCATATCGCCATGCCTTTAGAGGTGTAATCCTTCTGCCACATAAGCCCGCTTGCGGAATCGGTAAGAACCTTGTCTCCGTTGACTGTTGATTCTTCAAACACAGGATCCGGTGATTTTTCGCCGCGGACGCACACAGCTGCCGGTTGATTATAGTTGTTGAACAGTGCAGATGTTATGCCGGATGAAATGGAGAGCGACCACGGCTGGTTGTTGTACTGGAAAATTTCAGAAGCCCAGACAGCGCTCACCTGAAGCGGAAAATATATTTCGTTCAGTTCCTTATCTTCATTTGTGACAGCCGCGATCGACATGAGTTCATACAGTTTCGGCAGCCTCCAGTCGTGTTTTCCGGCATAACTAAGATTGCCGCAGGCATCAGCGGCTTCGCTCCATGAGTATGCTGTGTTTTCGGACAGAAGATGCCATTCCAGTCCGGTGTTTCTGTTTACGATAATTGTTTCGCCGTGAAATTCGGAATTGACGGCAAAATTTTTCGGGGAGCAGAAGCCGAGCTTTGCATAATATGCGTCCTGACCGTAAAAAACTTCGTCTTCCTTATCGGGACATTCTATAACTTCGCCGTTGTTGTAGCACGAGTACATGCCGGTGCAGATGTTCGCCAGCGCAGGTCTCTGTGCTATGCAGCCGCGTCTTTCTCCCCACCACCAGAAGTTTTCATCGCATTCGCATATATATCTGCCGGCTGTCGAATTAAAGCAGACACCGGTGGAATTCGGAATATCTTTGCATGGTTCGTTTTCACATGGCTCTGCACATTTTTCTCCGTCCCATAAGTAAGCAGGCAGACATTTGAAATAGCAGCGGTTGTAAGAGATTTCTTCACTGTAAACGGCTGTTTCTGAAGGCATCCATTCTTCGCCGTTCCAGGTCTGAGTTACTTCTGAAACTTTGGTCCACTGGGCGTTTTCGGGGAGTCCTGTGCATTTTTTCTTCCTTTCGTCGGCTTTGCAGCGGGGTCCTTCCCAGGCATATCCTTCCCAAGTGTAGTTTTCTTTGCATTTGCAGGAATATCCTTCTTCCTCGGAAACACATTCGCCGGTAGAATTTTCTATATTTTTGCATGGATTTTTACTGCACGGACCTCCGGCGACCGGATCGCTATCGCTATCGTCAGGTTCATCTGTTTCGGTTTCTTCGTCGTCGCTTTCATCAATCTCGGCAATATCGTTATCATTATCATCGGTGTCGTAATCAGAATCGTCGATGACGGTAGTTCCCTCTTTTTTTGAACTGCTGCATGAAACAGCTGTAAGAAGTGCGAAAATCATTAAAAATATGAAAAATTTTTTCATCGGGAATTTCTTCGGTACAACAAAAAATAAAACGCTGCAATGAAGATAAGAGCCGCAAGAACAGCAAAAACTCCGGTGCTTTTGTCATCGATCGCCGTTACTGCGCAACTTCCGCCGTCATCGCTGTCAAGACAGGAGAGATCACCTTCTTCGCATTTGTAGCTGAATGCCTTTGATTTTAGCGGCAGTCCGATAAGTTCAGTGCTGGTTTCAAGTTTGACTTTCGACTTCTGGATTTCAATTTGCGCCGTCTGATCTTTCGGAATATTGAATTCGGCAACCAGAAGCAGAGTTGTTTCTTTGTCTTTTCCAAAATAGAGCGGAGTGTCGAAAGTTATATCCAGAAGGTTGGAAACCTCGGCCGGAACAGCAGTTGCAAGCAGAGTTTCACCTTCGTAGGAAGCATCTTTATTGCTGTCGATATAAAGGAAAACCTTTTTGATCCCTTCTTTGAATTTTATCGATTTTGATGTCGTTTTGAGTGTGATTTTCTTGATGCTGTTGCTGTGTGCGATAGCTTTCGCCCTTATCTGAAGGACTCCTGCCGGAATTTTGTTCAGATTTGAAAGTGACGGAATAGGCGGTTCGGTGATGCCTTTCGTGAAAACAAACGCTTCAACAGTCGGTTCAAATGAAAATTCTGCGAAATTCATCGGAGATTCCGACATTTCCGAGGTAGCATTTCCGACTTTGCCGAAAGAGAACCTCTCAATGTCTTCGATATAAAAATAGAAGCTTGTGTTTAACGGAACCGATTCTGGTGTCTTGTATGAAACATCCGCTACGATAAGGAAATGGTGAAGGATATTCGACTCATAAATCGCCGAATCGTTCTTCAGGGCGAGTGAAACAGTGTTTGCATTTATGCTCTGCGGGTCGGTGACTTCAACGTCTCCGTCATCGAAAATGCCGTTCCCGTTTTTGTCATAAACCAGTTTGATGCCGGTGACCTGCGTAGCCTGATCTTTTACATAGAGGCTTGCTATAACTGAATCAAACGAGAAGTTTTCGCCGTTTTCTTCAGTTGTTGCCAGAACGGTGAACTGACCCATGACGAGTTCTTTCGTCGGAGCATAAACGATGATAGGAGCATTGCCGCTTACAGAAGAGTTTTTACCTTTTGCAACGGTGATTTTTGCGTTTTTTACAAACATAGATTCATCAACTGCACAGCTGCCGTTCTGGCAGATCTTGCCTGCACCGCATTCCTCGTCTTTTTCGCAGCCTTCACCGTCACCGTAGCCGCCGCAGTTCTTAAGATCCGGGTTTTCGCATTCGGATGCAGAAGGGCAGCTGCCGAAAGTAAGTCTGAGCGGAATCGAAGTGTTGGTTTTGTAAGGTTTGCCTGAATCGTCGCTGATTATAGCGGTGTTTTCAATAACTTCGTTCTTTGCAAGGTTTTCTTTCGGTTTGACCTTGAAACGGATCATTATCGTTTCGTCGCAGGTCTGATATACCTGATCGCAGTAACCGAGTATATCTGCAACTTTGTACGAATTCGTCAGCGGGAATCCGCCGTTTATATCTTCAATCGGGATCCATTTTTTGCAGACATTGTCGCTTTTCCACTCTTTGCACATTTCGGTCGTGCCCGGAACATAGTTTACCTTCGCCGAAAGAGTGTCCTGAACAGTGACATTCGTCGAAAGATCGTCGCCCCAGTTCTGTACTTTGATCATGAAGTAGAAAGGAGCCGTAGCGCATACTGAATCAGCCTGTTCCGAGCATGAACAGTAGTTTTTCTCTCTTCCGTCAGGAGTAACAGGGTTTCTCGGGATATCGTATCTCGGAGCCTTGGTGTCAAGCGAGACAACCATGTAGTTCGGATAGATGCAGTCGGCGTTCGCACCTATTTTGATGAACATGGAATTATCGCCTTTTTTAAACTGTCTGTCAAAATCGGGGTTTGCATCAGCGTCAAGCAGGAAGGTATCTACATCCATCGTATATTCGAGAGAGTTCGGATCCGGCGAGTTCGGGTCTCCGCCGATACATGTTTCGATTGTGTCGTTCCAGCCGTAGAAACTTGAAATCGAATTGTAGGTATCTGAATAGTTGAACGGTGTTCCGTCGGAATCCGCAAATTTAGCGGGGTTACAGCTGTTCTGAAGAATTACAAGATCTTCCGGAGCTGTCTGCTGACCGGTTACCTGAAGACCTTCCGGAGGACAAGCGCCGCCGCCGAAGAGACCTCCGCAGCCTTTAGCGCTTGCAAGACCGGGATCGCCTTCGTGAACAGCCATCGTCATTTTGATAATAGGCTTGTCCGGGAACTCAAATCCGGAAATGCCGAGATTTACTTCCTGTGTACAGAAACTTCCGAAACCATTGTAGATATAGACCATTTTCGGGCTGACTCTCGTCGATCGGTAAACGGTGATGAGCGACCAGCCGCACATTACCGAAGCACTGTAATTCTTGTTGTTGATAACCTGTGAAAGATAATTGGAATCATTTGAACATTCGACACCGCTTACAGTGTAGTTTCCGTAAAGCGACATGCCGTCATGGCTGTAACCCAGATCTCTTCCCATCGCATGAATCATGCTGAAAAAATCGGTGACGTCTACGCGGTATGTGTAGTAACCGCCGTAAATCTTGTTGTTCTGTTCGATGGAAATTCCCTCGAACGTGAAATCCTGCTGACCATGGTTGGAATCTGTTCCCACATTTCCTGTTCTCGGAGCGACAGCGTCTGTCTCATAGGTGATTTTGCCGTCGTCCGAAATAAAGGCCAGTGTCGCGGTGTTGTCGGTATGGAAAACATTGTTCGGATCAAGGCTTGAAGTCCATACAAGATATGCCGCCTCGACGTAAGCGTCTTCTGGAATATGGCTGTTTGTAAGTTGGAAAGTGCTTGAAGGAAGGCAGCTATCGGGCTCGGGATTATCTGTATAGTCGCATCCTGCCGGAGAGCTTGCACTGGAGCAGATCTCGCGGACATCGTTGCCCATAAGCGATTTGAACATAACGAAATAGTCGAAACTTCCAGCTTCCCACTGAAGTTTTCTGCCGTCAAGAACCGAAACTTCGGGACCGATCGTCGTTCCGTCATAGGCTAGTACCGGAAGCATCGCCGAAATGACAAAAAACAACACTAAAAACTTTTTCATCGCAATTTCCTGTAAACAGCTCCTAAAACTATAAATTTTACCAAAAAAGGGTAATAAGTCAAAGCGGAAGAGGAAAAGTTTCGAACATGATTTGATTTTTTGCCTTTTTTATGCGAAAAGAAGGCGGTTTTTCGGAGTTTTGTCCTTTTTCAGCGGAGGAGTCATGGCGAAAAGAGAAAACTACATCTCGTGGGATCAGTATTTTATGGGTGTCGCACTGCTCAGCGCTCAGCGTTCCAAAGACCCTAACACGCAGGTCGGAGCCTGCATTGTGAACAGTGAGCACCGCATTGTAGGAGTCGGATACAACGGTTTCCCGGCCGGCTGCGGCGATGATGCACTTCCCTGGGAAAGGGAAGGTGAATACCTCGATACAAAATACCCGTTTGTAGTACATGCCGAACTCAACGCGATACTCAATTCTATCCAGAATCTCCGCGGCTGTACGATTTATGTTGCACTTTTCCCGTGCAACGAGTGCGCGAAGGCGATAATACAATCCGGAATTTCGGAAATAGTCTATCTCTCCGACAAATACGCAGATACCGACGCTGTCAAAGCCTCAAAACTGATGCTGGCACAGGCAAATGTCAGAATGAGAAAACTCGACCCGCTGCCTGAAAATATTGTGCTGAAATTTTCCTGATTTGCTCTTTTTTCTTCTTTCACTATAATCAACAGTTCTTTGTTTTTAGGGAGGCAGTTTTGGCAGCTCACGAAGATTTGATATTTATTCCGTCGTTCCTCAAAATCGAGCGTTTTGACAACAGAACGCCGCTGGTTTACGAAAGTTTTGCCGAAATAGAGGCAAAGCTTGCAGCTATCGGAAGTAAACCTTACATTTTGATTATGTCGATGCGCGACTATCAGCCTGAACTTACGCTTATAAAAAATGCAAAAGCGGTACTGGTCGTTTCATTTGACTGTGAATTCAAGCAGCTCGATCCTCATGTTTTTGTTGTCGACGGTGAAAAATTTGACCGTTTTTCGCTCGAATACATTCTTGATTTCATAAACATAACTATCGATCTTTACAACAAAATTCTTGAAAACGCGCAGATCGGCATAAGTCTCAGTGTCGAGAAGGAACCGAACAAACTTTACGGACAGATCCTCACTTTCCTGCGTAAAGCAACAAATGCCGAAGCGGGAACTCTTTATCTGATGAATGAGGAGCACGACAGAATATTCTTCGTTTCGAGCCAGAACAGCCGCCTTGGTTCAAAAGTTTTTGAGAAGCGCGAAATCCCTTTTAACAAAAGAAGTTTCGTCGGATACGTATGCGACAAAGGCGAAACGCTGAACATTCCTGATGCATACAGTATTCCCGAAGATGCACCGTACACTTTCAACAGTGATCTGGATAAAAAACTCAACTATAAGACGGTTTCGATAATCACAGTGCCGATGAAGACCGCGACAGGAGACGTAGTCGGTGCAGTTCAGCTTATCAATAAACTCGACAGCGACTCAAAAGAGCCTGTTCCGTTCAGTGATTTCGATACGATCATGCTCAAAAGCCTTTCGACTCTGGCTGCGGTTTCGGTTGAAAACAACAACCTTTTGCTGGAGACCGAAAAACTGCTCAATAACATGATAATTTCTTCGGTAAAAGCTATAGAACAGCGAGATCCGATAACGAAAGGTCACAGTATCCGTGTTTCGGCATACACTCTGGCGATTTTGAAACACGCACTTGAAAAACCGGAAATAGCAAGCCGTTATTACGTTGACAAAAATACGCTGAAAGTCGCTGAAACCGCTTCGCTGCTGCACGATTACGGCAAAGTAGGCGTACGCGAGAAACTTCTTATGAAACAGCACAGATTTTATGCGGAAGATCTCGAAAAGATGAAGTGGCGTATAAAGTATGCCATTGTTTTTCTTAAGGACGGAAGCGAAGAAAAAGCGGTTGCGGAAGAATTCCTTTCAAAACTTGATTCTCTCGACATTCCGCGTCCTCATGACGAAAACGAGCAGAACCTCATAAACAAGGCGGCGCGCATCCTGGTTAATGCGAACGGCGAAAAGATAGAACTTGTAACTGCTGAAGAGCTTGCATATCTCAATATCCAGAAGGGAACGCTTACCACGGAAGAACGTTCGAACATGGAAAAGCATGTTCTTTACAGCTACGAACTGCTAAATTCGATAGACTGGCCGGTTTCACTCAAGGCGGTTCCGAATGTTGCAGCCGCCCACCATGAAAAACTCGACGGCAGCGGTTATCCGTTCCACAAAAAGGGGGAAGATCTCGGCATCATCGAACGTGTCATGGCTATTGCCGACATCTATGACGCTCTGACTGCCAAAGACAGACCTTACAAAAAGGCTATTGCGCCTGAAATAGCTATCTCCATTCTTAAAAAGGAGGTCGAAGACGGTAAACTTGACCCCGTTCTTTTCGATGTGTTTGCCTCGAATCGAGAGGCAATCGACAACGAAGTCAATGAAAAGGTCGGCGAAAAGATGGAATAAATTTTTGTTCCGGCTGATATAGTTGACAAACCTGTTTTTAAAATATTAGATAGCGCGTTATTTTCTTTAACACTTATGGAGGTTAATATGAAAAAAGTTCTTCTTGCTACCGAAAAACCTTTTGCAGCAAAGGCTGTTGCAAAAATCGAAGAGATCTGCAAGGGCGCAGGTTACGAATTCCGCAAACTTGAAAAGTACACATCGGTTGACGAGCTTAAAGCAGCGGTCAAAGATGTAAATGCAATCATCATCAGAAGCGACAAAATCACAAAAGAGATCATGGACGCAGCTCCTGAACTCAAGATCGTAGTCAGAGGCGGCGCAGGATTCGACAACGTTGACTGTGCAGCTGCAAAGGAAAAAGGCATCGTCGTTATGAATACTCCCGGCGTAAACGCAAACGCTGTTGCTGAGCTTGCAATCGGTATGGCGATCTATACCGCAAGAACCTGCTTCACTCCGACAACCGGAACCGAACTTAAAGGCAAAAAACTCGGTCTTCAGGCTTACGGAAACGTCGGCAGGAACGTTGCAAGGATTGCGAAGGGACTCGGCATGGAAGTCTATGCTTTCGACCCGTTCCTCACCAAAGAGAAGATCGAGTCCGAGGGCGTAAAATACATCGCTACCAAAGAAGAGCTCTACAAGACCTGCAACTATGTTTCGCTTCACATCCCGGCTAACGACGAGACCAAAAAGTCGATCACGAAAGAGTTCATGATGGATATGCCGAAACCGGCTACACTCATCAACACCGCAAGAAAAGAGATCATCAACGAGGAAGACCTCGCGGCTGTTCTTGAAGCAAGGCCCGATTTCAAATACGTCGCTGACGTTGCACCGGACAACGCTGAAGAGCTCAAGGCAAAATTCGAAGGCAGAGTTTTCTTCACCCCGAAAAAAATGGGCGCACAGACGAGCGAAGCAAACGACAACGCTGCTGAAGCTGCTGCAAACGAAATCGTCAATTTCTTCGAGAAAGGCGACGTAAGATTCCAGGTTAATAAGTAATCGTCACGTCGTAACGACGTCACGTTGTAGAATTTATGCGGGCGGTTTTCGCCCGCGTTTTTTTGCCCTTAACTGGAGTTTCTATGAGTTTTGACGGAAAAAATCTTCTTCTTTACGCAGTCGGCGGTTCGGACGGAACTGAAAAAAACAAGTTTTTCGCCGATCTCGAATCGGCTTTGAAAGGGGGGATCACCTGCTTCCAGCTTAGGGAAAAGCACCTTCATTTTGACGAATTTCTTGCCGAAGCGAAGGAAGTGAAAAAGCTCTGCGCGAAGTATTCTGTGCCGCTCATCATAAACGACAATATCGAGATCGCGCTTTCAAGCGGAGCCGACGGAGTCCACGTCGGTCAGGATGACGGAGATGTCGCGGAAGTTCGCAAAACAGCAGGGGAGAGGCTTGTTATCGGAGTTTCCGCGCACAATGTCGAAGAAGCTCTCCTTGCCGAAAAAAACGGTGCTGATTACCTTGGAAGCGGTGCGGTTTTCGGAAGTCGGACCAAGTCAAATGTTCATACTCTGCCGCTTGAAACGCTCAAAAACATCTGCTCAAGCGTGAAAATCCCGGTTGTCGCAATCGGCGGCATCAACGAGACCAACATGATGCATCTTTCTGGAAGCGGAATCTCAGGAGTTGCCCTTGTGAGCGCAATTTTTGGAGCAACCGATATCGAAACCGAGTGTAGAATGCTGAAAAAGCTGGCGGAACGCACTTTCATTTGACAAACTCTTTTTTAACGCTACATTCCCGTTGTTTCTGGTTTTTTGACTGTTTCGTCTTTTGCAGGGGAGCGTGCTGAGGCAGGCTGAGAGGAAGTTAGGCTTTGACCCTTTGACCTGATGCGGGTAATGCCGCCGTAGGGAGTCTTTTTGGAATCTTTTTGTCGGCTTTCAGACGCTTTAATGCAGAAAACAAACGAGTGAGTTGCGGCGCACCGGGGGCACCACTCTGCGTCGCGTAATAAAAATAGTGCTGAAAAAAAAGGAGGAATTATGAAAACAGCATTATCAATCGCTGGCAGTGACTGCAGCGGAGGCGCCGGGATTCAGGCCGATCTCAAAACGATGACCATGAACGGGGTTTACGCAATGAGCGCGATAACGGCTCTCACGGCGCAGAACACCACCGGCGT
>JAGCNV010000057.1 GCA_017645765.1 bacterium | reverse complement strand
TCTCTGTGTCAGACTTGTTTTTCTGCTTTATGCCGAAGATGCCGGAATTTTCCCAGAAAAAGATATGTTCGGACGTTATATGGCAAAATTCCATCCGGATGAAGCCCGCAAAAATCTGATGGAACTTTTCACGGTTTTGAATACGAAACCTGAAAACAGAGATCCGTATTTGAATGATGATTTAGCCGCATTTCCGTATGTCAACGGCGGTCTTTTTGCCGAGCGCGAAATCGAAATCCCCAGATTTAATGCGGAGATTGTTGATATATTGGTGAACAAGGCAAGTGCCGGCTTTGACTGGAGTGAGATTTCTCCCACGATTTTTGGAGCAGTTTTTGAATCGACTTTAAACCCCGAAACGCGGCGCAAAGGCGGTATGCACTACACGAGTATTGAGAACATCCACAAAGTGATTGATCCGCTGTTTCTGGATGATTTGCGTGCAGAATTTAAAAAAATTGTAGAGACATCCCGAGGCACGTCTCAAAAGGTAAAATTGGAACACTTCCGCAATAAAATCGCGAATTTAAAATTCCTTGACCCGGCCTGTGGAAGCGGCAATTTCTTAACGGAAACATATATCTCGCTGCGCCGTTTGGAAAACGAAATCCTTAGAAAGATTCACGGAAACCAGCAGCTTTTAGGCAGTGATTTTTCTCCTATAAAAGTGAAAATTTCACAGTTCTACGGCATTGAAATCAACGATTTTGCCGTAACAGTCGCAAAAACGGCACTCTGGATCGCAGAATCGCAGATGATGAAAGAAACCGAGGAAATTGTAGAAGAAGATCTTGATTTCCTGCCTCTTTCGACAAGTGCGACGATTGTTGAAGGAGACGCCCTCAGAATGAATTGGTCAACGCTTGAAGAAGAGCAGAATGAGAAAATTGTCTATGCCGACAAACTGAATGTCTACAAAGCCGGAGAAAAAGCTTGGGAATACTGCGTGCATGAGCCTGAAATTCCTTACGGAGCGCACTTTAAGGAGCTGAATGTTGCAACCAAAGAGATTACAGAAAAGAAATTCCCTGAAAAAAACAGCAGCCAATCTGTGATTTATGACTACATAATCGGAAATCCTCCGTTTGTGGGAGCAAGATTTCTGGAAAAACATCAGAAAGAAGATGTGATTTACACTTTCGGCAAGGACTGGAGCGGCGCGGGCGATCTCGATTATGTCTGCTGCTGGTATAAAAAGGCATTTGATACAATTAAAAGTACAAAAACAAGATGTGCTTTTGTTTCTACAAACTCCATAACGCAAGGTGCGACGGTCGCCAATCTCTGGAAACCGCTCTTTGCTGACGGAATGCACTTTGATTTTGCATGGAGGACATTCCGATGGGAAAACGAAACTACTGACAAAAAGAATATGGCGGCGGTTCACTGCGTAATTATCGGGTTTAGTTGCCACACGGATTCGATTTTGCTGACGCAAAATCAAGATAAAAAGTGTGACAATAAAAAGATTTTCAACGCTGACGGAACTGTCATCGAAGCTAAGAATATAAACGGATATCTGCTTGATATGCCGAATGTTTTTATTGAAAACAGGAAAAAGCCGCTTTGCGCGGTTTCGGAAATGAACAAGGGCAGTCAACCTACTGATGGTGGAAATCTTATTGTCTCAGCCGAAGAATACGACGATTTCATCAAAACAGAACCTGATGCGAAAAAATTTATCCGTGAATTTTTAGGAGCGGAAGAATTTATCAACGGTACAAAACGTTATTGTCTCTGGCTTGTAAATGCAAGTCCTGCTGAACTTCGGAAGATGCCGCTTGTTATGAAACGGATCGAGGCTGTAAAAAAAATGCGTTCTTCAAGCAAAAAAGAAGCAACCCGCAACTGGGCTGCATATCCGTATCTCTTTACCGAAAACCGTCATCCTGAAAGCGGAAACTATCTTTTGGTTCCGAGCACTTCATCTGAAAACAGACGTTATATTCCGCTTGGATTTATTGACAGTGCTGTAATCTCTTCCAACGCAAATCTTCTGATTCCGAATGCAACGCTTTATGAGTTCGGAATTATGACAAGCGGCGTCCACAATGCTTGGATGCGTACGGTAGCAGGCAGATTAAAAAGTGATTACCGCTATTCGGCATTACTTGTTTACAACAATTTTCCGTGGTGCAATCCGACAGATGCGCAGAAAGCAAAAATCGAGCAAACCGCGCAGGCTATTCTCGATGCGAGAGCGAAATATCCTGACTCGTCACTTGCCGACCTTTACGATGGAAGCACAATGCCGCCGGAATTGAGAAAGGCCCACAAAGAAAACGACAAAGCTGTTATGTCAGCTTACGGTTTTAGTCCGAAAATGAGTGAAACTGAAATTGTTGCCGAACTTTTCAAAATGTATGAGAAACTGACAAAAAAGAAGTGAGATTTTTCAAAGTCGAAGAAGAAGACCTGCTTAATATTAAAAAGAGAGTTAAAGAATCGTAATTTTTAAAAATCTTATTATAATGCCGCAGTTTTGTTTTTTAGAGGATGACTATGGAAAAAGGTGAAAATAAAAAACTCGGAACTTTTTTAGGTGTTTATACCCCGACGATCCTCACGATTTTCGGTGTCATAATGTATATGCGTGCCGGAAGTCTTGTCGGAACTGTCGGGCTCTGGCCGATGGTTTTTATTGTTCTTATATCAAATTCGATAACTTTAATAACAACCCTCTCGTTTTCATCTATTGCGACCAACAAAAAAGTGGGTGTAGGGGGAGCTTACTACATTGTTTCGAGAAGTTTGGGCTTTGAAATAGGCGGAGCTGTCGGACTTCCTCTTTTTCTTTCTCAAGCGCTTTCGATAACGCTCTATTCGTTCGGTCTCGCCGAAGTCATAAAGATGCTTTTCGAGACTTCCTTTTCGCTTTATGCGGTTACTTTCGGAATAATCGCGGTTGTTGCGGCAGTTTCTTTCATCGGAGCCGGTTTTGCGATGAAAACTCAGATCCCGGTTATGATTTTCGTAGCAGTTTCAATACTTTTCCTGATAATCGGCGCGTTTATGAAAGGAAGTTTTACCGGTTGTTTTTCGACTTTCCCGACAAGTGTCGGAGAAATTTTTCAAAGACACGGAGATCTTTCGTTTTTTACGGCTATGGCGATATTTTTCCCTGCCGTAAGCGGAATTATGGCGGGCTTGGGACTGTCGGGAGATCTGGAAAATCCGCAAAAATCGATTCCGATTGGTGCTATTGCTGCGACTCTCACCGGTTTTGCGTTTTATATCACTCTTCCGCTTTTCCTTTCGATGGGTTCGACTTCTGATCCGGAAATGCTTAAAGATCCGATGATCTGGTCGAGAATTTCGCCGGTAAATGGAAATATAGTTATTCTCCCCGGACTTTTCGGCGCGATTTTTTCAAGTGCTGTGGGATCGATGCTCGGTGCGCCGCGGACTTTTATCGCGATGGCGTGCGATCAGGTCGGAAACAAAAAGGCTCTCGGTTTTCTGAAGTCGAAAAAAGGGGAGTATGCTTCGTTCGCACTTTCGCTGCTAATCGCCTGCGGAGCGGTTTTTCTCGGAGATCTCAACACGGTCGCTTCGATTCTTACCATATTTTTCCTTACGGTTTACGGTATTGTCAATATAACGGCGGCGCTTGAAACGATCAGCAACGAGCCTTCGTGGCGGCCGCAGTTCAAAATTCCGGCAATCATCAGTCTTGTCGGCGGCATCGCCTGCATAATCGTAATGTTCCTCATTGATCCTATGCTCAGCGTAGTCGCTATAATCATCGAAGTTATACTTTACTTCATTCTGAGACGTGTCGCGGCGCAAAATTCTGCAGTCGGTGACGCAAGGCGCGGTGTTTACGAAAATCTCATCAAAAATTCGCTGGTTCAGCTGAAAGACCTCAAAATGACTCCGAGAAACTGGCGTCCCTACATTCAGGTTTTCATAAACGACAACGAAAAACAGATAAAACTTGTCGGATTTGCTTCAGATTTTGGTCTCAGCAGCGGAATAGTCACTGTCACGAAAGTCATATTCGGCAGACTCGGCGAAGATAACCTTAAAATCGAGAAAGAAGTCGATTTTATGGAGAATTTTTACAAAAAGCACTCTCTTTCGGTTTTTCCTGAATTGACTGTCATGGAAAATTTCGAAGAGGGAATCCTTGCTGCGGTCCAGTCAAACGGAATTGCTGGGCTGCGCTCTAACACGATAATGATGTGCTGGCCCGACGATGTGGAAAAGTACCTGCCGCGTTATCTTTCTGTCATGCGCCGTGTGGCTACCCTTAAAAAATCGACGGTAATAGGCAAGGTTTCGCCCGATTTCAATATCAAGAACTCGCAGAAAACGATTCATGTCTGGTGGGGCGGTTTGCAGAGGAACGGCGATCTGATGCTGCTTTTAGCTTATCTTCTCACCAAGTCTCCGGCGTGGGATAACGCGGTCATCAAACTTCTCAGAATGATTCCGGATGAATCAGCTGAAGAGGGCGCCGAAGCGGAACTCAGAAAACTTTCGGCAGATTCGAGAATAAGTGCTGAACCAATGATAATCATTAAGGAAAAAGATGAACTTTTTGAACATGTCTTAAGCCGTGTCAGCGGCGTTGCCGATGTTGTTTTTCTAGGTCTGAATACGCCTGAAAAAGGTGAGGAAGAGGATTATGCGAAAAAACTCGAAATTTTTGCAGAACCTCTCAAGGCGGTATTTTTCATCAAAAATTCTGGAATATTCCAAGGTCAGCTGCTTGAAACCGGAGAAGAAAAAAATCGGTAATATTGTCGTAACGGCTTTACGTCGTCACGTTGTAACATTCTTCCCGACAATTTTGACTTGAAAGGCCTTTTGGTTCATAATGCCCCGTTTTTTGTCTGCGGAGAAAAATGGAAAGTTTAAGAGAGACAAACGACAAACTGAATGTCAGGCTTGTAAAAGAGTTTAAAAAGCTGAAATTTATTATAGAAAAATCATTCGATAACGAAGACGAAGATATTTTCCGCTGGCGTTTCGGCAAGTTTGAAAAGCCTTATAAAATCTATGACTTATGGCAGAAAAAACGTGAAACTTCACCGCAAATTATGGTTTGGTTCGTTTTTTCGGCGATATTTTACTATGTAACGCTGCTTGAAAAATTTGATGATTTTTCTGAAAAATATGTCGGCTGGCTGCGCAAGAATGATACAAGGTCGCGTTTTATAATATTTTTCGTTTTTACGCTGTTTCTTTCGTGGATTCTGATCCCCGATTCCGGAAAAGAAAACTATCCTGTGGATGAGAGAAATATCGGTCATACGATCGACCATTCGATAATTGCTGACAAGGACTACACGATAATAAACGAGGAAGAGACATCTAAAAATCAGGAAAGGGCGCAGAAGGATGTTCCGAATACTTACGATTTTGTTGATCAGAGGAGGAATTTAGAAGCTCTCAGTGAAGCGTTTAAAATGATGCGTGATGCGGCGAGGGAGAATATAAAAGAGACTATTGCAGCGAAAAATCTTCCTTTTCCGCCGGAATTTCACGATATTCTGACCGATTATGTGATAAATTCCGGTAAAAACAGCGAACTGCGGGAATTTAAAACTGGTCTGCCGGCTCTTTTTCTTAAAAAACGGAACGATTTCGAGCGTATAATCGGTACACCTCTTTCAAATTATGTTTTCCGTGAACTTGCCGACAATATTTTTCCTGCCCGTATTCCTGACGCTATCGCCGAGATTTCAGACTACTTCAATCAGAACGACTACTACATTCTGCGCGAAGGTATTCCTGCCGACTATGTTCCGAAGCATATCGTCGTCAGAAAAAAGGATTCATATTCTCAGGAAGTCTCGCCTGATGCGATAAAAATCAACTCGTTTTTCATTCAGACAGGCAAAATAATAAATTCTCAGGCTCTCAAAGCCGAGATCCTTCACATGAAGGATAAGCTTAATATGTCCGATTTCACTGAGCACGGATTTGAAACAGTCGCTGAAGTCGGTACATGGACCATGAAGGATTCGATATTCTACAATGCTGAAATTACCGAATTTAACAAAATCGAGGCGAAAAACAACGCTCCCAGATCTGAACGGAAAATCTCGAGAGGTGAGCGTGTCATTTCGTCCAAAGCGGTGATCACAAAAGATGATATCGAAGTTTTCAAAGTAATGCAGGAACAGTCCGACAACATTTCGGGAGAGCATTTCTTTTTCGGTAATTTTTTCTATATTGCAGCATTTGTTTCTATAGTTTTTCTTGTTTTTATCCGCTCGATAGGCAAATTCAGATACCGCAACAAAGACCTTCTGCTTATGACTTTGCTGATGTTTATGGCGTTTTTTCTTCTGCGTTATGCGATGCCGTGGATTCAGGAGGTTACTCTCGACAACAAAGCTATATACTTCTTCTTTCCGCTGCCGTTTTTCGTTGCAGCAGTAAGAGTTCTGGTCAATACCGAAACGGCCTGTTTTTTCCTTTTTGTTCTCTCTGCGGCGCTTACGATGCTCTTTCCTGAAAACTACTTTATTCCTGTTTTTTATATCTTCGGTTCTCTGATTTTCATGTATATCATTTTCCACGTCGAATCTTCAGGTCAGATCATGTGGCAGAGCTTCAAATTTTCGATTTTTTCGATGGGGCTGGCTCTTGTTGTAGGTATGCTTGACTTTTCTTTAAATCACAGCGGCATACATATTTTCGCCGCTATAGTATGTGCATTTGTTTCGGCATTGCTTTCCGGCGGTCTGCTGACGATAATGATACCTCTTTTCGAATCGACTTTGGATTACGTAACGAACATCAAATATGTCGGCTATTCGACAATGAGCAACGAACTTATCAAGCAGATGTCAGTATATGCGAACGGAACCTACCAGCATTCGCTTACGGTCGCATCGCTTGTCGAAGTCGCGGCGCGCGAACTTGGGCTTAACCCGCTTAAATGCAAGGTCATGGCTTATTTCCACGACATCGGGAAGCTTGAAAGACCTGAATATTTCACTGAAAACCAGCGCGACAGGAAGAATGCGCACGACAACTACCGACCGACAATGTCTGCGAGAATCATAACGAACCATGTGAAATACGGTCTTGAACTTGCCAAAAAATATCATCTCGGAGAAGAAATTGAATCGGCGATAGTCGAGCATCACGGCACGACGCTCGTCGGATATTTCTACAAAAAAGCGAAAGAACTTGATCCGAATGTTTCTGAAGCTGAATTCAAGTATGCAGGACCTTCGCCTCGTTCGAAAGAGACAGCACTTCTGATGATTGCCGACAGCTGCGAAGCTGCGATCCGTTCGATGGATAAAAAGACTGAAAACGGTATTAAAACAAGAGTTCAGGAGATCATGGCAGGTAAAATCAGAGAGAATCAGTTCGTACACTGTAATATTACGACGAAAGACCTTCAGATAATAGAAGATTCTCTTGTCAATACATTTTCCGGAATATATCACGGCAGAGTCAAGTATCCGCAGGACAAGGCTAAGGAAACTGATCAGAAAGAGCAGGAGACCAAATGAAAATAGCGTTTTTTTCGGAATGCGACTATGCGCCGGGCGGTTTGAAAGCCGGTATGCGCAAGGCGGTACGTGCGGCGCTGAAATATAAAAATCTGAAAACGACTGATCCTTATGAAGTTTCGGTGATTTTTACAGATGAAGCCGGTATAAGGGACATAAATAACAATTACAGGCATATAGACCGGACTACAGACGTTATTTCCTTCGCTTTTGCGGAAGGCGAGGGTGCCGAATACGCCCCTTATCTTCTCGGTGATATCTTCATTTGCACCGATGTTGTCGCAAATCATGCCGAAAAATACGGAACGACTTTTGAAGAAGAAATGATTTTCATGGTCGTTCACGGCATTCTTCACCTTTTGGGTTTTGATCATCACAAAGCAGCCGAGCGCGCAAAGATGCGTGAAGCCGAGATCGTGGTTATGAAGCAGATTTTTCCTCAGTGGAAAGGGCGCGGCGAAGAGTAAATGCCTAAAATAAAGATTTTTGCCGCAGCTTTTTTCTTCATTTTCTGTTTTGCACTCAGTTTTCCGTTCGTTATTCCAGGCAGCAGTGAACCGGTTTTTCTGCATCAGCTGATGGGCTGGGTTCTGATTTTTCCTGTTATGCCGCTGTTTTTCCATGTTTTGAACAGCTGTCCGACATTCAAAAAGAAGGTGCTCGCGATATATCTGATTACGATGCCTGCGAATGCCTTCGTTTTTTACTGGATATTCTATTCCCTTCATATTTACGGTGGTCTTGGTGTGGTCGAAGGCATTCTTGCTCTGATTTTAATGTTCATGATCCTCGGCACTTACTGGCTTTTATTTTTTGTTCTCTGCCGCTTTTTCGCCAAAAAACCGGCAAATTCCGGCACTTTCGGTGCTGCAATAACAGCAGAAGACGGTTCTCCGCTTCCTCTCAAGCCGTGGTTCATTGCGGTTTTATGGACTGCGGTCGAATTTCTGCGCACCTTTTTTCCGGTTGATTTCTTCTGGGCGGCGCTCGGACACTCGCAGTATTTGAACAAAGTCATTCTTCAGTGGGCTTCGCTTGGTTCCGTCTACATAATTTCGTTCATGATCGCATGGATCTCGCTTTACGCCTACACTGTGATTTTCAGAAAACAGAATAAAAAAGAGGGGATTGTTCTTGCGGTTGTGCTGACGCTTCTTTTTTCATATTCGGCTTACAAACTGATTTCCTTCAAGTCAACTCTTCCAGAAAAAGAGATAAAAGTCGCGCTGATGCAGCCTGCGATAAATCAGTATGACATCAACGCGAAAGAAGAAACTGTGTTTGAAATGCTCAGCGTTTTTATAGACCAGCTCAACAGTTTTGACCGCGACACCGACCTTGTTGTCTGGTATGAAGCGGCGATGCCCCTCAGAATCCCGATAGGTTTCGACAATTTCGACTATGTAATGGAGCGCTATTTTACGCGGGCATACAACTTTCCGAAGCAGATCGTCGGTTTGGATATGGTAGACAAGACTGATATGAGTTACTACAATGCGGCAGGGTTTGTTCAGGACGGCAGAATCCGCGAAATTTATAAAAAAATCAAACTTGCTCCGTTCGGTGAATATCTTCCTTACAGCAATGTTCTTCGATCGCTCGGACTTTCGATACTCGTTCCAGAATTTTCGGGCGATTTCGTCCGCGGAACAGAACACACGGTCTACGATTACGGCGATTTTAAGGCATCGATCCTTATCTGCTACGACGGAACTTTCAGCGAAAACGTCGCCGGTTTTGTCGACAACGGAGCTGAAATCTTAGTCAACATCAGCAACGATGCATGGTTCGGCGATTCGAGTGAAACATTCCAGCACGGCATGTTTTATCCTTTCCGTGCGGTCGAAACCGGCAGAACGATCGTCCGCAGCGCGAATGTCGGGATCAGCGAAATTCTTCTTCCCGACGGAACGATCGAAAATGCAACGAGATTCCTCGAAAGAACCACGATCAACCGCAATGTTCCGGTTTACAAAATCGATACTGTCTACCAGAAATTCGGGAACTGGTTCATCTGGCTCGTTTACATCACTTTCGGGCTTTTTCTGCTCGACAGGCTGGGGAGAACAGAGAAAAAGACGGGAAAAAAGGCAAATCGAAATAACGGTTCTGATCGATAATAACGATTCGCCGCCTTTCGAAATATCGAAATGCCGAAATATCGAAGTATCGACAAAAGTTTGGCGGCGTTGACAAGAACGTCACGACAAGACCTTGTTTTTTTTCGGCTTCTCATTAAAATTCTCCGGTTTTTTTATTTTTCGAGGTGAAAAATGAACAGTATCTACATTCTTGTTTTTTCGCTTTTGTGGGTCATCGTCGCCTACTTCTGGTACGGCAACAACGTAATTAAAAAGAAACTTATCGACCCGGTCGACGAAAATCCGACTCCTTCGCACGCTCTGAAGGATAACGTCGATTTCTATCCCGCTCCTTCGATAGTCCTTTTCGGACATCACTTCTCGTCGATCGCAGGCGCAGGTCCGATCGTAGGCCCGATCACGGCTGTAGTATTCTTCGGATGGGGTCCTGCCGCGATATGGCTGCTTGTCGCAGGTGTTTTCATCGGCGCGGTCCACGACTATCTTTCTCTTATGATCTCAGTACGCCATCAGGGAGTCAGCATTCCCGATAATGCGGAAAAATATGTTTCAAAGCGGGCAAAATTCCTCTTTCTGGTTTTTGTCTGGCTCACGATCATCCTTGTAATCTCGGTCTTCGCCAATATGGCGACAGTAGCGCTTATCAAAAAAGCTGAACTTGTGATCCCGACTTTCGCGCTCATTCCTCTTGCAATGCTTTTCGGTGTCATCAGTAAAAACAGATGGCTGCCTCTCTGGGCAAACACGATAATCGCGATCGCCGGACTGATTTTCCTTATCTGGCTCGGCTTCAAGTTCCCGATTACGGTCGGCACGGAAAAGACCGCTTATCAGATCTGGTTCACGCTTCTCATGATCTACGGAGTCGTTGCTTCGGTAACACCGGTCTGGATCCTTCTCCAGCCGCGCGACTACATTTCAAGCTGGGTCCTCATCATCGGCATAACACTGGCGTTTATCGGGATTATTGTAGTTCATCCCGACATGAACGCTCCTTTTATTATTGAAGAAACTTTCAAAGATTCAGCTCAGGGACCGCTCGTTCCATTCCTTTTCATAATCATTGCATGCGGCGCTGTTTCCGGTTTCCACAGCATCATCGCTTCGGGAACGACTTCCAAACAGCTTGACAAAGAGAAAGACGCAATGTTCGTAGGCTTCGGCGGAATGCTCATGGAAACTATCATCGGCATAGTCTGCGTCATCATCGCAGGCGCTGCTCTGACATGGGGAACCGGAGACGGCCAGCTTCAGAATATTTTTAAATCAGGCGGTCCGCTCACTGTTTACGGAAAAGGTTTCGGCAGACTTACATCCTTTATTTTCAACAGTGAAGTCGGTCCTGTCATCGGTGTCTCGATCGTCAACGTCTTCATCATGACGACTCTCGACACAAGCGTCAGACTTGCGAGATTCCTCACGAACGAAATGGTAGGCGACAAACTTCCCGCAAAACTTCAGAACAAGTATTTCTACACGGTAGTCGCGATAATTCCGGCATTCCTGCTCGGCATTACCGATTCGTGGGCAAGCGTATGGCCTCTTTTCGGCGCGGCAAACCAGCTTGTTGCGGCACTTGTTTTCATAATACTCACCGCTTACCTTTATTCGAAGAACAAACCTATCAGATATACGCTCTGGGCGACGGTTTTCATGCTTGCCATGACGATTTTCGCACTCTGCTGGATGATCTGGAAATATTTTGTAGCTGCTCCGAACTATTTCCTCGGTTCGGTTGCTGTTGTCCTTGTCGTTCTTGCAGTTCTTATGATCATAGAAGGCTGCAAAAAGATCGGTTCAGCTAAAAAAGCATAGTTTTTAGGAGTTTAAATGTTCTCTGCTCAAATTGTAATATACATTCTTCTTGGTTTTGCCGCGGAAATGATCGACGGTTCGCTCGGTATGGGTTACGGCGTAAGTTCTAACACTTTTTTGAGGACTGCGGGTGTTCCGAGCGCGATCTCAAGCGCATGTGTCCACGTTTCGGAGATTTTCACCACTCTCGTTTCGGGACTTTCTCACCTTAAAATGAAAAACGTCCACAAAGGGCTTTTTTTCCGCCTTCTTTTCACCGGAATTTTAGGCGGAGTTGTCGGCGCGTATCTCCTTGTCAACTTTGAAAGCCGCGAACTTGATATCGTTATCGACATCTATCTTCTCGTTATGGGCGTATTTATTTTTTCAAAAATATTCAGGAAGCTCGGCAAACCGCGTGAATACGGCAACTACACTATCCCGCTCGGTTTCGTCGGCGGTTTCACGGATGCTATGGGCGGCGGCGGCTGGGGCCCTGTCGTAACAAGCACGCTTTTAGCCTCTGGCCACGATGTTCCGAGAACGATCGGCACAGTCAACACGGCTGAGTTTTTCGTAACGATTGCCGAAACGACAACCTTCGTCGCGATGATAGGAGACTTCAAAAACTACACCGAGATCATTGTCGGCCTTATCATCGGCGGAATGATCGCGGCACCTCTCGGCGCATATCTCTGCAAAAAGATCCCGGTCAAGCTCATGCTTGGAATGGTCGGAGTCCTCGTAGTTATTCTCAATACTTATAAACTTCTCAAACACACCGGCGTGTTATAAAGCCTTGTTTTTTCATTGGAGAGATTTATGAAAAAAATGTTGTTCTGCTGCTCGCTAGGATGCCCGAAAAACAGGGTCGATTCCGAAGTCGTTATAGCTCAGTTTCTCGATAAAGGATGGGGGATTGCCGAAAATTCGGGCAAGGCCGACCTGGTGATTCTCAACACATGCAGTTTTATAAACGACGCCCGCGAAGAGTCGGTCAACTCTTTTTTCGAACTTCACGGCGGTCTCAAAAAAGGGGCTAAAATCGCTGTCATGGGCTGTCTGCCGCAGCTTTATCCGAATCTGGGAGAGATGCTTCCGGAAGCCGATTTCATTTTCAGCGTGAACGACATTCCGAATATAGAAAAAATCGTATCTGCGCACTGGAACGAAGGCTACAGAGGAAAAGGCGGAAAGTCAGAATTCCTTTATTCCTCCGCGATGGGACGTGTCCTTACTTATTCTCCCTGGACGGCTTATCTCAAAATCGCCGACGGGTGCGACAACTTCTGTGCTTACTGCTCGATCCCGCATATCCGCGGAAGATACCGCGAACGTCCGCTGAAAGACATCGTCGCCGAAGCCGAAAACCTGATAAAGACCGGTGTTAAAGAGATCGTTGTAATTGCACAGGACACGACGCAGTACGGCTCGAAAACCAATTCGTCGCTTAAAAAACTTATACGCGCGCTCAACGCTCTGAAAGGCGGTTTCAGATTCCGCGTGATGTATCTCTATCCGTCCGGAATTGACAGAGAACTGCTTGAAGCTATCAGGGATTCCGAAAAAATGCACAACTATCTCGAAGTGCCTATCCAGCATATTTCAAGTACAGTTTTAAAGGCGATGAACAGGCGCTACGGCGAGCAGGATATTTACAGCCTGATTGATATGATAAAAGATGTTTTCGGCGAAAATTATCTTCTCAGAACGACCGTGATTTCATCTTTCCCGGCAGAGAAAAAAGAGGATCACGAACTGCTGAAAGCCTTCATCGAAAAAGGGTTTTTCGACTATATCGGCGCATTCAAATATTCGAAAGAGGAGTCTTCGGCATCGTTCAAAATGCGCGCTGTCGCTTCAAAAACGGCCGATGCAAGGTTTGCCGAAATCGAAAAAGCGACTCACGAGTGCATGGAAAAACGCCTCGAAAGGTTCGTCGGCAAAGAGTGCGAAGTGCTTTACGAAGGGATTGACCCCGAACTCAAAGTTCCGGTCGGCAGATGCTGGAACCAGGCGCCTGAAATTGACGGAATCACGATAATTACGAACCTTGAAGGCGAAAAAGAGGGAAGCATCCTTAAATGCAGGATAACTTCAAGGGAAGGTACTGATTTTATTGCAGATATTATAAGGTGAACAATGGAAAGTCCGCAAGGTGCAAAAAACTTGCAAACGAACCCTTTATGCCTATTATGACGCGGTTTTTTTATAATAAGAGGTGAAAAATGTTTGACATCAAACTGATACTTAAAGACCCTGAAAAGGTTAAATTCAATCTTCAAAACCGTAATTTCAAGGATCTCACGGTCGTTGACCAGGTTATCGAACTCAGCGAGAAGAGAAAAGCTCTTATCACCGAATCGGAGCAGACCCGCGCGAAACAGATGACCCGTTCGAAAGAGATGCCGCTCGTGATGAAAAACGGCACTCCTGAGGAGAAAGCGGCAATCAAGGACGAGCTTAAGGAGCTCAGCGACAAAGTCAAAGCTTTCGGTCCGCTGGTTAAGGAAGTCGAGGATAAGATCGACTCCATTCTTCTTTCGATTCCCAACATGATGGCTGACGACACGCCGCTCGGCAAGGACGACAGCGCAAATCCGGTCGTTTCGATGTGGGGCGAAAAGCCTGTTTTCGATTTCCAGCCGAAAGAACATTTCGACATCGCAACGAACACGATCGACTTCGAGCGCGGCGTAAAACTCAGCGGTTCGCGCTTCATAATCTACAAGAAGGAAATGGCACGCCTTGAAAGAGCCGTTATGAACTATATGCTTGAAAACGCTGCGAAAAACGGCTACACCGAGATCGTTCCGCCGGTTATGGTCAGCCGCGAGACGATGACCGGATCAGGTCAGCTTCCGAAATTCGAAGATGATGCCTACAAGACGACTGACGACATGTTCATGATCCCGACGGCTGAAGTCAGCCTCGTCAACATGCACCGCGACGAGATTCTGGACGATGCTCTTCTTCCGCTCAAATATGCGGCATACACTCCGTGTTTCAGGCGCGAAGCGGGAAGTTACGGCAAAGACATGAAGGGAATTATCCGTCTTCACCAGTTCAACAAGGTCGAACTTGTCAAATTCTGCCGTCCCGAAGAGTCGCTTAAAGAACTTGACCAGCTTCTTTTCAACGCAGAAGAGATCCTCCGCGGTCTCGGAATCCACTACCGCGTCGTCTGCCTCTGCAGCGGAGACTTGGGTTTCAACGCAGTCAAAACTTTCGACATCGAAGTATGGCTGCCGGGACAGGGGACTTACCGCGAGATTTCAAGCTGCTCGAGCACCGGCGATTTCCAGGCGAGAAGGGCGAACATCAAGTTCAGAAGAGATGCTTCGTCGAAACCGGAACTCGTTCATCTTCTCAACGGTTCGGGGCTTGCTATCGACAGAACGCTTGTCGCTATAATCGAAAATTACCAGCAGGCTGACGGAACGGTCAAAGTGCCGGAAGTTCTCAAAAAATACATGAACAACGAAGATTTTATAAGACTGTAGGTAAATTATGAAAATTTTGTTTGCTGCATCGGAACTGAAGCCTTTTGTTTCCACCGGAAATATGGCTGCGGCCGTTCTTAAAATGTTGAAATCGGTTTCTAAAAAGTGCGAGACGGAGTGCATAGTTCCGTTTTTCAGTGCGATCAACAGGAAAAAATTCGATATAACTCCGACCGGTGTTTCATTCGATGTCAAGGTCGGCGAAAAATACGAAAAAGCCGAAATTTTCGAGGCATTTCACGAAGAAAGCGGCGCAAAAGTCGTTTTTGTATCGAATCCCTACTTTGAAAGAGACGGCTTGTACGGTAACGAAACCGGCGACTATCCAGACAATTCGGAGCGTTTCATATTCTTTTCGAGAGCGGTTCTCGAATACGCTAAAATCTTCCGTCCGGACGTTATCCACTGCAACGACTGGCACACGGCGCTTGTTCCGGTTTATCTTCGTGAAATCTACGGACAAGACGATAATTTAAGAAATGTAAAAACCGTTTTTTCGCTTCACGACATCCGTTTCCAAGGCAAATTCTGGTCTTATGATTTCGGACTTCTGAACCTCGGACGCGAAGTTTTCGTTCCCGAAAAACTCGAATTTTACGGTGACATCAACTTTCTCAAAGGTGGGATCGTCTACAGTGACGCTGTCACGGTTTCAAGCGAAGAATACCTTGACCAGATTCAGACAAAAGATGGCGGATGCGGTCTTGAAGGACTTGTTTCATGCTCGCTCGACAAAATTTCAGTCATCAAAAGAAGCGACAAGTTCGTGGAAATCTATAAAACTCTTGCTTAAAATAAAAACTCACACAAACGCGAAATAAGAGACTTTTTCCCCTGTTTTTTCAACTATGAGAAAAACTTTTCCGTTGAATTTAAGAAGGTTAAGCCCTTCTTCCAAATCAAGATCCAACTTGCTGATTTCGTTGCCATTTTTGAGATAGTTGAATCCTTCTTCATTAACTGCGCAGGTGTTTTTGCCTGACAGAAATTCGGGGACTGAAAGGATTGCTTTGCAGACATTTTCGGGATCTTTCTTGAGCTCCTCCATCGAAACGGCGTTTTCAAGTTTAAACGGACCGACTTCGCGCCGGATTAGTTCCGTTAAAACTGCTCCGCAGCCTAAAAATTCTCCGATGTCACCTGCAAGCGTGCGGATGTATGTTCCTTTCGAGCATCTTACAAAAAACGAAAGCTCATCTGAAGCGGTTCGTCTTATCTCAAGCGACTTTATTTCGACATTTCTCGCCTTCATTTCGGGAGTTTTGCCGTTACGGGCAAGTCTGTAGGCCCTTTCACCGTCGATTTTCAGCGCGCTGTAGACCGGCGGGATCTGAGAGATGACTCCTTGGAATTTTTTCTCGATCCCGGCGCAGTCGATATTTTGCGGAACGGTGCCGGATTTGGTAAGTTCCGTTCCCAGATCAAGGCTGTCGCTGGTGAAACCGAGCTTTATCTTTCCTGAATAAACTTTGTCAAAATCAGTTGCTAAAGAAATGAGTTTCGTCGCTTTGTTGACCGCGACTACAAGAACTCCGCTAGCCAATGGGTCGAGTGTCCCGCAGAAACCTGCTTTTTTGATTTTCAGCAGTCTTTTCAGGAAGTTAAGCTCGCCGTTAGAAGAAAAGCCTTTTTGTTTGTTGAGGATAATAAAAAAAGAATCTTCGGGATTGAAAGGCATTTTTAAAGACTATGCTTTCGAGAAATTGTCCTTGCTTACTCCGCAAACCGGGCATACCCAGTCTTCAGAAATAGCTTCAAAAGGGGTTCCGGGAGCGATTCCGCCGTCTGGATCGCCTTTTTCGGGGTCGTAAACATAACCGCAGATTCCGCATACATACTTGTCCATAGTTTCCTCCTAGTTTTTATTGTTGATCTTTTCTCCGATCTCTTTACCGAGTTCGAAGCACTGTTTTTTTACTTCTTCACTTGGAACATAAAGCGATTTTACGCTTCCTATAACTTCGCAGCCCATGTCAGCCAGCATTTGGGAAAGGTATTTCACGCTTTCGCCGCTCCAGCCGTAAGAGCCGAATGCCGCACCAAAAGGCGTTTTGAACTTGAGCCCTTTGAGATAGCACATAACATCCGCCATCGACGGGAAGATCTCGTTGTTGATCGTTGGAGCGCCCGCGATCACTGCCGATGCGTCAAGCATTTCGGTAGCAACTTCGCTTCTGTCGCATGACTGCAAAAACAGCGATTTCACCTTGATTCCCTGAGATACAAGGCCGTCTTCGATGCAGCGCGCCATTTTTTCTGTCGAGTGCCACATCGAATCATAGACGATGACCGCTTTTTTGTCGGTTTTTCTCGCAGACCATTTGTCGTAATACTTCAGCATTTCCGCGAAGTTATCCATATTTCTCCAAACCGGGCCGTGGTCCGGTGCGACAACTTTGAAAGTAAGGCCGCTTGCAGCCACTTTCTTCAGCAGATTCTGAACGAACGGACTGTAAAGCGTAATGATATTCGCATAGTAGCCTGTCGACATATCAACAAGAAGCGACCACGGAAGTTCGTCGTCAAAACGCTCGCTTGTGGCAAGATGCATTCCGAAAGCGTCCTGGCTGAAAAGAACTTCCTCTTCGGCAAGATACGAGAACATGCTGTCGGGCCAGTGGAGCATTTTCGTTTCCATGAATTTCAGCGTTTTGTTGCCGAGGCTGAGTTCGCTGCCGTCCGCAACTGCTTCGACCGGAAGTTCGGGATAGTAAGCCGCGAGAGCACGGACTCCGCCTTTTGACGCAAAGATCTTCTCAGGTTTTACGATTTCAGCGATTTTCGGTATTCCGCCGCTGTGATCTGGTTCCGCGTGGTTGGAAACGATGTATTCGATTTTCTTCGGGTCAACGACCGAAGCGACTCTTTCAAGAAGTTCGTCTTCAAACCCCTTTTTCACGCCGTCGATGAGGGTGATCTTGTCCGCCATGACGAGGAATGCGTTGTAGGTCGTTCCCTTCAGAGTCGAATATCCGTGAAAGTAGCGGATGTTCCAGTCGATCGCGCCTACCCAGTAGACTGAATCGCTGATTTTTATTGCGTTGAGGTTCGGCATTTTTTCTCCTACTTTCTGTTTGCCCACAGTCCGTGGATGTTGCAGTATTCACGCGCAATGATTTCGTCGGAAAATTCCATCGGAAATTCCGCGCTCGGTGCTTCTCCCGGTTTGAGGTACTTTCTCATGACAAGATCGCCGTTTATTACTTCGATCCACTCGATGTAGTGGTTGTCCATCATCGGATGAAGCGACGAGCCGACCGTGACTTTGATTCCGCCTGCTGTTTTTTCGATGACAGGGACATGCTTTTCAATGGTCTGATCGGCTGTTTTTATGGGCATAAGTTCCATTTCCTTTCCGCAGCAGACAAGTGTTCCGCCCGCTTCGTGTGAAACCGTTACGATGTTGCCGCAGAGTGAGCATTTGTAGACTTCGTTCCTTTTTGTCATATCGGTTCCCCGGAATTACCAGTTAGTGTTGAGAACTTCGAAGTAAGCCTGCGGGTGCTCGCATGCCGGGCATTTTTCCGGAGCTTCTTTGCCGACGTGGATGTATCCGCAGTTGAGGCAGCGCCACGTAACTTCGCGGTCTTTCGCGAACATTCCGCTTGCTTCAAGGTCTTTGATGAAAGCGTTGTATCTTTCTTCGTGGTGCTTTTCTGCAACAGCGATCTTTCTGTACATTTCTGCGATGTCGTGGAAACCTTCTTCGTCAGCGATGCGGGCGAATTCGGGATAAGCTTCGGTCCACTCTTCATGCTCGCCTGCAGCCGCCGCCTTGAGGTTTGCGAGTGTGTCGGAAATCATTCCAGCCGGGTAAGTTGCGGTGATTTCAGCATCGCCGCCTTCAAGGAATTTGAACATTCTTTTTGCGTGTTCCTTTTCCTGATTTGCAGTTTCTTCAAAAATAACAGCTATTTTCTCGAATCCGTCCTTTTTAGCCTTGCTTGCGAAGTAGTTGTAGCGCATTCTTGCCTGAGATTCGCCTGCGAAAGAAGTAAGAAGATTTTTTTCGGTTCTTGTTCCTTTAAGTGACATGATTTCCTCCATTAAAATTGAATAAACCAACCATAAACGGTTTAAAAACTGTTAATCATATTTAGCGGTGATTTTCTGTCAATTTTTGAGCGATTGTGCAGCCGTCAATTTACACAAAATCCGGAACTCATTTGAGGTTCAAGATTTTTCCATTTTAGCGGTATATTCAGCAGCTTTTTGTTCCAAAAGCAGAAAATCGTTACAACGTTTGGCAAGCGGTGTGGAATTACCGTTGTTTACCTTATATTGGTAAAGTTTTTCCGCGTTTTCACAGATTTTTTGTTCCAACGAGGTGATTACACGGTGTTCCCGCTGCAAAAGGGCTTTGTATTTTTGATCTTTGACTGTTTTGATGTCAAAATTCACTATCTGCAAAGGCGGAACGGGGAACATGTTATTCAGATTGATAACCGCCAGATGCTTTATTTTTATTAAATCCAAGTCTTCCTTCATAAGTTTGTGCTTTGTTTTGAATGAGGAAAGCGGCGCAAAATATTTTTGATTATGTACTTCAAGAACTATTCCTATATATTTGCGTTCATTTTGCTGATCAGACTTTTTGTTGTGGAACAAATGCGGAATGAAAGAAGCGAGATAGTCGATGTAATCTGGATTGATTTCGTATATTCTCAACTTTCCCATAACAACTTCATAAAAAAAAGCGACCCAATTTCTTGAGCCGCTTTCCACGTTTACATTCTTGATCAAGACCAAGAGTAGTCACGTATAAATACTCTTCAGGGTAGAGCGTTACCACTGAGCAGGAATATTAGTCATTTATTTTAAAAAGTCAACTTTAAATTTGATTTTTTTTATAGTTAGTCAAAAACACATCTGAAATTGTTGAGAATTGTCGTCATCTCACTTGTCTCTACTGATTTTCCAGCACTTGTGGACTATTTCCCGAATTCAAAAACGCCGGGGAAAATATCGGATAGAAGAAGATCCTGCTCGATTTTTTTGGTTTCGCTGTTGATTAAAATTACGCGCATTTTCGGGTTGAAATCGGCCAAAACCTGGCGGCAGATCCCGCAGGGGAAAACTGCTTTGCCGTTTAAGTTCGACGCAATGAAAATCGCCTCGAAATCGCGGTATCCTGCCGTAACTGCCGAGAAAAGAGCGGTTCTTTCTGCGCAGTTGGTCGCTCCGAAAGAGGAGTTTTCGACGTTGACTCCGGTAAAGATCGTTCCGTCTGTTGCTACGATCGCCGCTCCGACTGCGAAATTGGAATAAGGCGCGTAGGCGTTTTTTCTCACTTCGAGCGCGGAGGAAAGTGCTTTTTCAAATATTTCTTTCTTCATTTGTCCTCTAAAACCAAAGAGATAAAACGTTTCATGAAGGCTGAGAATTGCTTTTCTGCTTTTGCCGCGTTTTCACTCACTTCCTCGTGTGAAAGCGGTGTCGCCGAGAGTCCAGCTGCTTTGTTCGAGATGAAGCTTATCCCTGAAACTTCGATCCCCGCGTGTTTTGCCGCGATGACTTCAGGAACAGTCGACATTCCGACTGCATCCGCGCCAAGTGTTGCGAGCATCCTTACCTCAGCCGGTGTTTCGTAGGTCGGCCCCGTCAAAGCGATGTAAACACCTTCTTTGAGCGAGATCCCGTGTTCCATCGCCGCTTTTTGCATGAGTATCGCCATTTTGCGGCTGTATGCGCTCGTCATATCGGGAAAACGCGGACCGAAATCGTCTTTGTTTCTGCCGATGAGAGGATTCGTCCCCATCAGGTTTATGTGGTCGCGGATTATCATGAAATCGCCTGCATCAAAGTTCCTGTTTATGCCTCCGGCAGCGTTCGTGACGACGAATTTTTTGATCCCGAGAAGGATCAGGGTGCGCAGCGGAAAAACGACAGCTTCCATCGAATAACCCTCGTAGTAGTGGATCCTGCCCTGCATTATCCAGAAATTTCTGCCGGAATCTTTGTCGGAAGCAAGGATCAGTCTTCCTTTGTGACCGGCTACGGTCGATGACGGAAAATCAGGGATCTCACTGTAAGGAATGACGAGTTTCTGTTCCGCATTTTCTGCAAAAGCGCCGAGTCCGCTCCCCAAAGTTATGAGCAGTTCAGGCATTTCGAGATTTTTCTCTTTGACTTTCCCGGCGATGTATGAAGCCGCGTTTTTCAGTTTTTCCATGATTCCCTCCATTATTTTATAAATGTCCAAAGAATGAAAGCTAATATGTTCGAAACGACGTGGTAAGAGATGCTGTAAAAGATCCTTCCTCTGCTTTTTTCGGTGAAAAGCCCGAAGAGAAGCGACGGAAAAAAGGTCGCCGCCCGCGTTATGTCGAGAAATGCCAGTGCGTGGACAAGCCCGAAAAGAAGCGATGTGAAGAGGTTTTTGAGTGAGATTATTTTCAGGATCTTTTTGTCGAAACCGGCAAAAACATGCTCCTGAATATATCCGCGGAAAAAGAATTCTTCGGGGATCGCTGCGACTGCAATAGCGATAAGTCCTTTTGTCACAGCCCGCATAAGTTCCTGAGTCGTAGGAGATGCGAGTGTACGGTGCAGAAAGGTGATGTTGTATGCGAAAAATAGCGGCGGATAGAAGACCAAAGTCGCCGCAGTGACCCACAAAAACAGTTTCAAGCCTTCTTTCGACGGTATAAAGAGCTTTTTCGGCCTGAAAGTTCTGTCGAAAAGGAGGGGGAGGATGAAAAGCGCCGCCGGAAATATGAAGTGCCTTGCGCCGAAGCGGTATTTGTTCATGAAAAACGACAAAACCGAGATCGCGGCGAGAAGCAGTATTGGAGTGATGATTTTCGAGAACTTTTTTTCAGCCATTTACTTATCCGTCAGCGTGTTCTTTGAAACCGGTCTGATGTAGAAAATATAGACGATCGTTATGAAAAACGATGTCAGAACTATGACTGACGAGAGTTGCGGCGTGATGACACCGAACGATACCGCAAAAAGCTGGAAGAGGAACGGGAGCGAGCAGAAAACCGCCCCTTTCACGATTTTTTCAGGAATGTTCCTCGAAACGATGATGAAGTTGAGGAGTGTCTTCATGAAAGGTTTGGTGATGAAGACATCCCCTTTCGCGGTGTCGGTTCCGCCCCAGAGCGCCTGGATCGCAGCAGTGTTTTCGTGTTCTTCTCCTGAGATCAGGATATCGTCGCGATTTAGTTCGATCTCGTCAAGCGAAGTTTTTGTTTCGATATTCTGCCAGAGCTGCGGCTTCACAGGATTCGCGATGATTGTTTTTATGCCGAATTTTTTGTCGAAAAGTTCGAGAAAGGCGGCGTTTTCGGCCGGTTTTACCTTGTCGATCGTGTAGTAGCCGATGACTTTACTGCCTTCCGCGAGGGCGATGTGTTCGCTGTCGGCGTCTTTTTTGGGGATCGAAAGTCCTTCAGCCGAGCAGTGCTTTTCCGAGATCAGAACGTGGAGCGGCGCCATCGTGAGTGTTTTTCCGTCTTCGAAAGTATGCGAGAAACATTTGTTTTTGCCGATATCTTTCGTCTGTTCAGGATCGTTTTCGGCAGCCTGATTGAGTCTGGCGATCATCTGCATGAAATCCTCTTTTTTGACACTTTCAACTGTCTCGATCCCTGAAAGGTTGAGGTGAGGGATGTTGAGATACTTGTCTGTATCGAATACGAGGCGCGAGATCTTAGCTTCGTTGTTGAAGAATTTCATGTTGTTGAGAAGGACCGAAGCCGCGGTCGTCGTAACGATGAAATTGATGAAAAGGGCGGTCGCTGCGGCGATCGGAGCGGGGGAGTAAAGCGTTACAACGAGAAGAAGAGCGTCATAAAGCGATTTCGTCTTGAAAAAATGGATGATCCCGAAAAAAAGAACTATCGCTAAAAAGCACTTTATGATTTTGGGCATGACCCTGATTTCAAGCGGGGTAGGCGAGCCTTTGGAGCTTTTGAAAAGATACGATGTCAGGATCACTACCGGGATAAAGCCGGAAACTTCCCAACCCTGGAAAGGATGATCGGCAAAAGTTAGGAAAACTGAAAGGGCGAAAGGAATGAGCGCGAAAAGGGCGACCCAAGGCAGCTTTTTGATCCCTGTCGAAAAAAGTTTAATGAAAACAAATATATAAGCCGGAGTGAAGTAGTAGAGCCCGAAGAAGTAATCGACTTTTTTGATGAGCACGAAATAGATTATATAAAAAATATAAGCAAGAAGCGAATAAAGAAAAAAGTGAACCGAAAAATTGAGTTTTCTCATTATAAGCACCTGAAATTGTTAATTAAATTACTTTTTGATCTCCCAATGACCGTTTTGCCCGCTACCGATGTACTTGATATGCGGAAGTTTTAAAATGTGGCGTTTGATGGTTTTTGAACTTCTATTACAAAGTTCTGCTAATTTTTGTGTTGTAATATTAGGATCTTTTAAGATCTGTTCTTCTATCCATCTGTCGAGATCTTCGTCCTGAGGGACATCTTGAGGGACATCTTGAGGGACATTTAATATTACGGTGTCACCGCAACCTTCATGTATCGGGATAAAGATATTGATGAATGAGCGTTCTTCATTTGTTTCGATGACAGCACGAGACGAACCGTTTTTCTGAAGTTCGCCTTTAGCAACAATGCTGCTTGTTCCGCTTCTTATGTAAAAATGTTCTTTGGATGTCTTCGACATTACGTTTTCAGGAGCTGAATAAGGTCTGTTGATTCCGGCCGGGCACCAGATGACAAGAAGATGTTTCCCGTCAACTTCTTCCACGCTGGTTCTCGGCATATAATACGGCGAAATTTTGTTGTTGTAGCCAACCATTTCTTTAAGGATTTTGTCTATTTCTTCAAGCAGTAGACCTTCGATCGGGCGTATAGCCAAGCCGCTATTTTCTTTGGCACTTACTCCGACAAGAATATATCCGCCTCCAAGATCTTCGAAATCATTGGCAAAAGCGCATATCGAATGGTATATGCTCGTAGGATTCCAACCTTTCTTAAATTCGATCCTGTTCGATTCGATTTTCTGCTTGTTCAGCAAATCTTTTATGTTTATCGGAATAGCCATTTTTACCTCTGAAAAAAAATCAAAAGCCTGCAATTATAGCAGAAATATCTGAAAATTAAAGGAAGGCTATGAGATAATTATCAATTTTCTTTTGGTTTTGCCTTGTATTCCGCTTCCGGTTCCGCGGCGACGGCGAAACCGCTGTCGGGGGCGGGGTATTCAAAAGGTTTTTGCGGGTCTTTGCCGATTTTGGAGATGACTTTCGCCATCGTCTCTTCGAAAGAGGATGATTTCAGCCCGCATTCCCAGACAACGATCACATTCCAGCCGGCTTCCTGCAAGGTTTTGTAGTTTTTGAGGTCGCGTTCTCGGTTGCGGGAGATTTTGGACCGCCAGAATAGTTAAATTTCTTTTATTCCAAGGGATTTCAGGTAATCGTAAATGCCATCGTAAAATTCGGGAAGTCTTGTTGAATCTTCAGGATTTCCTTCAGGCACACAAATGATCATTCCTTGTCTTGCGCGGGTCAACAAGACGCGATATGCGTTAAGTTGATAAGATTTGCGTTCTTCTTTGTTTATGCGGTTCCATTTGCAGCCGCCATTGAACTCATAATATTCCCATGAATTTTTGTTTCGGCGCAAATCACCATCCCAGACAAGGCAAGTCCAATCTAATTCAAGGCCTTGAATATCGAATTCGCTTGCGGCATCTTCCAGAAATAAAGACGAACGAACATCATTGATATCATCCAAAAACCAGTGGACAGTGTCAGGTTTGCAACGCACATCGATAGCAAGTGGTTTTAAACGATAAGCCTTTGAAGAAACGACCATTCCATATCTTTCATGGCCTCTCGCTTTTTGTTTTAGCCAATCCTTTGCTTTTTTAAGATCTCTCGTCAGGACAATAGGATATCGGTCTGCAATAGAATTGTATATTTCACGAGCCTTACTAATATTTCCATCTAACAAATTATGGACTAAATTTGATAAACTTTCTGCTCGGAAACTCCGCATAGATACAGCAAGATGTAAGTCATCAGAATAAATAACATGAGGATTATTTTGCAATAACTCTTCAACTTTTCCTTCTGCGTATTCTTTGGCTGTTAATTGACTGGAAATATAAACCTGCCAATCTGGAAATGTCTCATTTAGAGCACGAATCCATTCGCCAATACCGGCTTCTCCGGTATTTATTTCCTGACCACCACCTACAAGGCAAACTATTACGGCCCAATCTTTGCGTTGATCAAGTGACCAAATGAGAAATTCGCCTTCCGACATCGGAAAATCAGCAAAACCCTTCTTCCGTTTAAGCCAAGAAGCGATATGTTCTTTGTCCCACGAACGCTGGGCTTCGTCGAATATGGCAATGTTTTCTACTTCACCATAACCAGCGAATTTGTCTTTCAATTCTTTTGTCGGATCTATTTTCAGTTCGCCATCCACCAGTTTAACTTTGTTAAGCATATTATCGCGGTAACGATGGATGATTTGGATAAAACGCTTAACTTCACTTTCGGCAGTTTTCTTAGTTATTTTTATTCCTCGTGCTTTTTCTTGAGCTTGTTTATCGCGTGTCAGAGCTTCGGTAAGAACTGCAACTAATGGACCATTTCCTGATAAATAAACTGCTAAATCTTCATTGGATTCTTGTTGAACAGCGACATTAAGTCCAACCAATGTTTTGCCGGCGCCAGGAACGCCTGTGACGAAGCAAATGGATTTCTTTTGTTCCTCTTTGCTCTCCTGAATAACATTCAAAATATAATTAATAGTTCTATCTGTAGATACTTTATCTGCTTCATGTCTTGTAATATCTTCCACTGAATGATTTTCATAGAGAGCTTTTGCCGCCTCAATAATGGTTGGTGTCGGAGCGTAAGGACTAATTATCCAATTCTCAATTGTAATTGATGAATTAAAAGCTCTTTCATGCGAAAGAACATTATTTATTAGCGATTGTAATTCAGTTGATCCAGATATTAAAGTGTTATAAATTTTGTCATTATATACAGATGGTTGAAAGGATTCTGTCGTTTTATTGTGCTGCGTTGGAATTAATATTGGTACAATGACTTTATCATGGCTAAATTTGTGAAAATTTTTTAAGTCAAGAGCATAATCCATAACCTGTTCTAAATCTGCTTGTAATGCAGTTTTTTGGCCTATTTTAAATTCAAGACAAAATATTATGCCTCGAAGCAAAAGAATTACATCTATTCGTTTGCCAAGTCTTGGAATTTCGTATTCAAACACAATCTGTGCATTCTCATATTTCCATGGTGTTAGAATGTTTTGCAACAAATCAATTTCTGACGCCCATGCTTCAATGGTAGTTGTTAATGTCTCTCCATGATAATTGCTGTTGATTGTTCCAAGAATTGATAAAGGATCTGCATCCAAAAATTCTTTAAAAGCGGATATATATAAACATCTGTTTGGCATTATTTATTTTGCTTTTTTGTTTTTGTTTCGCTTGCTTCGTTATTTACTAGCAACTTATACGAGTCGATTCCCAGCGCATCGGCAATTTGCTGAACTGCTTTTATCATTTTAAACCTCTTTAAACATCGCCAAATTGATTTCATCTGCCTCACATTTTTTTATAGCATCAAACAAAATAGAGCTATCCACATTTTCTTGAAAAATCTTTTTTAAGTCAGGCGAATATTTATATTTGGATTCGTTTAAAGCTTTTAAGTAGTCAGCCAATAATGTGACTTTATCAAAAGAAGTATTGGGGTGCGACAAAGCTGAGCAAAAATCATTGGTGGATTTTATCATATCTCTTGAGAAAGCACATTTCATGAACATTTTAAAAAATTGATAGTTTACGATGTTAGGTCGTATTTCATTGTCTAATACAGTCTTATACAAATACTCCTGAAACAAAACATTTATGTAGTTCCCGATCGATTTTGATTTTATTTCATTGTCATTCGAGGTCCAAAATTTTATAAAAGCTTTCTTTAAAATTGGGAAAAATTCCTCATCTAGTTGGCGTGTCGCAAGTGAATAAAAAAGGTTATTTATATCGAAAGGTTCTTCTTCCAAACGTTGTAATAATGTCCGAGTTTCTTCTTTACGCAATTTTTGATATAACCCACTTATATCACTTTGAATTTTGTCATTGATGTCTTCAATTTTTTTTGCTAATGAAATAACTTTTGTTTCTTTCTCTTCTATTTTGTTTTTTAAAGCAGCGATATCATTCTCTTTTTCTTTTATTTTAGCCAACATATCAGAGACTTTTGTCGTTTTATGTGATACATATATGCCAAGTAAAATTCCTACAACACCAACAATGCCTATAACTATTGTGGCTGCAACAAGTATAGTATTTATGGTACTTAGTCCGTTGGCAACAGTACTATTTGAAACATCTACAAGGTGTCTGACAGAATCAATTTCGTTAATAATTTGCATATTATCTATCACATTGTCGTTTTGCAAAATTTCAATCATTTTAGTACCCAATGTTAAAAACAAGGAATATGTTCCAATCCCCCAAAAGTTTATTTTGAAAGATCATGGTTTTGTTGTCCATCGCTTGTATATTTTTTAATACTTTCTCTCAGTATCGTTAAAAATGTGTCATTTCTTGTTTTTGCATCTTTCCACAGAGCATCAAAAGATAAAAGTGTCAAAGATACAGGATATTTTTTGTCTCCAATTTGATTCAGATCTTTATCAATGGCTTGGAGAGAAAATGACCTGTAATAAGACTCTCCTTCAGAATAAATTGGAGTCCACTCTTCATTCATTTCGATTTTCAATTCTTTATCAAATTCAACAATCCCAAAGAACCACATCCTTTGAATTTTATCAGGATATAATCCCAATAACCGTCTTGCTCTTTGTTTTAATTGCTCTACCACTCTTGTGTTGTCTAAATATCCTAAGCCTTTCTTTTTGAGTTCAACTATAACAACATCGACAGGATGCTGTGTTTTTTCAATATTATCTGAAAAAACCAATGCTAAATCTGGTCGCAAATCGTCAGATTGCAATTCCTCTTTTTCTGAAATGCTGGAAATAAGTTCTTTAATGTTTTTATCACTCTGAATTGATTGATAAGCCATATATTTGTCATCTAAGATCCAAGCATTGTTGATATAAATGTCATTTATAAAAGTTCTTGCATTAAGAGTTGTCTGCATTGGAGTTATAATGTTATGAATTTTAGCTTCTTTGTCTTCTTTGTCTTTACCTGTATTTTTGATTTTTTCTATAATAATATTGCGATAAAGAATATATTCAGCGAGGGTACGCGTTGCAAGTTGAAATGATTTTTTGTATAAATCATCATTGAGTTCAGATGCTCCTAAAATTTCTTTTTGTTCTTTAAAGAATTTACTTTGAGCATCATCCAATGTTTTGTTTTCATCCAACAGGCATATTGCTTTTTTTGAGAAATATCCTTCCAAATGCGGATAACGGGATGAGAGTTTTTGAGAAACTTCTTTGTTGCGTTCGGCTATTTCTGGGAATTTATTATTCAATATTTCTGATATGTTTTCAGCAAATAATTGCTCGATTTTTCTTCGGTCTGACGGTTCCAACATCAATTCTTGCCTGTCATTATTGGTTTTTTCATCTAAAAACTTTGAGGTTAACAAGAAAACTCCACCTATTTTAGGTGGTAACTTTTCTGTTTTTAGTAGTGGAATTTCTATGGCTCTTCCGTCAACGCAAATTGCGGTTGAAAGTTTCCCTGAAAATTTTTCGGTGATATTGTATAAAATCTTGAATGATTCGTTGAATATGTCCAGCCCAGTATCTGTAATTTCTTTTTCTTCTAATTCTGGTAAATCACAATTCTGAATGGATTGGGTCTCGGAATAAAGTTCCATTTCAGTGTTTTCTTCAGATACATTAGTTGAGATTTGTATGTGAAAATTTTTATTTTGTTGCTTGAATGAAAACAAACGTGGAAGAAATTGTGCTGTTAGGTAGTCCTTTATGCTTGATGCTTTAATATTTTCGTATGTGTTAAGTTGTTTGTTTGCAAAATTTTTGAAAGTTAGTTTAGTGTAGGATTCTGCTCCAGCATCCAAACTTTCTTTTTGAGATTCACCTCTGAAATTGTTGTCAAAAACAAAAGACCGTTTGTTTGTTTCTTCAAAAACACTCTCGACTTCTACAGTTTTAAAGTATTTTAAATAAACCAGACGCCCTAATCCTTTGTGGGATTTGTCATCTTTTGCCAATAATTTAGAAAACTTGGAAAAATTTTTTTCTGTAAACCCTTCCCCGTCATCTTTAATAACAATTTCAAGAGATTCTACATTCCTAAATGATTCAATATTGATATTGATTAAGATATTTGTTGCGCCAGCATCCAATGCGTTAGCTAAAGCTTCAGAATAAATTAAATTGAATGCGGGTGATGAAAAAAAATGTTGAATTGCTTCGGTGATTCCAATTTCCATGATTCCTACCTTTCGAAAGAGTCTTCGGTCAAACCGTAAAAACGCAAAATGTTATTTATTTTTGGTTAAAAATCAACATGGAAAACAGCAGATTTTTTCCAGAATTTCAGAGATTCGGAAATTCTTGTTCCTACAGGAATTCCTGCACGCCGGAAATTCTGAAATTTCATTCGCGGAAATTTCTCCTGAAAGAATTTCGTGTTCTTTTTTCACAAAACTCTCACGCATATAATGGTCAAGTATTTATGGAGAGAGAAATTTCCAAAATTCAATCACTTGGCTATTTCATTCATATACATTAAAAAAGCATCTGCTTTTTCAAGGATGTCTTCAAATACATCTTTTAATTTTTTGTCACCTACACCAAAATAAGATGCTATTTTATCATAGCCACTTCCTTTCCTGTGACCTGTTCCTTTTGATCTCAACTCTTGTAAATTTCGAAGAAATTTTATGTGTACTTCAAAATCAATATGTCCTGAACTTTTTAACCATTTCTCTAATTTGCCTATCCCCTTAAGATCTTTTTTGCTTTCAATATTCTCTTGAAATTTTTTCTCATTCAAAGAATCAATAAGTACCTTCACAAGGGATAATACTAATCCATCAAACTCATATTGACTCTCTTCTGCTAACGGAATCCTTAGTGTTTCAAAATTATATTGATCATCTTTGGTCAAAGGCAAGAATAAAGGCCAACCAAAATGTCTGTTCCATGCCTCATTGGTCTGAACATAATGTTCATTAAACTTATGATCGATCATATCTGAATCAGCTGGGATGCATAGAAAGTCTCTTTTAAGTGATGTGGCACTTATACCTTCATCTGAAACAATATTGAAGCTTTTCCAATATAGTCTGACAAATGCTGTCCCAAATCACCCAAATATACTGAAATGACATCTTTATGATGATTATCTATTTCAATTCCCCATAACCCCTTACATTCCAAATACCCGTCACGAATATTATACAAATTCGGTTGTAAAATATACTTTTGAAGCACTTCTCTTTTAAAGAACACCGGAGTTAGATAAAGCGGTGCGTCAGGATTATTCCCGAAATAATCTGCCAATTTATCTGGATTACATGTGAATGATTTTTCATTGCAATTTTCATCAAGCCCGATTACAAAATCCACAAACTCTTCTTCCTTTTCAAATGGCCAATAGCCACAGGTTTCAACAGGTCTTGGATAAATAATCTTTTTCCCTCTTAAAACACTATACGCATTTTGGGGCATGATTAAATCGCTACCCCATATTTGGTAAAACACATTCTCGTTTTTGTGTTTATCTGAAAACTCTTTTACCCCTAGTTCTGTTGTAGCAACATCAAATTTCATTTCGATATCATAAAATAAAACAACAGCCATCTGTTTTGCAGCCGCATATCGTGTTAAATATGGTAGTTTTATAATAAAGGTATCGTCTCCACTTACGCGCACCACTTCCTCTGCAGTACCATCTTTAAGTATTGCGCAATATGTTTTTTTCTGTTCATCAAAATAGAGATTATTAAGCAGAATAAACTCTTGGGAAAGTTCAACAAACGGCTTGTGTATATCATCAAATTCCCTGTAATATAGTAATGACTCAAATCCATCTCTTAACAAATTGCTACAATACGTATTTCCATTAAAACCTGGTCCTCCATCTTCTATATGTACATCCCAATCAGAATTTTTAAAAACCATCTTTACTTTATTTTTTTTGATCAAAACAGACCAAAAAGTGCATCAGCCCCGTTTAATTCCTTATGTCCGCTAATTTGTACCCATAGTGATTTACCATATTCATTTTCGATAAACTTTCTATTGGCAATTTGATAATAAATATCAGATCTGTTCTCCATGACCATCTTTCCTCGTAAGCATCTAACTAAGCCTTTCTTGTATTCAATAGCAATTCAGCAAGCATTGAATATGACTAATAATTATTGTAGAATTTGAAACGGGTTAAGTCAACATCATTTGGTAATAAAGTGTTTTTTTTAACAATACTTCAATGCCCAGACTATAAGTATCAAAATTCCCCGGCTGTTATTGTCTCAGACGGCGGGGAGGGAAGGTGCGCTGCGTGGCGGCTTTTAAATAAGCTCACTTCAAACTATGCGCTTGAAAGCGCAAACTTTGCACTGACAATATACCGAAAGCTTGAATTTTGATAAAATTTTGATAGAATACTGATAATTTTTCTGTTTTTTTAGGAGGAAATTATGCAAATTCGCCCAGTTTCAGATCTTCGCAACAAATTCTCTGACATAGAGAGTTTGGTTTTTTCAAGGAAAGAGCCGGTTTTTCTGACAAAAAACGGTTACGGTTCTATGGTGGTGATGAGTCTCGACATGTACGAAAGCCTTACCGAAAATATCGAGGCAAAACTTGATGCTGCGGATATTCAGGCAGAAGAGACTCCAGAACGCCTCTCCCACGATGAAGTTTTTAGTGCTGTCCGAGCACGTATCAGGGCAAAATAATGAGCTACAAGTTACGCTATCTTCCGTTGGCAAAAGAAGATCTGATCAATATAGTTGATTATATTCAAAATACCCTTTTAAGCCCGATCGCCGCAGAAAATACCGTTTCAAGAATTGAAAAAGCGATCCTTAAACGTTTGGAAAACCCTGAATCTTTCGCAGTTTGGCCGTCATCAAAAGAACGAAAGCATCCATACCGAAGAATCAATGTAAAAAATTATACCGTGTGGTATGTCGTTGTTGACGATGTCATGGAAATTCGAAGAATTCTTTATTCCGGTCGTGACGAGAAAAGACTTTTGTGAAAACGGAAAAGGTATGCTGACGCGGAGTTACAGATCTTCCAGGGCTTTCTTTTCCTTTTCTTCGATCGTTTTGATTGAGTCGTTGAGTTTCTTTTCCGCTTCCTGCTTCATTTCGATCATTTTCTGCGCTTCAGTTGCGGGGGTGGGCGGCTGTTTTCCGCATGAGGAGAGAAGAAGCGGGAACAAAAGAGCGAAAACCGCGGCAAGTGATGATCTTTTCATTCCGGTCTCCTATTTCAAATATTTTACTGTTGCTTCCAGCGGTTTCTTTTCGGTGTGTCTGGGCGAAGGTTCAGCGTCTTCAGCCGGATAGCCGAGATCCATGAAGAGGACCGATCTTTCGTTTGCCGGGAGGTCGAACGCCTTTTCGAGCGCGGTGTTTCCGAACATGTTGCACCAGGTCGTGCCGAGTCCGAGTTCAGCCGCCTGAAGCATGATGTGGGTCGCTACGATGCTGACATCCTCGATCCCGGCGTGGATCCCTTCTTCATTCGGGTTTTTCCAGTCCTCGTCGGTATTGTAGGTGAAAATGAGAACTGTCGGCGCGTTGTAGCGGCACGGAGTCAGAGTGTCGAGTTTTGCGAGCAGGGCTGCGTCCTCAATGACGTAGATTCTCTGCGGCTGCTGGTTTTTCGCGGTCGGAGCGATGTTTCCAGCTTCGAGAATTTTGTCGAGGATCTCCTTTTCCACTTTTTTGTCCGAATAACTCCTGACAGAGTAACGTTTTTTCGCGAGTTCGATGAAATCCATTGTTGCCTCCTTAAAAAATATCGGTATCGCCTTTTCCTTCGCGGACGATTTCGTATTCGTCGCCCGAAAGCTGGACGATAGTTGTCTGATCCATTGCGATATAGCCGCCGTTTACCAGCAGATCGACGAAACCGAGCCAGTCGGGAGCGTCTTCATCAGGATCGCAGAACTCCTCGCCGTCCTCATTCGATGCGGTCGAAACGACTATAGGTTCGCCCAAAGCATCGACAAGATCGTTCAGAAAGCGGCTCTCGGGGATCCTTATTCCGATCTCTTTACGGTTTTCGAGCATGATTTTGGGGATTTCGCGGCTCGCTGTAAGAATGAATGTGTAAGCTCCGGGAAGGCAGCGTTTCAGCAGGCTGAAATGGCGGTTGTCGATGTCGGCGTAGCGCGAAATGTCGCTCAAATCCTTGAAAATCAGGGAGTAGAACTTCCTTTTTTTGCTCTGTTTTATGCGGTTGAGTTTTTCCAACGCCCCTTTTTTGCCGATTTTCACCGCCAGAAGATAGGAGGTGTCACCGGGAAGAAGCACGACTTCTCCGTTTTCGAGTACTGCTGCAGTCTTGTCTATCGCCCTGCGTTCCGGATTGTTGAGATGGACTGAAATCCTTTCCATTTTTACCTCTGAAAAATCAAAAACAGCTGATTATATAGTGTCGTTTCTCCCGTAAATCAATTCCGAACTGAAAGGTTCGAGTTCGAACGTGATTTTATTTTTTTTCGTTTCGGTTTTTTCTTCTGAAAAAAGAGTTGCAGCTTCGCCTTTAAAGCCGGCTTCATCAAGGTCTATCGTCACTTTTTCGCTTTCTTCCCCGTTATTGAAAACGGCTATGACTGTCTCTTTTTCATGCTTCATCGCAAAGGCGTAGATGTTTTCTTTTACTATGAGGTTTTTTCTTATTCCTTTTGCAAGAGCGGGATGGCCTTTACGGAATTTGCCTAGAATTTGCGTGTGTTCAAGGTTTTTCTTCTGGTTTTCACTCAAATCGTCGCCGAAAAGAGCCATTCTTCTGTTGTCAGGGTCGTTCGCGCCCGGCATTCCGAATTCGTCACCCTGATAGATTATCGGGATTCCGGGATGGGTGAACATGAACGTCAAAGCGTTGCGCATTTTCTTGAACGGAAGCTCCTCTTCAGGTAGCTCAGGAGAGTTTTCCCAAACCTTCTGGTCGGCTTCAGCTCCTCCCTGCGACGAAACACCGTCAAAATCCTTGTTCGCAAGGCTCAAAGCCCTTGCCACATCGTGATTTCCGATGAAATTGCCCATAATCGAGCCTTTGTAAAAATCGTTCTGGTAGCGGTAATCGTTGGTTTTGAGAAACTCCGCAAAAGTTTCTATTGTTTCGCTCTGAAGCAGAAAAGTCCGCACGATGTGATGGTAAAGAGGGAAATCGAACTGCCCGTCGAGCTTGCTCTCTCCAAGGTAGTCGCCGATTTCTTTCCAACCCATATCCCCTGTAAAAGTTTCGCCGATCATGTAGAAAAGAATGCCGGTCGTCGTGACTTTGCGCTGGATCGCCGTTTTAAGAGAGGAGGTGAAATCGATCTTCATGAGTCTTATCGCGTCAAGGCGCAGTCCGTCAATGTCAAACTCCTGAATCATCCAGATCAGGTGGTTTATCACTGCTTCGGTAGCATCGTTGTTCTCGTAGTTTATGTCGGCTAAATAGTCTGTGAACCAGCATTCAACAGGTTTTTCCCAGCCGCATGTGTAGCCGCCGTTTGAATTTTTTGGAAATCCTTTTTCCGCCATGTTGAACCATCCGCGGTTTTTGTATGTCTTCCAGAGGTATGAGTCGGTGTGAACGTGGTTCGGCACGAAGTCGAACATGATCCTGATCCCTTTTTTGTGGGCTTTCTGAATGAGCTCGTGGAGTTTTTCCTCGCTTCCGAAGTGCTTTTCGATCGGCGAATCAAGTCCTGGAAGATGCAGTTCGTTCGTCCAGCCGGTCGCAACAGGCCAGTATGAGTGGTAAGGAGCGTAGTATCTGGTGTCGCCTCCCATTCCTTTGCCTGGATTTTCGGTATTTGCAACGGGAGAGCTTATCCAGAGGACGTTAACACCCATGTCTGTGAAGTAGTTGTCGTCGATTTTGTCAATGATTCCCTGAAAATCGCCCCCCTGCCAGTTTGCCTTTTCATCAATGGCCGGAAGCGGGTCATCGTTGCTTTTGTCGCCGTTGCTGAAACGGTCTGTCATAAGCTGATAAATGAATGCGTTTTCTGTCCAGTCAAACTCTTTTTTTTCGATCCAGACCGGTACGGTGAGAACTTCCGCCGCAAAACCGTCACTGTCGAAAATTCTGAAGAACCAAGTGAATTTGTCAAAATCTTTTGCTTCGTAATCTATTGAGATTATTCCTGTTTTTTTGTCAAAAGAATAGTCGGCCGTTTCTCTTCCGAGCAATATTTCGGATTTGTTGAAATCAGGGTTTTTACCTGATATTCCAGGGGTGAATTTTATCTGGAACTTTATGTTTTTCCCGTTTATTTCAGGGCGTCCGGCAAGTTCAACTGTCGGGTAGCGGCAGTCTTTTACAACGAGCTTGCTGTAACGGATGTCTTTGTCGAACATCGTGAGAGGATTGGCATTATCTAAAAAACGTTTGGATGTTTTTGCCGAGAAAAACTCGTAGGGATAGCTGCCGGGAGCGAGAAATAGTTCAACGCTCCATATTCCGTCTTTGTAGGTCATCGGAGTCGAAAAAGACCAGTTGTTGAAAGAGCTTTTGATGTATAAATCGTCTTCGGCTCTTCCTGCGACAGAGATGATAACTCCGTTGCAGAAATTAATCTGCGATTCATTCCCGCACGATATGATTATTAAAGAAAATGCAAGTAAAATAAATATGACAGCCGCTTTTACAGCGTTGAAAGGAATACATGAATCGTCCATGTGTTTTCTCCTTCATGTGGTTTCAGATTGAATCCGGCCTGAGCTGTTATCGAGCCGATAGGCGAAGCGTAGAGCAGCCCGCCGCCGGAAGCATAGCGGAAAAGTTCGCCTTCACCGACATGACTTACTTCCTCCCAGAGGTTTCCGATGTCGCAGAACCCTATGAAATAGAGGTCAGTTACTATTTTTACCCTGAGTTCGTTACGCAAATACATGTAGAATTTGCCTTCTGCCATTTCTCCTTTCATGTCTATCGGAAGCAGCTCGTTCGTGTAAAATCCTCGCATTGTTGTGTTGCCGCCAAGTTTCAGGACATCGTCTGACGAGAGTTCACCGGAGTGCGGAAGAAGGAACGCAGAAGAAAGGAAAGCGTGGTAAATCAGTCTGTCTGTCGATATGATATCGCCTGCGAAATTGGTTCTGTAATGGAGCGGAATATATATCGCAAGACTGCCTTCGAAGAGCGAATACTGATTTGTGTCACCGGCTACAGATGAGGTGTTCTGGTATCTGAGGGAAAGTTTCCACCCTTTTGTCGGGAAGAAAAGAGAATCCCGGAAGTCAATATAGCCTCTGATTTCGGGTGAAATGACAAGTCTCTGCAGAATTTCGTAGCTGACGTCGCCGCCTTCATCGACCTCATAGTCCTTCTCGTACCGGTATGCGACCTCAACACCTGTAGAAATGAAGTAACGGTTGCTGAAACGCCGGAAGATACTAAAGTAAAGACCGTTTTTATCGATCATGTATGGAAGTCCGCCGTTGCTTCTTATGTCGTGGACGTGGAACGCGTCAATCTGCGCAGAAAGCGGAACTTTCGGAATGTAGGTGTCCTGGAAAAGGAACGTCAGATTGACTTTCCTTTCGGTCCGCTGCCAGTCCGTGAAGTCCTCGGAGTAGTATTTTCTGAAGCGGTCATTCATAAAAAATTCGATTTTTCTTGAAACTTTGAGACTGATTTTCGACGAAACGCCCGATTTCGCCATGTTTTTCCACTCGAATGTGCCGATAGCCCTGATACCTTCGTCCGTGCTTATTCCGACACCAGGCGAAACTCTGAAACGCTCCGATTCGCTTACTGTGACGACAAGATCTTTCTCTTCGTTCGGAAATTCGGGGTCGATGAAATCAATGTCGACTGATTGGAAAATACCGGTCTGAAGCATATTCCTGCGGCTGTACTGGAAGGAATCTCCGTCAAGAACATCGCCTGGATCGATGCGGAGGATATGGCGCACGACCCATGTCGTAGTCAGGTAGTTCCCCGCGATGACGACTTCGGTGATTTTGACTTTGAAGAGATATTCAACATGGAACGAAAGGAAAACTTTGTCTCCTTCGGTTCTTTCTTCGTGTGTCACAAGCTGGAAAATATATCCTTCGTCGGTGAGAAAATCAGTTATCCTTTTCTGATAAGCCTGGACAATCCTCTCGTTGAACGGTACCGGTTTCGGCAGTTTTATCTTCTTTTTCATATCTTTGTCGAGTTTCTCGTCACCTGAGTAGGCCTCAACCCCCGAAAGGAAGTACTGCGTGTTCTCGGAAACATCGATATTCAGCGAGAGTCTGCCGTCTTTGTCTATAATCTGCGCGTTTCCTACCTCGACATCCGCATAGCCGTCATTTTGATAGATTTTTTCAGTAATTTCACGTATTTCTTCCAAATATGCCTTTGGTATTGCGTGAGGTGAATCGGGGCGTACGATCTTGTCTTTCCTGCTGTCTTTGAGAGTCTGTTCCCTTTTTCCGTCAGAATCGATATATCCGCCGCCGGTAGTTGTCCTGTTTATCATAATCAGCGGAAAATTCTCTTCGTCGATCCTGTCGCCGATAAAGTCGCTAAGCCTTTTCGTGACGATTTTTCTGTTCTTTTCGTTTCCGGCACCGTTGATGACTATCTCGTTGATGAAGCGCCGCTCGTTTTCTTTGATCTTGATGTTGATTGTGCTGAAAGCCTCGCCGGAAATGGTCTTTTCAAGGATTTCGGCTTTTATTTCGGCATCATGGAAACCGTAGGCCTGATAAAGTATCTCGAGCTTTTTCTGGATTCCGACTGTGTCAAAATGGTAGTTCGGAACATCTTTGATAACTTTTGTAACGGTGTCAGGCGAGAACCAGTAGGCTCCTTCGACATTTATCGAGAAATGGCTTCCTTTGTTGACTTTCAGCGCGACTGTTCCGTTTTTGCGCTTGTCTGATGAAACAGAAATGTTGAGATAACCCTGTTCTTTGTAACGGTCAGTCACGAAATATTCGATTTCGGTAATGTTTTTGTCTGTGTAGGGACGTCCTTTGAAAGCGGCTTCAAGGTCGAATTTCAGCTTTTTGAACTCGGTTTTGTTGAATTTCCCGTTGAGAACGAATTTTTTTATTTTTTCCTGCGGTCCTTCGTTCACCTCTATCATCATTTTGACAGCTGTCGGTGATATTTTTTCAGTCGAAAGGTTGACCACAACTGAAAAATAGCCGTTTTCACGGTAATAGTAGACGATTTCTTCTTTGATTTTCTCGGTATTGGCTTCAAAATAAAGCGAATTGAGCCCGATGCCGGAAGCAAGTTTCAGTTCCCTGTCGGTCAGATGGTAGTTTCCTTTGATTTTTATTTTTTTGATGATGAGCTGAGGTTTTGCCTTAATCTTGATTCTAACTTTGCCGTTTCCTGTTTTTTCTGAGAAGACATCAATTTTTTCGAACTTTTTTGAAGCGTAGAGCAGTTTCACCGTCCGCCTGATTTTTTTGATTGAAAGAGGTTCGTTTTCCTTGATTTTTACAAGTCTGGCGAAGTCGGAATAGTTAAGGGGACTTTCCCAGACGACTTCTTCGACTATATCCGCGCCGAAAAGCACCGAAGTCATGAAGATCAAAAAAACAAATATGAGAAAACGAAACTTACTCAAACGGCTACCGGCAAAAAAGAAATTAAAACTCTATTTTTCTCTTCTCAGGTTCTTTATTCTGCCTGAAGAAAATGAACGTGTGCCCGATCGAGCCGCAGCATTCGCATTTCAGCTTTTCGGTGATTTCTGCTGCGATCTCTTTTTTTTCGTCAATGTAATCGATGAATTTGATTTTTATCAGCTCGTGAGCTGTCAGAGCCTCGTCGATCTGAGAAGCGACCTGTTCCGTGTAGCCGTTTCTTCCGATGAGAACGACCGGATTCAACGCATGGGCAAGACCGCGCAGATACTTTTTTTCTTTTCCGCTGAGTTTTTCCATTTCAATTCTCCATAAAACTTTCCTTCAGTTTTTTGAAATCGGCCGAATCCATGAATCTTTCGAGGATAACGGCCGCCGCCGTCGAATCTATCACGCCTGAGCGCTTTTTTTCGCGGTAGTTTTTAGATTTAACATTTTTTATTTCGACCGCTTCTTTCGAAGAGAAATATTCGTCTACTCCGAAAAAAGGGATATTTGCGTAAATTTCCTTTAGTCTTCGCTCGAATCCTTTTACAACAGGCATGAACGAACCTTCCTCGCCGTTGCTCTGCATCGGATAACCGATGGCAAAGGCTGCGATATCGAAATCAAGCATTTCACCAAGTCTTTTCAAATCGTCCTTTATCGAGTCTTTTCGCTTCAAAGTGCCGATTATTACAGGGAAATTCCATGTCGGATCTGTCGCGGCGACTCCGATGAACTTCATTCCTATGTCGAGGGAGACTACCCGTTTAATCATTATTTTTCCCTGAAAGCGAGGCGAGCTGCTCCATTACGATTTCCTTGATTATGCTCCGAGCATTTTTTTCAAGCCATGCCGACACTTCAGCCTTTATCGCATCGTCGGAAAGCCCGGTTTTGGTACTTTTTTCAGCGTTATCTTCCAGTTCGACTTCGTTTTGAAGCGGATTTGCGGTCACGTTAGTTGTTTCCGGCTGGTATTTGTCGGCGCTGTCAGTTGGGGATTCATTGTCATCCTGATTCCCGAAAAGTAAATCGGACCCCTTGTCGTTTGTATGTGTTTCAACTTTTTGTTCAAGAGTTGGTTCTTCCTCCATAATTTTTTCAAAGGCGGTTTTTCCATCTTCTTTGTCGAGAGACAGAGAATTGATAAAACTGTCTATATCTCTGTTGTTGAATGAAGGCGAATTGAAAGTTTTGCTCTTTTTGTTTTCCGAAACCTCTGTTGCAGGTTTGATAGTATTGAATAAGTTCTTTTCTTCGTTAGGTGTTTCAGGAGTTTTGTCTTCGTCGCTGAAAAGTTCGCCGTCTCCGAAGAAATCCGAGACAGAATCTTCCGGTTCGTTCTTTTTTTCTTCTTCAAGCGGTTTTTCCGGTTCGGTGACTACAGCATCGGAAGAAAGTTCGAAAGTTTCTTCTTCGTCTTCAAGACCGGAAAGAAGATCGTTTATTGTGGTATCTTCCTTTTCAAAATCTTCGATTTCCGGATCAGCCTGGGTCTCAGGTACTAATCTGCCGAAAACCGTAAGCAATTCCGTTCGGTTGAAGTTCCTCGGCAAAGTCGGGATTTCCGGATTCTTATTGTTCGTGGCAAGAAGAAACGGAATTCCTGTCGACTTCATCATTTGTATTATTCCCTGCGGCAGAAGCGATTCTTCCGCCACGATGAGATTGAATTTTTCATGCTGGAGTTTTTCAAGGAAATCATTCAGAGTGTCTTTCAGCATTATGCGCCAGTCTGAATCGTGAGTGTAGTCGAGATACCTTTCCGTGATGACGGGGTTAGTTTCTAAAACAAGAGCTGTTCTTGCCATGCGATCCTCCTAAACTTGTGTAAATGAAATATTTTCGAGATAATTTTTTATCGTTTTCATATCTTCCGGAAGCGGCGTTTTGAAAATGAAATCTTTGCCTGAAAGAGTAAATCCCAGGGTTCCGGCGTGCAGGAGCTGTCTTCCTGAAGCTGCAAGAAGTTTGTTGAGCACCGGATCGGGAGACTTGCGCAAACCGCCGTAAAGTTCATCATTCAGAATCGGGTGTCCGAGATAGTTCATGTGCATTCTGATCTGGTGGGTACGGCCTGTTTCGAGCGTGATTTTGAGCAATGAAGCGTATTTGAATTCCGTTACGACCTCGTAGTGAGTTACCGCTTTTCTGCCGTTTGTAACATTCGGAGAAAATCTGAGACGGTTTTTCGGGTCTCTGCCGTGAAAGGTTTCGACAGTTCCGTTCGTATCTTTCAGCTTTCCCCAGACGATGCAGGTATATTCGCGGACAATGTCGTGACGCGAGAATTTTTCCTGAAGCTCCGTCAGAGTTTTTTCGTTTTTCGCAACTACGAGAAGCCCGGAAGTGTCTTTGTCTATCCTGTGGACAAGCCCCGCACGGAAATTTGGGTTGTCTTTTGATTTGTCACGTAAATTCAAGTGGTTAACCAAACCGTTGAGCAAAGTGCCTTTCGGATGACCGTTTCCTGGGTGTACCAGAAGTCCCGCCGGTTTGTTGACTATTAGAAAATCATCGTTCTCGAAAACTATGTCTAGCGGAATATCTTCGGGTTCGGCTGAAAGCTGCTCGGGTGCATCTGCCTCGAATTCGAAAACATCACCTCTAGAGAATTTGGAAAAACTGCTTTTTGTGAGAATTTTTCCGTTCAGCGTGAGGTTTTCATTCTTGATATTTTTCTGCACCTGCGTTCTTGAAAGGCCGAGAATAGAGGACACAAGAGCATCAACTCTCGTGTTTTCATCGCTCAAAAGTGAAAAAGTTACGCCGCAGCCGCAGATACTCAAAACAATCCCCGCATCAAAAATGGCCATAAATTATGGTTCCTGCGCGAAGAAAAGCAATAATTTTGTCGACGCCGCCTCTCGTTTTTCTCGACGCCGCCAATTTTTTGTCGAAATATCGAGAGGCGGCGAATCGACAAGAACGAAATCTTGTTTTTCATTAGCTTTTCCTTAAAATCGCGCGCCAAGTTGTTTTGAGGGCGCGGAATGACTCAGTTTATCGAGACTTCGCCGGATGCTTTTCCGGTGGTTACAGTCGATTTGTTCAATAAATACGGAAAGTTGATCGTTGAAATGCCGAATTTCAGGGATGCTTCTGCTCTTTTTTCGGCTTTGTCTGCGTTCCGGCTCAAAACTCTCCTTTTTGCACCGCAGTTTCTCCTGCTTGAAAGGAGCGGCGAAGAGGGCGATGCCCAGAAAGCGTATGCCGAAATAGGCTCGAATCCCGATGTCATTGTTACGACACCGCTCGGCGGAAGGCTTTTTCTCCCCGACAGTTCGGCAGAACTCAACTTCAAAAAGAACTCTTACTACAGGATCTCGGATGTCGCCAGATCGCTTGCCGGACTCGGATACAGGAAGGTCCAGATCGTCCGCGACGCAGGCGAATTCGCGGTTAGAGGCGACATTATCGATATCGGCGTTTTCATTCCGGGGAAGGGTGTCCGCCTTGAATTTTTCGACGAGGAACTTGAAAACATCTCGCTTTTCTGGTTTTCGAACCAGAGAAACGGAAAACCTCTCGACGAAATCACCGTTCCGCAGCTTATGTTTCCCGAAATTCTCCGCAAAGACTGGCAGAAAGTGCTTGAGGAAAAGTCGGAAAACCTTTCGACTCAGCAGCTTCTTGAAACCGAAGAGCTTGTTTCGTCAGGAACTCTGCCGAAGTGGGACATCTTTCCGCTCATCGCCGGAGACGGAACAATTTATTCGCGCTTCAAGGCGAAAACTGTCCGCTTCGAAAAATTGAAAGCCGAGACTTATGTCGAGGATGATTTTAAGAAAATTGATACGGAAAGAAAAAAAAGAATTGAAGAAGGACATTTCATTCCGTTTGAAATAAAAAGCTGCTTTTTAGATGAAAAAAGAGAGTTCGATATCGAAGTAAGCTCGTTCTTTTCTTCAGCCGAAACAATAGACAAGTTTCCTGTAACACATAAGGCGGTTCCTCAGAAACTTCAGAACGATCCCGCTTTTGTCATCAATAAATTGTTTAAGGAAAACTGCGGTTTGGTCGTTTTTGTCAAGCCGAATGAAATAGATGTCCTAAAGGAGATCGGCGAAAAAAATGATATCCCGATAGTTGAAATCGACTCGCTTCCGCTGAAACTCGACTACGACAATGTCTTTCTTGTCGACAAAAAGGAATGGTTCGCTCCTGATGAAATCATCTCTGTCCCGGATTTTGGAACAGCATTCCTTTCGTCTGAAATATTCAAATTATCTGTTTCAAAAAATAAAAAGAAAGAAATCAAACATGAAGAATATTTTGAAAACAGAATATTTGAACTCAATTCGCTAAAACCGGGCGAATTCGTCGTTCATTACAAGTTCGGAGTCGGTGTTTACGAAGGAACCGTCAGCATGAAGGGAACCGACTGCCTTCAGCTCCGCTACGAGAACGAGGATAAGATCTACATTCCGGTTTACAACATGCACTACGTCTACCGCTACCGCTGGGAAGAGGGTGTTTTTCCGAAAATAAGCTCCATCAGAACGGCGCTCTGGCAGCAGACGATGAACAGAGTTCAGCGCGAAATCGAGAAAGTCGCGGCTGCGATTCTGGAGCTTTACGCGCAGCGAAGTGTCGAAAGAGCCGAGTCGATGAAGGTCGATACGCCGCTTTACTACGAGTTTTTGAGGGATTTTCCTTTCCGCGAGACTCCAGACCAGGCGCGTTCTATCCATGAACTTGAGGCCGATCTTGCAGGGCACGAGATCACCGACAGGCTTCTTTGCGGCGATGTCGGTTTCGGTAAGACAGAAGTCGCGATGCGCGGCTGCATGATAGCTGTGGCAAACGGGAAACAGGCGGCGGTCCTTGCTCCCACGACAGTTCTTGCTTTCCAGCATCTGCGTACTTTTCAGGAGCGTTTCGCGAAACTTCCCGTCCGAATTGAAATGCTTTCCCGTCTTTACGATAAATCCAAACAAAAACAAATACTTAACGATTTGGAAAACGGCAAAATAGATATTCTTGTCGGCACTCACAGACTTCTCGGAAAGGATGTGAAATTCCGCGATTTAGGCTTTCTTGTTATCGACGAGGAGCACCGTTTCGGAGTCACCCACAAAGAGCAGATCAAGGAGATGAAGCGCGATGTCGCGACCCTTTCGATGACTGCGACACCGATTCCGAGAACGCTTCAGATGTCGCTTCTCGGCATAAGAAAGTCCTCTTTCATCAAAACCGCGCCGAGCGACAGGAAAAATATCCAGACTTTCGTGCTTGAATACAGCGAGGAGATCATCAAGGACGCGATCCTTGCCGAACTTGCGCGTGACGGCCAGGTTTACTTCGTCCACAACCGCGTCGCAGGACTTAATGACATAAAACTGAGGTTGCAGCAGCTTATTCCGAACCTCAGAATCGCGGTCGCACACGGCCAGATGGAGCCTGAGCAGCTTGAAAAAGTGATGGTTTCATTTGTAAACCGCGATTATGATCTTCTTCTCGCAACTTCGCTCATTGAATCGGGAATCGACATTCCGCTTGTCAACACAATAATCATCAACCGCGCCGATATGTTCGGAATGGCGCAGCTTTACCAGCTCCGCGGTAGGGTAGGACGCTGGAACAGAGAAGCCAAGGCTTATCTTTTTGTTCCCAATCTCAACAATCTTACGCAGGAATCCTATGCCCGGCTTTCGACGATCAAGCGCTTCGATAAACTTGGTCACGGCTACGATGTCGCGATGGAAGACCTCAATATTCGCGGCGGCGGCAACATTTTGGGCATAAGCCAGTCCGGAAAACTCAAGGGTGTGGGTTACGACATGTATCTCGAGATGCTGAAAGACCGTATCGACGAACTTAAAAACGGAACTCCGCATATCGAAAACGAGTTTGAAATTTCGACCGATCTGAACGCGAATATCCCTGAAAGCTACATTGCAGATACAGAAGTCAGAATGGGATTTTACAGGAAAATAGCAGACTTGCGCTCGGCTGACGAACTCAACTGGGTGAAAGATACTCTTCTTGAAATGTTCGGAAAAATCCCCGAAGAGACTGAAAATCTTATCAATCTGACTTACATAAAAATTCTGGCTATCAAGTGCGGAGCAGCCGCTATTTCAGTAGGCAGACACGATTTTACGATAACTCTGGGAGCCTCGTTCATTCCGAAAAGTATGGATGCTCTTTTTGAATTTCTCGACAAATACGAAGGTTCTTTCCAAGGGGAAAGCACGATAAAATTCAAAGCTGAAAACATTCAGAAAATCGAAGAAATAATTAGTAAAATCAGCGGCCTTTGCCAGTGATGCCGGTAAAAGCGTCAAATTGCTGATTCTTATTTTTTGAGGTTCCTGAGCTTGTCGAAGCGGCGACTGAGAGGGCAGTGTTGCCATTTCGCCGTCTCAAAACGGAAATGTGAGGAAAATTAAGGATTATTTTTTGGTTCTTTCGCCGAGTTCTTTCAACTGAAATTGTGCAATTCCAAGTTGCACAATTGTAGAATAGTCCTGCAGAACTTCTGGATTTTATCATTACACTCAGTTGTAACTATTGTTTGTGTTAGCTTTTTGCACAATATAAATTTATCATTAAAAATATTTTGACATTAAAAACAAATTTTTCTATCATATTTTTGTGTTTTAGTTTATTTTATTGTTAAAGAAGAGGCAAAAATGGAAGAAATCAACACGAATCATGCTTTGCAGAGTAAAACACAGTTCTTCGGCGACAGCCAAGTTAGAGCAGCATGGGATTCCGAGAATGAAAAGTGGTATTTTTCTATCGTGGATGTGATTGCCGTGCTGACGGAAAGCGATGATTTTCTGCGTGTCCGCAAGTATTGGAACAAACTGAAACAGCGTTTAAAAGAAGAAGGAAATGAAACGGTGACAAATTGTCACCAGTTGAAATTTCCTGCAGCAGACGGCAAAATGCGCTTGACCGATGTCGGTGATGTAGAGCAGATTTTAAGGCTGATTCAGTCAATTCCGAGCAAAAAAGCAGAGCCTTTCAAAGTATGGCTTTCAAAAGTTGGGAGTGAGATTATTGATGAAGCCTCTGATCCTGAACTTGCGATAGATCGGGCAATCAGGTTTTACCGTAATCTTGGTTATAGTGAAAGCTGGATCAATCAAAGGCTGAAATCAATCGAAGTTCGGAAAGCTCTGACTGATGAATGGGACAGATCCGGAGTGAAGGCAGGACGGGAATATGCAATGCTGACCGATCTAATGTACCGCACATGGGCTGGAATGAGCGCGAAAGAATACAAGGATTTCAAAGGTTTGAAAAAAGAAAATCTGCGAGACAACATGACAAATGTCGAACTGATTCTGAACATGCTCGCAGAAGTTTCTGCGACTGAAATTTCTAAAAACGAAAATCCGGAAAATCTTGAACAAAGTGCACAGGTTGCCGTTTCTGGTGCAGAAGTCGCTTTGGATGCGAGAAAATCTCTGGAAAAACGAGGTGCAAAGACAATCAGCAGTAAAAATGCGAAAGAAATCGCGGATAAAAACGTCTGTTCGGAAGTGAAAGAAAAAGATTCTTAAAACAAATCTTTGATTGAAAAATTCTGAGGAATTTGTGAACTTGTCGGAGTGCGGGCGGCTCGCCTGCAATTCTTGGTTCCCATTTTGGGGAAGCTGGCGGTCGCTGAGCTTGTCGAAGCGGCGACAGGAGAAGTGCATTGCCGTTTCGCCATCTCAAAACGGAAATGGGGGGGAGAAATTATTGAAAATTTTATTATTCCTAATTCCTTACACAACGGACAAAATTCCTCCGCGGATCCGGTTTGCGAACCCGCAGAGAGATTGAGGGGATTTTGTTTTGCGTAACGGGCTACCTCACACAACGGACATCGCGGCTGTCAGTCTTATCGAGGCTGTACACGCTTCCGTAGCCGAAATCCACGCGCCATGCGTAACCTGTATTATCTGATTGAGTAGAGGAAGACCAGAATCCGCCGGTTTCTCCGAATTTGCTGTATCTGCCGTCGCTGTATGAAGTTCCCCAATCAGAACACCTTGTTCCGCTTGATGACTGAGTGCCTGTCTGCGTGCAGGTCGAGCAGCTCCAGCAGCTGCTGTAAGACAAGCAGTTGTTTGCTTCGCTTACTGCACAGTTGCTTGTTACTCTGTTTGCTATCAAAAGCGTTTTGAGCTCGTCAATATTCGGTAAATGCCAGTCTGAATAGCCGCCTTCTGTCAGATTGTCACAATACGAAACTGCGTTGCTCCAAGTCATCCTGCTTGATGCCTTTGCCGACCAGATGAGGCCGCTTGACGAATCCTTGCACGGTGTGCCTGACGACGCGCTGCATTCAGGAAGTGACGAGCCGCCTGAAACGCAGGCTGAGCCATTCCAGTTGTAGCCTGTATCGCATTTGAACCTGCATTCCGTTGTACTTGCATTTGTGTTGTAAACACCTGCAGTAGATGGATACCAGTCTTCACCGTTCCATGTTTGTTTTATCTGTGAAGCTGTATTCCAGCTTGCGTTCTCCGGTTTTCCGGTGCATGGTTTAGCCCGCTCTTCCGCCTTACAGAGTGAGTCTACCCATGTGTAGTGCGTATTGCAGCCGCAGATATAGCCTGTGCCGTTGACAGTGCAGTCGCCAGTCGAATTTTCGATACTGTTGCACGGATTTGGATCACAGGGATCAGCCGGAGTTGTATCGGTGTCATCGTCTGGCACGGAAGTGTCGGTTTCTTCTTCATCATTTCCTGACACCGTGTCAGTTTTATCTTCGTCGTATTCTGATATCGTGTCAGTTTTGTCGCTGTCATCGTCGGTGTCTGCTTCTGTGTCGCTTGGATTGTATGCGTCTGAATTTATGTCGTTCGGATTGTTGAATTTGATCCCGGAATCGCAGGAAAACAGAACGAACAACGAAACGAGCAATAAAATCAAAGAGTTGAATTTCATTTTTGCCTCCACAAAATACGTTTGGACGTGTCAGGTCACGTCTACCAGTTAATTGCAAATTGAAGAGTTCCGTCCATCGGGCTTGCGCCGAAGGAGACGTTGTATTTTTTCTTAACTTCTTTTTCGTCTTTGAATTCGATGCTGTAGAATGTGATTCCGGTTGCAATTAAGGCGACTCCGACACCGATTCCGACTCCGCCTAAAATCATGTATGTTTTCCGTTTGCTGTCGGCATCATTCGTTTTTTTGCGGAAATGATCCATCTCTTCCTGAGTTTCGCTGTGGTTATATGAGTCGAGATATCCGTCGCGGTCTTTTTTAGCTTTGCTCATGCCGTAGAGTGAGACTCCGCCGAGTGCACCGATGACTACTCCGGCAACGAGTGTGGTTGATCCGGCAATCAGTCTTGTTCTGCGCCCTGCATCATTGAGTTCTTTTTTGTATTTTTCTTCTTCGGTAAGTTCTTTCGGTTTTTCGGGTTCTTTGGGCTGTTCCGCGACTTGCGGCTGTGTGTTTGCAACGGGAGCTGCTTCCGCTGCGGCCGCCTGTTCGCCTGAACATGCCGCTTTGCGGCCAAGGTCGCACGCTTTTTTGAGGTATGCTGCTTTTTCAGCATCGTTTGCTGCGTGTTTAAGACCGTAAGTCTGGCAGTCGAGTGCGGCATTGAGGTCACATCTTTGCTTTCTTATTTCCTTGATTTTTGTGGTGAGTGCTTCGCTGTATGTTATTTCGTTGTTGTAGACTGTCGCTTTTACGACTTCGGTTGTTCCGAACGAAATGCCGAATTCGTTAAGATAATTCACTGCGAAAGCGGTCCTGTAGTTTACGGCAAGCGACTGATCTGCTTCTACTTTTTTCATTTCAGCCGATTTAGCTTCGTATTTCTCAAGTTTTTCGAGGCACGCCCTCCATTCGGCAAGTCTCTGCGTTGCAGCCTGCAGGAAGGGGTTTTTCTCGGTGATTTTTGTTATTTCTTCCCATGCAACGATCATTGCACCGGGTGTTTTCACGTTTTCGGGCTGTTTTTCTTTGTTCACCATATCTTCAAACATTTTCAGCACTTTCGGGTCAGCATTCAGTATGTCCTGCTCGCTCACTGTGCCTAAAACAAAAGGCTTTATCACGTTGACCGGCTCATCCTGAAAAACAAAAGTGCGTTTTGCAAACTCGTCTGCCTTGCGTTTTTCTTCGGCCGCAAGCCTTGCTTTTTCAGCATCCTGCGCGGCTTTGATTTTGTTGACTTCCTCGCATCCCGGCTGGAATCTGAGTCCGCATGCTTTTTCAAAAAGCTCGAATCTTTCTTTTTCAGCCTGAGCGGAGACACCGCAGTCGAAGCAGTCTTTGCCCGAATTTTTCTCGCAGCGTTTCTGCTTTGTCTCCTTTATTTTTGCCTGAAAGTTCGCGTTCTGCGGGATTGCCGTCTTTTCGACAAGATTCAGGGTCTCCTGCGTTCCGAAACTGAGGCCGAATTCCTCAAGATGCTGCATGATGAGGTTTGTTTTCTGCTCGTCGGAGAGAAGGGTGCTTGAAAGGAGCATTTTTATCTTGTCCAAACTTGCCTGATGCTTGTTGAAAAGGTCAACAACTGTTTTCCATTCGTTAAGCCTTGCCGTAGCGAGGTAAAGAAACGGATTCTGCTGCGTGATTTTGCTGACTTCCGTCCATGCTTTGATTACAGAAGCCGGATTGCTGAAAGCGTTCGCCTGTTTTTCCGCATTCACGGCGTTTTCGTAAAGTTTAAGTAGCTGCGGATTCATGTTCATCAGGTCCGAATCGGCGATTTTCTGCGCTTCAAAAGGCTTGAGAGGAATCTCGATGAGCTCTTCTGCGAAACTGTATGATTTCGCGACAACGGTTTTAGGCTGTGCCGCTTGCTGCTGAGCCGCCGGTTGCTGGTTCTGCGTTGGTTGAGCCTGAACAGGCTGAATAGGTCTCGGTGCGCCGTAAAGCGACATAACGCTGAAAATCAAAGTGAAAACGAGAAAAAGTTTTTTCATTTTGTATCTCCTAAAAAATTAAAAATTTTCGACCCGCCTGCGGCGGGATGCCCTCTCAGCCGCTTTGCGGCAGCTCCCCCGAAGTGGGAGCCAAGCGCCCGCCCCCTTCAAAAGGGCGGGCGAAAATAACTCGCTGCGCTCGTAAAATGCGGTCACGGATACTTACCTCACACAACGCACATAGCGGCTGTCTGTCTTATTGCTGCTGTCCACATTCCCGTCGTTGAAGTTCACGTACCACGCGTAGTAAGTATAGCCGGCGTAGGTAGAGGAAGACCAAAAATATTGTGAAGGCATATCAGGAAAATCTGATGCAGGGTTATATTTTTCATAATTTATAAGCGAAGCGAGTTCGTTTTTGTCTGGAAGCCGCCAGTCGGAATATCCTGCATAAGTCAGACTTTCGCAGTAGGAAAGAGCCTGTTGCCAGGTTTTGCCCGACACATAAGTTTTCTGCCAGATGAGTCCGGTTTCTGTGTCTGTCACAATGACATTACCTTGAACTGTCGTGGATGTAAAAGATCCTGTCGGCAAGGCTGCCCCTCTCACACAACGCACATAGCTGTCGCCTGTCTTATAGCTGCCGTACACATAGCCGTAGCCGAAGAGCACGCCCCACGCGTAGCTAGTATTGGAGGCGTAGGTAGAGGAAGACCAAAAATAGCTGCCCGGGGTGTTAGGAAAATAGGTCGTGTCGATTGCCTGATCATACTTGCTGTTCTCAACGATAGTCAGAAGTTCGTTCGGTGTCGGCACTCTCCAGTCTGTGTAACTTGCGTAAGGCAGATTGTTGCAGTATAAAACGGCTTTGTCCCAAATGTAAGTCGAAGGCGCGATCGTCTGCTGCCACATCAAACCAGTATTGTTGTCAAGGACGACTTTTTGTGATGAAATCGTCTGAACTGTGAAACTCTGTGGTGTGCATATTCCCTGAGCTGCATACTGTGCATCCTGCCCGAAGAAATCGGCACTCGACGAGGTCGGGCAGGTCATTGAGGATGATGCGTTGTAGCACGATGTCTGCCCTGTGCAGATGTTGCCGAGAGTGAGCGTGCCTGAAGGCGATTGATTTGTGCAGGAATTTCCGTTCCAGTTGTATCCCGATGCGCATTTGTATCTGCATTCGCTTTCGCTCGGAGTTTCGTTGTAAACTGGTGTGGTTGAAGGCTGCCAGCCTGAACCGGTGTATGTCTGCGTGATTTCTGAAACCGTGTTCCATTCAGTGTTCGCAGGCTTTGACTGGCAAGCGGCGGTTCTTGTCGAAGCTGTTTCGCATACGCCGTTATTCCATGCGTAGCCGGTATCGCATTTATAGCGGCAGATGCCTGCTGTCAGGCTGTATTCCGAGTCATAGCTTGCAGGGATCCAGTCTTCTCCGTTCCAAGTCTGGGTGAATGTGCCGTTTGCTCCGCCGTCGTTCCAGACTGTATTTGCCGGTTTTGAAGGGCATTTGCCGACTTTTGTGTCTGCCGCGCAGATTGAACCGTTCCAAGTGTAGTTCGTGTTGCATTTGAACCTGCACTGAGTTGTCGAAGATGTCGTGTTGTAAGTTCCGGTTGTTGAAGGCTGCCACTCTTCTCCGCTCCAAGTCTGCGTGATGCTGTTTACTGTATTCCACTGCGCGTTTTCGGGCAGGTTCATGCAGGGAGAAACTTTTGTGTTCGCAACGCAGGATGAACCGCTCCATGTGTAATTGGTTTTGCATTTAAAGCGGCATTCCGTTGTGCTGGCTGTCGTGTTGTAAACACCGGCAGTTGATTCGGGAACCCATTTTTCACCGTCCCAGGTCTGGGTTATGCTTGAAGCCGTGTTCCACTCAGCTCCAGAAGGAAGCCCCGTGCAGTTTGCGCTCTGAGTAGGTGCGGTGTCGCACTGTGAGCCGTCCCAGACATAACCAGTAACGCAGATAAATCCGCATTCAGCAGGAGTTTTGCTGTAAACCGCGTCGTGGGAAGTCGGGACCCACACTTCGCCGTTCCAGGTCTGGGCAAAAGTGCCGTTTCTGCCGCCGTCATTCCATTGAGCGTGTTCCGGCAGGTTATCGCAGTAGACATTTCTTGTATCGGCATCGCATTTTGAGCCGTCCCAGCCGTAGTTTGTGCTGCATTTAAAGCGGCATTCGTCCTCGCTTCCTTCCAGATTGAATGATGTTTTTGACGACGGGACCCACTTTTCACCGTCCCAGCTCTGGACTATCGCCGAAACAGTGTTCCACTGTGCATTTTCGGGCAGCTCGGAGCAGTCCTGAACTCGCGTTTCACCGGTTTCCGTGCCTGTATCGGTGATATCTTCGGTGTAGTCTTCATCAGCGGTATCACCTGAATCGGTATCGTCCTCAGGATCATCCGTGTCTGTGTCTTCCGGCTCGGAATCGCTGTTGTCAGGCTCGGTGTCACTGTTTTCGTTTTCTTGTTCTGTGTCGGTTTGGTCGGTGTCTTCATCATTGGTTTCATTTTCGCTGCTTTCAGGATTGTAGGCATCAGAGTTTATGTCATTCGGGTTCTCAAATTTGATTCCTGAATCGCAGGAAACTGCGAAAAACAGTAGGCAGAAAAGTGCGAAAACGGAACAGAATTTTTTCATGCTAAACCTCCGGTTTTGTGGTGCGTGCCACCGTGAAGAGTAGGGAATTTAGGGAATCTAAGGAGCTTAGGGAGCGGCGCGGAAAATTATTAAAAAAACTTGATTTTATTTCTAAATCAAATATAATTGAAATGTGATTCTTGATTCTTGATTCTTGATAAATTTATTCACTATTAACAAAACAGATCTCATTAAAAATCGAACGCGCGCTATATTATTGAATTGAAACGGAAAGGCAAGTTTTTGCTTCGACTGCTCAGCACCCGAAGCCCTCTCAGTCGCAGTGTTCTGACCCCCAAAGTGGGAGCCAAGGATTAGCAGTTATCCGTTCATTTTCGCAACCAAAGACCGCTTGGCAACCGTCATTCTGAGTTAAACGATTTTCCCATAGCCATACTGGAGAGTGGAATAAAAAGGGTGAGGCCCGAGATGTTTCGCGCTGCTCGACATGACGGGAAAAATCTTTTTATTTGAGCGCTCTTAGTATTTCTTCGGCTATTTCTTTAGTGATTCCCTTGACTTGCATGAGTTCTTCGGGAGTGGCCTCTTTTATCGCCGAAATGGTGCGGAACTTGTCAAGCAGTGCGTTTTCTCTCGCTTTGCCGATCCCTTTGACTTTCGCAAGCGGGAAATCGAGCCTTCCTTTGCGCAGTTCGCGGTTGAAAGTGATCGAAAAACGGTGTGTTTCGTCACGTATCGCTTTTAAAGTCATTGCGAAAACTGTGTCCTGAAGCACGAGTTCGTTTCCTTTCCCGTCGATCAGCAGTTCCATTCCTTTGACATTGTGCCTGTCTTTGATGATCCCTGCGACTTTCACCGCGCCGTTGATGACCGAATTTACAGATGAGACCTGCCCTTCGCCGCCGTCGATGAGAAGTAACGACGGTTTTTCGAGCGAGTTTTCCTCCCAGCGTTTGAGAAGACGCGCCGCGACTTCGCGCAGACTTCCGAAATCATCTACACCTTTGACGGTTTTGATTTTGTATCTGCGGTATTTCTTTTTGTCGAATCTGCCGTTTTCCCACCAGACTGCTCCTGCGACGTTGTATTCGCCGTAAAGTGTAGAAATGTCGAGGCAGAGTATTGATGAGACCTTTGTTTTCAGGAATTTCGAGATGACTGAAAGCGATTTGTTCGTCTTTTCGGTGTCGTTCAGGAAAACGCGGATGTTCTGCTCGATGTTGGTTTGCAGCATTTTCAGGATTTCGCCGCCGAAAGACCCTGTTTTTCTGATGTTCCGCTGCAATATTGCCGATAGTTCCTCTTTTGAAAGCGTTTCGGGGAAAAGAAAGATTTTGTCGGGCATGTCGCGCCCTGAATAGAACGAGGTGAGAAAGGTCGAAACCCAGCTTTTCATGTCATCGAAGATTCCTGATGCCGAGAAGGATTTGAGGGAAAGCATTTTTCCTTCGCTGTATCTTGCCGCCGCCGCGAAAAGAAGGTCTCCGAGACGCTTGAAGCAGAAGAAATCCTCGGCGCCGTTTCCCGAAAACTCAACTGAATATTTTCTTTTGATGTCAGGAAGAAGCGTCATTAGATCCCGTAACTTGGCTGCTTTTTCAAAATTCAAGGCTTCAGCGTTCGAAGCGATTTTTTCCTGAATTATCCTTGAAATTTCGTTCCACTTTTTCCCTTGCAGAATCTCGATAGTGTTTTTCACGTTTTCAAGATACTTTTCACGGTCGGCATCTTTTCTGCACGGAGCAGGGCAGAGGCCGAGCTCGAAGTTTATGCACCCTTTCGGACGTTTGTTCGAGCAGTATTTGAGCGGATAAAGCGCCTGGATCAGCGATTTCAGCGAGTTCATGAGGTTTATCTGCGTGAAAGGGCCTCTGAAATATTTGAGTTTTTTGCTTAGGCGTCTTGTAGAGATGAGGCGCGGCCACTCTTCGTCGGTAACAGCCAGATAAGGGTAGGTTTTGTCGTCCTTGAGGTCGATGTTGAAAAGGGGCTGCCTGTTTTTTATGAGCAAGTTTTCGAGAACGAGCGCCTCGGTTTCCGAATTCGTGAGGATGATCTCGACGCTTCCCGCCTTTTTCACGAGCGTTTCGACCATAGGTCTGCTGTCGGTTCCAGAAATATACTGCGAAACACGCGCTCTCAGGTTCTTAGCCTTGCCGATGTAAATTACTTTTCCGAGCTTGTTCTTGAACTGATAGACTCCCGGTGTTTCGGGCAGTTTTTTCAGCAGCGTTTCATCAATGATGTAGGAATTTCCGATAGTTTCAGACAAAGTTTCCTCCAAAAACGTCCGAATTTTATAGCAGAAAAGTGGAGATTTGACAACTTGGATCAGGATCACATAGAAAAAACTTGAAGCAGCGGCGAACGTGAATAAAATCGGCGGGTTTATTGTTTTTGAGGAGTTTTTAATGCTTGTTTCGGTTTTCATTCCTTTCTGCAACGAGGAAAAAAATCTTTCAGAGATAATCGACAGAACAGAAAAAGGTGCAAAGGCGGCTGCTGTTGATGTCGAACTGGTTATGGTTGATGACGGTTCGACCGATGACGGCGCGGCAGTTGTCGAAAAAGCGGCTGAAACCAGGCCATGGGTCCATCTTTTCAGACACCGCAAAAACAAAGGGCTTACCGAAGCGATGAATACCGGTTTCAAAGAATGTCACGGCGAAATAATAGTTTTTCTTCCGGCAGATTTGGAATCCTATCCTGATGAAGATATTCCGGCACTTCTCAAAGCTTTCGAGCCTGGAGTCGATATTGTATGCGGCAAAAGGGAAAAAAGACGCGAATTTAAAGTTTTTCTGTCTAGAATCTATAATGAAATCAGTATGTTCCTTTTCGGAATAAAGCTCGGCGACATGAACTGGATAAAGGCTTTCAGACGCGAGTGTCTCGAAGATCTGGAACTGCGTAGCGACTGGCACCGTTTCATTGTTCAGATCCTTCACGCAAAAGGCTATAACGCAGTCGAAGTGCCGGTTATGTGGCACAGACGTAAAAGCGGTCACAGCCATTTCGGACTGAAAAGGATCCCGATATCGTTCTTTGATTCAATGGCGGTCAAATTTATACTCACTTTCACGAAAGCCCCGATGCGTATCTTCGGTTCGATGGGATTTATACAGATGTTCGTTTCGCTTCTTATTGTTGCATGGCTGCTGTACGACCAGTTCGTTCTCGGTAATCCGGTTTTCAGAATGCGTCCGCTCCTTTATTTCAGTCTTGGTCTCTTTCTTTCGGGACTAATTTTTATTTTTATGGGATTTTTGGCGGAACTTATCGTAAGTATTCGTGACGACATCAGAAAAATGAAAGATGATTGGGGGAAAAAATGAAGAAAATATCGACACTTGTAGCTGTCATTCTTATCCTTGTCACTCTTCTTCCTTTTTATTTCGTCAGAAAGCACCTGATTGAAAACGAAAGACCGAAAGTCGAGACGATCGCGGCTTATCCCGAGCCTGATTTTGCCAAAATCATGTTTATGGGTATGAATGCTTTTGCAGCAGATCTTCTTTTTGCAAGATCCCAATATTATTACGGAAGTCACTATGTTACCGACGGAACTTACCTTCTTCTGGAACAGATGATCCGCGTTATCCTGGCACTCAATCCCAGCCTTGAATATGCGATTCCTTTCGGCGAAGCGGCAATTTCTTCGATGCGGACTGAAAGTGCGATCGAATCGGCGAATTCGTTGCTCCGGCTCGGACATGAACTTTATCCCGACGATTACTATTATGTGTTCAATCAAGGTTACAATTATTATATTTACCTTGGCGATATGGCGAGAGCTTATCCTTTGATGTATGAAGCAGTAAGTATGAAAAGTGCACCACAGAGGATAATTTGGCTCGTAAACCACATTGCAACTATGGGCGGCGGTTACAGACTTGGTTATGAATATACGAAATCAAGACTTGCAACGGCAAAGGATAAATATATGCACGACCAGTTTGAGAAAGAACTTCAGCATTTTGCAAACCTGCTGGTTTTGAGCGAAGCTGCCGAAGAATACTACAAAAGATATAAGGTGTCTCCCGATAAAGAACTGAAAGAGCTTGTTAAGTCAAAGCTGATAGACAAGATCCCTGAAGATGTTTACGGCGGGGAATACTATTACGATGAAGAAGATCGTATCGTAAAAACAACTTCCCAGGGAGACCGACAGTACGGCAAAAAGAAAGAGGAAGAAGCCAAAAAGAAAGCTGAGGAAGCTGAGAAAAAAGCTGAAGAATCAGGTGAAAAAGAGTCTGCCGTAGAAAAGGAAAATTCAGAAAAATCAGATAAATAAATCTTAAAAATTATTTGGCTGAAGCTGTCATTTCGGCTTTTCTTTTCTTTTCAGCTTTAGCCATGAACCAGATCGCGAGGAAGATGAATCCGAGCGATACCCAGTCGATGAGAGCAGGATATTTTCCGCCGAAAACAGCTGCGAAGATAACTGTCGAAAGAGTTCCCGCAATGAGCGAAGTCAGACGGTTCGCAAGGTTTGCGAAAGTCGCTGTTCTTCCTTTGAACATGAAGATGAAAACCGAGAAGAAAGCATTGATTCCGTAAGCCGTTCCAACAAGTCCTGCCCAGATTGCCCAGTCCCAGTTGGTGTTGAAGAACGCTTTTGAGAACGGATCGATCCTCGGGCCTGTTACGCCGAATTTTCCTGCCGCGATGAGAACGCAGATCGTAACAAGCAGCATCGTGGTGAAGGATGCGATCTGCTCGATTGCGAAGAACGCCTTGTTGTTGTCTTTCTTTGCTGCTTTTTCTTCTGCCGGACGGGTGTTTTTGTAGTAGTTCATTATGTAGATTCTGAACATGTAGGCCAGAATGTAGCTTAAGAAAATGACCATGAACGGAATCGACGAGAACGGGCTCTCTTTGCCGTCGCTGCCGCCGGTGAAAGCCTTGATGAGAACTGCGAAAAGGGCTATGCACATCGCGATATTTTCTTCCATGAAGACTTTTTTCTTTAAAATTCCCTGTTTGATCTGGATCGCGTCTACGATCCTGCCGATGATGATGACCGAACCGCGCATGATGATCATTGCGACCATGACCGAAATGTGGTCAAAAGTGTAAAGCAGTGTGGTTGTCGGAACTACGACAGCCGTGCAGATTCCCGAAAAAACGATGTATGGCAGTTCGCTTGGCATCGTTATGCCGCAGACCGTGATTTTTCTTACAGAATCAAGGCGGTACCAGCGCAGGATGAGGACGATCGCCGTGACGAGAACAGTCGAAGCAAGAGTGCTGTAGAAAAGGTATTCCATACCGGGAAGTCCTGGAAAACCATCGCCTGTTTTGAGGAAGAATTTAACTCCGACACCAGTTATGATGTAGAAAAAGAAATAGCAGAAGCAAAGCTGCAAAAGCCTTGAGGTTGATCCTGAATTGTTGTCTGACAATTTGTTCTCCATTTTAATGTAAGTTATTGTTAATATTGGTTATTTAGGCTGGCAGGCTACGACGTCGGTGTTTGTTATGTCTCCGTTGTACATCGGTGCGTTTTTGTAGCTGTAAAGGTCAACTTCGCCTTTTACTGTTATTGTTCCGGCTCCGATTGAATAGGTGTCTGTAAGTGCTGTTCCGTCAAGTTCGAGATAACCGTAACCGAAAGCATGATAGCAGATTGATGTGCTTGAGACAGGTTCGTAAACATCCATTTCTATCTTGCTTTTAGAATCGACCCCTACCAGATAAGTTCCGGGGGCTGTGGCTTCGATAATAAGTCCGACATAAGGTGTCTTGTTTTCTTCACTGGAATCATATCCCTGATTCAGCACAAGATATTTGCCGTTTGTACTCACTTCAGCATACGAAAACGTAGCATTTGAAGTTGCGTCGGGAATGTTTCCGTTCGAACCGAAAATGCCGTTTACGAAAGTACCAATGAAAGTGCCTTGTGAAAAAGAAGTCGTTGCCGGATCGTTAATGTATGAGAACGAACCGTTTATAACAGCGTGTCCGTAAGGTAAGGCGTAACTTTCGTCACCGGGTGTGCCGCATTTCAAACGAAGTTCAAGGCATTTTTTCAAATCATCGAGTTCCGTATAAGTCATACATTTCTGGGTGGCTTCGTCATAATCATTCTGCGCTTCGTCTGTTCCTCTGTTGTAGCATTCGGTTCTGCAGCTGCTTGTATCGCAGTCTTTCCGGCATTTGGCTATATCTGTGCATGTTTCCAGATCTTTAACAACAGGTTCGGTGTCGTTATCATTTGCGGGTTCCGTATCATCATCGGACGGTTCGTTGTCGGAAGGTTCCGGATCTGTAGGTTCATTGTCAGCCGGTTCATTATCGTTTGGTTCGTTGTCGGAAGGTTCCGGATCTGTAGGTTCATTGTCTTCCGGTTCCGGTTCCTGCTCTGTCGGTTCGGTTTCGGTAGGTTCGTTGGTAGGTTCAGTAGAGTTTCCGCTGTCGGTGCAGCTGAAAGAACCGCTTGCCGTCTGTCGGCAGTACTGACCGAAATTGAGGTTGCAGCTCTTTTTCATCTGCCACGAAAAATCGCGGCAAATCAAAATTTGTGAATTGTCATCCGAGCAGATTTCCTCGCCTTCGACAGCACAGGATTTTCCGATAGCGTTTGCTATTTCATCTTCTCCGGCGCATGAGACGATAAAAAATGCAGCAAAAACCATAAATGCGGCAAATAAAATCTTTTTCATTGAACTTCTCCAAAAAACTAACCATAAACCTTTTAATATTACTCGAAAAAGGCTTTGTTGTCAAACGCAGGAAATTTCTGTCTGGTTTTTAATTAAATTTGCAAAATGTTTGAGGATTCCTAAAATATTGTGTTTTTGATTTTTACCAATTCATTTTAGGAGGTCGTTATGATTGACATCAACTGCAAGGCTACAATCGGTATCAACGGATTCGGCAGAATCGGAAAACTTACTCTTTGGAACATGCTTCTGAAGGATGATTTTGACAGAATCGTCATCAATCTCGGGCGTGAAGTCGGCAAATCGCTTACAGATCTTGTCGATTATGCGATCTACGATTCGACTTACGGAACTCTTCACAATTTCCTTTTCGGTTTCGGCAGCACGAAAGAGCCTGAAATCGAGATAACCGACGAGGCAAACGGCGAAGTCAGCTTCTACGGCAAAAAGGTCAAATTTTTGAGAAGCGAAAGAAATCCGGAAAAGATCCCGTGGGGTCAGGAAGGGGCAAGAGTCGTCATCGACACGACCGGAAAATTCGTAGATCCGAGCGATGAATCTTCTCCGAACGGCTCTCTCAGAGGCCACATCGCAGGCGGCGCTAGAAAAGTCATTCTTTCGGCTCCCTTCAAACTCAAAGGAAAATCGAAAACTCTTCCGGAAGACGCAGTTATGATGGTTTATGGCGTCAACCACAGAAATTTCGATCCGATGAACCACCACATAATTTCGGCTGCATCCTGCACGACTACGGCGCTTGCACACATGATGAAGCCACTTCTCGATCACGAAGAGACTTCGGCTATTCTTACCGCAAGCATGTCGACGATCCACTCGATGACCAATTCGCAGAACGTTCTTGACGCAGTTCCCAAAAGCGGAACGAGCGATCTCCGTAAAAACAGAGCGGCAGGTTACAACATCATCCTTTCGACGACAGGCGCCGCAAAGGCTCTCGAATACATCCTTCCGGTAATGAAAAACATCGGTTTCATGGCTGATTCGGTTCGCGTTCCGGTTCAGACGGTATCTCTTATCAATCTCAACCTCACATTCCACACGCCGCTTGACAAGGACGGTTTTCCGAAGATCAACCGCGAATTTATAAACAACGTTTACCGCGAAGCTGCTGCCGGAATGCAGAAGGATCTGCTTTACCTTTCGGAAAGACAGAATGTTTCGAGCGACCTCAAAGGGCAGATGGCTGCATGCGTCATCGAAGGCAACGATACCCACACGAGAACCGGTTTCGTTGATATTCCGCCGTTGTCAAATGTTCCTGTCACCCACGCCAAGATTTTCGGCTGGTATGACAACGAACTCGGCAGCTATGTAAACTGCCTGACAAAACTTGCGGTCTATATTTCAAAAGCTATTGCATAGTTTAACATCTCTTTTTTTAACTCCTTTTTCCGGAGGTAAAAATGTCCTATATTGAATTCCCGCAGTGGATAACTTATCTGCTTTATTCCGTTGCAGCTGCGGCTTGCGTTTACTTTATTTACATCGTCTACAACTACAAGCGCGGCCTCAAGACTTCTCCGCGTGAGATCTGGTTCGTCTCGATTTCGCAGATCATCGAATACACCGCTTATTCGGTAATGCTGATGACGCTCACTCTGTTCCTGTCGAGCGATCTGGGACTCAGTGATGTCGCGGCGGGAAACTACATGGGAACGTGGAATTTAGCATATACGCTCCTTATTTTCGGTGTAGGTTCGCTTGTCGACGCGGTCGGAATCAAAAAAGTGCTTCTTATCGGCACGATCCTGGCAATATTTTCGAGATTTTTCCTTTTCCTCACAACAAATTTCTGGGTCGTTACGCTTCTCGGCTTTGTTCCGCAGGCGGTTTCAGTAGCATTTATGAGCCCGGTCATTTCGGTCGCACTCAAAAGATACACGAAATCTGACACTTCGGCTCTCGGATTCGCGATGTTCTACACTTTGATGAACGTCGGATTTGCTATGGGCGGACTTATTTTTGACGGGATCCGTGAAGTCTACGGCGAATACGGAAACATCGCTATCCCGCTTCTGGGCGAGATTTCGACTTACCGCTTCATTCTTCTTGTCGCGTTTCTCATCAGCATCCCGACACTTTTCTTTGTCGCGATAATCCGTGACAACATCGACCTCAACGACGAAGGCGAGCTCGTAAAGCACATCGAGAACGAAAGGGCGAAAAAAGAAGGAAACATGCTCGTTTCGATCCTTGATTCGATAAAAAATTCGTTTGCGGATGCAGGCAAAATCTTTGTGAATGTCGCGAAACAGAAGGCTTTCTGGAAGTTCATGGCGCTTTTGGCGATACTTCTCGGTGTAAACTACGTTTTCTACCATTTCCACTACACATTCCCGAAATACGGGATCCGCGTACTCGGCGAAGGGGCGAAAATAGGCAACATCTACGGTGTTCTGAACCCTGTAATCGTCATTTTCTTTGTCCCGACGATCGCATGGCTCACGAGAAAGTGGAGCGCATACAAAATGATAACGATAGGCTCTCTGATCTCGGCCGCATCGGTATTTTTCGTCGTTTTGCCTGATGAATTCTACGCTCCGATCGCAGATTCGATGCTCGGTAGGCTCATCTGGCAGAAATGGCTCGCTCTTCCGGACGGTTCCTCGCTTTCAACGATAGCAATTTGTCTCGGTCTCTGCTTCTTCGTCGTTCTTTTCACGATAGGTGAGGCTATCTGGTCGCCGCGACTTATGGAATACACTGCTAAAATCGCGCCGAAAGGGCAGGAAGCAAGCTACCTCAGCCTTTCGCTTCTTCCCAAATTCATTTCGCAGCCCCTCGTCGCATGGATGTCGGGCGCGCTTCTTTCAGCCTACACGCCGGCAACCGAAATCGTCAACGAAGCCGGTGAAAAGACCTTGCAGGTCGGCGACATCTCGCACCACTACATGATCTGGATCTGGGTCGGTGCAGTCGCAGTCATTTCTCCGCTCGGAATGATTCTTTTCGGCAGATTCTTAAGAGGAAAGGAAGAGTCGTAAAATCAATCACTGCTTCTTAAAACATTGCAGTTTCAGCAAAATCTGAATTCAAAGCAGGGAATCTAGGTCCCTAAACACCCTAAACACCCTAAGTTCCCTACTAAAAACCCTAATCCAGCACGCATTCATTTCCGTTCCATGTGAATTCTTCGTAACATTTGAAACGGCATTCCGATGAACTGGAGTTCTTATTGTAAGCTGCCCATGCCGAAGGGACCCAATTTGTTCCGTCCCATGTCTGGGTTATGCTGGAAACAGCGTTCCACTCGGCGTTTTCGGGAAGTCCCTTGCATTCGGTCGTTTTGGTGTCGGGCGTGCATTCCGAACCGTCCCATGTATAGTGCTTGTCACAGTGGCTGTCATGCAGGAAGTAATCCGATCTGATGCAGTGCATGAAAGCCTTTGATTCCTTTGCTTCGGGGGAGAGCGATAAGTTCGAATCCAATGTCCATGCGTACATCGTCACATCTGAAACAGTGGTCGAAGTCCAGAGCACTTTGTTCCTGTCTCCGATAATGCTGTCTGCTGCGTCGTAGGCGCAGGTGCAAAACAAGCGGGTTTCGTCGGAATCGTAGTTTCCTGCGAAGGTTGTTGCGCCGTTCAATTCGCTGACAGGGCATTCTCCGCCGGTCATCATCCGCGAGCAGTTTCTGACAACGGTCCTCATTTCGTCGATATTCGGAAGACGCCAGTCGGTGTAACCGCCTTCATCGAAATCGTCACAGTAAGCCTTCGCGTTGCCCCAGTCCATTTGTGTTAAAATAATTTCCGACCAGATTATTCCGGTTGCAGGGTCCTCGCACGGTTTTGTGACATTTGCACGGCATTTAGGCAGACCGCTCGGAGTGTGTGCGACACATTCCTCGGAATTCCAGACATAATTTTCCTTGCAGATGAACCGGCATGCGTTTGTGCTTGATTCGGCATTGAAAGCAGCCTTTTCTGAAGGGATCCATTCACCGTTTTCCTTAGTCTGGACTATTTCGGAAACGGTGTTCCACTCGGCGTTTTCGGGAAGTCCGGTGCAGGCAGTTTCTCTTGTTTCTGCTTCCTGCGGCTGGTTGTCAGAATCGTCATCGGAATCATCCGAGTCATCCGCAGGTCCATCCGAATCGTCTGCCGGTTCGTCAGTATCGGATTCATTTTTGCATTTGTTTGTCGCATCGTCGCAGGTAAAACCTTTTTCGCATTCTCCGCAGAAAAGCGCTTTCATAGAGCCGTTTACTGTCGCTATAAAATCGCCGCATTCGACTTTATGTTTTTCACAGGTTATTTTTATTGTCTTTTCGTCAAGGTCTGCTGTTGTTTCCTGAGGTTTCACTGTTTTACCGGAACCGCAGGAAACCTGTATCGCCGCAAAAACTGCAATTATGATAAAAACTTTGAATTTCATATTTGTTCCTCCTTAAAAAATTCCTACCTTACGCAGCGGGCATACTTTGTGGCACCATCCATGTATGTTATTGAGCCGGATCCGAATTCTACTCCGAAATAGTAGTATATTGACCATGTTTCTGCATTGTCCCGGTCGTAAGAAGATGACCAGAGTGTAACTTTGTCTCCCAGTTTGCTGAAATCAAGATTTTCATCAGGAGAAAGTATCAGATTGTAGCAGTCCAAGTAGTTTTCTTCGTAGCATTCCCCTGACGACAGATATCCGCCTTCCAGCTCACTTATACAACAACTGCCGCCTGTTTCTGTATTCGGAAAGTTTATAATAAGTGAACGCAATTCATCTATATTCGGAAGTTTCCAGTCCTCATAGCCGCCTTCGTTCATTATTTCGCAGTATGAAATTGCTTCCTCAGCCTCCATTCTTCCTGCTGTTATCGATGACCAGACAGTGCTTGTCGAGGAATCCTTGCACGGAAAAGCTGATGTATTGCTGCATTCAGGGAAAGAGTCGAAGTCGTAAGCCACACATTTTGCACCGTTCCAGGTGTAGTGTTCTTTGCATTTGAAAGCGCATTCTCCCGGCTCGTCGCCATAGTGAGCCCATACCGACGGAAGCCATTCTGTTCCGCTCCATGTCTGGATTATATATTCCGCTCCTTCGGCGTGCTGCGGAATGCCGTAACATTTCGAGACTTTTCTTCCCGGCACGCATTTTGTTCCGTTCCAGAAAAAATTAGGTTCGCACGAGTTGACATAGCGGTTGCTCCAGACGCATCTGAATGGCTTTTTCTCCGTTTTTTGCGCTACGTTTATATCTCCCTGAATGAAATCTATAAGCCATGCATAGTTGTAATCATCGAGATTCGAGGAGGAAGACCAGAGAGTTTCACGCTGATCCAGACGACTGTAGTTGCTGTTTTCCGGGTTTCCGGGGTAGCATAAATCATCATCGGTACATTCGCAATGACAAGCGTCCGTCCTGCATTCATTGAAAGAAAGGCAGTTCCCGTTGACAACGCATTCGTCTGCGACTAACAAAATGGTTCTCAGTTCGTCAATGTCCGGAAGTCTCCAGTTTTGCAAACTGCCTTCATCGAGATTTTTGCAGTAAAGCAAAGCCTCCTGCCATGTTGCTTCTTCTCCGTTCCATGAAGACCATATAAGATCGCTATAACTCTCATTCATGCACGGGAAAACAGGTTCATCCAGATAAGCGCATCTCGGAAGGTCGAACGTCACACAGTTAGAACCGTCCCATGTCGATTCAATGCATGCACAAACATATGTTGAACCGTCAGGAAAACATTCTCCGGTAGAATACAATACTGAACTGCACGGATTCGGGTTGCACGGATCGGGTTCGGGTTCTTCAGGTTCTGTGTAAACTGTTCCGTTTTCTCCTCTGACGCAGCGGAAAGAAAAATCCTCACTGTTAGGAGCATATCGGAGTCCGGCAGTCATAAAGAGCAGGGTCCAATAATTGTCTGCTCCGGAACTGTATAATGAGGATGACCAGAACCGGTCAGTGTCTCCGAATTTGCTGTATTTGCCGCTTGTATCCTGATTACATACACATTTTTCGGTATTGCATTCCTGTGAAAGACAGTTGCTCCTTTCGCTGACCGGACATGTTCCTGACGGCATAGTGCCGGAACAGTTCATAACGAGCGTCCTGAGTTCGTCGATATCGGGAAGACGCCAGTCGGTGTATCCGCCGTCAGTAAGAGTTTCGCAGTAGTCCTCCGCATCCTCATGGTTCATCACAAAAAGAGCTTTGTCAGACCAGATGAGTCCGCTTTGAACGTCTTTGCAGGGAGTCGAGTGTGCCGAAGAGCAGTTAGGCAGCTCAGATTCAGGGATTTCATCAGGCAGTTTGTCGGAATCATCATCAGGTTCATCGGTATCATCCGTTGGATCATCAGAATCATCCTGCGGCTCATCAGTATCGTTTTCACTTTTGCATTTGTTTGCCGCATCGTCGCAGACAAAACCGGTTTTGCATTTGCCGCAGTTGATTTTATCGTAGGAATCATCGATTTTTACGGTGAGTTCACCGCATTCAGCCTCATGTTTTTCGCAGATTTGTGCGATCGCCTCTGCTTCGGAAGCGGAATCGTCAGAAGGTTTCATTTTCTTAGAATTGTCTCCACAGGAAAAAAGAAAAACAGCAGTAACGCAAAGCACTAACGGTAATAAAAATTTTTGTTTCATATTGCCTCCTGGTGTAATTAACAAAAAACTCGTTTATTGTAATGGAAAATGCAATAAAAACAAGCATTTTTTTTTTTTTTGATTCGATTTAGTGAAGCGTTTTGTTTACGCTTTGTGCATCTTTTTAATGATTCCGAAATAAATGTGGATCGTTGTCAGGAAGAATACCGGAATTACAAATACTGCCGTAATGACGTATCCGAAGAGCAGAGCCATCGGACCAATGAGAGCAAGGATAAAATATATAAAGAGATAGCAGTCGCGTCTTGAAAGGTATTTAAGAAAATCAAAAAACGAGATTTTGCCGTAAACAGGTTTTGAGAGGTCTACTGTTCTGACTCTTTCCTTTTTTTCAAACCAGAAGACAAAAGCGAAAATGTCGGTTGTTTTTCTGACGACGATGACATCGAAATAACTTACGAAATTGTGATACCAGTTTATCGCCGTGCAGAGCCATGCGATCCAGATAGGCCAGGTTTCAAGATAGGGTTGTATCGCCGACTGGTAAGGATTTGCTGCAAAATAGCGGGCGATACCGTAGCCGAGGCCGAGAGAGAGCGAAGTGTTTACGAATGAATCTCCGACGCTGTCGAGCCATTTGCCGAATTTCGACATTCTGAACATGAGTCTTGCCGTCTCTCCGTCGCTGCCGTCAAGAATAGAAGCAAACTGCGCGAGGAAAGTTGCAATGACAAGATGCCAGTATGTTCCTCCGAAAGCTACAAAACCGGATAGAACGCCCATGACTATCGCAGTGATGGTGACCATGTTCGGGGTGAAGTGCAGAGGAATGAAAAAGTGCTCTGTCAGGAAGAAAGATACTGCCTTGTTCAGACTTCTGGCGATGATTCCGTCAACAGGTTTTCTCATTGCGTAAAACAGGGCTTTCGTAAGAACTTTTCTCTTTTCCGGCGCATCAAGGAGGATTCTGTATCCGTGATCCGTGAATGTCGATATGCGCTCCGGAAAAACGCCGTTTTTCAGAAATTCCGCGATTTCGTCTTTATATTTTTCTGCATCGCAGAATCCGAACATTCCGCCTTTTTCGAAGCGGTCTTCATTGCTTTCAAGATACTGCTGCTGTACAGCCAGAGGATGAATGAAAAAAGCTCCGTTAACGAATATCCATTTTCCGGAAAAATCGCGGTTCGTGTTTTCATCGACCACAATGACTTCCTTCGCGCCGAGAGTCATCTCTGCGATTTTGATCTGTCTTTCAAGAATAGTCATTCCGAGCAGCTTTTCGTTAAGATTGTATGGAATGTTTTTTCCGTTATAGATTGCAACTGAAAAATCCATTTTTGACCTCCGTTATATTACAAAAGGAATAAGCGCC
>JAGCNV010000056.1 GCA_017645765.1 bacterium | reverse complement strand
CAAGCGCCGAAAGGATGAAAAGGTATATTGCAAAAGGATAAAGTACAGTTTTTTTCATCATAAAAACGAGAAGCTTGAGTGCAGCTAAGCTTGAAACAAAGGAAACGACAAATCCGACAACCGAAGGAACCGGGTCTATAAACGCGAAGCCCCCTTTCACGAGTTCGAGGAGAAGCGCCCCTAAAATCGCGGGAATCGCAAGCATGAACGAGAATTCCACAGCTTCCGCGGCGGGAATTTTTCTGAAAAGTGCACCCGTTATCGTCGAGCCCGAACGCGAAACGCCGGGAAGGACCGCTATTCCCTGGAAAAAACCGATGAAAAGGGCATCTTTAAGCGAAATTTCTTTGTCTGGAACAGCTTTTTTGAAGAAAGACTGTGCTAAAAGCAGAAGAATTGCCGTAAATGCAAAAGCGGCCGTGAGATAAACAGGCTCAGCTTTGATCGATTTCATCATCGGTTTCGTCACGAAAAGCATCGCGGTAGTCACGATCGTCGCCGCGAGGATCATTAGAACATACTTGTGCGACTTGTTGAATTTGAATGAAGCGCACTCTTTGGCAAGATTGAACAGTTTTTTCCTGAAGAAAATGAAAACTGCAAGAAGTGACGCCACATGCAGCAGAATGTCGTAAAGAAGCGGCACATCCTTGTGTCCGAGCAGTTTTTCAACGAGAACCAGGTGTCCAGAAGAACTTACCGGCAGAAACTCCGTGAGCCCCTGCAGGATTCCCAGAATGATTGAATCTAAAATCGTCATTTTTGCACCTATTTATCAAAAAAAGCCGCGATTTTGCCGAAAAATCCGTCGAATCCTGAGTTCGACATGATGACTGTTACGGTGTTTTCGCCGCTGTTTGCCTTGACCCATTTTACGGTGTCGTTTATGTCTTTGAGATAAACCGCTTTATCAGGTGTTTCAGCATTGATCGTTGCGACTACGCGCTCCGGCTCGAACCTGTTTTCAGGCGGGAACTTGAATGCTTTGGGCGGGAAGCCGACGACGACTTTGTCCGCTTTTTTGAAGATCTCGGTATACTGTTTTTCAAAGACGTTCTGGCCGTTCGAGTTTGTCGCGGGGTCGAAAACGACGTTGATCTTCTTTTCGGGGAAGAAGTCGATGAACGATTCAAGTGTGAGTTTTACCGCTGTCGGATGGTGCGCGAAATCGCTGTAAATAAGTCCGCCGTTGATCGAACCCAGGTATTCCTGACGGCGTTTGATGCCTTTCAAAGTCTTTATCGTTTCAAGGATCTTAGAATCTTTGAGATCGAATTCTTCGCATTTGAGGAATGAGACGAGCGCCCCAAGATTCATCAGGTTCTGCATTCCGAAAAGGGGAGTTTCGAAGAAATATTTTTCGCCGTTTTTAAATGTCGCCGAGAAGTACATCAGTTTGCCGTGTCTTTCCTCGAATTTGACGAAGAGATCTGCCGATTTGTCAGAAATGGAGTAGGTGAAGAGTTTTTCGGCAGGGATAAATTCGCGAAGTCTTAAATTATGGTCGAAATCAAGGGAAAGAATGACTCTTTTCTTGGTGATTTCAACAAGTTTTTTGAAGTTTTTGAAAATCGACTCGACTGAATCGTAGATGTCTGCGTGGTCGAATTCTATCGAAGTTACGATTGTTGTTTCAGGCTTGTAGTGAAGGAATTTCGGTCCTTTGTCGAAAAACGCGGTGTCGTATTCGTCGCCTTCGATAACAAAGTATCCGGCGCCTTCGCTGAAAGCGGCGTTCGTGCCCGAAAATTCTGGGATCCCGCCGATCATGTATGAGGGATTTTTGCCGATACCGGCAAGAACTTCGCTGAAAACTGTCGTTGTCGTGGTTTTTCCGTGGGTTCCCGAAATTACGACAGGCGATTTGCCGTCAAGAAGGAAATCTTCCATAAGAGAAGGCATCGAGTAGTAAGGGATCCCGCATTTCATAATGAACGCGGCTTCTTCCGATTTTCCGTTGAGGGCGTTTCCGACAACGATGAGGTCAGGCTTTTCCTCTTTGACTAAGTCGTAGAATTTCTCCATTCCGTAGCACGGGATCTTCTCTTCTTCAAGCTTCGTGCTTACCGGCGGATAGTATTCGAGGTCTGTGCCGATAACAGTTGCTCCGGCGCGTTTGCAGATGATCGCGAGCGAACTTACCCCTGTTCCGCATATCCTGGCAAATAAAACCTTTTTTCCTTTGAGTTCCATGATTCCTCCTATTTTAAAAAATTATTCGCACGGTATTCTTGAGCATGTTCCGCTTTCGGAACTGTCGGATGACGGTTTGCAGGTGTAATTCGACGGACAGTCTGACGGTTTCGAGCAGTCTTTTCTGCCACAGTAACTGCCTCCTAAACCGCTTGATCTGCATATCATGCCTTCGCTGCATTCTTCGTTGGTGAGGCAGCTTCTCATGCAGTAACCTGAAGTTCCGGCTTTAACGCATACGACTGCTTCATCCGTATTTGCGCCCGGACAATCCGATGTGTATGAGCAGCCGTGGCACTGACCCGACGGAAGGCTGGGTGAGGTACATGTCATAGATCCGCCGCAGTCTGAATTTTCTGCGCAGAAGAATGTCGGGTCGTTCGTGTCGGTGCAGTATTTGTTTTTGCAGACAAAACCTGACGGACAGGTTTGAACGGTTTTAGGCTGGCACTTTCCGTTCTTTTCGACTGTTCCCTCGTCGCAGACACATGTCGGAACGCCGAGCTTTATCTCGCAGATCCTGTTCGTTTCGTTACAAGGATTCGGTTCGCAGCTCGAAACGCAGCTTCCGTTTATACATGCCGCACCGTCAGGGCAGCTTCCGCCTGGATTTGTCTCGGAGCATGCAGTTTCGTGACATGTTGCTCTCTGGCACATACCGTCATTGTCACCTGTCGAACCGATGCATACTGTTCCTCTGAAGCAGTCTTCGTCGGTTGAACAGTATTTCTGCTTGCAGTAGCCGAGCGAAGAGCATGTTCCGTAAGGGCAGTCGTCATCTTTTTTGCACATCAAAGCGCATGTCCCTAAATTCTCCATGCACTGAGTGTTTCCGGGACAGTCGCTTGCTTCGGTGCAGCCCATGCATACTCCGCCTGCTGCGCCGGGAGATGAACAGTAGGAGGTTGCATCTTCGTTAAACTCTCGGCAGTCGCTGTCTTTTATGCACTGTTCGTTGCTGAGATCATGCGGCAGGCAGTATCCTCTGAGGCACTGCATATTATCGTCAGGGCAGAGATCATAAACGATCTTCTTGCAGGTTCCGCTGGAGTCTTCCTCGTAGTTTGTATTGCACGCGCAGTGATAACCTGCTTCGCTTGAATCAGGAATACACGTGTTTTTGTTTGCTCCCGGATTGTGAGCCTGACTGCACGGTTTTGTTTTGCACGGGTTGTTTGCGCTCATTACGCAGCTGTCGCCGGAAAGCTCGTAGCCTGTATCGCATTTGCAGGTTCCGTTGACATTCGTCGAATTTTTCGGACAGCACTTTCCGCTGCTCATCTGAAGCGGGCTGTCGCACTGGCAGAAGGCTTCGTCGTTTTTTGTTGTGCAGGTGCTGTTTTCGGGGCATGTGTAACCAGCGCAGCGGTCTTTTATGCATGTTCCCTGCTGGCAGATATAGTCTCCTTTGCAGTAGCCGTTAAGACCTTCAAGCATATTTTCAGTGCACATAGCTACGCATTTTCCTGCTTCTTCTTCAGGTTCGGTGTAATAAGTATCGCACTGGCATTTCCCGTTTTTATTCGATGAGTGAGCAGGGCAGCAGAGACCTCCGTCGGAGTAGTAAGATGCATCACAAACGCAAGTGTATGATGTGCCGTTGTTTTCGGGCATACATCTTGATTTGTGTGCAGCGCGGTTTTCTTCTGTGTCACACGGATTCGGCGAGCAGATCCCGCTTTCAGCCGTATCGGAATCGTCTGTTTCGGTATCGTTGTCTTCCGCAGTATCGTCGTCGGTTACGGCTTCCTGAGTGTCAGAATCATTAGTTTTCTCAGTGTCAGAATCATCCTTTTTGTCCGTGTCGGAGACATCGGAAGGGTCCGAATCGTCTGTTGTATCGACATCTGTTCCATCAATTTTGTCGGAATCATCTTTTTCTTTGCTGCCTGAGCTTCCGCATGAACATATAAAGCAGAAAAGCATCGCGAGAAGTAGAAGAGAGAATTTTTTCATTATTTTCCTCCATTAAGATTTTTGACGAAATCAGCAACTTGATTAACTGCATTCTGAACTTTAGCACTGTCTGGTCCTTCAGCCATGACGCGCATTACAGGCTCGGTTCCGCTGTAACGGACGAGCATTCTGCCGCCTTCGAGCTGCTCTTCCTGCGATTTTATGAGCTCGCAGAGTCCCGGAATTTCTTCGATCGGGGTTTTTTCAATGACTTTGACTTTTGCCTGGATCTGCGGGTAAAGCTCGATTTCGTCTGCAAGTTCCGAAAGTTTTCTGCCGTTTTCAGAGAGTATTTTGAGGATCATAAGCGACGCAACGATGCCATCCCCCGTCGGATTTATCTCTTTTATGATGAGGTGTCCGCTGTTTTCTCCGGCAAGGCTAAGCCCTTTTTCATTGATCCTTTCGACAAGGTATCTGTCGCCGACATTCGTTCTTTCAAGGCTTATTCCGCAGTTGGCGAGGTGTTTTTCAAGCCCTGCGTTGCTCATAACGGTGACAGCTGCCGCATTTTTAGCCAATCTGCCGTTTTTATTGAGATATTTTGCAATAATTCCGATGATTTTATCGCCGTCGACGACTCTTCCGAGCTCGTCTACCGTGATAAGTCTGTCTCCGTCTCCGTCGTAGGCAAAACCGACAAAGCATTTGTGTTCAAGTATCTTCGGAGCGAGGTTTTCGGGGTGAAGCGCGCCGCAGTTGTCATTGATGTTGATGCCGTTTGCCTCGGTGAAAAAGAAGAATTTTTCCATTTTACTGAAGGATGCGAAGATTTTTTTCGCGATTTTCGCTGTCGCTCCGTTCGCGCAGTCGATGCAGAGCCTTACATCGGAATCTTTCAGCGATTCGAATGCCTTTACTATTCTTGAAACGTAATCGAATTCGGGATTCTCGGCGATTTTTGCCGTTCCGACATCTTTTCCTGTCGGGTTGTCGGCTTCATTTCCGTCAAAAAACAGCGCTTCTATTTCAAGTTCCTGCTCGTCGTTTAGCTTTTCCCCTTTTGAATTGAAAATTTTGATCCCGTTGTCTTCAAAAGGGTTGTGACTTGCCGAAATGACGATGCCGAAATCGCATTTGTTCGTCCTCACGAAGTCGCTTACAAGCGGAGTCGAAACCACTTTGAGGTCTGTCACGTTGCCGCCTGCGCTCATTATTCCTGCCGAAACTGCGGCACTCAGCATTTCCGAAGAAATCCTCGTGTCGGTACCTATCGCAGCTTCGATTTTTTTTGCCGGATTTTTCTTCTGAAACCAGCATGTTACCGCCTTTCCGACTTTTACTGCCGATTCAGGCGTAAGCGGATATACATTCGCCGTCGTTCTTATTCCGTCTGTTCCGAAAATCTGTTTTTTTACCATTGTTTTCTCCTTTTAACACTTCAAGCAAAACAAAAAAACGCTTAAACTATACACGGGTACTAGTCAAGAAAAAGTGGATATTAAAAATGAACCTTCCTTTTGCGGTGACGAAAGTTCCGGCAAAGAAATGGGAGCGATACAAGCTGGTCGTGGTTTGCGCCCATTGCAACGCTTGCAACGTAGATGTAACCGTAAGTCATCGAAATCATTCCGAGATCTTTCTTTCTTACTTTCTTACCGCTGGTAGCGAACTTAGCCGTCTGGCCGAACTGGGATGCCTTGGAAGCCTGACCGCCCGTGTTGGAGTAAACTTCTGTGTCGAGAACGAGGATGTTTACATTCTCGCCGCTTGGAATCACGGCTGTCAATCAGATGATTTTGATTTAGGATTTTCTTGTTTGTTGGATTCTTTTTGGGAATCTATTTTTGCTTTGTCAGAAGTCTTGTTGTGACAAATTTTGCATAAAATACAGATGGTTATAGTTGTTGCTATTACTGCTGTTGTTCCTAAAATTGTTATAATACAGCAACTCATTGTCTGACAAAGATTCAAACTATAAACCAAGACTACAAGATAAAGTAAGAACACGAAGATAATGACGAAAGCGATTAAAAAAGAGAAAAATTTTGCGACGCAGCATTCTTTTTCTTTAGTTTTATCAATATCTTGTTCTTTGAGAATCCTTAAATGAATGCTAAAAAGCTTGAAAAATTTTGAACTTGCTTCGGTCGCAACAGGATTGTTGCAACACCTCGGTATTAAAAAATTCAGGATCAGCTGCAGCGAATAATATACCGAGACTGAATCCAGAAAAAGAGAAGTCAAAAGCAATACATACTTTTTGCGTAATACCTCTACAATTTTCCAACCAATACTGTCCCCAATAGGTATCTCGTTGCTTAAAGCACAAACAATTGCTGTGAAGACCAAGGACATTATAATAAAGAATATTTTGCCTTTGTTGTTGACCTCTGTTTTTGAGCGTTCCCAGTCGTGTTTGAGGAGACGAGCGATTCTATCTTGAAATTCTTCAAGTTTGTCATATTGACCATCCGCTATGTCCTTGAGAGTCTGCAATATTGCTTGGTCTTCCTTGTCAATCGGATTAAGTCTGATTTCAAAGAAAGCTCTAGATTTTTTTAGTTCGATCAGATTTTCGCTATCAGCAGAATCTTTCTCCAATTTTTCCACAATTTCGACAATCTTTTCGGTTCTTAGCCTGATTTCAGTTCGCCATTTTCTTCTTTCATCGGTTATGTATGTGAGGGAATTCTTTTTATCATTTGAACTTTTTGCGAACCATGCTGTTGCAGCAACACCGGTAAAGATTTCAGGCAAGAAATCCATAATTTAACTCCTTAATTGCTTTTTCTTACACAACGAACAGAATGTGTGACACTCTTACCGTTGTCGTACACACGCCCATAGTAGAAATCCACATACCAAGCGAGAGCGGAATTATCTGACCGAACAGAGGATGACCAGAACCCGCCTAAATCACCCAACTTGCTGTATTTACCTGTTACATCTGATGAGCAACCGTCGCAGGCATAATTATCACATTCATCAGAGGAAGAAAGGCAGTTGTCTGTAATTCTGCATTCTCCGCCTGTTTCCGTTGCAGGACAGTTTTGGATAAGTGTTCTGAGTTCGCTGATTGTCGGTAAACGCCAATCACTTAAGTTGCCTTCGTTTAGGTTTTTGCAATATGCAACAGCATCTTCCCATAGCATCTTTTGGGATTTGCTTGACCACATGAGTCCGTTTTTGTTGTCCGTATAGAACAAGACTTTTCCGTTCACACACCTTTTATATCCTTTCCATGCGAAAATTGTTGATTTAAATAATTTGCTTTCGTAATCGGTAGAATTTCTCCAAGTGATTCCGTTTTCATCCAATTTGTTGCAATCAAAATCTTTTGATTGTGGAGATGAGAATTTTAATCCAGATTCTTTGTCTTCAATATTAAAAATATTTCCTGATACACAGCGGAAATATTTCCCGTCATCTCCTTTTTCATGGCTGAAACAAGAATTTTTACCTGTGCTACTGATAAGACAACCGGTGTCGCCGATTTTGCTTTTTCCATTTTTTGTATCAATTGCTTCTAGTTCATCTGGAGTCGGAAGTCTCCATGGAGCCCATCCTGCGTATATGCTGTTGGCGCAGTAGTTTGCTGCTGTTTGACGGCTGCTTTGATGTAATCTTCCTGTCCATTTCAAACCTGAAGTTTTATCTTCATCAATAGTTTCTTCGACATATTTATATTTCCCGCCCCTTACGCATCTGACAGGTTTATCGTTATGTTTGAATTCGCTGTAAATTGCTCCGTTACGATAGTTTATTCCGAATGCTGAGAACTGGTCTCCCAATGTCTCGGAAGAAGACCAGAAATAATATGGAGCACCTTGAAACTTGCCATGTCCTTTGCCATCTAAATCGTTACAACCGTTGCAATCCACAGTAATGTCCAAAAGCGACAAATCACCATTCTTTTCACTGATTTTGCAGTAACCGCCAGGTTGAGTCGCTTCACATCCAGTTACAAGTGTTCGAAGTTCGTCAATTGTCGGTAATCGCCAATCTTTCTCGCCCTTTTCTTCCAATTTTTCACAATAAAGCTGAGCGTCAAACCAATCGCCTTCGACGATGTTGTCAGACCACTCCAATTTGTTGCACCCAATAGTACAAAACATAACAGTCAACACTGCAAAGCAAACAAAAATTTTCTTCATAATAAACCTCCAAAAAGTAAAAAAGTTCCTAAAATTATTGAAAAAATTTGAATTTTTCCAGTCGAAAAACTTGATTTTTATGTTTGAATTACATACAATTAAATGCGGATTCTTGATTCTT
>JAGCNV010000055.1 GCA_017645765.1 bacterium | reverse complement strand
GCAGTATTTTCCGAGACTTTTAACTGTGCTTTTTTTTTATTCTCTTCCTTAATCTGCTCCTTTAACTCGTTAGCGTAAAACTCCCAGAAATCTGCCGCAAGCATTGAAAGTTCAAGCTGTTTCTCAAGCTCATCGCGGCTCATCCCTTTGATTTCTTTGATGTTTGTCTTCCTCGTCTCAAATAGGTTTTTCTTCATTAAATCTCCTTTCGAGCCGTAGGTTTTGACCCAGTCTCTAACAGTGTCACGCTTTAACCCGTGCCGTTTCGCCAATGTCAGATAACCACCTAACCCAAACTCGTACTCTGTCAAAACCTGCTCACGCAACTCCAAAGGATAATGATTTACTCCCATTTTTCCACCTCTCTTTAATGGGTGTCCAAACTTTGGGGGTCAGAACAGTGTCCAAACTTTGGGGGTCAGAACACAGAACATGAGTTTGCCGGGGAGGAGGAGCGGAATATCTGTATTTTTTTGATTTATTTGTTTTTTGAGGCAGTTGTTGGTGTCTATTAAATATTAAAAAATTGTTCCGATATTCAAGAAGAAATGAGAGCTGTGCCAGCTACTTCTGGCATTTCCTCCGAAACCCAGATCTATCAGGAATCCGCTGCGGAATATCATATCAAAGCCAAGTTCCCATGCAAATGCTGTTTCATGGAATGTGTGGTTATTTTCAACAATATCAAGAAGGATATCCAACCCTAACGAAAATGAGAATCCGACATATCGCAGAGTATGTGTGTTCACTTTAAAGTCGTAACCGAAATTAGCCAAAATGGGTACTTCCATGCAAATAATATCTCCGTTTGATTTTATTGGCAGATAAAATTGAAAGTCGAATCCTAAACCGGCATAGAGATTTCCTGCACCTCCGCCGTAAGGTTTTCTGAAAACATTAAAGTTGAAATCCAAACCGGTTGAAAGACCAAATTTTTCGTAATTATCGAAGTTTGTCAGTATGCCGAAGTTATATCTGCCGGTAAATATTCTATCCATGCGTTCCTCAGCCTTTGAGTCGAACTCAAGTGATTCGGCTTCGGCTTTTTCTCGCGACTCAGCTTCTTTTTGCTCTTTAGCTTTCAGTTTTTGCAGTGTCGTTTGAGCCTTAAATTCGCATTTTCCGTCAGGGAATTCTTTGAGATATTCTTTCCATCCTGCGGCAGAATTCTTTTTTTCTGCTTTTTTGCATGCCGATTTGTCAAGTTCGTCTTTGGCTTCATCAGCGCATTCGCCTTTAGGATATTTTTCAAGATAGGTTTTCCATGCGAAGTCGTTTGATTCGCTTCTTGCATATTCACAGGCGATAGCGTCTTTGCTTGATGAAGATTTTCGAGGCTTCTTTTCCTGTGCAGCGATTTCTCCGTTTACTTCGGTTTCAACATTTACGATTTTTTCGACTAGTTTGTCGATAGCAGTTTTTAAAGCCCTGTCGGAGCCGTCGTAATCCTCTTTTGCAGCGATAATTGTTGCCTCTTTTTCAAGGTCGATAAGTTCCGATGAAATCGTGTATGAACCTGCAAAATAAGAAACACTTGTTTTTACTATCAAGTCTGCTGAAAGTGCCTGACCAAGCTGAATCTGGCAGTTCTTGTCTGTGCATGATTTGTATGTCGGATCAGTATTGAACTTTTTCCGCATCTCACTGATTGTGTTTTTCTGCCTGTCTTTTGAAATGATGATATAGCGGTTTGTGCTGGCGAAGACGACGCGGATGTATTCTGTCGCGCTTGTGAGGATATTTTCTTCTATTTTGCCGCTCAAGTCTTCAAATTCCATAACAGCCAGCTTGATTTTGTCGTCGTCATCGGAGAACAAATTTACAGAAAACAAAAGTAACAGAAAAACAACCAAAAACTTTTTCATTTTTCCCTCCTTTGAGCCGTGTCAGGTCCCGGCTCAGCACTCCATCTCGAAAAAACCGCAACATTTTAAGTGCTTTCAGGCCGAAGGCAAGTTTTTGCTTCGCTCAGAAGAGATCGCTGTGACTTCCTGTCCGGTACAAAGAAAGGACAAGAACATCTTCCAAAATTTTGTAAATCAGAAGCCAGTCGGGTTCGATATGGCATTCTCGGTAGCCGCTGAAAATGCCTTTTAAAGCGTGATCCGAGTATTTTTGCGGAAGTTTTTCGCCGTCAGCGAGCATAGAAATGACTTTTTTAAGTTTAGGGATGTCGCAGCCGCGCTTCACTGCCTGTTTGTAGTCTTTCTTGAACTGGGTTGTTATCTGGATCGAGTATTTCATCAGTTCTCAAGTTCTTCAAAAAGTTCATCAACGCTTGAAAATCTTTTTGCATTTGGATCTTTGATCATGCGTTCGCCTTCTTCCAGTGCCGCTATTGTTGTTGCATTCGGATTTTCAAAACGAACCTCGAACGGTAATCCGTTGTGGTAAATCGCCTGCCTTAAAAAGACATTGATCGCCGTCGTCATATCCATTCCTAGATTGGCAAAAAGCTGCTGAGCTTCCTGCTTTACAGTTCTGTTCATCCTGATAGTCATGCTTGTGTCTGTTTTTACTGCCATAATTCATCTCCATCCAACCAAAACAAGTATTATTATATTGCTTTTATGTCTATTGTCAATACATTGAACTGATTTTATGTCGTTATATGAGAAAATCACCGAATTACAAAATTCACAGCCTTGTTTTCAATCCGTTTTTCGCTATAATCCGCCGGTTTAACCTTAATTGGAGGTCAAAATGAATAACTACAAACATGATTTCATCGATTTTATGGTTGCGTGCGAAGTCCTTACTTTCGGAGATTTCGTCACAAAAAGCGGCAGAAAGACCCCGTTTTTCGTAAATACCGGCAAATACAGAACGGGCGAGCAGATTGCGAAACTCGGTGAATTTTACGCCGAATCGATCATGGAAAACACGAAAGGTGAGTTCGATGTCCTTTTCGGGCCGGCCTACAAAGGGATCCCGCTTGCAGTTTCCACCGCTATCGCGCTTAACGCGAAATACGGCAAGAATGTCTCCTTCTGCTTCAACAGAAAAGAGGTCAAGGATCACGGTGAAGGCGGGAATCTTATCGGTCACAAACTTCAGAAAGGGGACAGAGTCCTCATAATCGAAGACGTAACCACAGCGGGAACGAGCATCCGCGAGACAGTTCCGCTTCTCAAAGCGGCGGCTGATATCGAACTTGCGGCACTTTCAGTCTCGGTCAACAGAATGGAACGCGGAACTACTGACAAAAGCGCGCTTGATGAAATTCATAACGATTTCGGAATGAAAACCTTCTCCATCGTGAACATGGCGGAAGTTGTCGAATACCTCTACGGCCGCAAAGTAGGCGGCAAAATCCTTATCGATGATGAAATGAAGTCAAGGATCGAGGATTACTACAAAATCTACGGGGCGAAGTAGATGATTCTCTTTGTCAATGCATGTGCGAGACCGGATTCAAGAACGCTCATGCTGGCCAAAAAAGCGATTCAGACGATATCCGGTGGTATTGAAATGCTGAATTTGTTCGAGGAAGATCTTAAACCTCTGGACTATGTCGAACTTTCAAGGCGTGACAGATTCATAGAAAAAGCTGATTACTCGGACAAAATGTTCCGTTTTGCCAGACAGTTCAGTGCCGCGGACGAGATTGTTATCGCCGCTCCTTACTGGGATCTCTCTTTTCCGGCAATTTTAAAATGCTATATCGAAGCGGTATGCGTGAACGGATTGACTTTTGTCTATAATGAAGCGGGTATCCCGGAGGGCTTGTGCAAAGCGGAAAGGCTGATCTACGTCACGACAGCAGGCGGATTCATACCCGAAAACAATTACGGATACGATTACGTAAAACAGCTTTGTACCGACCTTTTCGGAATAAAAAACATTCTCTGCATAAAAGCTGAAGGACTTGATATACAAGGGACCGATGTCAGCGCAATTATTAAGAAATCGGCGGATCAGTTTCCAGCCGGCCACGGCTGTTTTTCAATTTGACTAAATTCTGAGTATCGCTAAAATTTAAAGTTTTTTGTTGGGAGGTTGTTTGTTATGGTAAAAATAGGTGTGGTTTCTGCCGGAAGCTGGGGAACGGCGCTGGCCGGAATGCTTGCGGAAAAGCAGTATGAAACGGTTATCTGGGCGCGTGAGCCTGAAATTGTTGAATCTATAAATTCAGAACATGAGAACAAACTTTTTCTGCCGGGAATAAAACTTCATGAATCTTTGAAGGCTGTTGCAGACATTAAAGACGCTGTTATCGAAAAAGATCTTGTCGTCATTGCTACTCCGGCGCAGCATATCAGAAAGTCGATCGAGCAGATTGCTTCAATTGTTTCCGAGAAAACTTTTATAGTTCTGGCTTCGAAGGGAATCGAAAATTCGACTCTCAAAATGATGTATCAGATTGCCGAAGAGATTCTTCCACCGGCACTTTACAAAAATATTTTCGTTATTTCGGGTCCGACTTTTGCCAGAGAGCTTGCAATGAAAATGCCGACATGCGCCGTCGTTGCAGGCAAAAACTCTGAGGATATCGGCAAAATCCAGAATTTTTTCAATTCGCCGTATATGCGAATCTACACTTCAAGAGATGTTGTCGGAGTCGAGCTCGGAGGTTCGCTGAAAAATATTTTCGCTGTAGCTATCGGTGTTCTCGAAGGGCTTAAAATGGGCAAAAACACTCAGGCGGCTGTCATTACGCGCTCGATTGCCGAAATGACGAGACTTGTTGTGGCAATGGGCGGAAATCCCAGAACTATCGCAGGGTTAAGCGGAGTAGGTGACCTTGTTCTTACCTGCACAGGAGACCTCAGCCGAAACAGACAAGTCGGAATCAGGCTTGGTCAGGGCGAGAAGATAAAGGATATTCTCGATTCGATGATCATGGTTGCCGAAGGTGTGCCGACGACTGCTTCCGTTCACGATCTTGCGGCTAAAATGAATGTTGAAATGCCGATTATGGAAACGCTTTACGATGTTCTTTACAAAGATGCCGATATTAAGGAAACTATTACAAAACTGATGTCGAGAAGCCTGAAAGACGAGCTTCTTTCATACGGGGGAGAAAATGATTAGAATCCTTCTCAGCGGTGCTGCCGGCAGAATGGGAAAGGCTATAACCGAAACGGCAGAAAACTATCCCGACATAAAAATCACTCACAAAGTCGATGTTATTCAAGGTTTTGAAAATATTGATGAAATTAAAGGTGACGACGTTGATATCGCAGTTGATTTGAGTTCTCGAGAAGGCTTTAAAAAAGCTCTTGGCTGGGCTCAAAATCACAAAAAACCGCTTGTGGTCGGAACTACAGGACTCACGGAAGACGACCATGCGGCAATAGACAAAGCGGCGAAAGAAATTCCTGTTCTTCAGGCATCGAACCTGAGCAGAGGCGTCAATATAATGTTCGAGATTCTCAGGGCAGCTGCAAAATTCACACACGATGCCGACATTGAAATAATCGAGATGCACCATAACAAAAAAAAGGATGCTCCGAGCGGAACGGCTCTTGAAATGGGAAAAATAATTTCGGAAGTTCAGTCTGAACGCGGTTTGTCCAGGCGTGACGGCAGAAGCGGAATGGTCGGAGCGAGAGAGGCAGACGAGATCGGCTATCACGCAATCCGCTGCGGAGACGTTGTCGGCGAACACACTGCGATTTTCGGTTTTGCAGGTGAAAGAATAGAAATTTCGCATAAATCGGGAAGCAGAACAGTTCTGGCTGAAGGTGCTTTGAGCGCGGCGCGTTTTCTTGTAGGTAAAAAGGCTGGCAGATACTCGATGCGTGATGTCATAACGGCTTAAGAGAGGTAAAATGGAAAACGACATTGTAAAAATAGAATACAAAAAATTTTCGAGTTTCCTCAAAGATTACATTAAAAGTCTGAGCCGCGGATATTTGTTTCTGATTTCCGACGAAGAGCACTCTATTGGTGAAAAATTTGCATTTTCAATAGAAGTTTCGGCTCTTGGGAAGCCGCTTTCAGCCAACGGAAACGTGATTTTCGTCGGTGAAAACGAAGCGGGAGATAAAGGGATCGGACTCGAGTTTTCTTTTGATGATGATAGTAAAGGGTTTATAAACGAAAAATTAAAGGAAACTGTTCTAAATAAGTACGGGACTGTCTGGGGAAAAAGACTTTCCGCATTATTCGGAGAATAAAAGATGAAAGGAACTTATTGTGTTCTTGATGACGAACAGGATTTTCTTACCGTTGCGTCCGGTGCACTTAAAAAATTCCTGCCCGATATGAAAGGTGTTTTTACGACCGACCCAGAAGAGGCGGTCAATTTGGCAATAAAGGACGAACCGATAATTTTTATAATAGACATCGTGCTCGGCGGAAAAACAGGGATGGAAATTTACCAAAGAATTTCAGCTGTTTCCAAAAAAGTGAGAGTAATTTTCATTACTGGTGACGAAAATTTCATCAATGACGACAACTTAAGAAGTCAAATTCTTCTCGAAGGGTCTATTGACCTCATGGAAAAGCCGGTAAAATGGCATGAACTTGCAATAAAAGTAAAGAACAACATGCAGCTTCTCCTTTATCAGTGCAACCTCGAAGACATCATCGCGGAGCGCACTCAGCAGCTTATCCATGCAGACAGGCTCGCAACTGTCGGAACGATGGTAAGTTCTATAATTCACGAGATCAGTTCTCCGCTTACATTCATAAAAGCAAATCAGGAAATGTGCAGGTATGCTTTTGACAGAATCAAGGAGGTTACGGAAGACAAAGAGGTCCTTTCGATATTCGACAGGCTGATAAATCCCAGTGTTGACGAGTCGTTGAAGGGGATCGTGCGTATCGAAGAGCTGCTCCGTTCGTTCAGACGTTTTTACAAACGCGATGATGTCGCAAGCGAGGTCGATTTTTCGGAACTTCTGGATGAAATAAAAAATCTCACGTATTACAATATTAAAAAGAACAACATCGATTTTACTTTTGAAATAGCCAAAAGTGTACCGAAAAAAATAATCTGCAAAAAACAGGAGCTTATTCAGGTAATAACTAATATCGTGAACAATGCCGTTGATGCTTTTGAAGATGCAGAAGAAAAGTTAGGAATAAAAAAGCAGAAAGAGCTGAAAATAGTCGTTTCGGGAGACAATTTTATGACGAATATTGTTGTTTCAAACAACGGGCCGGCGATTCCCAAAGATGTGTTCGAGAGGATGTTCGAGCCGTTTTTCACTACAAAAACAGCTGAAAAGGGAACAGGACTCGGACTTGCTATATCAAAGCAGATCCTTAAATTCATGGGCGGTACGATTTATGTCGAAAACAAGAGCGAAAAGCATCCGACTGTTGATTTTATTATAACGATTCCAATGACTTACAACGCATAGAGAGGAAACATGAACATTGAAGCTATCATCCTTGCGGCAGGCAAGGGAACAAGAATGAAATCAGACCTTCCGAAAGTTATGCACAATGTGGCGGGAAAGCCGATGATTGCATGGATCATCGAGGCGCTGAAACCGGTCTGCAATGTGCTTAATGTCGTTACTGGCCACGGAAGAAACATCGTCGAAGACTACATCTCCCAAAACTTTCCCGATGTGAAATTTTCGTTTCAGGCAGTCCAGAACGGCACCGGCGGCGCTGTCAGAGCGGCCATACCGAATGTTTCCGGAAATATTGACGCTGTTCTTATCTGCAACGGCGATATTCCGCTTGTAAAAACAGAAACTTTTGAGAGAGCGGTCAAATTTTTTGAGGAAAGCGGTTCTGATTTGCTTTTAGTAAGCACGATTCTTGATGATGCAGCTCAGTACGGAAGGATAGAGCGTAAAGAAAACGGCGATGTCGCAGGAATAGTCGAATTTTTTGACGCCGATGAAACGCAGCTGAAATTGAAAGAAATAAATGTCGGAATTTATTTAGTAAAAAAGCCTTTTCTTATCGAGGCTATATACAAACTCAAAGACAACAATGCGAAACGTGAATACTACCTTACCGACATTGTAAAAATTGCTGTAAATATGCACAAAAAAGTCACTGCTTACGTAGAAAAGGATTACACTTCTCTTGCAGGCATAAACAACAAGGAAGAGCTTGCAGCAGCAGAAAAAGTTCTTGCCGGCCGAATATAAAGCAATGTATCTTTCTGACACGATCCAAGTCGTTGAGGTTCTTGACAAATTCGCAAACAATTCTCTTGTAACCGCTGTTTATAAATCGCGCGGCGGAACATTGATCAAACTTTACGGATCGCCTGAAATTTCAGGTTTTTTCTTCCATCTGAAGGAAAAAATCATAATTCCTGTAAAAAATCTCGGCGCTTTCCCGAAAGAACAGCTTTCAAGACTTGAAGAAGGGCTCAGAAGCAATTTTTTCGGCAAAATAACAGCATTTTCCGTGATGAAGGAATACGGAAAAGTTGTGAAAGTCGAAACGGAGAACCTTGATTTAATTATTCCTCTTTTTGCCGGAAAATCGGTTGTTGTTATGGATAAATCGTGGAAAGAAATATGGCGTGACAAGAAAGACAACGGTTTGAATTTACTTGAAAAACCGATGAAGGATTTTCCGCTGACATTTGCCAACCCGCTTTTCTGGGAATCATGGTTTGTCGAAAAATCGGACAAAGAACGCGACGAAGAAAAAAAGAAAAAGCTTGAGGAAAAACGGAACAAGATCCTTTCCGCAATAAATATCGTTAAGGATGATATAAAAAAGCACGAAGAAAACCTTGCGAAATTTTCGGAATTTGCGGCACTTCTCAAGGCGAATTTATGGAAATTCGATTCATCGGAGCATAAAAATTCAGTAATTCTCACTGATTACGAAAATAACGAAAAAGAGATAACTCTTGATCCGGCGAAAACTCTTCTTCAGAATATGGAACGTTTTTTTGCAAACATAAAAAAGGCGAAAAACGGGATCGAAAATTCGGGAAAAAGGCTTGAAACATTGTCTGAAGAACTTGAAACACTCAATAGTATCAATGAGTTGCCTGAAGAACAGCAAAGCGTTTTCAAGCAGAAGAAAAAGCAGAACGAACATGTCCCTTATCACGAATTCCGCGCTTCAGACGGCAGAGTTTTTCTTGTAGGAAAAGAAGCTAAGGATAATGACGAACTCACTTTCAAAGTCGCTCTTCCGCACGACTTGTGGTTTCACGCTAAGGATTATCACGGAAGCCACGTCATCATGCGGATGAAGAAGGGTGAAGAACCCAAACAGCAGGATATTCTGACTGCCTGCGCGCTCGCTATTCTTTACAGCAAAGCGAAGAAGGGGAGATGCGGCGAAGTGTGGTATACAGCGCGGAAAAACGTGACCAAACACAAAGGAATGGCCGCAGGACTCGTAAACTTCAAAAACGCGAAAGTCATCTACATGAAAGACGCCGCCGTGCCTGAAGGGCTCGTGAAAGTGTGATCGAAACTCACACGGACCCCTCAGCCGCTTGCGGCAGCTCCCCTGATTCATGGGCGCCGAGAAGCAGTTGAATATCCAATCCTTCTCCAGTGTGGCGAGGGCTGAAATCAGATACAAATTTGACAATATGTTATTTAATTGTAAGAATATACGGCTATTTTTTAAATAGCGGGCTATTAGAAACTTTGCACGGAGGTCGATTTGGACGCGTTCCCTACATTTCAAGTAGTGGGAGTTATTATCTGCATTATCATGAGTGCCTACTTCAGCGGCACGGAAACAGCCTTGACAGCACTTTCGGAAGTCAAATCGGAGATAATGAAAGATAAGTATCCTTTTGTTGCGCCTGTTCTTAAAAAATGGAAAGAGAATCCGAGCCTTATTCTCTCGTCACTGCTTGTCGGAAACAACATCGTGAACATTCTCGGTGCAGTCCTTGCGGGAAAAATCGCATCGTTTGCCCTTGCAAGTCACGGTCAGGCTGTGGCTGACGCTGCAGCGGTCGCGGGGATGACTCTTTTCGTTCTTATTTTCGGTGAAGTCACTCCGAAGACTTTTGCGAAACTTATGCCTGAGCGCTGGCTTTTCCCGGCACTTCTTCTTTTCAGGATCTTCAGCTGGATCCTTCTTCCGTTCGCATTTGTTCTCTCTAAATTTGCGAGCTGGGTCGTCAGATTCATGGGCGGAGAAAGCGAATATTCCGAAATGACGCAGAACGAGATCGAATACATGATCCAGAAAGGGAGCGACGAAGGTGTTTTTGAGCAGGAAGAGCAGGGCGAACTGCTTACAAGCGTAATCGAGTTCAAGGACACTCTCGTCAAGGAGATAATGACCCCGAGAACCGACTCCAATTTCCTCGAAGTTGACACGACAATTGCCGAAGCAATGGAAAAAATAGAAGAGTGGGGGCACAGCAGAATTCCTGTTTATGAGGATTCTGTCGACAACATCAAGGGAATCCTCTATGTCAAAGACCTTGCGATGCTCATCACGAAAGACAAATCGGTGCTGGACGACAATATTCTTTCAGTTGCAAGAAAAGGTGTTTTTTATGTTCCTGAAACCCAGAAAATAAATGAAACTTTGAAGAAAATGAGGGCTGAAGGAAACCATCTCGGCATAGTTGTCGATGAATTCGGCGGAACTTCCGGCATAATCACTCTCGAAGATGTTCTTGAAGAGCTTGTGGGCGAGATCCGCGACGAGAACGACAAAGACGAGAAACAGTTCGAAAAGATTGAAGAAAATGTTATTCTTGTCGATGCTCACATTTCGATCAGCGACCTTGAAGAAGAACTTGACATCAAACTGCCGGATGACGGCGAATATAACAGTTTGGGTGGTTTTATCGTCAGTGAAAACGGTGAAGTTCCTCAGACTGGATTTGTTCTCAACTATGAAAATTACGAATTCAAAGTAGTGGAGAGCAACGAAAAGAATATCTTGAAAGTCGAAATCAGAATCCTCGATGCCGGAAGCGAACCGGCTGAACCTGAAAAATCATAAATAAAACGAATTTTTAGAGACGTGACCTGACACGTCTCTGAAACATCTCATTGTTTCCCTCGCCACACTGGAGAGGGATTAAGGGTGATGTTTGGGATTAATCAACGAAAAGAAGTGAGCAACCTGAATCTTTGTTTTCTGTTTCTTCCTGATTTTCTTCAGGTTTGAGGCGGCATTCAGGATAGTCTTCTTTGCAGGAATATCTGAAATATTCAGTTTTTATCATGGGACCGGCGAGTTTTTGGCTGGTTTTTAACGTAATATCTGATTCTGTAATGTAAAAATAGGTGGTCTGGTCTTTGTAGAAATTGAGATCAGCTTTTACGACCAGATATTTTTCCTCACCTTCAGCAAGTGCAATTTTTCCGGAAGGAATCTGGATTGAAACAGACTGCTGTGGCTCTGCGAAATCTGAAAGCTCGGCAATGACTTCGCCGCATTTGCCGCTGCCGTTAGGATCTGTACAAATAGAGATTTTTTCAACACCGTTGCCAAAGGAAACTGTTGTTCCGTAAAGTTCTATTCTCAAAGCCAGAAGTTCGTTTGCTCCGTCGAGGGCTTTCAGGCGCAGATGCATGATTTCCTGTTCTTTGTTTATCTCTTTCCATGATGTAGGTGCTTTCGGAAAATTTTTGCCGGAGGAAATAAGGAAGTATCCTTTTTCCGGTTCGAATGCGAACGACGGGAAAACTATCGGTGAAGTCGACTCTACATCTCCTTCGCCTGTGTAGGTCTTGGTTTTGATGTATTCGCTTTTTACAGTTACATTGAATCTTGCGATGTCGTTCATTTCTTTATCGGTCGAGAAGGATCCGATGATGAGAAAGTTCTCGGCCTGATTCATTTTGAAAGCCTGATATTTCTGAGCAATTTCGAATTTCATACCGGAATCTGCCGGAACGCCTTTGGCAAGGACTTTTTCCGAAGGATCTTCCGCACCGTTTCCGTTTGCATCATATACAAGTTTGAAGTCGTCGAAATCTATTGATTTCGGATATACTAAAAGATCGGCGGAAAGTTCTTTTATAAAGTAAATTTGACCTGAGCCGCTGCCGGTAACTGCGAGTTGACCGAGAACAAGATCATTCGACGGATTTGCGACGAAAATTTTGTCTGAACCAAGCGATGAAGGTGAGTTTTCACCTATGGCGAGTCTTATCGTAGCGGACTCAGCCACTCTGTCTTTGTCCATTACGCAGATTTTTGAAGAGGAATGGCATGACGTGCCTTCAGGGCATTCGGTGTCAGAGGAGCATTCCCAGGAATCTGCTGATAAAAATGAAACAAAAAACATTGAAAACAATGGAATTAAAACTAATTTTTTCATAATAGTCTCCTGTTAAATCAACAAAACGGCGGATAGTATATAGCAGATGTGTATTTGTCAAAAAAAGAGTAGAGAGTTTTTGGCAAAACTTGAAAAAAATATGCCGCTGACTAATCTTTTGTGACTTTTTTACGGAGGAGCCGATGTTATACAAAAGAGTTTTGCTCAAAGTGAGCGGCGAAGCGATGCTTGCCAAAGACGGAAAACCGATCGATCAGGAATTCATTTCCTATCTTGCAAACGAGATCAAACCTGCAGTAGAAGCAGGGGCTCAGATAGGTATCGTTGTCGGCGGCGGCAACATTTTCAGAGGTCTTTCGGCGAATACCGAGACAGGACTTGACCGTGTGACGGGCGACAATATGGGAATGCTCGCGACGATGATAAATTCGCTTGCTCTTAAAGCGGCTTTTGAGGCTCACGGGATGCCGACGACTGTTATGTCAGCGGTCGAAATCAACAAAGTCGCTGAATATTTTGTCCGTGAAAACGCGGTTAAACACCTTGAAAACGGAAGGATCGTCGTTTTCGGCGCCGGAACGGGCAATCCTTTCTTCACGACCGACACGGCGGCGGCTCTCCGCGCAGTCGAAATCGGTGCGGATGTTCTTGTAAAAGCGACGAAAGTTGACGGACTCTACGACAAAGATCCGAAAAAGTTCTCCGATGCGGTATTTATCAAAAAGACAACGTATCAGGACGCTATCGCAAGAAAACTCAAAGTCATGGACATGACGGCGATAACTCTCTGCGAAGAGAACAAGTTGCCTGTCAAAATCATAAATATTTTTGAAAAAGGCAATATTTTCAAAGCCTTGAACAGTGATGAAATCGGTAGTTTAGTTACATATTAATGGAGAAAACGATGTTTGAACAGAAAGCTTTTTTTGACAATTTGAAGTCAAATTACGACAAGTCGATCGATTCCTACAAAAACGAAATCGGACAGTACAGAACGGGAAAAGCTTCCCCGAAACTGCTTGACAGCATTTTTGTAGATTACTACGGAACAAAAACCCCGCTCAACCAGATGGCTTCGGTCACGACTCCGGACGCAAGACTTATTGTCGTCCAGCCCTATGACCGTTCGGCTTTGAACAAGATCGAAACCGCCATCAGAAACGCTAACATCGGCTTTAATCCGAGCAATGACGGCATCGTCGTAAAAGTTCCGGTTCCCGCTCTCACGCAGGAAAGAAGAAAAGAGCTCGTAAAACAGCTGAGCCAGCTTTCGGAGAAGTTTAAAGTCAGCCTGAGAAATATCCGCCGCGACGCGCTCGACGAGATCAAACGCGCTCAGAAAGACAAAGAGATTACCGAAGACGACGAGAAGAAATTCACAGATAAGATCCAGAAAGACCTCAACGACTACATCAAAAAGCTCGAAGACATTACGAAAGTAAAAGAAAAAGAGATCCTTGAAGGATAATTGAGCTTTCTTTTTTCACGGGGGTTGATTGTTTTTTGTAATTAAAAAAATGATGTCCGGACAAACAAACAAACAAACCTCTTCTAGTTTAATACTATCTGGAAACAGTCTTTTTGCAAGAAAATTTTCAATAAAATTCAATAATTATGCAAGTTTTGCAATAATATTTTGTCAATTTTTTAGGAGAAAAAATGAAGAAATTATGTTTTGTTCTTATTGTATTTTCACTTCTCGTTTTTGTTAGTTGCGGCGGTAACTCAAACAAAGACAACTCAACAGACAAGACTGATTCAGGTGACACCGTAAGTGACGGAGATTCATCAGATACAGGTTCGACCGACAGTGAACCTGACGGCAGTGACAATAAACCTGACGGCGGTGATACAGCTCCAGATAATGGTGACACAACACCTGACGGCGGAGATTCTGCTCCAGACAACGGGGATTCGACACCCGATGAAGGTGATTCCGCACCGGATTCTGATGAAACCACCCCCGCAAATGAAAATCCTGACAATCTTCCGGAATGCAGCCCGACAAGCACGACTCCGTGCATTGACTCCGAAACAGTAAATTCCGATTCAGAAAAAACCAATTTGATCTGGTCTGGAAAATCTCTTGAAAATATGCACTGGGCTGATGCCGTTGATTACTGCAAAAAACTGAATGAAGGCGGATATTCCGACTGGCAGCTTCCGACTATTGCCGCTTTAAGAACGCTTATCAGAACTTGCGGAAGTGACGGATACAGCGACGGCAAATGCAGCAAATTCGGCGACATAGTTTTTCTCTGGTCGTCGTTAACAAACGGAAGTTCTGAAGCAGCCTATGGCGTTTTTTTCTATAACGGTGAAACACAGTCAAAAAATGTTGACGAAACTTTTAATCTCCGCTGTGTCCGCCGGGAAGGTCCGGAAACACGGGAGGTAAACTGCAAAGGACTTCCTGAACAACACGCTGAGTGGAATACTGTTTCCCAAATAACCCAGACATGGAATTGGAATAATGTGTCGTGGCTTCCTTCGCAAACCAGCATCTATTCTGATGAAATAGCAAGCGATTATTATTGCATATTCAAATGTGAAGAAAATTATCTCTTTAATTCGTATTCTAATCAATGTTTAAACCCGTGTAACCCGAACCCGTGTGATGAAGTTGCAAATTCAACAAAAGTCTGCACCGCTTTAACATGGAACGAATATAGATGCGGCTGTGAGAGCGGATATCACTGGTGGGGTCCAGAAACAGGCTGCACAGACAAAAAATCGCTCGGAGAAATCTGCACCGGTCAGACGCAATGCTACGACGAATCTGACCAAATTGCCTGTCCGACTTCCGAAAGTGAATCTTACTTCGGTCAAGATGCATATTATGCGAGCCTTAGAAAATGCACACCGCAAAGTTTCAATGTTCAGACCCTTTCAAGCCAGAATGTTGTTCTTGACAGCAACACCGGTCTCATGTGGCAGCAGACGATCCCGACTTCGACTTACACTTGGGAAGATGCTATGTCATACTGCGACGGTTTAACATACGCAGGATACAGCGACTGGCGTTTGCCGACTCCACAGGAACTTCAGGCTATTGTTGACAACAGCAAATATAACCCTGCGATTGACACGACATATTTTCCAGACACACCAGGCAATGAGTTCTGGTCTTCCTCTACTCACGGTACCGGTAGCAACTATTATGCCGGCCTCGTGAATTTCAACTATGGCTACACGAGCTTCGACTATCCAGACAGTTCCTATTATGTACGTTGTGTAAGGGGAACAAATTTATTACCTACCAGCACGTTCAATTCCTTGACCGTGAATGGAGAAGTTATTGTTACAGACAGTAAAACCGGCTTGGTTTGGCAAAAAACTTGTGTTTATGACAAAACTTGGACAGAGGCTCTTTCCTACTGCGAAGGCCTGACTTACGCCGGATATTCAGACTGGCGGCTTCCAAACAAAAATGAACTTGTCTCGCTTGTAAATTACGGGAAATCCAATCCTGCATCAGACTTTCCGCCGTTTATGATTTCAAATGGGCATTATTACTGGTCATCCTCTACCACAGTAAAGGATACAAGCAGGGCATGGCTCGTTGACTTCCAAGGGGGACATATAAACATTAAAAATAAAACAAAATCTAGTGAGTTGGGAGATACGTCATACAACGGCTATTATGTTCGCTGCGTCAGAAACGCGGAATAAATGGACATTCCGTAGTCAACTATAGTTAAAAGAAAAAGTCTTTTTATTTTTCAGCATCGAAAAGACACACCTTAAAAACTTATTGAAAACAGCAATTACGGCCTTTTTCCCATTCATGTTCTCTCGTATTTTTTTGTCGTAATATTCCTTAAAAACCTTGTTCATACTGATTAAATGTAGTGCTGTCAGGAAACCGATCCTACGCACTGATGAGTTGCCTCTTTTGGAGATTCTTTTCTGAACCAGGGAGTTACCGGACTGGCTTATTCCCGGATCAGTTCCGGCATAAGCGGTCAGTTGTTTCACTGTTTCAAAGCGGTTGATGTCACCTATTTCCGCGAGGACCTGCGCAGCTGTAAGTTTGCCGATCCCGGGAATACTTGTAAGGATTTCAAAGTCCTCGTGTGAATAAACGCTGACGGCTTCAATGAGTTCCTTGTCACATTTCTTCAGCTCTTCCGTAAGGAAGTTAAGTTCCCTGATTATGTGCAGAACCGTTTTCTCAAGCATGGGCTTGCAAACACCGACGGATTTTGCCGCAAGTGCTTTGATTTGTTCAGCATTCAGTTTCAAAGCCAGTCCTTTGTTTCTTGAGTTCAGGACTTTTTCGATCTTTTTAAGGCTTGCCTTGCGTATTGCTTCGGCAGAAGGGAACTCTTCAAGCAAAGTAATCATTGAAACGGTAAAAATATCGTGTTCTTTTACCAGTTCAGGGAATGTTGTTGTCACCAACTGTTTCAGTCTGATTTTGGCGGCAACCCTGGGACAAAGAGAAAGAAGAATGATATTTTTCAGTGGTTGATGTCATCGCCGTTTTGACAGACAGCCCGAATCCGCGAAATTATTGGAAAGTTCTGAAGCATCGGCTTCTTGAGGACGAAGGAAGTCAAGTGGTTACAAATTGTAACCAGTTCAAAATGATGGCCGCAGACGGAAAAATGCGACCTACCAACTGCATGACAACTGAACAGCTTTTCCGCCTGATTCAGTCCGTTCCGTCACCGAAAGCGGAACCTTTCAAGCTTTGGATGGCGCAGGTCGCGAGAGAACGGCTTGACGAAATCAAAGATCCGGAAATTTCAATCAACCGCGCACTGTTCAACTACCGTCAGCTCGGATATTCCGAAAGCTGGATAAACCAGCGGCTGAAAAGCATGGAAATCCGCAAAGACCTGACCGACGAATGGAAAAAGCACGGATTGCAGGACGGGATCCAGTTCGCGACCCTGACCGACATAATTTACAAGACATGGGCAGGCAAAACCGCCAAAGAATATAAAGAATTCAAAGGATTGAAGAAAGAAAACCTGCGCGACAACATGACAAATCAGGAACTTGTTCTGAACATGCTTGCCGAACTTTCAACAAAAGAAATCTCGGAATCAAGAGATCCCCATAACTTTAAAGATCACATCCAAAACGCTGTTGACGGTGCAACTATCGCTAAAAATGCAAGAACGGAACTTGAGAAAAAGACCGGCAAAAAAATCGTTTCTCCTTCAAATGCACTAAGCAACGACCGACTTATCGACACAAAAGCTTCGGTTTTTGACGAAGATGAGGAATCGAAATAGCCGATCGAATCAGATTTTCGTTTTAATCCATTTTTTCTGTCTGTACAAAACGCAGAAAATCCCGTTTGTAAGCAGCATGGTAAGGGCGATTGTGAGCCAGACTCCGTTTGCGCCGAGCCCGAGTTTGACCGCAAGAAACCACGAAAGGGGGATGCGGGCGAAAATTATCGGCATGGCGACGTAAAACGACGGTTTTGTGTAGCCTGAGCCTGCGAAAGTGCCGTTTTCAAAGACAATTCCTCCGCACTGGATTATTTCAGCCGGCATTACGAACCAGAGATAGCGCATTCCGTGGTAAAGAAGATCCGGGTCGGTGTTGAAGAATCCGACAAATTCTTTCGCGAAAACAATAGAGATAAGCGAAAAAAGGGCGGTTATGAGGCAGACGCTCTTGAATGCGAAAACAGAAGCTTCGAAAGTCCGTTCTTCCAGTTTTGCACCGATGTTCCTGCCGACAAAAGTCGAAAGACCCGATGCGAAACCGTGTGCGATGAAGTAGGTGAAAGATTCGATTTTGTGCCCGATCCCCATTGCTCCGATAGCCCCGGAACCGAAATTTGCGGTAACTTTGGCTATGAAAAAGTAGATGAATGAGAAAAACATGCTCGAAAGCGCGACCGGGCAGCCGAGCGTTATGTAGCGTGTGAATTTTATCTCGTCACCAGTCCTTGCAAGGCGTATCCATCTGTTTCTGACGATTATACCAAGGTAGAGTAGGGAGGCGATCAGATAGCATATTATCGTCGCGATAGCGGCGCCCTGAGTCTCCAGTCTTGGTATCGGTCCGTAGCCGAACATGAGGAGCGGACTTAGCACGATGTTAAAAATAAATGTAATGATTTCAACGATTACCGGCGTTTTTGTGTCTCCCCACGCGATGAGTATCGAGTGGAGTGAAAACATTATGAAGGCGACAAACGAAGTTCCGATCATTATTTGGAGATACTCGATTCCGGCGGTTCTGGCTGTCGATTCAAGTTTTATCATGTCTACAAGTGGATTTATGAGTGGAAAAAGAAAGATCGAACACGCCGCACCGAGAAGAAATGTGAGTTCAAGTGACCTCATGCAGTTGCTTTTTGCCGTTTCAATACGGCCTTCGCCGATATTCCGCGAAACTCCTGCGACGATTCCGACTGTAACGAGCGAGGTGAGGCCGTTTACAGCCCAGACCATGAATACTGACGCGCTTACTCCGGCTAAAAATTCCTTGCCGAGTCTGCCTAGCCAGAACATATCGACGATGTTGAAGCCGCCTTTCAGAATGTTGAGCAGGATTATAGGGATGGAGAGCGAAAGAATCGCCTTTGACGGCTTGTCTTTAAGCAAATCAACCGCTGTTTTCGTCATAAACTCTCCAAAATTGCGGGAAAACAAAAGAATGGTGGAGCAAACCGGATTCGAACCGGCGACCTCGTACATGCGAAGCACGCGCTCTCCCAGCTGAGCTATTGCCCCACGCGGCGGCTAATATAAGAGAAAAATTCCGTTTTGCAAGTAATTTTTGACTTATTTGCTCTCGGTTTCAGGAACGATTATCTGAACTTCTTTCTTTGAAAGGTATGCACCTTCACCAAGAACCATAGCTTCAGCTTTGTAGAGAACCGGGGAACCAGTATTATTCGGACAGAAGTCATTGTGGAACTGAACGTCGAAGGTTACGATAGTTCCAGGATTTACATCGCGGAACTTCATGTTTGCCTCGTCTATTGAAGCTCCTTCCGGCGGTTCGGCTTTAACGGGAATTCCTCCGAGAATGAAGTTTGCGACGCTCTGATCTGTTCCGTTACAGAGCTCGTTCGAGTTTCCGGCAACCCATACGTCCATCTGAACGAAAGAGGTGAGTGATTCTATCGCTTCGCCTATTTTTTCGCTCATTTCCTTTCCGTCAGCTGCAACGGCATCGCTTCCGACTGTAAAGTTGAAAGATTTGCCGTTTGCGTCAAGAGTTCCTGTAGCACTTGAAACAGATTCAAAAAAGTTGGAAATATTCTTGTCGCCGCTGGTGCTTGAAGAGTCGATTCCGATGAATTTGGCATTCTGTGCAGCCATTGTCTGAATAGCCAGATCGGATGCTTTTTCGTTGACAGGTGGCATATATGTGTCTGTCGGAGCTTCATCGGTGATTATGATGAGAATCGGCATCGCCTTTTCACGGAAGCAGAGTCCTGCACGGTTTCCGACGCGTCCGGTGCAGTCAGGAAGCGGAATGTTGCAGTTTGCTTTTTCTGCATCAACCGGCATCCATTCCATTGTCGGCGGAGTCGAACACTGTCCGATAATATCCTCGCTTATGGTTGCGGCATAAAGGACAAGCCAGTCACATTCTGTGCCGCCATTAGGAGTCGGAGTGCTGTCGATAGCTGCTTTAAGCTCATCAATATCGGTGGTTACAAGCGCGTCGACTTTGTAAACCTTGTCCATGTCGTTACCGAAATCCATGAAATGGACGAAAGCGTATGCAGCATCAAGCGTTCCTTCATTCAAAGTTGCGATTTTCTCGACAACATCAGTTTTGATTTTATCTTTGAGGTTTGCCTGTTCTTCACCCATCGAGCCCGAAAGGTCAAGCATGAATGCAATGTCTATTTTTGAAATGTCGGTATCGAACTCCCATTTTCTGCTTGCATTCCAGTTTGCATTGTAAGGAAGAACAACGTAGATACTGCCTGCGGGAACGTGACTGCTGTCGTCAAGCGGATCGGTGTTGAAAGCGATTTCCGCCATATCGTCATCACCGTCATTGTCGGTATCGACTTTGCACGGATCCGTGCTGTATTCCTTTTCTTTCTTGTCAGAAAGACCGTCATTGTCGCTGTCCCTGTCCAAAAAATCAAATATATCGTCGCCGTCGGTGTCTCTGCACGGAACAGAGGGGCACTCAACATTATCTGAAATACCGTCACCGTCGCTGTCGGAATCCATGCAATTCGGCAGAGAATCGCCGTCAAAATCGTCACAGGTTTCAATGCCGTTCGGTATTCCGTCACCGTCATAGTCCTGATCTGCCGGACCGCAGCCGCAGTCGGTATAAGGATCTTCAGGATCTTCCGGATCATCGACAGTATCGGTTGGATTGGTGTCGTCAGCCGTGTCGGTTGTGTCAGGTTTGCCGCTGTCGGCTGAATCAGTGTCTCCCGAACCGGTGTCAGAAGTGTCCGGTTTGTCAGTGTCGCCTGAAACCGCGGTATCTGTTTCGTCTTCATCCGAGCCGCAGGAAACAAATCCGAATAATAAGAAAATGCAAACAAGGCAAATTGAGAACTTTTTCATGTGAACCTCCGTGAAACCAAAATAAAACCGTACAATTATATAGATCAACAATTTAAAATCAATAAGGAAAATCAGAATATGCTCTGCTGCGATATTTCGTTGCGGATTTCGATATTTTTTCTGTTTTTAAGAGTGCTAAACCATTTTTCTGAATAATTTCCGGAAATTATGGTTTTTAAAGGCTGGCTTTTAAGAATAAAATCCTGAATTTTTCCGAAATCGTCTTCCGAAAAATAATCTGAATCGGTCTGAATCAGCAGTGTTAAGTTTTCCGGAAAAGGAAAGTATATTTCGGGAACAAATGTCATGAAATAAAATTCGTTGTTGATAAAGAAATTGAATCTGCTTTTGTCCTCGGTTATTTCTGCCATTCTGATTTCGAAACTGCCGACTTTTACAGCTGTTCCTTCAGAAAGTTTGAGAAATTTTCTGAGTCCTGTTGATTTTGCGATCTCTTCAGACGTTATTCTAGTTTTTTCTTTGATGTTGAACGGAATTTTTATGTTTTTTGTCAGGACTAGTATTGTCGAATCGCTTGAAAATTCGGAAGGTGAGTTGATTTTAAGGTGTCTTCCCAAATAGGTGATGTGCTGAGCTGAATGTATCAGCATATTTTAATATTTCTCCCAGATTTCGTTCATGACTCTGTCACGAAGCGCCCACATCGGTTTGAAACTTTTTGAAGGAAATCCGTTTATCGCGAATGCGAAGAGGTAAAGTTTTCCGCTTTTTGCCTTCATAACGCCTGAAAGCGCCGCAACACCTGTGAGGGAACCTGTTTTGCCGCGGATGAAACCTGAATTTTCACTGCTTGTATTTGCGCGTTTCAAAGTTCCGTCTTCGCCCATAACCGGAAGGGAGGAGAAGAAGTCGATGCTGCCGTAGTAATCGGAAAAAACATTTTGAAGCAGTTTGATGTAAAAATTTCCGGTAAGATAGTTTTTATCGTTGCCGAGACCGCTGCCGTTTACGATGTCAATTGTCTCGTTAAGCTCTTTTTGAGAAAATTCTTTAAGAATTTCAACACCTTGTTTTGTGTCTCCGCGGAGAGTCGCTCCAAGGTAAAACTGAAGACTGTCGGCGATGAAATTTGAAGAATAGAGATTCATCGTACGGATTATGTCACGCAGGGGATTGCTTTTGTAGGTGAAATTTATCCGCTCTTTCGCAGTAAAAAACGAATCTTCAAGCTGCGCGCGTTCGATCGGAGTCTCCTCGTTTTCACCCATGAGATTTAGCAGCGTCACGATGTAGTAGCGTGTCGGATCGGCGACTCTTTTGAATACGGCTTCGTGTTTTGTTCTTGCCGCTCCGAGCGAGCCTTTTACGACGATTTCAGTCTGATTCCCTGCCTTCTGCGCTCCGACTACAAGCTGGTTGTTGCCGTCTGAAGTGCCGGTGGCTGTATTTTTTATCGAAAAGTATGAGCTCGGTGCCGAAAGTGTAATTTCGACCGGCTGGGTTGCTTCGCGCGCTTTGACGAATATTGCGACGGCGTTGTAATTCAGGCTGAGAGGCGAGATGAAAGCAAGGTATCCGTTGTCGCCTTTGTCACCGCTTTCTGCCGTCAGCGCACTCTTTTTTCCGTATAAAAAATCATCGACAGCTACTTTTTTTATCCCTTTTATGCCGAGTCTTTTGAGGTCTGATGCGACAACCCAAAGTTTTTCGATGACCATTTCAGGATCACCGCCGGCCTTGATGTAGAGTGTTCCGCTTTCTTTATCGAACGAAAAGAGGGTCAGAAATTTAAAACCGCCGCCTAAATGTTTCAAAGCTACTGCAGAAGTTAAAAGTTTGAGGTTCGAAGCGTATAAAAACGGTTTGTCGGCGTTTATACTGAGCACATTTTTGTGTGTTTCGGTGTCGTAGAGAACAAGCGAAATATTTTCTTCCGAAACGGGTGAAAAATCAAAAACAGGATTTTCCTCGGCGTAGGCGATAGAATAAAAAAGAGCTAAAAAAACAAAAAAGAGATTTTTCATCTTATTCATTTGTCTCTTTCGGTTTTCTGGGTGTTCTGCCTCTTCTTGCTGGTTTAGCAGGAGACGTTTCTGGTGACGTCTCTACGGGTTTTGGTTCCGGTTTAGGTGCCGGTGTTTCAATGTTTTTTTTCGGAGTTCTGCCGCGTCTCGCCGGTTTTGGTTTGGATTCCGGTTCGGGTTTTACAGGAGATGTTTCAGGTGACGTCTGTACAGGTTTCGGTTCGGGTTTAGGTGTAGGTTTTGAAACCGGTTTAGCAGGAGACGTCTCAGGTGACGTCTCTACAGGTTTAGGTTGCGGTTTTGATTCCGGTTTGGGTGCAGGTTTGGGTTCCGGTTGCGGCATCGGTTTTGCCTGAGACGTTTCAGGAAACGTCTCTACGTTGTGGTTATTGTTTCTGTTGCGTCCGTGTCTGCGTCTTCTGCGTCTGCCGCTCTGTTCACCGCCGTTCTGCTGCTGACTGTTGTTCGGGTTTTCCTGGTGTTTTTCGTTGTTTTCCTGTTTCGGAGCATTGTCTGATTTTTTTACATCAGGAATATCATCAAGATTGGAAAAGTCGTTTTCTATAACCATTCCGGTGATTATCGGTTCAATGAGATCATGGATTTTGACTTTTGCCGTGTCGTAAAAAAGTTTGAAGGTCGCGGGAATTTTGTTTGACTGGGCGATCATTCTGTCGACCGATTTGAATGTCTCTATGACAAGCTCTTTTGTAGCCTTTACTTTTTCGTTTTTATCCATGATGCTGTTGACAAGAGATACTCCTTTCGAGATTTCTTCAGTCAGGGCTGCAATTTGTTCGTGTGAGAGAAATTTGCTTAAAATTTTCTCTAAAAGTGAAATGTCTTTCATGAAAAATTCCTCGGTTTATTGAATAAAATAAGATACTTGGGAACTAAACAAGTTTTGCGAGTATTTTATAGAAGGGAGCTATGAGAGTCTGCGGAGCGTCGATCGTTCTGAGATACTCTATCTTCATTTCAAGTGAATCGCGAAGCAGATCTTTGTATATCGGATCAGCCGAGAACTTCAGAGTGTCGTAAACAGTGTCAAAATCCTTTTTGATGTTCTTGAAGGTTCCTTTGTCGGGAAGGTTGAAGCCCGGAAGAGCTTTCCATTCTTTCCATGTGATTTCGTTTCTTGCAATTTTTGTGTAGACCGAAAGAATGAGTTCGTCCGCAAGAGCATCACGTGTGCTGTCGCTGTAGGGTGCTGTATTTACAACGATAAGTTTGAATTTGCCTCTTTTTGCGATTTTGTTGAAAATTTCGATTTCTTTGTTGACTTCCCAAGTTGCATCTGAATTTCCGCTCGGGATTACTTCGGAATCTGAGCAGCAGTCGCATTCGGTGGTGTATGAGAACCACATTGAAGTCATAAGGTCGGTATCTTTTATCATCGTTACCGGAGGAAGCGCACCGTCGTTTACCATGAGAACTACGTATTCCGGCATCGGGAAATCTTTGTCTTCCTGCGTAATTTGAGTGTGGATTTTTGCATTCGGAGAGAGCATCGGATTGAGAATGAATTCTTTTTTGTCTTCTGCAGTCTTTACGAGAGCGAGATTCTCAGCCGAAATGATCTGCGGAGCCTCTTTAGATCCGGCGATTACGCTGTCGATCGAGCCGAAACCGTTTCTTCCGAAGTTTACGAGGAATTTCTTTTTGTTCTGAGTTGAAGCGATCAGAAGAAGTCCGGAGTCGCCGCTTGTCGTAACCGAAATTTCTTCGCCTTTAGCCGGAGTTTCCGAAGCATGAACGTTAAGACCGAAGAAACTTCTTTCGTCTTCGCAGCAGGAAACGGTCAGGAATGTTGTGGAAGAAGTATCGCTTTTTTTGTTGACGGTCTTTTTGATCGATATGGTTTTAGCTGTTCCGTTTACAGGAAGGAATTCGCCGTTTGCAGCTTCAACCGAAGTGTTCCAAGCCAGAACTTTTACAGCCTTTCTGATTTCTGAGAAATTCTTTGCACCGAGCAGGAAAGCGGTATTTGTTTCGGTGTCATAGATCATCATAAGTCTTTCGGGTTCGTCTTCGGTCTCGTTGTGTGCTTTTGATTTCCAGTAGAGCCACTCTTCGTTTTCCCATTCCGGGTAGCAGACGATTCTTATCGACGGCATGTCGAGTTTGCGGCTTTTCGCATAATTTTTCGAGGTCTTGTCATCGATCGGGTAGTAGTGGATCGCAGCGTCAAGGAGCAGTTTAGGGAACTGGACCGGAGCAGCGATGTCTATCCTGCAGTTGAAATCAGGATTGTCGGTAAGGTAAACGGAATGAATGAACATTTCGCGCTGGATAAGGTCGTAGGAAGCTCTTCTGATTATGTCGAGAAGTTCCTCTCTTTCTTCAGCAGAATCGGGATTTGCAACAGCTTCTTCCGATGTCGGAACTATTTTTACGAACCAGTCGGTTTCGCAGGTGTCTTCGCCTGTGAAATTCGAGATAACATTTGCATTTTCCGGAAAACTTTCATCGATCTTCGGCATAGTCTGGTTTGAAAAAACGGCGCTTGTCTGCTGCATTGCCGCTGTATAAAGATCTTTTACTGAAACAGCCGAAGTTGCCGGCGCGTTCATGATCGTAAGAGCCAAAGCCTGAATTTCGGAAACATTTTTTCTTGTTCCGGCTTCAATGAAATCTACTGTACTCATCTTTTAATCTCCCTAAATTGTCAGACAAATTCAAAAAAAACGCTGGATCATAATAAAAATTATGAAAATATCAAATATAATAAATTATTTTTTTATGTTTTTTGATTTGGTGCTTTTTACGCCGTTATCTTTGGGTTCGGCAGCTTTAGGGTTGCTTTGTTTTTTCTCGGCAGTCTGAAAGTCCTGAAGTGATTTTGTGATTTTTTCACGTATAAAGTAGAAGTCTTTTCCGCTGATTTCTTCATTTTTAAGATCGAAAGTAGTGGTCATTAAGGCGAGGTAGAGAAAAATGCAGATACCGATTATGATAAGAGTTCTGAAAGTATAGACTGCTATGGAGTTGAGAAGTTTGTCTTTGAGGAAAAAGCTTGGAAACGACCATTTTTTGTCAATGAAGTCGGTAACGGCGGTCGAAAAGAATTTAAGATAATCGGATTCGGCGGTAATAGCGTTGTGAATGAAGGATTGATTTTGCTTGAGATAAGCGGCACCGGCACATTTGTCTATTTCGGAGTAGAGCGAGTCCGTTACTTCTTTAACTGCGGCACGGTTCTCTTCGATAAGGGTGCTGATAGGTTTGAGTTGTGTGACGGAAACAGGTTTTACTCCTTGAACAGATTCGATTTTTGCCTTTATTTCAAAACTGTAGCTTCCATCGTTTTCGAGCATTGCATTTATAATGTTTATCCGCATTGCAAGGCTTATGACTTTGGAGTAGAGCAGCATCGAGACAAAACCTTCGTCAATCAGCATTTCGAGAATAGTTTTCATCGCCTTGCTCTTTTCTTTTTCGCATTTGAGCAGTTTTTCTCTGGAGATGAATCCTGAATACTTTATGATTTCAAGAACTGTCTGATCCATCGTTTTTTTCATGTTGGAAGAGTAGATTAGTGAGCCTTTTACAAAATAGAAATAGTATTCGTTACGCGATACTTTCAGTTTCAGAATTCCGGTAAGCCCTGAAATAGATGCTTCAGTGAAGGCATCGATCAGTTTTTTATCACGGATCTCTCCGGCAAACGCGATTTTTGCTGTTGATTTTTGAATTATAGCTACCGGCATCAATCTCTCCTGACGGCAAACAGAGCTCTGATGACAGAGACACAATAAATAAATAAATCCGCTGAAATTATTATTATTTTCATCAGAAGACTGTCTGATTTGTCGACAACGAGCCCCATCGTATTCATGAAATATACAAGAGTTATTGTTAACGGAACGGCAAGGTAGAGTGCACCTTCAAAAGTTTTGTCAATGAAGAGCAGACCTCCGCCAGGGATCGTAAAGGTTAATATATTCATAATTATCGAACGCCGTCTGAAAAAGTTTTCTCTTCTGGCTTCGTAGATTTCCCGTTCACCGCGTTTAAACAAGGTATAATCAGCTTTCATGAGTTTGCATACAGCACAGACATCGTTTCCGCCTACATTGCATTTTGAGCACATTATGTTGCCGCATTCCAGGCATCTTGAAAGTTTGAACGAACCTAAATATGTATATTTCAGCAGAATGATAAAAATGTAGAAAAAAAGTGCCATAATAATATAAACTGCTGAATTTACTTTGTTTATGTTGCTTGAAGCATCGTTTTCGTAACAGAGATAGCGCCATATTTCAGAAGTGTCGGGGATGTAGAGTGACGGATAAGAGAATGATTCTGGTGAGGCTGAATAAATCAGTTGTTTTTCAAGTTTTGTGCTCTCTTCCTTGAATCCGGTTTCATCTAAAACTTTTGAAAGATTGTAGCCTATTTTCGGATCTCCTGAATTTTCGTAAGCCTCTCTTAAATAGGGAATAGCCTCTTTGTGTTTTCCGTTTGAAGCGAGAGTAACCCCCAAAGCGTTAGAAAGCATTGTTTTTATTTCAGGAATTTTTACTGAGGAGAGTTCTTTTTTCAGGTTGAAGGCAGCGCGGCTGAAATTTCCGTTGTAAAGAAAAATGAAACCTTTAGCCATGTAAGCTCCAGGCTGGGAGAGGTCTATATTCTCTTCCGGCAGAAGATCAGGAGATATGACGGCAAGAAGATGGTTGTATGCAATATCCTGATTGTATAGGCTCGGTTTGCTTTTTTCGGCAGTCATTGAGACAGCGGATGTCAATATGAAAAGTAAAATCGTGATATGAAGAGCCGCTTTTTCTGAGCGTGTTCCCAAGTCTCCGAAAAATATCAGGAAAGGTATAAGCAGAAAAACCATGTTGTTGAAGTTTTTGCCGACAAGCCACATCGAAACACAAAAAGTAATCAGAATGCCTATTCCGTAGAATTTTGAGAAACCAACGATATGTCTGTATTTATGAACAACAAGACTGGTGTATTTCATAAACATTATTATGATGAAAAGTGTGAAAAATATTAGGCATATAGCTGACAACTTGCCAATAAACAGATAAATTACCGAATCAGCGAATGCAAAACGGAGTGACCTGTCGGCCGCCTTGAAAAAGTGCATGACTATTTTGTCCGGTCTGCTTGGAGCAAAATGAAAAAGACGAGTGAGATAGTGATGGTGTACCTCGGGAAGATCATCGGAAAATTTTACGGCAAGATCTGCGGCGGCAAGCTGCATTTCCGGTGCAGCGTTTTCGGTTGTTTTGATGAGATAAAGAGAGCATCCGAAGCAGTCGGGAATGTTTAGTTCGTGCATTTTGGAAAGATAGGGGGAAGCCGCTTTGACGAGAATTTCAGGCGATTCGCTTATAAGTGCACTGTTTATGTCTGTTACGAAATCTCTGTTACTGAACGCATTTACGTGGAGCGTTTCTGCCGAAAGGGAGAAAAAAGAAAGAAAAAAGAGAAAAATCAGCACTATTTTTTTCATCATCCCTCCAAAATCCGCATAAATATACATAATAAAAAAATCTTATCAATTTTATTTTACCTCGCTATGTTGCTTTTTTATTCAGCCTTCCTATAATTCGCCGTTTTTTGTTTAACCATGTTTTTTTTGGAGGAAAAAATGGCTGTTAATCTTAAAGGAAGAAACTTCCTGACACTCAAAGACTTTACACCGGAAGAGATCCGTTATCTTCTTGACCTTGCACACAACCTTAAAGCAAAGAAAAGAGCAGGCATCAAAGGCGATCTGCTTGAAGGAAAAAACATCGTACTTCTTTTCGAAAAAACCTCGACCAGAACCCGCTGCGCTTTTGAAGTAGGCGCAATGGATGAAGGCGCAGGCGTAACATTCCTTGGCTCGAACGACAGCCAGATGGGCAAAAAAGAGTCGATCGAAGACACCGCAAAAGTTCTCGGCAGAATGTTCGACGGTATCGAATTCCGCGGTTTCAAACAGGAAACAGTTGAAACTCTCGCAAAATACGCAGGCGTTCCGGTTTGGAACGGTCTTACCGACCTTTACCACCCGACACAGATACTCGCTGATTTCCTCACAATTGAAGAGCACGTTGCGAAACCCCTCAACAAAGTTAAATTCGTTTACTGCGGCGACGCAAGAAACAACATGGGCAACAGCCTTATGATCGGTGCGGCAAAAATGGGAATGCACTTCGTTTCATGCGCTCCGAAAGCTCTCTGGCCCGACAAAAATCTCGTAAAAGAGATGAAGGAAGTCGCTAAAGAGACCGGCGCTGTGATCGAGTTCTCAGAAGATCCGATGAAAGCTGTAAAAGACGCAGACGTCATCTACACCGACGTTTGGGTATCTATGGGCGAAGAAGCTCTTTTCGAGCAGAGAATCAAACAGCTCAAGGCTTATCAGGTAAACATGAAGATGATAAAGGCTACCGGAAATCCGGACGTCATTTTCCTTCACTGCCTTCCGAGCTTCCACGACCTCAACACGAAAGTCGGCAAAGAGATTTTCGACAAGTTCGGCATCAAAGAGATGGAAGTTACCGACGAAGTCTTCAGAAGCAGATACTCCAAAGTTTTCGACGAAGCAGAAAACAGAATGCACACAATCAAAGCGGTTATGTGCGCAACGATCGGAAAATAAATCAAAATATCGTTACGTCGTTTCGTCGTTACGTTTCTTCGTGACGACGTTACGATGTTTCTACGTTACGTCAAATCTTTTCAATAGTTATTTTAACAGTCGCGTGATAGATGAAAAACGCAATAATGTTTGTTGCTGAGATCGCGGCGAAAATGCCGGTGACATCCGCAATCCGGCCGCCGAGCCAGACTGCCGGGATCAGCATGACGATCGTTCTCATGAAGTTGAGCATTGTCGAACGGACGGGTTTATGAAGTCCGTTGATTACGTTGACACACATGATCGAGGATCCGATCGCCGGAAAGGAAAGTCCGATGATGAGCATGTATTCCATTATGTATTTGAGGACGACCGGATCTTCTGTGAACATCGAGGCGATATTCCGGCGGAAGAGAATAAAAATAAGCATCATGAACGAGCCCCAGAATAATGAGAAAAGTTCGGAAATTTTGAGCGCTTTTCTGATACGGTCGATCCTTGCCGCGCCGTAATTCTGCCCGGTGAAGGGAAGGAGGACGCTCGAAAGCGAGAAAACGCCCACGAGAAGAAGCGAATCGATTTTGATTCCGGCTCCGAGAGAAGCTACTGCTTCATCGCCGTAACCTGCCGTAATTCTTGTAACTATTGCGTTTGAAATCGGCATTAGCATGAGTGAAAGCGATGTCGGAATGCCGAGCCAGAGGACTTTTTTCCAAGAACCGAAAATTACAGGAAGTTTAAGTTCCGAAAAATCGAACATTTTCATTCTGAACTGCATGAAACTTACAACAAGAGCGGCACTCACGATCTTTGCTATCATTGTGGCCAAAGCTGCGCCTTCAATTCCCATTCGCGGAAAAATCCAGACTCCGAAAATGAGAAGCGGGTCAAGAATGACGTTTATCACTACGACTGTCAGCATGATGAGACCCGGTGTTTTCGTGTCTCCAGTGGCTCTGATCTCATTGTCTATGACGGCGGGAACGGCTCCGACCGGCATTCCGTAGCAGCAGATCTTCATGTATCTGAGAACGAGTTCAAGCGTTTCGCCTTTTGCGCCGAGTGCGCTGAAAATCGGCCTTATCGTGAGAAGTCCTGCGATACCGAAAAAAGTTCCGAGGCAGATTATGAGGAAAAGGCTGTCGGTCGAAATCCGTTTGACTTCAGGAAAATTTTTCTGACCGATCGCACGGGAAATGACGGCGCTCGTGCCTAGTCCTATGCCGAAAAGAAAGTGATTGACGAGCATGACGACGGGGAATGTGTAGCTCATTGCTGCAAGTTCGAGCGTCCCCAGTTTGGAAACGAAATATGTGTCGGTCAGATTGAAAGCCGTCATCGCGATGTGGCCGATGAGCATGCCCAGAGCCATGTCCAGCAGGATTTTCGGGATCGAACCTTCAGTGATGTTTTTCTTCATAAGACCACCAAAAACAAAAAACCGCGGAAGTTAGCACGGAAAAGGGGAATGTGCAAATTTTAAGGAATAAAAAAATTTTTTTGTTTTTATTTGACTAAGTAATTTTTATTACTTATAAGGCATCGATTTATGTTCATTGGGGTTTGTTTTTTTAATCCTTTTTTTTATGGAGGTTTATATGAACAAGTATGTAGAAAGCGTTATCGCTAACGTAAAAGCAAAACACGCTAACGAACCCGAATTCGTTCAGACTGTAGAAGAAGTTCTTTCTTCTCTTTCACCTGTTGTTGATGCTCATCCTGAGTATGAAAAGGCTGACCTTCTCAATCGTATGACTGAGCCGGAAAGAATGTTCACATTCAGAGTTGTATGGACTGACGATCAGGGCAACACCCACACCAACCGCGGCTGGAGATGCCAGTTCAACGGCGCAATCGGACCGTACAAAGGCGGACTTCGTTTCCAGAAGAACGTTTACGAAGGAATCATTAAGTTCCTCGGCTTCGAGCAGACCTTCAAAAACTCGCTTACCGGTCTTCCTATCGGCGGCGCAAAAGGCGGCTCGGACTTCGATCCTGCCGGCAAATCTGATGCAGAAGTTATGCGTTTCTGCCAGAGCTTCATGACAGCTCTTTACCGTTACATCAGCCCGGACATCGACGTTCCTGCCGGTGACATGGGTGTAGGCGGAAGAGAAATCGGCTACCTCTATGGTCAGTACAGAAGACTTAAAGGCGTTTGGGAAAACGGCGTTCTTACCGGCAAAGGTCTTACCTACGGCGGATCGCTCATTCGTCCTGAAGCTACCGGTTACGGCGCAGTTTACTACCTTGAGAACGTCCTCAAACACGAAGGCGACAAAATCGAAGGAAAGAAAATTGCAGCAGCTGGTTTCGGCAACGTTACATGGGGTATCTGCAAGAAAGCTATGCAGCTTGGCGCAAAAGTCATCACCCTTTCGGGTCCTGACGGATACATCCTTGACGAAGAAGGCGTAGCAACTCCGGAAAAGGTTGATTACCTTCTTACCATGAGAGCTACAGACCCGATGCACGTTAAACCTTACGCTGACAAATTCGGCTGCAAATTCGTTGCAGGCGAGAAACCCTGGGGCGTAAAATGTGATGTCGTTATGCCGTCAGCAATGCAGAACGACGTTAACATGGAACAGGCTAAGAAGATCGCAGCATGCGGTGCAAAATACTACATCGAAGTTGCAAATATGCCGACCACGAACGATGCACTCAACTTCCTTCGTGAGCAGAAGAACCTCATCGTTGCTCCGTCGAAAGCAGTTAACGCAGGCGGCGTAGGTGTTTCCGCACTCGAAATGTCACAGAACAGCGAAAGACTTGTCTGGACAGCTGAAGAAGTTGACGAGAAACTTAAACAGATGATGAAGAACATCCACGACAATTCCGCAGCAGCAGCTGAAAAATACGGCCTTGGCTATGACCTCGTTGCAGGTGCAAACATCGCTGGATTCGAGAAAGTTGCAACCGCTATGATGGAACAGGGACTCTTCTAATCGAACCTGTTTTTCGGTTTTTTTCGGGGAGCTTCGGCTCCCCGTTTTTTTTGCTCTGAACTCTATTTTTAATATAATGCGCCGCTGTTTTTTTAGGAGGGATTTTTTATGAAGCGTCTTTTTCTTTTGTTTTCTCTGTTTATTTTTGTTGTTTCATGCGGCAGCCGTGAGCGTACAGCCGCATCTGTGTATAAATCAAGAGAAAAACTTGAAGTTTTGGGTTATGAGTTCAACGAAGAGAGTTTTGTAAAGGCAATAAAAGAAAAAAGATCGGATATTGTTAAACTTTTTATTGATTCCGGAATGAGTCCGAATACGACTTTCGATGTCGGGAAGTACCATGTTCCTGTAATTTTTTATGCAATAAACAGCGGCGATGAGATGACTTTTCAGGTTCTGCTTCACTCCAAGGCTGATCTTCAGGCTTCTGTCAACGGTCTTTCGGTGCTTGCCAAAGCGGCGGAGAAAGGAACACCGGAGATTATTTCCCTCATAGTAAAATCGGGTGCCGACATAGATACAAAAGGTTATAACGACATGACTCCGCTTATGACGGCGATAGAAAGCGATAACAACGGTGCAGCATGGCTTTTCATTCAGGCCGGAGCAAATGTAAACGCAGCCGATATAAACGGAATAACGCCTCTCATGCGTGCTTTAGGAAAGGGAAATGTCGATATTGTCCGCGAACTCATCAAAAAAGGGGCAAATGTAAACGCTGTTACTGCAAACGGGACAAAAACCTCAAAATTTATCGGGAACAAGGAAACAGAGGCGATAACAGTTCTTCTTCGTGATGCCGGAGCAGAATTTTAGATCAGCGGGGCAAAATGGATTTCGAAAAATACCTTGAGACTATAGATCTTCTGAACAGGGCGGCAGCGGCTTACTACCGCGACGATGCGCCGTTTATGAGTGATGAGGAGTACGACAGGCTTTATCGTGAAGTTGTCGATTTCGAGTGGAAAAATCCCGATAAAAAGCAGAACTTTTCTCCGACCATGCGCGTCGGATCGAAGGTTCGTGAAGGTTTTACGAAAGTTGTCCACAGTGAGAAAATGATGTCGCTTGACGACGCCTTTTCGGTTTCGGAAGTCGAGGAGTTTTTCAACCGTCTTTATTTTGTTCCGGCCGGAGGGTATGTCGTCGAGCAGAAAATCGACGGACTTGCGCTCAATATTATCTACGAATCGGGAAAGTTCGTCCGTGCGGCGACGCGCGGAGACGGATCAGTCGGCGAAGACGTCACCGAAAATGTGGCAACAGTCAAAGAGATCCCGCTTTATGTTCCTGACTTTGCCGAAATTGGTCTGATTGAAGTGCGCGGCGAAGTCTATATGCCTAAATCGAGTTTTGAAGAGCTCAACGCTGCGAAGTCGAGTTACGGTGAGAAGCCTTTCGCAAATCCGAGAAACGCTGCTGCTGGCTCTCTGCGCCAGCTTGATCCGAAGATTACAGCAGAGAGAAAACTGAAATTTTTTGCCTATGCAATTACCGGAATCAGCGATGTCGACATAAAATCGCAGGAAGAACTCCACGCTTTTTTGAGAAACTCAGGTTTCAAGACGCCGCACTTCGAAAAAATAGGAAAAATTGAAGAAATCGAGGCACTTATAGAAAAAACGATTGCCGGAAGAGGCGACCTTCCGTTCGATATCGACGGTCTGGTTATAAAACTTAACAGATTCGACGAGCAGCGTGCGGCGGGATTCTTGACGAAAACGCCGAAATGGGCTATTGCATACAAACTTCCGGCGATAGAAAAAACGACAAAACTCCTCGATATAACCTGGCAGGTCGGGCGAACCGGAATAATCACGCCGGTTGCGGAACTAGAGCCTGTCGAAATTGCAGGAGTCGTAGTAAAACGCGCAACTCTCCACAACATTGAAGAAGTCGAAAGAAAAGGTTTGAAAATAGGAGACACCGTTTTTGTCCGCCGCGCGGGAGACGTTATTCCGGAAGTTACTGCTCCGGCTGAACAGCTTCGTGACGGCAGCGAAAAAGAGGTCGTCCATCCCGAAAACTGCCCTGTCTGCGGCTCGAAACTGGCAAAAGACGAAAATAAGGTCGGCTACAAGTGCCAGAATATCGGCTGTCAGGCAAAAATCGTCGCATATATCAGCTATTTCGTTTCGAAAGGGTGCTTCAACATTGACGGATTAGGTGAAAAGCAGGTCGAATTTCTGCACGAAAGAGGCTGGCTGAAATCTGTTACCGATATTTTTCATCTTTCCGATTATGCTCTCTTTCTTTTCGGCGAAAAAGGGTGGGGTGAAAAAAGTGTCCGGAATCTGCTTGATGCGATAGATAAAGCCAGAAAAGTCAGGTTCAGGAATTTTATAAATTCGCTCGGAATAGACGGAGTCGGTGAATTTATTGCCGGTGAACTTGAGAAAAAATTCAATGTCGGAGAGCTTATCGCGGCGACTCCCGCTGTTCTCATGCAGATAGACGGAATAGGCGACATCGTGGCGAATTCGATTGCCGATTTCTTTGCAGATGCGCAGAACCATGAAACAGTCGAAAAACTTTTGAAAGAAGTTGAAATATTTTATCCCGAAAAATCGGAAAATTCTGAAAATGCCGCATTTGCAGGCAAAACATTCGTCATTACCGGAACTTTGTCGCAGCCGCGCGAGGTTTTTGCAGAAAAAATCAAATCTTTAGGCGGCAAAGTCAGCGGATCAGTCAGTAAAAAAACTGATTTCGTCCTTGTGGGCGCTGAAGCCGGAAGCAAACTGGCAAAAGCGAAAGAACTCGGCGTAAAAACGATAGATGAAGAAGAGTTTAATTCGATGCTTGAATTATAACACTCTCATTTCTTTAAGGATTTTCATCGCAGCATCCTGCTCTGCCGCTTTTTTGTTCCTTCCGAAACCTCTTGAAGTAAATCCCATTGAAGAGCATTCTATAACGAAAACGAGGTCGTGTTCGGGACCCATTCTGTCGATGACTGTGTAGGTCGGAACGGGAAGGGCAAGTTCCTGCGCGATTTCCTGAAGACGCGATTTGTAGTCGCGATTGATGTGGTCCAAAAGGTCGATGATGTCGGGAGAAGCATCGATAAGCGGCGTGAAAATCCCGGTGATTATGCGGAGAACCGTCATCCAGCCTGCTTCAAGAAATATTACCGCCATAAGCGATTCGAACATGTCGGCTAAAATCGAATCCTTTTCTCTTCCGTACATTTTTTCTTCGCCTTTGCCCAGAATCATGAGCGATCCGAGCTCAAGACCTTTCGCGTTGTAAGCCAAACCCTGCTCGTCGATCAGGTTGCTGCGCGCTTTTGAGAGTTTTCCTTCTTCGGCATCGGGGAAGGTGAGGTAGAGCAGGCGCGAAACGGCGAGACCGACGACTTCATCACCTAAAAATTCAAGCCTCTGATAGTTTCTTCCTTTTTCGGCGGTTTCGGCACTCGGATGTGTGAAAGCCGTTTCAAGCAGATCAAGGTCGGCGAACTTATAGTTGAGCTTCTTTTCAAGCTCTTCGACTTTGGTTTTATCGAGCAGTGACATTCTCTCCCCCTAAAGCATACATGGCGATACTTGCGGCAACTGAAGCGTTGAGCGAATTTATTTTGCCGAACTGCTTTATCGAAACGACGAAATCGGCGCAGTTTAAAATATACTGACCGACAGATTTGTCTTCGCCGCCGATAACGAGAAGTATTTTTTCCGGATTGACTGCGGCAACATCTTCAAACGAACTTTTACCGGCTCCGTCGAGAGCGATTACAGTATATCCGTGTTTTTCCTGAAGATTTTTGACATAGACATTCGAGCTTGATTCTCTTACGATGTTCAGGTGTTCACTCGCTCCGGCACTTACTTTGATTACCGAAGGATAAATTTCGGGAACGCCGCGCACCGGCATGAGGATCGAATCAAAGCCGAAAATCTCGGCACTTCTGAGAATTGCGCCGACATTGTGCGGGTCTTCAACGTTGTCGAAAAGGAGTATCCGTTTTTTTCCGATTATTTCTTCAAGTTCTGCGTATTTGTAGACCGAAGCCCTGATGACTGCTCCCTGATTGTCGGTCGAGCCCGAAAGCTGATTAAGTCTTTCACGCGAAACCCACTCAAGTTTTATCTCTTTTTTCTCAATAAATTCAGCAAGTTTTTTGATTCGCGGATTATTCGAGGATTTTTCATTCAGATAAGCCTGATAGATTTTTCTTTTGCCGCCGCGGATAACTTCAAAGCACGAATTTATGCCGTAGACATATTCAATAGACGATTTTGCCATAAAAAACCTTCCTAAAAAAACTTTTTTCGGGCGATTCTAACGACTGAAAGGCGATAGTCAAAAAAATAGATATAATAAATAATCACAGGAAATAACGGCTTATGAAATCCTCGGTTTTCGGGTTGTCTTTTATTTCAGCGATATCGGGATCAATGTAAAAAGCATGCCAGAGCGAAGCTTCATTTAATTTGTCAAGATACGAATTTATTTCGGAAATGTCAGTGTTTTCAATTAGTTTAATAAGCTCAAGCGCTCTGTTCTGGAATGTCTGACGTATGCTTCTTGCGAATTTTATTTTCTCTTTTCCTGCATACTCAAGCACTGATAAGATTTTTTCCGCTGTTTCAGGTGAGGTGTTGTCAAGTCCGCAGGCAAGAAGGAAAGATTCTCTGAGAGTCATGAATTTTAGTTTTTCAAAGTCGGTTTTTAATGAATCGGGTCCGAAAACGATATACGGAATCTGTGACAGAACTGCTTTGCATGGCTGTGTGCCTTCTTCATCCCACAAACCTTCAAGCTCATCGAAATTGCATGAAAGTTTAATGTATTCAATGAGTTGCGTTAAAATGCGGTGGTTGTTGGTGTGTAGCGGTTTTGCCTTGATTTTTGTCTTGTTCGGTATTGAAGAAATAATCTGGACAAATTCCCTTAAATATCCCTCTTTTTCGCTGAAACCTGCAAATTCGAACAGCTTCTCTTTTTCAAGAGCGAAGAAGTTGGGAAAGTGTTCTATCGATTTCTCATTGTTTTCTCCAATAAAATCCAGTGCTTTGTTAAGGAAAAGCGTGAACTGTCTTTTGTCCTGATTAAGTTCTGCAAGACGTTTCAGAGGATAGGGATCTTTTTTTGTAACGGCTTCAAAAATGACCGGTTTCAGGAGTTCGTTTTCTTTTTCCGCATCGTTTCTTCCTTTAGCTGAAAGGGATAAGAGCACTTGTTTTTTCAAGTTTTCCGTAATGAAAACATTTGTTGCCTTTTCCGCAGCCTCAAAGTTTTCTGCAGCAATATATTCACGGATTTTTTCTTCGGTTTTTGCTCTTTCTTCCGGAGAATCTGCAAAAAATTCAGCAGCTTCTTCCATATTTCCGGTTTCTGTCAGGATTTCGAAAAGCATCTCTTTAATTCTGTTTTTCTGCGCTTCGTCCTTAGCTGCCGAAAGTTCCGTTTTCATTGTTTTCAGTGCTGTTTCATTATCGCCGGATTCTTTCAAAATAGAGACATAACGTTCAAGAGATGTGGTATTCTTATCCATCTTGAAAAGCTCTTCAGCGATTGCTCCGGCATTTTTCCAGTCCTTTTTTGCTGTATAGATATTAAGAAGTTTTTCGCCTGAAACGATTTCTTTTTCTTTATTCCATTTTTTCTCATAAATAGGAATCAGAATCGAATTTGCTCCTATTTCGGAAAGAGAGGATTCATAAATTTTTAAGAAATCATCCAGATTTTCATAATCTGTAAAATTGATACGGTTACGATATAAATGCATTAGCTTGTCAGGAGATATATTTTCTCCTGCAAGAGAGATCGTTTCATCGATAAAACGGCATTTTTCTTTGTTATCTTCAATTTTCTGGAGAGTGATATTCCTGATGAAAAGAAGAGTGTTGAAATCTTTGTTTTTGATATAGATATGTTCCAAAATATCTCTTGCGATATTGTAAGTTTCAGTCTCTTCAGCTGTCGTAAGCAGCTCTTCAAGATCATCCTGAAGAGTCGGATTTTCGCAGCCTTTGAAGAATAAAGACCAGATTTTTCGCTTATTTTTTGGTTCGAATTTCAGGTAGTAGTCCAATATAATCGAAATTCCTTCAAAAAATCCTGCCTTTATGTATTCGCCGACTAAGAACATCAAAGCTGTTTTCTTTGTGGAATTTTTGGTTAAAATCTCAATTGAGAAATCTTTTTCGAGAAGTGAGAGAACAAATTTTTCCTTGTCGCTGTAAGGTATTTCTGATTTTTCTGAAGTTCCTTCTTTGTATAAAAAGTAAAGTTCCTTCCAGAATGACGAACCTTCGTGCTTAAGTATCTCATCTGTCATGAAAGATGAATTACTTTGTTTTATATATTCAATAAACAATTCAAAGTTATATTCGTTATAATCAACCAGTTTTGTTTCAATGTTGGTAAAGTCTGCCTTTCCTTCAGACATCCTTAAATTTTCTTTTGCGGTTATGTTTTCAGGGTAGAGTTTGATTATTTCTGAGAATATTTCGTTTGCTTTTTTTGTTTTGCCTGATTCTCTAAGGATCATCGCAAGCTTGGTCAGGTATGAAAGGGATATCCTCGATTTTGCCGATTTAGTCATCTCTGCGATCTGGGAGACTACAAGGTTGGCTCCGGCAGCATCCTTTGTCTTTGCAAAAATTTTCTCGAGGTAGAAAAGAGTCGGCAGATGTTCCGGTTCGATTTCGAGAAGTTCTCTGAAACACTCGGCTGCACGGGTCATGTCTTTGATATTTTCATAAAAAATTACGCCGTTTTTGTAGTAAAGGTTTGCGATTTCGGCAATATCCTTTGAAATATCTATCTCTTTGAAGTTGATTTCTGTGAGTTTTTCCCAGTTTTTCGTTTTGTAATATATTTTTCCGAGTTTTTTTATTGCATCGAGATTTTTCGGAGCAATTTCAATGATCTGCAGCAGGTAGGTTTCTGCTTTTCCGAGGTCGTGCGTGAAGTTAAGGCAGCAGTCTGTAAGTTTTTCGAGTAATTTTATCTGCTCCGCATCTTCGAAAGCGCTTTTGAGCTCGTATTCGAGAAGTTCCATGTAGCGGTCGTAATTTTTTGCTGCGAAGGAGAGTTCCGCCAGAGCTCTTGCAGCTTCTAACGAATAGCGTGCTGCAATGCTTCTTTCAAAATATTCGACGGCTTTATCGTGGTCGTTCAGTCTGTTTTTGAATATTTCGCCGGTTTTATAAAAGAATAACGCCTGATTTGCAGTGTTGTTTTCTCTGTCGGCAAGCATCGAGTAGAGCGAAGCCAGTTTGTCCCATGATCCGTTTTCTTCGTATATTGCGGCTGCCTTTGAAAGCGAAAATGTGCAGTTTACCGGGTCTTCTTCGGCAATGGTTCGGTATATTTCGGCAGCAAAATCAGGTAGTTCCAGTTTGCTTTCATAGAGATCGGCGAGAAGTTCCAGATACATTGTTTTTTCTGCGCCGATCGCTTTTTTTGAAGAGAGTTTGTAGAATTTTCCGACAAGATGCCATTTTTTATATTTGTAGAGGACCGGGGCGATTATGTTTAAAATGAAGACTGAATCTGTGTTTTCGGCGAGTACCGAGACCGTTTCTTCGAGTTTGTCTTCGATATTGTTTTTATAGTAGTAGCAGAATTCGACGAATTTTACTGTCGTGAACGAAACTGCAAGCGAGCTTTCGGTTACTTTTTTGGTGAATGCGGCGATATCTTCGGAGGAAATGCCGTTGTACTGCATGATGTAGAATTTCAGAATCTCGAAAATGAACGGGTGAAGATCGGATTCTTCAAAAACCTTGAGCATCAGAGTGAACGCTTTGCCGTAATCTCCCGCCTTTTCAGCTTTGACCGCTTCAAAAAACGATGCGCAGAGCGATTCCATTGAATTTGTATCGGTGATTTCGTGCGGAGATTTGTCGTAAAAAGAGAGAATGAGATCGGTGACAGGATCTGATTCGGTTATATTTTTCTTTATTTCATCAATGACGTCTTCATTCGCAAAGCCTGTTTTTATCAACATAAATATCAATAAATTCAGATAGTTCTCTTTGCTTATCGACGAAGATGCGCTTTTGAGTTTTTCAAAAAGTCCGTATTCGGAAGGATCAGAAAGAAGGAGTGTGAAAAAAAGTTCGAGTTCGTCGTTTCCGTTCAGTGTTTCAAGAGCTTCTGCCGCCGACATCGAAGTGAGAGCAGCGGGAAAGAAATTCTCCGGCGTGTGTCCGGATAAACTTTCGAGCGGTTTGAAATTGCCGCGTTTCGCCTCGATTTCCCCGCTTTTCGGCAGGATGTGCCTGAAATTCAGACGCACGTTTTCGAGAGTCGAATCGTTTGCGATAATGATCTTTTCCATGAAACCCTCCGCATACAATTTTTATCTTCGCCGCAAAATAATATTAAACTTCTTCAGTTATGCAAGATTTACTTGAATTTGTAACTGAGCTTCGGTAAAAAGCGTCCGAAAAGAGTTGTTGTTACTTTAAACAGAGGTTTTTATGAAAAATTTTGCTGAAGGGCTTATAAAGTTCCGCGGTCTGATCATCGCAATTTTTATTGTCGTAACTTTGATAATGGCGATTCCGCTGAAAGACAGTGCCGTCGATCCCGATGTCGAAAACATGCTGCCTGACCATCTCAGGGTCCACCTCAAGGAGCTTGAAGAGAAGTTCGGCGGAATGGAGATCGTTTTCGTCGTTGTCGAGGACAAGGATGTGCTTCGTCCTGCTGTTCTCGAGCAGATAAACGCGATCGCTTCGGTACTGAAAGAGGTTCCGGATATTGAAAAAATAAATTCTATCCCGATGGTCGACGACGATCCTTTCGCCGACGAAAAGCCGAAAGAGGGAACTCCGGAAGAGCTCGCGCAGAGAGAGGAGCTGCGGACTATGCTCAAAGGAAACGACATGGTCATGCGCACTCTTATAAACGACGATTTTACCGCGGCGACAGTCCTTGTCAGAATGAAAAACAACGGAAAAGGTCTTGAAATTACTGAAAATATTCGTAAAGCAGTCGCAAAAGTCGAAGGCCCCGGCAAAGTCACTCTGGGTGGTCTTCCCGTGATCAAGGAGCACATTTCGGAAGATGTTCCGAAAGACATGATGGTCTTCATGCAGCTCGGACTTCTTATCATGCTCGGCATACTTTTCGTAAGTTTCAAGCAGCTCCGCGGTGTCATCCTGCCGTTTTCCGTCGTCATAATGTCGATAGTCGTTTCAATGGGGCTCGTTCCGCTTCTCGGCTGGAAAATGACGACTGTAACGATAATCCTGCCCGTAATTCTGATCGCGATCGCAAACGGTTACGGAATCCACATAATCAGCCGTTATCAACTTCACAACATGGAGGCTCAGGGCAAAAAAAGTGCGGAAGAACTTGCGAAAGAGGTCTATGCCGATATGTCGGTTCCGGTACTTCTCACCGGTGTCACGACGATCGCCGGCATGCTCTGTCTTATGACCCACACGGTCGTTCCTGCGGCTCAGCTCGGTATTCTCTCTTCGATAGGAATCACATTCGCGCTCGCGGCAAGTATTTTCTTTATTCCGGCGGTTCTTTCGATGATGAAGGTCCCGACTCCAGTGATAAACAGGGAAAAACGTCCGGCGACGGAAAAACTCCTTGTAAATATTGCGGAATTTGTCTCGAAACATCCGAAGGCGCTTCTTGTTTCCAGCATTGTTTTAACGGCTGCAATGGCATTCGGGATTCCGAAAATCGTTGTTGATTCAAACCTTGCGAGCTACTATCCGAAAGGGCATCCGGCGCAGATCGCATCCCAGCTTATCAACGACAATTTCGGCGGTTCGCAGATAATAAGCGTCAACATCAGAGCCGACATCAAAGATCCGAAAGTGCTTAAAAAGATCGATGAAGTCGAGCAGACCATCAGCAAAAATCCGAATGTCGGAAACACTCTTTCGATCGCAAAACTTATAAAACTGGTCACGAAAGGAGCTTACCAGCCTGGCGAAAAAGGGTTCGGTGAAATTCCCGAAACGAAAAACGCGGTAGATTTCTTCCTTACTAAATATAATGAAATGGCTGATCCGGACGAGCTCACGAAACTTGTCAACGCCGATTTCACGCAGGCTCAGATAATAGTTCAGCTCAACAGCGAAAGCAGCGAAACGATAAAAAGAGTCGTTCTCGAAACAGAAAAACTGATCGAAAACGAGCCGATTTTCTCTGAAATAACCGGCTCAGGCGTCATGTTCAAAGACCTCATCGACAGTGTCATCGACGGGCAGATCATTTCGCTTCTCCTTTCCTTCATTTCGGTTTCGATCCTTGTAATGATCCTCTTTAAATCGATAGTTGCAGGGCTTATCGCGGGCATTCCGCTCGGAGTTTCGCTCGTTTTAATGTTCGGAGTCATGGGATTTACAGGAGTCACGCTCGATATCGCGACGGCGCTTATTTCGTCGATTGTAATCGGAGTCGGCGTTGACTACACGATCCACTTTCTGTGGCGCTACAAAATCGAAATGCAGAAGCACAATGACACGACTGAAGCAGTCCGCCACACCCTGCAGACAACGGGGCGCGGAATCATTTTCAACGCTGTCAGCGTAATGGTAGGCTTTGTCATCCTTCTTTTCAGCTCGTTCCTTCCGATACGTTATTTCGGCGCTCTTATCGTTCTCAGTATCGCTGTCTGTCTTGTCGGCTCGATCATTCTTCTTCCTTCCATCTGCATAATTTTCAGACCGAAATTCCTGGAAAAGAAGTAGATCATTTTTGCTTTTTTAATATTCATAAGTAATATTCCCCGTTTTTTGATTTTTGGAGGAAAAAATGTCTGTTTTCGACGAACTTAAAAGACGCGGTTTTATCGCGCAGGTCACTGATGAAGGTATTATCGAACACTTGAAAAATAACAAAGTCACGGTCTATTGCGGTTTCGACCCGACGGCAAACAGCCTTCACATCGGAAACCTCGTTCCGATCATGGGTCTGGCGCATTTCCAGAGGTGCGGAAACAAAGTTCTGGCACTTGTCGGCGGTGCGACCGGAATGATAGGGGATCCGAGCGGAAGATCGACCGAAAGAAATCTGCAAACTATTGAAAAGGTTAGAGAAAACGTTGAAGCGATAAAGAAGCAGATGGGAACCGTTCTTAAATTCGACGGCGAAAATCCGGCTGAGATCGTCAACAACTACGACTGGACGGCGAACATGTCGATCCTCGACTGGCTGCGTGAAGTCGGCAAATTCTTCACGATCAACTACATGCTGACTAAAGATTCGGTCAAAACGAGGATCGCTTCGGAAAACGGTATCTCCTTCACAGAATTCAGTTACATGACTTTGCAGGCTCATGATTTCCTTCATCTTTTCAAGGAAAAAGGCTGCTCTGTCCAGTTCGGCGGCAACGACCAGTGGGGCAACATCACTGCGGGTCTCGAGCTCATCAGAAGGATGAATCCCGACGACGCAGGCAAGGCTTTCGGCATGACTTTCCCGCTGATGACGACTTCGACCGGCGAAAAATTCGGCAAAAGCGCAGGAAACGCGGTATGGCTCGACGCGGAAAAGACTTCGCCTTACCAATACTACCAGTACTGGATCAACGTCACCGACGAAGATGTCGAAAAGATGTTGAAAATATTCACGTTTCTTGATGTTGACGAGATCGAAAAAGTCGTCGAAGAGCACAAAAAGGAGCCGCATTTGAGAAAAGCTCAGATCCTTCTGGCGACTGAAGCGACAAGAATCATGCACGGCGAAGAAGGGCTCAGAAGCGCACAGGCTGCAAGCGCGGCACTTTTCGGCGGCGATCTCCACGGACTCAGCGAAAAAGACCTTCTCAGCATCTTCAAGGATGTTCCCTCGACCACAGTTCCGGCAAGCGACCTCGAAGCGGGTGTAAACCTTACAGATCTTCTCGTTCTCACCAAAATGCAGCCTTCGAAAGGCAAGGCGAGAGCAATGATCGCGCAGGGCGGCTGCTATATCAACAACGAAAAGGCCGACAATGCCGACATGATGCTGAAAACAACGGATCTTCTGCACGGATCGATGCTTGTCATCCGCTGCGGAAAAAAGAATTATCACCTCGTTACGAAAGGGTAGGATTGAAATTCAGGAGATTGAAATGAACGATTTCGCAAAATTCAAAAAAATCGACGCACACTCTCACATCGGCTTTTTCGGAAGCCCGTTCAATGTCAATTTCGATGCCGGCATGCTGGAAAAACAGATGTCGGACTACAACATTGAAAAAACGATCTTATGTCCGGCGGCGTGCACGCTGAATGAAGAGCTCAACGACGCTTTCAAAAAGATGCCGGACAAGATAATCCCGCTCTGCTGGGTCAACGCAAATTTCGGTAACGAAGCTTACGACATGCTTGAGCACTATCTGCGCGACGAGAAGTTCGCAGGTGTCAAGATGCAGCCTCTTTTCGACGCCTTCACAGCCGATTCGCCTATGGTCGATCCGATCATGGAGATCGCGAAAAAATACGACAAACCGGTATTTATCCACTGCGGTCATCCGCCGTTCTCGCTTCCGTGGCAGATAGGTCTTCTCGCCGAGCGCCATCCGCAGGTTCAGGTCGTAATGATCCACATGGGGCACGGTCACGGAGTCTATATCGACGGCTCGATCACGATGGCGAAAAAGTTCGACAACCTCATGCTTGAATGTTCCGGAATGCCGATGGGTTGCCAGATCAAAAACGCCTACGAAACAGTCGGCAGCGGACGCGTCATGTTCGGTATTGATTCGCCGTTCCACCATCCGACAGTCGAAATCCAGCGCGTCATGTCATGCGGCCTCAGCGATTCGCAGCTTGAAGATGTTTTCTACAACAATGCCGCGAAATTTATGGGGATTAAGTAGAAATTTATCGGCAAGGTTTCAGTATTGGCGATTTCATTTGAAAGTGCGTTCTGTTTGTGCTATTTTGCCGCGGTTTTTTGTTTGTTGAGGTCATCGTGCATAAATTTGTTGTCTTTTCCTTTCTGATTTTTTTTATTTTCAGCATTTCAGCCGACATATCGCAGGAATTTGACTTTCTTCACAGCGCATCATTTTCATTCAGGAACAGCATTCCTTACATCAGAGTCCACGTAAAAAGTTATGAAAACGGCACAAAAATTGAGAATATAAAAAGCTTTGATTGCGGAAATAGTGAGATTGAGGCGAAATCGTTAACTTTTTCGGTCGCGAATTTCACTCCGGCAGTCGTAAAATACAAAATAGCTTTTCAGGAACTTGCGCATAATGAACTTAAAAGTCATGCCGAAAAGTCGAAGCTGTGGAGTCTGAAAACCGGTATGGAAACTGAGATTTTTGTCCACGGCGCGATATTTTCAATAAACAAATCCACTGTTGACAACCGCGAGTATTTCATTGTTTCAAAAGAGCTCTTCGAAAAGTCGAGAGCTGAAGAATTGCTCAATAAATTCAGAGAGATGTTTCCAGATCACAATATCGTTTCGATTCCGGTGCACGAAGCGAATGCAAAATCTGAAATAAAGGTAAGAACTGATGAGGGAAAAAGCTATAAGTGCCCGAATTTAATACTGATTCATCCGAAAGCCGGTTTTATGGCCGGAAACGATTCATATCCGGGAGACAGAAATTATTTTATAACTCCGCTCTCTGGCTCAAAAGGGGAACTTGTGATAGAAGATTCTGTCGAAAACATCCTTCAGCGTATTCTTCCGGGCGAGATGTTCCTTTCGGCTCCGCTTGAAACCCTCAAAGCTCAGGCTGTTGCGGCGAGAACTGACATTTTCATGCAGCTTGGCAAGCGTCACGTTTCGGAAATATGGCACATCTGTAGCGAAGTCCACTGTCAGAAGGTGATCTGGAACGGAAAAATCGACTCCAAATTCGTTCAGGCAGTGAAGGAAACTGAAGGCGAAGTGCTTCTTTTCAACGGGTCTCATGTGGCGAGAGCGCCTTACTGTTCAAGTGCGGGCGGCAGGACGGAAGACATCAGGAATGTCTGGTTCACCGCCGAAAAACCTTATCTGACCGGCGTCTGGGACGGCGACGAGCCGCTTAATTTAAACCTTTCCAAAGAGGCCGACCTCAAAAAATTTCTTGAAAGCGACTACGGCGAAGACAACCTGAAAATGAACAAGCGCCACCGCTGGAAAGTAGAATTTCCGCAGGAAAAAATCGACGAGTTGCTCAATTCACGCAAAAAAATCGGAAAACTTAAGGAAATCAAGGCTCTGCAGCGCGGAGTCTCCGGCAGGATCTACAAAGCTGAATTTGTCGGCACACTATCTTCGCTTGTTGTTTACGGCGAACTTAATATTAGAAAATTATTGGACAATTTATACAGTTCCGCTTTCCTTGTTCGCAAAGAAGACGAAAACTGGATTTTTGAAGGAGCGGGCTGGGGACACGGAGTCGGAATGAGCCAGATGGGAGCCGTTTCACTCGGTAAAAAAGGGCGCGACTTCCGCTTTATTCTGAAGAGATACTATCCGAAAACTGATATATCAAAAATTTATTAGAGGTGGATTATGGAAAACAAAAAAGTTATGCTCATGATCCTCGACGGGTTCGGGATCAGGGAAAGCAGTGATTTCAATGCGGTTAAAACGGCAAAAACGCCGAATATCGACAAGCTTCTTGCTTCTTCGCCGAAGTGTCAGCTCTCCGCGAGCGGCCTTGACGTCGGACTTCCGAAAGGACAGATGGGAAACAGCGAAGTCGGGCATACGAATATCGGTGCCGGAAGAGTCGTTTATCAGGATCTGACCAAGATCGACAAAGCGATAGAAGACGGCAGTTTTTTTGAAAATCCGGTGTTAAAGAAGACTGTCAAGGAGCTCAAGATCCACGGCGGAACGCTTCATCTCATGGGTCTGGTTTCTCCCGGCGGAGTACACAGCTCGATGGATCACCTTTACGCTCTGCTTGAATTCGGTAAGAGAAACAAACTCGAAGTTGTTGTTCACTGCTTCCTTGACGGCCGCGACACGCCGCCCCAGAGCGCGATAAACTATGTGAAAGAGCTCGACGAAAAGATGAAAAGAGAAGGACTTGGCGAAATCGCGACAGTAATGGGAAGATTTTATGCGATGGACAGAGACAACCGCTGGGAAAGGGTAGAACAGGCTTACGATGCACTCACGCTGGGATTGGGGCTGCGCGCCGAAACTCCGGTTGACGCGATCCTCAACTCATACGCGAGAGGTGAATACGACGAATTTGTCCGTCCGACGATAATCATGAACGACTGCGGTTTCCCGAAAGGGGTCATGCGTGATGAAGACGCCGTCATTTTCTTCAATTTCAGAGCCGACAGAGCACGCGAAATCTCGATGGCGCTCAACTTCGACGACTTCAACGGATTTATGAGAAAGCAGAGAGTCGCTTTCAGCCAGTATGCAACGATGACACGCTACCGCGCCGATTTCCCGTTTCCGGTACTTTTTGAGCACGAAGAACTCAAAAACATTCTCGGTGAAGTCGTTTCAAAGGCAGGAAAAACGCAGCTCAGGATCGCCGAAACCGAGAAATACGCCCACGTCACATTCTTTTTCAACGGCGGAAAAGAGACCGTTTTTGACGGTGAAGAGCGTATTCTCGTTCCTTCGCCGAAAGTCCAGACTTATGACCTTAAACCCGAAATGAGCGCTTACGAAGTAACAGAACAGCTTCTTGAAAACATTGAAAAATTTGATTTGGTTATCCTCAATTTCGCAAATCCCGATATGGTCGGTCACACCGGTGTCATGGAAGCAGCGGTAAAAGCAATAGAAGCGATCGACGAGTGCGTCGGAAAGATCATGGCGAAAGTCGAAAAAGAAGGACGCGTGCTAATTCTTACGGCAGATCACGGCAACAGCGAGCAGATGTTCGACGAAACAACGAAAGCTCCTCACACAGCTCACACCACAAACCCAGTTCCGTTCGCGATCTACAATTACAAAAATGTCGAACTTCACAACGGAATCCTTGCCGACATCGCGCCGACGATACTCAAAATAATGGGGCTTGAAATTCCTGCCGAAATGACCGGAAAAGAGCTTTTTTAATATAAAATTCCGATAAAAATCTTTTATTTTCCAACTTTTTTACATTTTTCTGAAAAAATAAGTAATATCCATGACTGTTTTTTGAGAGTTTATGCACTCTCGTTTGATAACTGTTTGATTTTTTAGGAGAAATTCATGAGCAGTGAAAAGGTAAGAACAAGATTCGCGCCGAGTCCGACCGGTTATATGCACGTCGGAAATCTCAGAACGGCTCTTTATGCGTGGCTTATTGCGAGAAAAAATCACGGAACTTTCGTTCTCAGAATTGAAGATACCGATCAGGAAAGAAAAATCGAAGGAGCAGTTGATCTGATCTACAGAACTTTGGAGGAAACGGGGCTTGACCATGACGAAGGTCCCGATGTAGGCGGTGATTTCGGTCCGTACGTCCAGAGTGAAAGAATGGCTGCCGGAATTTATATGAAATATGCTGAAGAGCTTATTGAAAAAGGCTACGCTTACCGCTGTTTCTGCACGAAAGAGCGTCTTGACGACCTTCGCAAACACTGCGAGGAAAACCACGAGCAGACGAAATACGACAGACACTGCCTCAGCCTTTCGAAAGAGGAGATCCAGAAAAATCTCGATGCAGGGATCCCTTATGTCATCAGACAGAAAATGCCTGATTCGGGAACGACTTCATTCCACGATGAAGTTTACGGCGACATCGAAGTCGAAAACTCGACGATGGACGACCTTATCTTAATAAAATCAGACGGTTATCCGACTTACAACTTTGCAAACGTAGTTGACGACCACCTTATGGGAATCACTCACGTCGTCCGCGGAAGCGAATATTTGATCTCGACTCCGAAATACAATCTGCTTTACGATGCTTTCGGCTGGGAAAAACCGCATTACGTCCATGTTTCGCCCGTTATGAGAGACGCTCAGCGCAAACTTTCGAAGCGTGACGGAGATGCAAGCTACGCCGATTTCATCAACAAAGGCTGCTTGAAAGACGCACTTCTGAATTATGTCGCGCTTCTTGGCTGGAACCCGGGAAACGACCGCGAAATCTTCACTCTGCCTGAACTTATCGAGGCTTTCGACATCAGCGGAATAGGCAAATCGCCCGCTATTTTCGACGAAGTAAAGCTCAGATGGCTCAACAGCGAATACATCCGCGCAATGTCCCAGGACGAATTTTTGAAACACGCGATGCCATTTATCAAACAGGCTGTAAAACGCGAAGACGTTAACTTCGACGTTATCGCTGCTGGTCTTCACAAGAGAACGGAATACTTCAGCGATGTGATCCCGCAGCTTGATTTCATTGACGAACTCCCTGAATACTCGGCTGATCTCTACATCAACAAAAAGATGAAAACCGACAAGGAAAATTCGCTTCAGGCACTGCTTCTTTTGAAACCTGAACTTGAAAAATTCGAGGATTGGGACCACGAAAAACTTTACTACAAAGTTGTCGATATCGCTGAGAAAGCGGGGATCAACAAAAAAGTCCTCCTCTGGTCGATGCGCGTCGCACTCAGCGGAAAAGAACTCACTCCCGGCGGCGGAAGCGATATCGCTGCGATAATCGGCAAAGAGGATTCACTCAGAAGAATCGACAAAGGAATAGAGCTCCTTCAGAAGTAGTTTCTTATAATCCACACAACCCCAAATATCCTGTTTTTAAAATATCTTGATTTGTATTTGTGACATTTATATCTTGCGGAAACGATAGCGGCGCTGCTGTTCATATTTTATTTTTTACATTTAATTTTTTAGGAGATTTTATAATGAATTACGGTGAAAAAATAAGAACAGTACGTGAAAAATTAAGAATTACACAAAAAGAAATGGCTGAAAGTTTAGGAATTTCGCAGTCTTATCTTTGTGCTATCGAATCGGGAAAGATGCAGGCAAATGTAAAAGTTATTTTCGGGCTAGAAAAGATTTTCGGCGTAAAAACTGAGTGGCTGGCTGAAGGAGCAGGTGATATTTTTACCGGAAAACAGCCTGTCGTTTCTGAAAAAAGAGAACGCTATATCGCTTCATTTATAGGCGAAATCGGCTCTCTGGTCGGCGAAGGGAAACTGCTTCTTTTCAACGTGACAACTGACAATATGGAACCTTGTTTCCTTATCGGCGACGAAGTTCTGGTCGATGTCTCGGACACTCAACTGAAAAATTTGGGAGTCTATCTTTTCGAAATCGAATCAAAAACCGTGCTCAAGCGCTTTATTGATGGAGAGTTCGGGAAGCTGACCAATGACAAGCCGATGCAGAAAAATAACGACATTATCATGAACAGTTCTATAAAATGTTTGGGGAGGGCAGTATGGATCATAAGAAAGTTGTAATTTAGAGATTTTTCGACACAAAATGGCGGTGATCCGTAAAAAGAGGGTCGCCGCCGGTTTTCCGTGTGGATTTTCCCGAAATTTCGAGTATGATGCGCCGGTTTTTGTCGCCGCCTCGAAATGTCGAAATTTCGAAATATCGACAAAGAATTGGCGGCGGAGATAAAAAAGAGAGGATGTTTTGGACAAACCGGAAGTCATAAATTTCGACAAGGTTTCGTTTTTTTACGGTAAGAACGAGATTTTGCGAGATGTCACTTTTTCAGTAAAGAAAGAGGATTTCTTTGCGATAATCGGTCCGAACGGCGGAGGCAAGACTACGATTCTCAGGCTTATGCTCGGATTTATCAAGCCGACAAGCGGGAAAATAACGGTTTTCGGCGAGGAACCGGGAAAAAATTTCACGAAAATTGCCTCTGTTCCGCAGTTTTCCTCCCACGACAGGCTTTTTCCGATAACTGTTGAAGAAGTTGTCCTTCAGGGTCTGGTCAAATCGACTTCTTTTCTTCCTTTTTACACTAAAAACGAGAAAGAAAAGGCAGCAGATGCGATGAAAAAACTCGGGATTTCAGACCGTGCAGGAGCCCGTTTCGGCGATTTGTCGGGCGGTTTGAAACAGCGCACTCTGATTGCGAGGGCGATCGTGAGCGATCCTGAGATCCTTCTTCTTGACGAGCCGGTCGCGAGTGTCGACAGTTCGGTCGAAAAGGATATTTACGAGATGCTTCTCGATATGAACAAAAAGATCACTATCGTCATGGTGTCGCACGATATCGGTTTTGTTTCGAGTTTTGTGAATAAAATCGGCTGTGTGAACAAGATTTTCGTCGAGCATAATTCGAAGGATGAGATGTGCTGCCTTGAGGAGCATCACGCATACAGCGGAAAGACAACGATGATTCATCATAAGTGCGGGATTTAAATGAACTTTTTTAATGCACTCTCTACATATTCATTTTTGCAGAATGCTGTGATCGCGGCACTTTTGGCTGCGCTTTCATGCGGGATTTCGGGCACTTTCGTTCACATAAACCGGATAACTTTTATTGCGGGCGGAATCGCTCACGCGGTTTTGGGCGGAGTAGGAGCGGCTGTCTTTTTCGGTTTTCCGCCTTTTGCAGGGGCCATAGTCACGGCACTTATTTTTGCGGTTCTGCTTGGTATAATCAGGCTAAAGGCGACGCAGCACGAAGACACTGTCATCGGCGCGATGTGGGCCTGCGGAATGTCTGCCGGCATAATTTTTATCTATCTTACGCCGGGTTACGCCGTAAATCTCAATAACTACCTTTTCGGAAACATTCTCCTTGTTTCGAAAAGTGATATAACGGCTCTTTCGGTGCTTGCAGCGCTTGTGATCCTGGTGAGCGTGCTCTTTTTCAGGCAGTTCAAAGCAGTCAGTTTTGATGAGGAAAACGCAACTTTGCACGGTGTCAAAGCCTCGTTCGTCTATATCCTCATGCTTTCGGTCATAGCTCTTACAGTTGTTGTTCTGATGAAAGTTGTCGGACTCATTTTAGTAATCGCATTTATGACTCTTCCGGCAGCTACTGCCGCGATTTTCCAGAGGAAAGTGGGCGGAATAATCATTCTTTCGATAATTCTGAGCTTTGTTTTCAGCATGAGCGGTTTGTATGTTTCATACACTTGGAATCTGCCGACAGGCGCGGTGATCACCCTTGTTTCAGGTGCAGTTTATGCCGTCGCGCTTCTTTGTTCAAAATTATCCCGTTAGGCGTCCCTGAGGCAGGGAAGTTGGCGCGAAGCGACTGAAGGGTCTAATTTACGATTTCCGGTTTGATTTTTCCGCCTGTTTTTTCAATCATTTCAGCGATGAATTTTTCGACTGAAGCAATCGGGATTCGGACATTTACAGAACTTCCTTTTTCATTGTAAGTTGTTGATTTTATTTCCAAACCTTCAAATCTGCCGATGTAGCTCATTGCGATTCCGGTGAAATCGAAAGGGATCTCTACGGAAAGTTCCTTTTTGATGATGACGGTTTCGACTTCGCATGAATCAAGCGCCGCTCTCGCCGAAGCACCGTAAGTTCTGGTGAGTCCGCCCGTTCCGAGCTTGATTCCGCCGTAATAACGGACACTTGTGACCAGAACATTGAAAAGTTCTTTTCTTAAAATCTCGTTGTAAATCGGAAGTCCTGCCGTGCCGGAAGGTTCGCCGTCATCGCTGTAACGGAAAGCTGTGATTTCTCCTTCACCTAAAAGATAGGCAAAGCAGATGTGCGTGCAGTCGTAGTGGATTTTCCAGAGTTTTTTGACGGTTTCTTCGGCTTCTTCTTTTGTCGGAATAGGAAAACACTGCGAAATAAAACGGCTGTTTTTCTCTTTTATTTCAATGGGTTGAGTTGATTTAAAAATTGTCTTGAACTGTTCGATCATTGTTCTTTTTTTCTTTCAAAGTCTCTTCTGACGGGAGGATCAGGATGCACATTCCGATCGTAAAAGTGATGATCGCGACGAGCTGCGAAGTCGAAAGCATGTTGTTGAAGAAAAGTCCGCGGTCGTCGGCTCTGAAAAATTCGATTATGAAGCGGAAAGTGCCGTACATCGTGAGCCAGAGCCCGATAAGTTCGCCGTCTTTTTTCTTGTGTTTGCGGAAGTAGAACCAGAGAACGAGGAAAATTGACGAGGTCACGAAAGTCGAGACTAACTGCGTCGGGAGAACGGGAAGTGGAAGATCTTTCAAATTGAGCAGGATATCTCTTGCAAACTGGTTTTTTGCACTGAGCCCGTATCTGAGGAATATTTCGGCAAAAGGCGAAGACGAGATTTCGCCGAAGCAGCAGCCGTTGAGATAGCATGCGAACCGGCCGAGCCCGAGTCCGAAAGCAAGACCTAAAATATAGCAGTCGAGGTATTTCATAAGCGGCGCTTTGTGTTTCGTGAACCACCAGACTGCTGTTGGAAGACCGAAAATAACTGTTCCGTAAAATGCAAGCCCGCCTTTCCAGACTGCGAAAATCGCAAGCGGTTTTTGGATGTAAATTTCCAGAAATCCGTCAAAAACCACATGCATTGCTCTTGCGCCGACATAACCCATTGTCGTAGTGATTACAGCACCTTTGAATGCCATTTTTATATCAAGTTTATTGCGTCTGATTTCCCACCAGGTGAGAAAATTTCCGACGATGACACAGATTATGACTACAAAATAGAAGGATGAAAAAGAAAAATCTCCGATTGATATGGTCGGATGCATTATTTTGCCTCTTTTTTGGCTTTCTGGCGTTTCGGCTGCAGGAAAAGTATTTCGATTGCAAGAAGGAAAATCGCAACGACGATTGCGACATCGGCAATGTTGAATGTCGGCCAGTGGTATATCTCGCCTGCGTGCCAGTCGATGAAGTCGATTACGGCAAAACCTCTGAAGAAGCGGTCGTAAAGGTTTCCGAACGCTCCGGCGATGATGAGCCCGTAAATTATTTTCATGAATTTAGTTTCGGCGAAAGCAAGCAGAAGATAAAGCACAAGAAGTGTGACAAGTGTCGAAAAACCTAAGAAAATCAGCTGTCTTACTGAATCGGGAAAGTTTGCACCGAGTCCCCACAGAGCTCCTTTGTTCTCAACGTAGATGAAGTTCCACCAGCTCTCGAAAACGACGATTCCTTCCTTTCCTTTAAGCGTCAGAGCCCAGTTTTTGGTGAAAAAATCGATGAGAAAGACCGGAAGGGTGACTGTCAGAAGATATATCGAATTTTTCCAGTTTATTTTCGCGATTTTCATAAGATCCTCATTTCAAAATGCCTCGCGGCTAAAAAAACAAAGTAATATAATCGGATTTAAAGGTTATGCAAAAAAACTATTTTTTTGTAAAAATCTGCCGCGTGAGTAAAATATAGCGCTTTTTTTGGAGGTGTTGATATGAGAAAAAGTTATTTGTTTGTTTTGCTGGCGTTTTTATTCATTATTTCATGTTCTAACGGAGATACTCCGCTGATTCCTTGTATTACTGTTGTTGATTGTCCTGATTCTTCATATTCCTGCTTAGACGGTTTTTGCGTTCATGCCGACTCAATAGTTGATCCGACAGATTCGGGCAGCGACACGACTTCTGACGACACGCTTCCTGACGGTGGTCAGAATGACGGCGGGGATACAGACACTGATACCGGAGAAAACAATAAAGACAAAGATGATTCAGATCAGCCTGATCCTGTTGTAAATGACAGTGATGAAAATCAGAATGATTCCGATACCGCTTCTCAGACAAATGACGAGGACAATGAAAATGTAACTGATGCCGATGCTGAAAACGGAGAAGGGGAGAATTCGGGCGATGCTGATGCTGACTCGGAAAACGGCGAATCAGATCCTTCCTTGAATGACGAGGAAAACTCAGGCGATGAAGATGCCGATAATGAAAACGAAGACGAAGACGCTAACAATGATGCGGATGCAGACGTTGATAATGATGCCGATCAGGATGTTGAACTTCCGACTGAACCGGCAGCTTGTGCAGCTGCGATAGCGGCACTGCCGCACGGCGGAAAATACGACTGGGATGACGGCACGACTCAGGGATTTTTGACCAATACATACTGGGATCTTGTCGAATCTTCGGTTCTTCCGGCAAGAAGTGGAAATTACAGTTTCGGCAGATATTCTCAATATACTGTTAACAAAGATCAGATATCTCCTCTTTCAACTGCTACCGATTTGTCTCAATGCGCTCAGTGTACGGTTAAGGCTGCTTTTTATGTAAAAGGAAAAATTTGCAACGGTAACTGCGAGGCTCAGACTTTCCTGCATCCGACATGCAACGGTGAAGGCAATACGACGCCTGTTGACAAAACAGTCACCACTTGGAGTCAGTGGACAATCCCGCCTGAATCGCCGTGGGTGAAAGACGATTTGGATTTTTTCAAAGCAAAGGCTAACAGTAACCAATATTCTGCAGTAGCTTGGAAAGATTTGGAATGGACGATTCCTGAAACATGCAAGACGGATCAGTTTGTGTTTGCTTTGAGATTTAGGAGTTCATCAGGAGTTCCTGGTCCCGGTCTCGTAGTTGACGATCTGACGATTTACGCTGCGACCAAAAACGAGCCGAAAGGTGAATTCGAATCGGCTGAAAACGGCAAAATCACAGGCTGGGCATGTGATCCTGACGAATATTCGGAAAAAGTTCCCGTCAAAATCAGATACTACAAAAACAAAGACGAATCAGTTGTTGCGGCTGAACGCAGTATTGATGCCGAATCGGAAAGAACCGATCTTACAACACAGTGCGGCGAAACATACAACCACGGTTTCGAAGTCCCGCTTGATGTGGAAATTGCTGAAATTCTGGGTATCGGAACCCACAGCGCGGCTGTTTTTATAGGTGATCTTCCCGCAGATTGTGCCGGAACTTATAAATGGATGGGCACAAAAGAGTTTGAAATAACCACTCTTGATCCTAAACAACAACAATAATTCTAAGGAGTTAAAAATGTGTGACTGCATTTTCTGTAAAATTGTGAAAGGCGACATCCCATCGCCCCGCCTTTACGAAGACGAGAATTTCATCGTTATCCGCGACATCAACCCGCTTTGCAAAGTTCACGATCTCATCATCACGAAAAAGCACATCAAATCGGTGAACGAGATCGAAAAAGATGACGAAAAGATTTTTGCATCGCTTTTCACGGTTGCAAAAAAGATTGCGGCTATGGAAAACATGGCTGAAAGCGGCTACCGCGTAGTCGTAAATTCGGGAAAGGATTCCGGTCAGGCTGTTCCTCACTTCCATGCTCATGTTCTGGGCGGCGAAGATCTCAAAGGCAAACTTCAGGGAATGTAATCCTAAAAAATGAATGTTTTTCTGATCGGGCAGGGCAACGTTGGAACTGCTCTCTCAAATTTTCTGCAAGCACGCGGAATTACTTATGAAATTCTTGAAAAAGTGCCTGAAGAAAAGAACGGAATTCTGTTTCTGGCAGTCTCCGATTCTGCCGTTAAGCCGCTTCTTGAAGAGACTTTGCGGAAAAATCCTGAAATTTTTGCGGTTCACTTTTCGGCGGCGACCCATTTTGAAGACAACCGCGTTTTTCTGCTTCACCCTTATTCTTCAATAAATAAAAAAACTGAGTTAAATCAGATACTTTTTACTCTTTGGGGCGAAAAGAACCCTGCTTTTGAAGAGATGCTGAAAAAAACTGGGCTGGACTTTGTTTATTGCGGCAAAAGTCCCGGTCCGCTTTATCATGCTTCGGCTGTAATGAGCGGAAATTTCACTCAGTTTTTTGCTTTAAAGGCGTTACAAATTCTCCAGTCTTCCGGTTTTTCAAAAGAAGTCGCTGAAAAACTTATCCGACAGCTTGTAAATTCGTCTCTCGACAACATTTTCCGTGACGGAATCAAAGGGATCACAGGGCCTGCCGCTCGCGGAGAAAAAGAGGTTTTGATTAATGAAATCAATGCGTTGTCTGAAAAAGACAAAGAATTTGCAGAACTTTTCAAAGCTGTAAATGAAGCCATTTCGGAGTCGTTTGCGGAAGCTGTTAAAACAGATAAAACTTGATTCTAAATGTTTTATCGCTATAATATTCCGCTTTTAGTTTTTTAGGAGGTTTTATTATGTCTATTCCCATTACAAAAGGCGGTTACGAAAAAATACTTGAAGAGGCAAGACAGCTTAAAAAAGTCGAGCGTCCTGCAATAATTGCAAAAATAGCTGAAGCGAGAAGCCACGGCGATCTCAGTGAGAATGCTGAATATCACGCAGCACGAGAAAAACAGAGCTTTATCGAAGGAAGAATCGAATATTTAGACGGTGTTATTGCCGATGCAGAAGTCATTGACGTAACGAAACTCAGCGGTGACAAAGTCCTTTTCGGAGCAACTGTAAAACTTCTTGACAACGATACTGACGAAGAAGTTGTTTACACACTTGTCGGTGAAGTCGAAAGCGATCCGGAACACGGCAAAATTTCGATTGCAAGCCCGAAAGGTCACGCTCTTATCGGCAAAATGCTCGGCGACGATGTTACCGTTCAGACTCCTGCCGGTGCGAGAGAATACGAGATTCTCGAAGTCAAGTATGTTTAATCCTTCGGAAAATTCCGATATATCCAAACTATTTTCTTTTCTGAGTCAGCCGCTTGAATCGGCGGTGGATCTTTCAAAAACACAACTTAAAAAAATTGTTGCAGCTTTAGGCGGGAAAGTTTTTGATTTTCTGATCGGAAATCTGCCGGAAGGCTACGAAACGCGTTTTCTTGTTACGAAATTTTCGGACTTTGAACGCGGTAAGATGGCGACCTTCAAAGCAAAGGTTGTCTCGGTAAAACGCGGCTTCGGCAAAATTCCGTCTTATTTGAAAGTAGATCTTGCGGGTTCTCTGGTTACGATCACTTTTTTCGGCAAACTCGGAATGATCTACTGCAATCTTTACAAAGAAGGGGATGAAGTTCTAGTTTCAGGTGAAGTGAGCCCGAAATCATACGCGATAAACCTTGTAAATCCCGAAATTTTTAAGTTCGATGAAGGTTGGAAAACGCTTCTCAGCGGCTACATTCCGGTTTACAAAAATATTGTCGGCGTTTCGCATCTTTTTATGCTTCGGACGGCGAAAATGCTTGTTAACACTCTTGCGGAGCACCGCGGAGAATGGTTCCCGGAAAACCTGAAAAAAGAATTTAACTTTCCCGATTTCGTTGAATCGCTGATGAACCTTCATTTTCCGCATTTGAGCGCAAATATTGACGAACTGAACGACTTCAAAACGCGCTGGCACAAACGTATTGCCTTCGACCAGCTTTTCTTTTTCCAGTTCGGCGCTCAGTTTTCGGCAATCGGTATGCGCACCGACAAAAAGCGACGCATAAAAACCGAATCTGATTTAAGTATAAGTGTCGAGAAAAACATGACTTTCGAGCTGACAAAGGCGCAAAAACGGGTGCTTGGCGAAATACGCGGCGATCTCTCTTCGATTTATCCGATGAACAGACTTCTGCAAGGTGATGTCGGAAGCGGAAAAACGGCTGTCATGGTGCTTGCGAGCCTTGATGTGATCGCGAGCGGCTACAAAAGCGTGATAATGGCTCCGACTGAAATTTTAGCGGCGCAGCATTACAAAACAATTTCGCAGATGGTCCCCGAAAACATAAAAATCGAACTTTTTTTAGGCAGTCTCACCGGCAAAAAGAAGAAAGCCGAGCGGCTTGAAAACGCGAAAAAAGCCGATTTTCTGATCGGTACTCACGCTCTTTTTGAAAATATGGAATTCATGGAGGATATCGGGCTCATAATAATCGACGAGCAGCACCGTTTCGGCGTTTCGCAGCGGATGAAACTCCAGTCTAAATCGACTCATCCCGATGTTCTTGTCGTAAGTGCGACCCCGATTCCGCGTACTCTGGCACTTACGGTTTATGGCTCGACTGAAATAAGCGTTATTGACGAAATGCCTCCCGGAAGAATTCCTGTCACAACGAGGCTCGTTCCGGCTGAAAAAAGAGTTAAAGTGTTTGATTTTGTTACTGAAATCATAAAAAATCAGAACAAGAAAGGATATTGGGTATGCCCGCTTGTCGAAGAGAGCGAAAACGAAGAAATGAAATCCGAAATGAAGCACGTCGAAGGTGTTTATGAGGAATTTTCTAAAGTGCTGGGTGACAAAGCTGCTCTTCTGCACGGCAGGATGAAAGGCGAGGAAAAGCGCGTAATAATAGAGAGGCTCAAAAACGGAGAGATCAATCTTCTAGTTTCGACAATCGTTGTTGAAGTAGGCGTTGATGTCCCCGATGCGGTTTTCATGGTGATAGAAAACGCCGAAAGGTTCGGGCTGGCACAGCTTCACCAGTTACGTGGCAGGGTAGGTAGAGGAAAAGACAAATCTTTCTGCGCACTTATCGCAGGAAGCGACATCAGCGAAAAGGCTTTCAACCGCCTTGATTTCCTCTCAAAAACCGAAAACGGCTTCAAAATCGCGGAGTACGATCTCAAAACGCGCGGACCCGGAGCTCTGACCGGTCTTGAGCAGAGCGGATTTAAGAACGATGCCTATTTCATGCTGGCAGTCCGTCACGGCGAACTTGTCGAAAAGGCGAGGATTTTCACGAAAAATATCCTTGCATCAGGTGATGATGAATATATAAAATTCTGTAACAGAATTTTCGAGCTCTTTTTTGCGGAACGCTTCAACAGATTACGGGCGAGTTAGGTAAAATCAGTTTGTCACTCAGCCCAGCGCCTTTTATTTTTTGAGGATCCTCATCGCGTTGAGAACCGCTATCACGGTTACTCCGACATCACCGAAAACAGCTTCCCACATTCCGGCTATTCCCAAAGCCCCGAGAACGAGGAAAACTCCTTTTATTCCGAGAGCCAGCGCGATATTCTGGATGACGATGCTTTTTGTCGCTTTTGCAACATCTATAGCTTCGAGAAGTTTTGACGGTTCGTCTGTCATGAGTACTACATCGGCGGCTTCTATTGCAGCGTCGGAGCCGAGACCTCCCATGGCGATACCGACATCGGCTCTTGCCAGGACCGGTGCGTCGTTTATTCCGTCGCCGACGAATGCGAGCTTTCCCGAACCATCGCTATTTTTCTCTAAAATCTCGATTTTTCCGACTTTTTCTCCGGGAAGAAGCTGCGAATAGTATTCGTCGATTTTCAGTTTCTCCGCTACGGCTTGCGCGATTTTTTCGTCGTCGCCCGTGAGCATTGCGATATTTTTTACACCGAGTTCTTTCAGCCCCGATACCGCTTTGAAGCTGTCTTCCTTGATTTCATCGCTTATCAGGATGCAGCCGGCATAGCGTCCGTTCGTTGCGACATAGACTTTTGTTCCCGTTTCGTCACACGGCTGGAAAGCGATATTTTCACTTTTCATAAGTTCTGAGTTCCCGGCGAGGACTTTTTCACCGCTAAATACAGCGCTTATACCGCGTCCCGGGATTTCGACATGACTGGAAACAAGGCCGTTTCCGATTTCTTTTCCGTAAGCCGCAGAAATTGATTTCGCGATAGGATGGTTGGAAAAATATTCGGCAGCGGAGGCGTATTCAAGCACTTTTTCTTTGGTAAAGCCGTCAGCCGGAATGATTTCCGTGACATTGAAGACTCCTTTGGTGAGAGTTCCGGTTTTGTCGAAAACAACGGTCCCCAGGTTGTCGAGCGCTTCGAGGTAGTTGCTTCCTTTCACAAGCACGCCGTGTTTTGAAGCGGCCCCGATGCCTCCGAAAAATGTGAGCGGGATCGAAATCACAAGCGCGCAGGGACATGATACAACAAGAAAAACAAATCCTCTGTGGATCCAGTCTGTCCATTCACCTCCAAGAAGAAGGGGAGGAAGGATAGCTAAGAGTGCTGCGAGAATGACGACAACGGGTGTGTAGTATCCAGCAAATTTTGTTATGAAATTTTCTGTTTTCGCTTTTCTTTCAGAAGTGTTTTCAACGAGGTTGATTATTTTGGAAACTGTCGATTCACCGTAATTTTTAGTCGTTCTGATCGTCAGCGTACCACTCTGGTTTACGCATCCCGAGAGAACTTCACCGCCTTCGCGGACACTTTTCGGGACCGATTCACCGGTCAGAGCCTTAGTGTCAAGCATCGAGTTTCCGTTGGTCACGATTCCGTCGAGAGGGATCTTTTCGCCCGGTTTCACGATAATCGTCTCTCCTAAAGCGACACTTTCGGGAGAAACAGTCTCAGGAATGCCGTTTCGCAGCACTGTAGCGTGGTCTGGGCGTATATCCATGAGATCGGAAATCGATTCTTTCGAGTGTTTCACTGCGAGCGACTGGAAAAATTCTCCTATCTGGTAAAAAAGCATTACCGCGACAGCTTCGGGATATTCGCCGATGACAAAAGCTCCGACAGTGGAGATCGTCATCAGAAAATTTTCATCGAAGACTTGTCCGTGAGCGATATTTTCAACTGCTTCAATGACGACATCGTAACCGAGAATGATGTATGCCGCAATCAGGAAACCCAGTTCGATGTGCAGCGGGACATCTGCCGCAAAAGTTAGCACAAGCCCTGCAAGATAGACAAAAGCTCCGATAGAGAGGCGTAAGATCAGTTTTCTGCCGCCTGAATGTTCATGCTCGTGATGATGTTCACAGGCGTGACAGCAGCGGCATCCGTGTTCGTGACATTCGTGTTCGTGATGTTCGTGTGCCATAACTGCCTCCTGATCAATGCGTTTCCCGGTAGTCCGGCATCAGTTCTTCGAGATGCTCGAATCCCGTGTCGATAATTTTTTTGACATGCTCGTCAGCCAGCGAGTAGTAGACGATCTGCGCCTCGCGCCGGAATTTCACGAGTCCCGCAAGACGCAAAGCCTTGAGCTGGTGCGAAACCGCCGATTTTGTGAGCCCTAACAGCACGGCGATGTCGCATACGCACATTTCGCTCTGTTCGAGAGCATGCAGGATCTTAACTCGCGTATAGTCGCCGAAAAGCTGCATCAGATCCGCCAGGTTCAGGTATTCATCATCAGATACCATTTTTGACCTGACATCATCAACAATGTTTTCGTGTATCACATTGCAAGTGCACGAAGACTCCGAATCTACCATTTGAGACCTCCTCTTTTATTAGTTGAACAAATGAACAACTAATCATTACTTGTTAAAAAAGTTTTGTCAAGAGGGTGTGGGGATTTTTTTAGCTTTATCTAATTTGTTTGAGATATATCTAATGATTTGGCAGAATCAGATGCTTTTTTACCTTTAGAATCTGAATCCGACCGATGTGAACATTCCGCCTTTGGTCGGAGATAGCGATAAACTGCTCAGTTCGATCTTCTGATTTTGATTTGGAACGGGTCTTTTCTGTGCCACCAAAGAGGCACCGGTGATCCATATAGGAAGGGCAACGATACCGGTTACTATTCCTGCTGCGAGAGCCTTGTCGCTATCATTGGTAACACCCAAGATTATCAAGGTATCTGCCACTACAAGATCTGCCAACAGCCCGATAACGAGCAATGCCGTGCCGGAACCTTTGTACGGTCTGTAGTAACGCACAGGCTCGTTATTTATTACAACAACACTGGGGTTATCTGATTTTTCGGATTTTTGTTTCCGGACTCCGTTTTTCAAATTTGCGATCTCGTTTTCAGCTTCAAAACTGCAGATTCCGTTCGGAAATTTTTCGAGATAATTTTGCCAGACTTCCGGGTTTTCGGCTCTTCTCGCATACTCGCACGCCTGCTGGTCCCGCACATCTTCGGAAGTTTCTGCAAAAACACTTGCTGCCGCAAACAATACGGCGACAAACACAAAAAACTTTTTCATTCTCTCCTCCAAAAAGTAAAAAAACTAAAGCATGGAGGATTATACCCGTCATATCAGGCACATACTGCCGAAGATGAAAAAAAATGAAAATTATTTACAGAATTTTTCGTGGAGTTTTCTGATGTTCTGGAGCCACTGTTCGCGCAGTTCAACTGGAGAAACGATCTCGCAGTCCGGAGAATGGGCCATGACGCGGGCGATTATCTCATTGTGGCGTTCTCCTACCGGCAGCGTTATCTCGAGGCATTTTCTGCCGTCGATGACGAGTTCTTTCGTGATCTGGCTTTTATGCCATTTCTGCTTTACGACATGGTAGTATGCCGGCTCGTAAACGCGGATAACGGCGAGTTCCGAACTGGCCGATTTGAACATTCCGAAGCAGCTTTCGACATAGCTGTCGATCTCCGATTTTGTGAATATCTGTTCGCAGTTTTCCTTGAGCAATTCACTTTCAACGAAACGCGAAACAAGGAATATGCGCAGTTCGTTTCTTTTGCGGCAGAAAGCCAAAAGATACCACTTTCCGAAATAATTTATGAGCCTTATCGGTTCTATCGTTCTCGTGGTTTCATCGCCTTTTGCATCGAGATAGGTGATGTGAACGCACTTTTTCATTACGAAAGATTCAAGAATGTTCCTGAAATCCTTGAGTTCGAGAATGTCGGTATCGGAAGAATCGTAGGTTATCTTATCCAGCAGAGCGTCGAACTCCTCCGGAATGTAACTCGATATTTTTGATAAAATTTCTCCTGAAATTATCGGCACATAAGGGATTCCGTTGAGCTTGAAGGAATCGGAAAAACGCTTTACGAAAATATAGTAGAAAACTGCATCGTCAAACGAATCAAAAATCATCTCGAAAGGCGTTTCGTAAACATAGCCGCCTTTGCCTTTTTTGTATTTCAGCGGCGCGGAAAGGAAAGTCCGCATATATTCGATATCGCGCATAACCGTGTCGATATGAACTTCAAAATGATCCGCCACCTCTTTTCTCGTCACGAAACCCTTGACTTTGATCATGTGGTTTATGAACGCCACTCTTTCAAGATTTGCCATCTCACCGCCTCCCAAAACAAAATAATCGGAGTTATCATACTCGCGAAGTCAGGCATATACCGCCTGAGTTGAGAAAAACCATACTTTTTTCGGTGATTTTTTCAAAAATCAGTTGTTGTTTGTGTCGGAATGGAGCTGTTAGATACTGATATGAAGGTCGAATTTCTAAAAATCAAAATGAAATTGAAAAAAATCTAAAAAATAATTTGACATTTCTTCGCGAATGATTATATTGCATCCATCAGTGAGTCCTACCGTTAAGTGGAGTCTTTAAAAGCAGTGAACCCTACTGTGAGTGGGAACTTTAAAAGCGGTGAGTCCTACCGGAAGTGGAAATTTCGAGCCGTATTGGTTTTTACTGATACGGCTTTTTTTGTAGGTAAAAATGAAGCAGGAAAGATTAAATCTCTACTTTTTGGACATGAAATATGTCCGCTATCTGCATAATGCCGACGACAAAGTGCAGTCGGTTTCACCGCAGATTCATAAAGAAAATCGTCCGTTTGTGGGTATTATTGTCATTTGCGACGAACATAAATACTGCGTGCCGTTGGATTCGGCAAAAGAGAAGCACAAAACACAGAACAACGATGTTGATAACTTGAAAGAGTTTTGGAAAAATTGTCGGAAAATAAGACTAGAATCTAATTGGGCAATAACTGATTGCCTAATTCAGAAAAATCCTCTGATTATTTGCATCTGAGCGGTGGTTAACTTGCATCATACCAGCTTTTCCCTATAATTTTTCGGTTTTTTTGTCGTTTTGGTTCAAAATATGAACAAAAATTTCATCTCAGGCACTATATGCCGGAGTTGATGAGTAAAATTAAAAGTCTTTTGTTGGGTTATTTGAGTTTAGATTGGTTGTAAAATATTAAACATATAACATCTTTGGAGGAAAAAATGAGTAATTTTTCTGATTTTACGGGGCTTTTTTCGCTTAGCAAGACTCTTAGGTTTGAGCTTAAACCTGTTGGGAAAACCAAAGAAAACATTGAGAAAAATGGCATCATCGAGCGTGATAACGAGCGCGCCATTGCGTACAAAGCTGTCAAAAAGGTGATTGATGAATACCATAAGGCTTTCATCGATCAGATGTTGAATAACTTTAAATTGGACTTTGAAAAATTACATGAGTTCTATAGGCAATACAATCTCAATCCTAACGATGCAAGCGGAAAAGAAAAGAAAAAGAAAGCTATGGCAAAAGTGCAGGATGAGATGCGCAAACAGATTTCGGAAAGGTTTACCAAGAGCGAACAATACAAACGGCTGTTCGGAAAAGAACTAATCAGGGAAGATTTGGCCAAATTTGTCAAAATGCCTCAATACGAGAATGTAATTCGTGAAATGCCAGGGAATGAAAGCCTGACAGATGAGGCTGTTAAACAGATTCAAGAAAACATACAAAAAGACATTGCTCAATTTGATGATTTCACAACGTATTTTGTGGGTTTTTATGATAACCGAAAGAATATGTATGTGGCAGACGACAAGGCAACCTCCATTGCCCACAGGATGATTGACGAAAATTTGCCTAAGTTTGTTGACAACATGGATGTGTTTGAAAGAATTGCAGCAAGCGAGGTGGCATCACATTTTAATGAAGTGTACAAGGCATTTGAACTAAATGTGAACGCCGTTGGGGAAATGTTTCAATTGGATTATTTCTCAATAGTACTAGCCCAAAAACAGATAGATGTATATAACGCCATTATTGGGGAGTTGAATAAGCATACAAATCTATACAATCAGCATCAACAAAAGGATAAGAGTAACAAACTCCCCAAGTTGAAGCCACTTTTCAAGCAAATATTGAGCGAACGCAATTCCATTTCGTGGTTGCCCGATGAGTTTGAAAGCGATAATGAAATGCTGCAAAGCATCAGAAAATGTTATCAAGACTTGAAAGAGCAAGTTTTTGATCCATTGAAAACTTTGTTGGGAAACATCAAAGACTTCGACCTTGAACACATCTACCTGCCCAATGATTTGCAACTGACTGATATTGCGCAAAAGCATTTTGGCAGTTGGTCGGTCATTAGAAATGCAGTTGTGGAAGACCTAAAAGCCAGCAATCCTCAAAAGAGAAATGAAGATGCCGAGGAGTACGAAAAAAGGATGACAAAATTGCATGATAGTTATTCCATCGCCTATCTTAACGGCATAATGCAAGGGAAAGTGGAAGATTTCAAACCTATTGAAGATTATTTTGTGGGAATGGGGGCAGAGGACAATGATAATGGTCAGAAACTGAACCATTTCGCGCGGATTGAGAACGCTTTCACGGAGATTAAAACCTTACTCAACACTAAATATCCCGAAGACAAAAATCTTTCGCAAGACAAGACTAATGTTGAGAAAATCAAGAATTTGCTCGATGCCATCAAGGATTTGCAGCATTTTGTAAAGCCTTTGCTTGACTGCGGTACTGAAAGTGAAAAAGATGGCCGATTCTATGGTGAATTCACGCCGTTATGGGAAACACTCGACCAAATTACGCCATTATATAATATGGTGCGAAACCGTATGACCAAAAAACTGTATTCGGACGAGAAAATCAAACTTAACTTTGATACACCGACATTATTGAATGGTTGGCCTGACGCACAAGCAAACTCGGGAGCTATTCTAAAAGATGATAAAGGACTATACTATTTGGCGATTCTTGATTCCATGTATCGAACTTGCTTGAATGAGTTGGAGTCATGTCCTGCTGAAAGAAGTGAAATGGCAATAATGAAGTATCTTCAAGGCGGTGATATGGGGAAGAATGTTCAAAACCTTATGAGAATAGATGGTATTACAAGAAAAGTTAATGGACGAAAAGAAAAAGAAGGTGCATTGGTTGGACAAAATGTTAGGTTGGAAAATGCGAAAAACACATATCTTCCAAGAGAAATCAATGACATTAGATTAAAACAGTCTTATCTTACATCAAGTCCGTCATTTAATAAAAAAGATTTGGCACTGTATATTGAGTTTTATATACATTTAGTAAGAGAATACTATTCTGATTATCAGTTTAGTTTCAAAAATCCATCGGAATATAAATCTTTTGTGGAGTTTACAGACCACATTAATCAACAAGCTTATCAAGTTAAATTTGATCCGATTTCAAAAGAACAATTATTCCAATTAGTTGACGAAGGTAAAATCTATCTGTTCCAAATTTACAACAAGGATTTTTCGCCTTTCAGCAAGGGAACGCCCAATATGCACACACTTTATTGGAAGGCGTTGTTTGACGAAAAAAATCTTGCTGATGTGGTGTACAAACTGAACGGCGAGGCAGAAGTGTTCTTCCGCAAGCACAGTTTGAGGGCTGACAAGCCGACGCACCCTGCAAACCAAGCGATTGCAAACAAAAACATTCAAAACAAGAAAAAGGAAAGCACGTTTGCCTACGACTTGATAAAAGACAGTCGCTATATGGTTGATAAATTCCAATTACACGTGCCAATTACAATGAATTTCAAGGCGGCGGGAATCAACAATATCAACTCGCTGGTGAACGCCTATCTGAAGGAATCGAATGCCACGCACATCATCGGTATCGACCGCGGCGAAAGGCATTTGCTCTACCTGTCGCTCATCGATATGAAGGGCAATATCGTTGAGCAATATTCTCTGAACGAAATTGTTAACGAATATAATGGCAACACCTATTGCACCAATTATCATGATTTGCTGGATGCCAAGGAGAAGCAGCGCGACGAAGCCCGCCGCAGTTGGCAGACCATTGAGAACATTAAGGACCTGAAAGAAGGCTATATGAGCCAAGTGGTTCACAAAATTGCCGAACTGATGGTGAAATACAACGCCATTGTGGTGCTTGAAGATTTGAATATTGGCTTTATGCGTGGACGGCAAAAGGTTGAGAAACAGGTTTATCAGAAGTTTGAAAAAATGCTGATTGACAAGTTGAACTACCTTGTGGATAAGAAACTCGACGCAGGCGCAACGGGCGGAGTGCTGAATGCATATCAGTTGACCAACAAGTTTGAAAGTTTTCAGAAAATGGGCAAACAAAACGGATTCCTGTTCTACATTCCTGCGTGGAATACCAGCAAAATGGACCCGACAACTGGTTTTGTGAACTTATTCAATACGCGGTACGAGAATATGGAGAAAGCAAAAGCGTTCTTCGGGAAATTCGATACCATACGCTTAAACTCGGCAAAAGGCTGGTTTGAGTTCGCTTTTGACTACGATAATTTCACAACCAAAGCCGAAGGCACACAGACCAAATGGACACTCTGTACCTACGGAACACGCATTGAAACAAAGCGCAATCCAGAGAAAAACAATGAGTTCGACAGCGTTGAGTTTGACTTGACCGAAAGAATCAAGAAGTTGTTTGCGAAGTATCAGATTGACGTGAATGGTAATATTAAGGAACAGATTTGCAACCAAAGCGATGCTTCATTCTATAGGGAAATGTTGCACTTGTTACATCTGACACTGCAAATGCGAAACAGCATCACTGGCACGGATACCGACTATCTGATTTCGCCCGTGCAAAACGCACAAGGCGAGTTCTACGACAGTTGTACATGTGGTAATAACCTGCCTAAAAATGCCGATGCTAACGGTGCTTACAACATTGCCCGTAAAGGCTTGTGGGTTGTTGAGCAGATAAAGCACGCCGACGATTTGACAAAAATCAAACTGGCGATCAGCAATAAAGAGTGGTTGAGATATGCTCAAGGATTGGATTAATGGACGACTACATCGCCATATCGACACTTAACGACTTCATCTTTTGCCCATATTCCATCTATCTCCACAATGTTTATATGGATACGGATGAAACAATGTATCACGCCACACCTCAGACAAGAGGAAAACTGGTTCACGAGGCTACGGACAATAAGACTTCAACCAACCGTTCAGACATTCTCCTCTCGCTGCCTGTTTACTCTGAACGCTTCGGGATCATGGGAAAAATAGATCAGTACAAGGTAAAAGGAAAGAAGCTGATAGAGCGCAAATACCAGTTAAAAAAGATATTCCGCGGACAGATTTATCAACTTTGGGCACAGATGTTTTGTATGCGTGAAATGGGATTTCCTGTTGAAAGTATTGCATTTTATGAAATATCCACGAATAAAATGATTCCTGTCGATATGCCAAATTCTGAGGACGAAAAAGAGTTTGAAGGGTTTATTGCCCGCTTCAGAAACTATGATCCGGCAGAGAATTTCACGCCGAATCCAAACAAATGCGAACACTGTATTTATTGTAACCTTTGCGACAAAACGGAAACGGAAAATGTTTACTCATAAAGATCTGGAATACAGAACAATTTTTGTTATTAACTGCGTAAACAAACGCAACTTGCGGGTTTCCAACGGAGAACTGCTGCTTGAGGAAGAGAAGGAAAATTCCGAAGAAACCAAAACTTTAACAAAAATGCCGTTCCAGAAAATTCTGGCTCTCTTTGTTGTTGGTCATATACACATAACCACGCCTTTGATCGAAAAATGCCAGAAACACGGGGTTGCGCTGGTTGTCATGAAACCGAATTTAAGACCTGTTTTCTTTTGGGCAAACTATGCCGAAGCCAATTTCTTGCTTCACCAGAAACAGTATCAATTTGATAAAAACGACATCTCTATCGCAAAAATAATCGTTGCAAACAAGATAGCAAATCAACTCAAGAACCTGCAGGATACTAGAAAAAAGGACGAGCTTACCGAAAAGGCAAAGCCGCAGTTGTTGACAATTATGAAAACAATTGAAAATATTGAAGATTATTCCGAGTTAATGGGTGCTGAAGGAATGGCTTCAAAACTCTATTTCTCTGCATACTTTCAAAATCAGAACTGGATTGCGAGAAGACCGAGAACAAAGTGCGATATCATAAATGTTACACTTGATATCGGTTACACGATACTTTTCAATTACCTTGAATCGTTTTTAAGAATGTTCGGTTTTGATCTTTATGTCGGCATTTTTCACAGAACTTGGTTTAAGCGAAAATCGCTTGTCTGCGATATCATGGAACCGTTTCGCTGCATTGTTGATAAAGCCGTGCGAACTGCCTTTAACCGCAAGCAATTCTCAGAAAAAGATTTTAACTGCCGCAAGGGTGAATATTTCTTGAAATTGGAAAAGAACCAGGATTATTACCGCGTCTTTTTCGATGCGCTGATTCCTTATAAAATGGAAGTTTTCAGGTATGTGCAGGATTATTATCGCTGTTTCATGCAAAAAAAATCGGTCACAAACTATCCTAAATTTACTGCCTGATGTTAGTAATAAGTTACGACATAAGCGATGACAAACTCCGCAGCAGATTTGCCAAAATGCTGACAAAAAACGGTGCGATACGCCTTCAATATTCTGTTTATGAGGTAAATAACTCCAACAGAGTCATAGACAACCTCATTCTTAAAATTGAAAACGAATACTCCAGAAAATTCGGAGGCGGTGACAGCGTTATTATTTTTGATGTTTCCGAGGTGAAACTGAAAAAATACGGAAACGCTATTCATCGAGATCAGGATATCGTGTATTTGTGATGATGAAGTCTTGACTTCGCTTCATAAAATATGTAGTTTCGGTCTCGCGGTTTAGTAGTAAAAATTGACGGTTCATTCACAACTGAGAATAGTTAGGTTTTTAGCAAACCTCAGTCTTCCCAAAGAAGTGGGTTCTTGCTCAAACCCGCTTCAGCAAAGGGTTTAGCACGATTTTTTTGATCTTTCACGGGGATATCCCCCTAAAAGATATCCAAAATTTGGTTCTGCAACATCTTGATTTTATTATGTGTTTATAGCGCATTTTGAAAACAAGGGCTGCTAAACCGTTAAAATTTCTACTATTGTAGATACATCCGGGATATAAAGGGCAAGCTGCGCTGCTAAACCGTTAAAATTTCTACTATTGTAGATGTTCTTTCGCGCCGGTTCCGGCATAAGGCTGCTAAACCGTTAAAATTTCTACTATTGTAGATTTTTGTATTCTTCTTTATGTGTTCTTATAGCTGCTAAACCGTTAAAATTTCTACTATTGTAGATAGGCTCCATACTGTGTTATAAAAAACATGCTGCTAAACCGTTAAAATTTCTACTATTGTAGATACGCCAAAAGCTGCGATAAAACCGCCCGGCTGCTAAACCGTTAAAATTTCTACTATTGTAGATGCTATCATGGTGACCATGTCATCTACGCTGCTAAACCGTTAAAATTTCTACTATTGTAGATAGCAATATATCTAATGTTGCAAGTACACGCTGCTAAACCGTTAAAATTTCTACTATTGTAGATGGCGATAATCGCTTTGATTTCGGTTTGTTGCTGCTAAACCGTTAAAATTTCTACTATTGTAGATGTTTTGTTCATGATACCTCCGTTTAATTGCTGCTAAACCGTTAAAATTTCTACTATTGTAGATCATAGTTTAGAAATGACGGAGTAACCGGCTGCTAAACCGTTAAAATTTCTACTATTGTAGATTTCCTTCTACTTACACCCCTTTCTGTAGCTGCTAAACCGTTAAAATTTCTACTATTGTAGATTAGTATGAAGTTCTCCATTAAGAATCTGGCTGCTAAACCGTTAAAATTTCTACTATTGTAGATCTGAAAGTGTCATTGTCTAACCTCCTATTGGCTGCTAAACCGTTAAAATTTCTACTATTGTAGATAGATTCTGAGAAATAATGTACTCGATACGGCTGCTAAACCGTTAAAATTTCTACTATTCTCAAAACTTACTAAAAAAACGCGGATTTTCTCGACTCAGGCGCTATATGCCTGAGTAGGTGAGTAAAATAAGTCCTTTTTGTGGTCGCAAGCTGAACCTCAAAAACCTGCAGGCGAGCCGCCCGCGCTCCGACAAATGCATGTCGAGTGGTTGTTGCAAATTTTGCAACAACTCAATTTTTGGCAAGCCCGTGCTCGGTCAAAACAAGACACAATAAAATAATTTTTAAAAATTTTTCTAAATTAGTATTGACAAAACAATATTCTTGAGTATATTACCGAACTAAAGAGTGGTCCTGCTCAGTGGACGATTCAAAATGAGGCTTTCTTCGGAAAGCCTTTTTTTTTAGGTAGTTTTTATGAAATTATTGGATTCCGATATTAAACAAACTTCCCCGATAATAGTGAAAGTTGACAGCGAATATCTTTCGTATCTTCACAATTTTGATAGTCGCGTCCGCCTGAAAAAAGGGAGACCTTATGTAGGTTTGGCTGTTCGCATCAACAATAAAATGTATGTTATTCCGCTGAGTTCCCAAACCACATCGGAACGCCGGAAAAAAGGACTTAAAAAAAGAAATCCGCTTACAACGACTTTCATCACAGCTTCCGGCGAAGAAATCTCGAACCTGCTTCACAACAACATGATTCCTGTTCCGCGAAATATGACGGAAAAAATCATTATCGATCCTTTAAAAGACACCTATTTAATGAACGAATACCGATACTTAAGAAAACATTGGGTCGAGATAACAGACAAATCGCTATCGATTTATTTGGAGCGATACGATAAAAATTCCTGCCGTTACGGGTTTTTGACTGCAATCTGCTGCGATTTCAAACTTCTTGAAGAAAAGAGCAAGGAATACAACACTAAATCATAGAAACCGGAGCATATAACTCCCCAAAATAATTCCCATTTCCGTTCAAGATCATAGATGTTTCGGCTTGGCCTCAACATGACGAAATGCCACATACGCTCCGACATCGAAGACCTGTTTTTTTCTGATTTAATGAGACGTTTCAGGAAACGCCTCTACCGATTTTCGGCGCCTAGAATTTTCACAAATTCTTCAGGATCTCTTTTATCCAAGCTGAATCCATGATCTCAAAAGCGAAACATTTTTTGCCGAGATCTTTTAACGATGCACCAATGTGATAAAGGATTTTATTATCAATTATCAGAAAACGGTCGTGTGCTTTTGAGGTGTGTTCTATTATAAGTTGTGGATATTGTTCATTGAATTTTTGAATATCCTGCTCGCTTAATTTTGTTTTAGGATCGGTATAAATCGTGACTTTCACATCTTTTTGCTTTTTTGAAAAGCGTTCCAAAACCGAAATATCAATGTAATTGTCAATAAGAATGATTTCTTGTTCAGCACTTTGAATGAACGATTCAAACTTCGCGTAGGCATCAAAAATCTGACCTTGGAAGAAAACACCTTCCACTGGCGGCAACGAGGTGCGGACAAAAAAATCTATTTTTTCTTCTGTCTTGCTTACACGGTTTTCCAGGCGTTCAATCCTTTGATTCACAGCATAACCTTTAAGGAGATAGTCTTTCAGAACGCTGGTTGCCCATTTGCGGAACATCGTAGCATTAATACTGTTTATGCGGTATCCGACAGAAAGAATGGCATCTAAATTGTAGAACTGAGTCCGGTAAACTTTCCCGTCGGCAGCAGTATGTTCCAAAATGGAACTAACTGAAGATTCCTCAAGCTCTCCAGATTTAAAAATGTTACGCAGGTGTTTTGTGATAGCCGGGCGTTGTGTGCCAAAAAGCAGAGCAATTTGAGCCTGTGTGAGCCAGACGGTTTCGTCCGCCATTCTGACTTCCAAATGGATGGTATCATTCGGCTGATACAAAACTATTTCGTTTTCTTTGAAATCAAGTTGATTAGTCATGTCGTTTTGCATATCATTATCCAATTGAACAGTTTTTTCAAATTAAGAATATTAATTTTCTAATATATATCAACAAAAAATTTCATCATTAAGAAAATGCGCCAATGTGATACTGCTTTTTCCGAAGGGTGGAGACAAATTGTCACCCCCCTTTCAGTTCCAACTGCCAGCGGAAAAAAACAGATAACTCACCAAAATAATTCCCATTTTCGTTCAAGATTCCAAACTGGAATCTTAGACGAAGCCCTGTTTTTTTCTGATTTCGCGAGACGTGTCAGGAAACGGCTCTACCGATTCTCGGCGCCCCTGATTTCAGGGGAGCTGCCGCAAGCGGCTGAGGGGTCTGTAAGGATTGCAAATCCTCAGACAAAAATCTTAAAATTGTATTATAACAAAAATCTAAAAATAATTTGACTTTTATGCTGAAATTCAATATTGCATTGTGTGGTTTTTTTGCTGTGTTTTATATTTTGTAGTAAAAAATTATTGTTTGTTTAAATGTGGAAAATTTAAGATCATTCGCAATAATATTAGTTTTTATTTTTGGAGTGCTAAAATGAGTAATCTGAATCAAATCGTTAAATGGATCGAACTTTTTATCGAAGGAGCCTCAAGTGTTTGCGATGACAACAAACTTATTGCAGAAAAAGCAAAGGAAAAATTCGGGAGGAATTATTCAAAGCTTGTTGATTATTTGCTTCTTTTGCGAACAGAAAAATTTACCGCAAAATCAATGGCTTTTTGTCTAAATAATCGTGACGATGAGGATGGTTTTTGCGAATTTGAAAGAAAGTGCGCGGAGAGGAACGATCTTGTCATTGTATGCGGGCATTCTGATGATGTGATTGATTTCTATGGTGCCATATTTGCGGAAGGAGACTGCTTTAACGGAGGTGATTTCCATTTGGAACAAGAAGACGGTCATTGGATTCTTAAAGAAGGACTCGGCAACTGTAACAATATTTCGGCAAAATGGTATGAAAAAAGCAAAATCACCGATGATTGGGAAATCATTCCGTGGTCTTATGAAACGGATATTCCTCACACAACTTTTTATATGACTCATGAAGGAGAGCCCTTCTGCGAGGGGATAGTTTTTGATATAAAAAATTTGAAGAAAAATTGTGTGATTGAGGTCAGCGATGACAAAAAATATTGATTTCAATCAACTTGAAAATTCGATAAATTCTCTCAACATTGTTTTTGAAGAGAACACTGCGAAAGCGATAAACAGAAATGTCACAGCGCGGAACTGGCTCATCGGCTTTTATATCGTAAACTACGAGCAGAACGGCAAAGACAGGGCTAAATATGGAGAAAGAACTCTCCAAAAACTCGCGGAAGATTTGAACAAAAAATCTCTTTCATACAGAAATTTACGCCTTTATCGTCAATTTTTTCTGGACTTCAGAACTCTTAAAAAACCAATTTTTGACTATGTCCTTAACGAGTTCGAAGCAGATGAAAGGCTGATTCCAACAATAGAGCCGAGCCTGGTAAATTGTGCAATCAGTGATTGCACAATTGGGCAGACAGCGTCTGCCCAATCAAAACAGGAACTCGTTGAAAGTAATTTGGCAATCGGTGATTGCCAAATTGTGCAAACAGTGTCTGCACAATTAAAAAATGATCTCGCTGAAAGTAATTTGGCAAACAGTGTCTGCCAAATTCAAGCACCAATTGGGCAATCACTGATTGCCCAATCTGATGACAAGCTTCAAATTCCGCCGGAAAAACTCTTTTCACATCTTTCGTTTTCACACTTTTCGTTGATTTTGAGCGTAGAAAATCCTCTTGCAAGAGTTTTTTACGAACTTGAAATAATCAAAGGCACATGGTCTGTGCGTGAATTGAAACGACAGATTCAGACAAATTATTTATGCTACTGACGGTATTGATGCGAACCTTTTTATCCAAAAATACAAACTTAATCTTCCTTCTGAAGAGAAGTTGACAGAATGGCTTCGAAAAGAAATAGAAAAAGAAGTCAGAAAATAAAAAATCTTCGTTCTTATTAGTTCTTGCAATAAAATAAGCATGATAACAGTGAAGACTTTGGATTTTACTAATATAAAACTTTGGAATTCCTTACCACTCGAATGTCGCCCAGCGGTCATTCATTTTGGGCAGCAGCAATGCGAAGAGTTTTCCGCGTATGCTGTGTTTTTTCATTTCTTCATTGAAGCTGTGTTCCTCGACAAGGCGGAATCCTTTGACGAGATCGGCTATCTCCTGACCGGAATCGGTGCCTGAGACAAAATGGGCGTTCGTGTTTTTTACGGTATCGTGAAATTTCTCGTTTTTTACCATGAGTTTATTGTTCTGCTCTGCGATAAGAGTTCCTCCGCCGGGGAAATTATCCTTCAGGACATTCAGAAAACTCTGGATCTGTTCCATTGTGAGATACATGAAAAGGCCTTCAGCCAGGAATACTGGCTTTGTTTTTTTCTCTGAAAGGGCTTCCTGAACGGGTTTGCACCAGTCTGAATCCAATATGTTCCCGGCAATCATAGTCACTCTTTCTTTTTCAGGGAAAGCCTTTTTTCTTGCAGTGATCACATCTGGCAGATCCAGGTCGAACCAGAGGATCTTTCCGTTGTCAACGCGGGAGAACCGGTCGTCGAATCCAGCACCGAGATTGATGACCACTGTTTCGGGAGTTTTTATGATGATTTCCTTAAGCTGCCTGTCGAGCATGATCGTGCGGGCAATGACACCTTCGTGTGACATGAACTTGTCATACTTTGAAATATCGATGCCGAGAGCTTCAACGATTTCCACAGCTTTTTTGTCGATTACACGCGGATTTTCACGCCTGCTTTCACTTGCCTTTACCGCCAGCGGAATAAGTGCGGTTGTCTGAACGTCGCCTAACTGCAAATTCATCTTTGTTTCCATGTCATGAAATTTTAAAAGAGCAGTTCAAAAAAACGAAGGGAAAGAATCAAGAGGGACTGTGCGGTTTATTTGTCCGAAAAGTTCTTTCCCTTTTTTATTACACGGAGGAGTTGTTAGTCACTTTGTAAATGAACTTTTTCAACGTTTTGCAATGCTCTTTATTCCGTATCCTGTGCTTTTGATTACTTTCCTCAGTTCTTCCTCGTCGAGCGGTTCGTCGCTTGTTATCTGCGTAAGACCTGTTTTGTGCGACGATTTGACTTCTTTTACCTTGAAATTGTTGCGGATCGCGTCATTGACATGGCTTTCGCACATCGGACACATCATTCCTTCGATTTCAAGGACTGTCAGGTGTTTTGAAGTGTGGCAGCTTCCTGACATCGGACAGCAGCCGCAGTTGCATCCGCATGAGGATTTTCCCTGTTTCTTGTTTTTTACAAGATTGAGGATGATGGCGGCAACCACCGCCATCAATATTGCCAGCACAAGGATTGTTCCCATTATTTACCTGCCGTAACTGAAAGTTTTGTCGCTTCGCTGTATTGCTTGAAGAAAAGCATGTAGATCATTCCTGCAAGGCAAGCGAAAGCGGCTATCATGAATATTACATTGAAGAGAGAGAAGTTGCCTGTGAACAGATTGCCGAACTGGTTGATCATAAGTGCTACGGCATAAGCGAAACCGCACTGGTAGCCGATTGCAAACCATGTCCATTTCGTGTTGTTCATTTCACGCTTGATAGCACCGATCGCAGCAAAACACGGAGCGCAGAGAAGGTTGAAGACCAGGAACGAATATCCGGTGATTCCCGTGAATGCCTGAGCCATAGCTTCCCAAGCCGTCATATCGCCAGCTCCGTAGAGAATGCCCATCGTGCCGACGATGTTTTCTTTTGCGACAAGTCCGGTGACCGACGCGACAGCCGCCTGCCAGCTTCCCCAGCCGAGCGGAGCGAATATCCATGCGATGCCTTTGCCGATGTAGGCGAGGATCGAAGAATCGAGCTGGTCTTCAGCAAGCATTCCGAAACCTTCGTCAGTCCATCCGAAGAATGAGGTGAACCATACGAGGATCGTCGAAACAAGGATTATCGTTCCCGCTTTTTTGATGAACGACCAGCCGCGCTCCCACATCGAACGGAGAACGTTTCCGAGTGTCGGCATGTGGTAGGAAGGGAGTTCCATTACGAAAGGAGCAGGGTTTCCTGCGAACATTTTTGTTTTTTTGAGCATGATGCCGGAAATGATGATCGCCGCCATTCCGACAAAGTAAGCCGAGGTCGCAACCCATGCCGAGCCGCCGAAAATAGCCCCTGCGACCATTGCGATGAAAGGAACTTTCGCGCCGCACGGGATGAAAGTCGTCGTCATGATCGTCATACGGCGGTCGCGCTCGTTTTCTATAGTTCTGCTTGCCATGACGCCGGGGATGCCGCAGCCTGTTCCTACGAGCATCGGAATGAACGATTTGCCTGAAAGTCCGAATTTTCTGAAGATCCTGTCAAGAACGAATGCGATACGCGCCATATATCCGCACGCTTCGACAAATGCGAGCAGGAAGAAGAGGACGAGCATCTGCGGAACAAATCCGAGGACCGCGCCGACACCGGCAACGATACCGTCAAGGATGAGTCCTTTGAGCCATTCTGCGCATCCGATCGCATCAAGGATTTTTTCAACAAGGACGGGAACGCCCGGGATCCATGCGCCGTAATCGGCGGGATCGGGACCTTCTTCGCCGTATTTTTCTTTCATCGCTTTGGCATTGTTGGCGATTTCTTCTGTTATTTCGATCGGTTCTGAAGTTTCAAGAGTCTCTTCGTCAACGGAGACGTAAGTTTTTTCTCCTTTTTCCAGTGCTTCGAGAATTGCCGGTGTGTCACCGAATTCTTCTTCGGCGTCCTCAAACTCTGCGCTTCCTATCCCGAACATGTGCCAGCCGTCGCCGAAAAGGCAGTCGTTTGCCCAGTCAGTCGCGTCCGCGCCGACCGTTACCATTGAAATGTAATAGATAAGGAACATGACGATCGCGAAGATCGGAAGGCCTAACCAGCGGTTCGTCACGATTTTATCGATTTTGTCAGAATTGGAGATCTCGCCTGCATTCGCCTTTTTGTAGCCCGATTTCAGAATTTCGGCGATGTAGATGTAACGTTCGTTCGTGATGATGCTTTCCGCGTCGTCGTCAAGTTCTTTTTCGGCAGCCTTGATGTCCGCTTCGATGTGGTCGAGAAGACTTTTTTCGATTTTGAGCATTTCAAGGACTTTGTCGTCACGCTCGAAAACTTTGATCGCATACCATCTCTGCTGTTCTTCCGGCATGCCGTGAACGACTGCTTCTTCGATGTGGGCGATTGCGTGTTCGACCGGACCTGAGAAAGAATGCTGCGGCAGGGTTTTTGTCTCTTTCGCCGCTTTGATTGCCGCTTCAGCCGCTTCCGT
>JAGCNV010000054.1 GCA_017645765.1 bacterium | reverse complement strand
GCCAACGGCGCCGGCGGCAAGGGAAAAGCTGCTGATGCCTGCTCTACAGATTCCGAATGTGTCAACACGGCAGTCACCCCGAAATGCATTACCGACGAAGGCTGGACTGACGGCTACTGCTCGGCAGAATGCACCAAAAACACCGACTGCTACAACGGAAACGGCAAAGTTGAATGCTATCAGGGCAAATGTATAGCAAAATGCTCATACAACACAGTCCGCTCGGGTTACGCATGTATCTCCGACAAGATCCTTCCGAAAGGGACCGAAGTCGTTGCAAGCTGCGGAAACGGCATCACTGAAGACGGCGAAAAATGCGACGGCGGAAACAAACTCTGCAAACTTGTAGACGGCAGCTTTACCGGCGGCACCGCTATATGCAACCAGAACTGCACAGGCTACGACACGAGCACATGCGAAGGCGGAAGCGGAAACCTCTGCGGCAACCACAATGTTGACAGCGGTGAGATCTGCGACGGAGATACGATCCAGTGCAAACAGCTTGCAGGCGCCCCGAAAGGCGGTACGGCAAACTGTTCAAAAGACTGCATGAGCTGGGACAAATCGACCTGCTACGACGACGGATCGGGCTCAAATGACGGCGGAAACAACGGCGGTAACGACAGCGGAAACTCCGACAACAACGAGAGCGGAGACAGCAAAGCAAACTGCGGAAACGGTTTCCTTGACGACGGCGAACAGTGCGATGACGGCAACAGAATCGACGGCGACGGCTGCTCGAAATACTGCATGAAAGAAAGCGGAACGAAATCTTCGGGCTGCGCACTTACGGTCTTCTAAGTTTGGCACTTTTTTCTTTAATAAAATCAACAAATTAAATCGCGAGGTAAAGAGATGAAATTCAGAAGATCCCACATTATCGTCTTTTTGTCTGTACTATTCATTTTCGCAGCATGTTCGGACAGCAAAAAAAACGAAGATGAAACAACCGGTGACCAGGACAGCTATTCCGACAGCGACGCATCCGGCGATGCGGAACTTCCCGACGCAGATTCTGATCCGCATGAAGAAACGGAACCGGACGCAGACAACGCCGAAGAGCCGGAAGAAAGAACCAAAAGCCCGGACTTCGAAGACCTTGAATGCGGTCATTCTTTCGGCGACTATGCATGCGACTTCACTCTGCCGACAGATTCCGGAGACTGGAATTTCGCCGAAAACTACTCAAAAAACGACAACTATATCCTTGTGTTCTACCGCAGCATGAACACGACGAGCTCAAAAATATGGGGCACATCACTCTACAATCTCTTCGACAAAGCACCTGAAAATATTCACTATTTTTTCATTGTAGACTCAGGGAAAAGCGATGTCACGGAAGAAAAGATCCAGACAATAAAAGCTTCAGTCAAGGATGCATACGATGTAGTCGGAAACGAAAAGATTTTCAAAAATATGCACATTGTCACCAAACCAGCATCCGAAGCCGATCCGTGGATCGCCGAACTTATTGAAAACAACAAATCCGACTTTTTCTTCGGTATCGACAGGGAACGCAGGATCAGAAAAGGCGGATCGATGTCCGGACTTGACGACATATACAAAGAGGCTGTATATGACGATGAGGAGAAGAAAATTTCCGGCTTCATTGAAGAAAACGCTTCCGCATCCACGGTTTTCAAAGGACTTGAAGGAGTTCCTTTTGAAGAAGAAGGGTGGACAAAAAACATCGATTTCGAAATAGATTTCAAGGGACTTTCCGAAAACGGCAGGCTTTACATCATGCTTGAGCAGATATGCAGCGAGCCGAAAAAATGCGAATGGGACAGACTTGAAAGACTTTTTCTCTGCGATG
>JAGCNV010000053.1 GCA_017645765.1 bacterium | reverse complement strand
TCTCTGTGTCAGACTTGTTTTTCTGCTTTATGCCGAAGATGCCGGAATTTTCCCAGAAAAAGATATGTTCGGACGTTATATGGCAAAATTCCATCCGGATGAAGCCCGCAAAAATCTGATGGAACTTTTCACGGTTTTGAACACGAAACCTGAAAACAGAGATCCGTATTTGAATGATGATTTAGCGGCGTTTCCGTATGTAAACGGCGGACTTTTTGCCGAGCGCGAAATCGAAATCCCCAGATTTAATGCAGAGATTGTTGATATCCTTGTGAACGAGGCTAGTGCCGGTTTTGACTGGAGCGAGATTTCTCCAACGATTTTCGGTGCGGTTTTTGAATCAACGCTTAACCCCGAAACACGGCGTAAAGGCGGGATGCACTATACGAGTATTGCAAATATTCACAAAGTTATCGATCCGCTGTTTCTGGATGATTTGCGTGCCGAATTTAAAAAAATTGTAGAGACATCACGCGGCACGTCTCAAAAGATAAAATTGGAGCAATTCCGCAATAAAATCGCAAATTTGAAGTTCCTCGATCCTGCCTGCGGAAGCGGCAATTTCTTAACAGAAACCTATATTTCGCTGCGCCGCCTGGAAAATGAAATTCTGAAAATAATCCACGGTAAACAAATGCTTTTCGGGCATGAACTTTCACCGATAAAAGTGAAAATTTCACAGTTTTACGGTATTGAAATCAACGATTTTGCAGTGACAGTCGCAAAAACGGCACTATGGATCGCGGAATCGCAGATGATGCACGAAACCGAAGAAATTGTTGAAGAAAACCTTGATTTCCTGCCGCTCTCGACAAGTGCGACGATCGTTGAAGGAAACGCACTTCACATGGACTGGTCAACGCTTGAAGAAGAACAGAATGAGAAAATTGTCTATGCCGACAAACTGAATGTCTATAAAGCTGGAGAAAAAGCTTGGGAATACTGCGTGCATGAGCCGGAAATTCCTTACGGAGCGCACTTTAAGGAACTGAATGTTGCGACCAAAGAGATTACCGAAAAGAAATTTCCCGAAAAAGACCATAACAAATCTGTTACCTATGACTACATAATCGGAAATCCGCCGTTTGTGGGATATAGTTTTCAGACAGACAGGCAAAAGGAAGAAACATTGAAGATTTATTCTGATGAAAGAGGTAAATCATACAAAGCTGCCGGCAAAATTGACTATGTAGCCAACTGGTATTTTAAAGCTGCCAAACTGATCTATAAAACAAACACCCGTTGTGCTTTTGTCTCCACAAATTCAATAACTCAGGGCGAACAGGTCGCAAGTGTCTGGAAACCGATTTTTGAACGCTTTAAAATTCACATTGATTTTGCATATCTGACATTCAAGTGGTTCAATGAAACTACGGATAAAAAGAACATGGCGGCAGTTCACTGCGTTATTATCGGATTTAGTTACAATGCTAAAGAGAATAAACGGATTTTCAATACAAATGGTAGTCTTGTCAAAGTAAAAAATATCAATCCATATCTGATAGATGCCCCGGACATATTTATCGAAAGCAGACAGAAACCTTTGTGTAATGTTCCATATATGACCACTGGAAACAGACCGGCAGACGGCGGACATCTTATAATAGAAGCCGATGAATACGAAGATTTTATCAAAAAAGAACCAGCTGCCAAAAAATGGATAAAAAAACTGACTGGAGCAGAAGAATATATAAACAACAAAAGACGATATTGTCTCTGGCTTGTCGGAGCAAGTCCGGCTGAAATCAAAAGTATGAAAGAAGTCTATAAACGGGTTTTGCTTTGCCGTGAGGACAGGCTGAACGGTGCTGAAGACAGGCGAAAACTTGCAGATACACCCGCCTTGTTCAGAGAACTTAAAAATCCGGAAAAATACATCATAGTTCCTGCAACTTCTTCAGAAAGAAGAGAATATATTCCTCTTGGATTTTTGAATGAAGATACTATTCCGACAAATTCTGCTGTTATAATTCCTGATGCGGATTTGTATGAATTTGCTATAGTTACCAGCAATATTCACATGGCATGGATGCGTACGGTAGCAGGCAGATTAAAAAGCGATTACCGTTATTCAAAGGATATTGTCTACAACAATTTTCCGTGGTGCAATCCGACAGATTCGCAAAAAACAAAAATTGAGCAGACAGCGCAGGCTATTCTCGATGCGAGAGTGAAATATCCTGACTCGTCACTTGCCGACCTTTACGATGAAACCACGATGCCGCCGGAATTGCGGAAAGCTCACAAAGATAACGACAAGGCTGTTATGTCGGCTTACGGCTTTAGTCAGAAAATGAGTGAGGCAGATATTGTTGCGGAACTTTTCAAAATGTATGAAAGGCTGACGAAAAAGAAGATAAATTAAAATCATGGATCAATCAGACAAATATTTTGATTTCGCGTGCAGGCTTCTTGCTGGAAGAGATTATTTTACGGAAGAATTGCGTCAGAAAATCATTGCAAAGGGAGCGACTCCGGAAGAAGCGGCGAAAACAATTGAAAAGTTGAATAAATTCAAATATCTGGATGATGACAAAGTCCTAAAAAAATTCATTACCGAAATTTCTGCAAAAGGCAAAGGGATCAACTATTTAAAGCAGAAACTTTATGAAAAAGGGTGCTCTGCCCTGCTCTCTTCGTACAACATGACCGAATTTTACCCTTTTGAAGAAGAATGCGCCGCAGCTGAAAAAGCTCTTTCCAAACTCGGGAAATGTGAAGAAAACAAACTCGTGTCAAAACTCGTTTCGAGAGGATTTTCCTTGTCTGCCGCACTGATTGCATTGAAAAGAAGGGAAAGATAGATTTACGCCAAAAATAATTGATTATTACTAATAATTTTTATTGACAAAAAGGACTTCTTCCCTATAATTTTGCCCGCACTTTGCCGTATAAGCGGCGGTGACGAAAAACAAAGGAGGTATTTTCGTATGTCACAAGAAACTTTTGCAGAACTGCTTGAAAGCTATCTTCCGAACAAAGAAGAAAATTCAGGCGAAAAAATCAGTAAGGGAATCGTTCGCGCAATCAGAAAGGATGTCATCATTGTTGATGTCGGCCTTAAAAGCGACGGAGTTATTTCGGCAAGCGAATTCACGCCGGAAGAACTTGCAAACCTTAAAGTCAACGACGAAATCGAAGTCGTTGTAGAGAACTGGGACGGCGACAGAGGTATGTCTCTTTCCAAAGAGAAGGCTTCCAAGCTCAAAGTATGGGAAGTTGTCGAAAAAGCTTTCCAGGACGGCTCACTTGTCAACGGTACGATAGTTGCGAAAGTCAACGGAGGTCTTGCTGTTGATATCGGTGTAAAGGCGTTCCTTCCCAATTCACAGGTTGCCCTGAGACCCATTAAAAACGTCGATGATCTTATCGGCAAAACCTATGATTTCAAAGTCATCAAATTCGACAAGAAGAAAGGCAACATCGTCATTTCGAGAAGAGACCTTCTTGAGAAAGAAAGAGAAGCTCTCAAGAACACGACTCTCGAAAAACTTCAGGAAGGCGCGATTGTTAAAGGTCTTGTCAAGAACATCACCTACTACGGCGTTTTCGTTGACCTCGGCGGTATCGATGGTCTTCTTCACATCACCGATATGTCATGGGGCAGAGTAAATCATCCGTCCGAAATGTTCAAAATCGGCGACGAAGTCGATGTCAAAGTTCTCAAATATGACAAAGATTCAGAAAGAGTCAGCCTCGGCGTAAAACAGATCACCGACGATCCGTGGATCCACGCGACTGAAAAATATGCAGCAGGCAAAACGGTTAAAGGCGTTGTCGTTTCTCTTGAAGATTACGGCGCTTTCGTCGAGCTCGAAAAAGGCGTTGAAGGTCTCATCCACATTTCCGAAATGTCCTGGACGAGAAGAATCAAACACCCGGGCAAAATGGTTGCTATCGGCGACGAAGTCGAAGTCAAGATCCTTGAGATCGACGTCGAGAACAGAAGGATCTCTCTCGGCATGAAACAGATCGAACCGAATCCTTGGGAACTTCTTAAAGACAAATATCCGGTCGGCACGATCGTAAAGGGAACGATCCGCAACATTACCGATTTCGGTCTTTTCGTAGGTGTTGAAGAGGGTATCGACGGTCTCGTAAGAACCAGCGATATTACTTGGGACAGAAAACTGAAACACCCGTCAGAATACTACAAGAAAGGCGACGAAATCGAAGCTGTCGTTCTCAATATCGACTCAGAGAAACAGAGATTCTCTCTCGGCATCAAACAGCTTACCGAAGATCCTTGGAAAATCTTCAAAGATCAGCACAACGTAGGCGACAAAATTGAAGTTGAAGTCGTAAAAGTTGCTGAATTCGGCGTTTTCGTAAAAGTTTTCGACACGATCGAAGGTCTTGTCCACAAAACCGAATTCGAAGACAACAAAGAATACCAGCCGGGCGACAAACTCGAAGTCATCATCAAATCGATCTCCGACACCGACAGAAAGGTTTCTCTCAGCGTAAAAGCTGTCAGCGATGAAGAAAATCAGAAGATCGTTGAAGAAGCAGAAGCCGTTACTGAAAAAGTTCCGGAGAAACTCGGTTCCATGGCTGCAGCATTCAAAGCTGCTGAGGAAAAGGCTGAAGAAAAAGCTGAATAAGCGTTTCCTTCATGATTTTAAGGGGCACTTCGGTGCCCTTTTTTTGTATTCAGGAGTACCGGATGAACTCTTCGGAACACCGTTTGAAAGTCGCTTTCTACACTTTCGGCTGCAAGGTCAACCTGTTTGAAAGCGACCAGCTCAAAAAATCGCTCTCAGGCATCGAAATAGTGAGCTGCGATAATGATGCAGATATTTTCGTGATAAACAGCTGTGCCGTAACTGCAACCGCCGAAAGTCAGGCAAGAAACATGGTAAGGCGCCTTTCTAAGCGCGGCAAAGTGATACTGACAGGCTGCTACGCAAGAAAAATCAAAGGGATAGAAACCTTTGAAAACACCGAAATCGTGCCTGACATCAAAGATGTTGCCGAAATGCTCGGTTCAAGCCTTTCTTATGACGCGTTTTTCACGCGGAGCCGTCCTTTCATTAAGATCCAGAGCGGCTGCGATCAGTTCTGCGCATACTGCATAATTCCGTATCTTAGAGGTCCGTTGAAAAGCGTTCCGCTGCATGAAATCAAAGCTCTGCTCGAAAAAATCAGAGACGAAAATTTCAAGGAAGTCGTTCTAACCGGAATCCACATCGGAAAATACGGAAAAGACTTGAGCGACGGCTCGACTCTTGCCGATGTCGTCAAAGCGGCTTACGAAACCGTAGGAAGAGTCCGCATGGGTTCGCTCGAATCGCCTGAAATCGATGAAAGGCTTTTCGAATACGCAAAAGACGGGATGATCCTTCCGCACTGGCATATCCCGCTGCAGAGCGGCTGCAACAAAACTCTAGAGGCAATGCGGAGACCTTACAGAACCGATGCTTTCAGGCGTTCAGTCGAAAAAGTTATCGGATGTTACAATTCCATGCCCGCTTTCGGTACCGATGTAATAACCGGTTTCCCTGGCGAAACAGATGAAGATTTCGATGAAACTGCAAAATTCATAGAGTCGCTTCCTTTCGCATACGGCCACGTCTTCCCCTTTTCTTCCCGCCCCGGGACTCCGGCAGAAAAAATGGAGAAGGAAAATCCTGTACCCAAACAGCTGAAAAAAGAACGCGCCGCAGTTCTGCGTGATATTTTTCAGACAAAAAAAGAAAATTTCATGAAATCGCTCGAAGGCACAACTGATGAAGTAATAATCGAAGAAAAAATCGATGAAAACCTCTTCGCCTCGACTTCTTCGAAGTATCAGACAGTCAATGTAAAGGGTTCTTTCAAGCCTCGCGAGCTCGTGAAAGTCAGACTTTCATTCGAAAAAGGAAGACTCTGCGGTTCAAAAACGTGATTTAAAAAGCATCTTCGATGTCGCTGGAAGCAGCCTGAGGCAGAAGTTTCGGCTCTTTAATTGTGAACATTTTTATTTTGGCAAGTGCACGCGATTCTATTTGTCTGACCCGCTCTTTTGAAATGCCGTATTTCTCGCCTATCTCCTCCAAAGTCATGGTTTCGTCAGCAAGATAACGGTTCCAGATAACGAATTTTTCTCTCTCGTTCAATGAACTTATTGCGTTCTGGAGTTTGACTTTCATATCTTCGTCATCGATTTCCTGATCAAAATCGCTTTTATCCTTAAGTTCGATCAGTTTTTCATCGCTGCCTTCGATCGTCTGATCGATCGAAATATCGTTGTAGGAAGAAACAACCTGAAGAGCGTCAATGACTTTATCCGGCGTGACATTGAGTCTCCTCGCGACTTCCTGAATAAGTTCTTCCTTCGATATTTCACCGTCTTTGTCGTAACTCTGAATGTCTTTGATCGTAGCCATCATGTTGAAGAAAAGTTTGCGCTCGTCCCGACTTTTTCCGAATCTGACGATACTCATTTGGCTTATTATAAACTCCTGGATTTTTGCGCGGATCCACCATGTCGCATAAGTCGCGAAACGGACTCCCTTGTCAAGATCGAACTTCTGAAGAGCGGTAAGAAGTCCGAGGCTTCCCTCCTGGATAAGATCGGGAACATCGCGGAAATTCCTGAACTTATATGCAAGGTTTACAACCAGTTTCAGGTTGCTGACAACGATTTTCTGCGCCGCTTCCTTGCTTTGCGTTTCCTTGAACTCCTTGAAAAGATCAGCCTCCTCCTCACGAGTCAGATCAGGCACAGAAAGGACGCTCCGGATATATGTTGAAAGTGTGTTCTGCGAAAGTATCGGAATCTTACTCAAGCTTTGTTTTTTGCTCAAAACAACCTCACTTTTTTATTATTTTGATCGCTTCATCCCGAAGTTTCGGATCGGCACAATTGTTGTTTAGCCAGATTCCGAAAAGGGCCCGTTTAAAATCATGTCCTTTGATTTCACCTAAAAGTTCGGACCCGAAATAGATTTTAGTTCCTTTGCCAGGCTGGTATAAAAATGTTATCTGCTTGTTTTTCCTAGGTTTTTTGCCAGAATTATCAAGTATTGCGAGAAATTTGTCAATACGTGTCTGAATCGTTTTAAGAAACTCCTTGTCGTGACTCATTCCGTAACTGAAACCGCGTCTGAGTTCTTTTATAAGAAAACTCATCCTTAGAACATTTGAAAGCGAGACAAGCCTTATGGCCATCGGTTCATCAGCATCCTTGAGTTTCATGTTGTCAGTTTCGTTTCCGGCTACATAAAGCCCTATTGCGTAAACAGAAATCGAAGCCGGTGCGAAAACACCGGAATTTCTCAGCGGAATCGTCAGATTTTCATCGACTTTTATTTCGGGATCATACTTTACTTTTTCGGCAAAAACGGGAAAAGTCAGACAAAAAACGATAATCAGAGAAAAAAACTTCCTCATTTAATCCTGAGTTCTTCCCTCTTGAAATTGACGACAAAATCAACGGCGTCTTCTATTTTCATCTCCTGTTTTTCGTTGGTTTTGCGGATTTTAACTTCAACAACACCTCTTTCAAGCGATTTTGCGCCGAAAATGATCTGAACCGGATATCCGACAAGGTCTGCGTCGTTGAATTTGAATCCCGCTCTTTCATCGCGGTCGTCGATAAGCGTTTCGACGCCTGCAGCATTTAGCTTTTCGTAGAAATCGAACGCCGCGTTTTTTACTTCTTCTTTGTTCATCTGGAGTGGAAGAACAATCGCTTCGTAAGGAGCGAGCGCCATCGGCCAGATTATGCCGAATTCGTCGTGGTTTTGCTCTATTGCGGCCTGTACCGTTCTGCCGACACCGATTCCGTAGCAGCCCATGACAGCCGGAACAGATTCTCCGTTTTCATCGATGAATTCGCACTTCATCTTCGAGCTGTATTTTGTTCCGAGATAGAAAACCTGTCCTACTTCGATTCCTCTGCACTCTTCAAGCACGCCGTCGCAGTGCGGACATCTTTCACCTGCCGTAGTAACGACGAAATCGCCGACAGCATCTGGAGTGAAATCCCTGTGCATAACAACGTTTTCGATGTGGTAGCCCTCTTTGTTGGCGCCTGCCGTAAGCGAAGGCATCGTCGTTACTGAATAGTCAGCAAGAATCTTTATCTGCTTTCTGAGACCTACAGGTCCGATGAAGCCGTGAGGTGCACCCGAAATTTCTTCGATAACAGAGTCGCTCGCAAGTTCGACCGCGTTTCCTTTGCAGAAAGCCTGAACTTTAGCTTCATTGATCTCTTTGTCACCTCTGACAAGAATGAGAACAGGTTCTTCGTCGACCATATAAATCATTGATTTCATTATTTCTTTTGTGGTTTTGCCCAAAAATTCAGCAACTTCTTCGACCGATCTCTGATTCGGCGTTTCGACATCTTTTACAGGCGGAACATTTGAAGAATCGAGCTTGTTTTCGCTGTAGACCGAGGTCGCCTTCTCAAGGTTGGCGGCATAGTTGCACTTGCTGCACGAAAGAATCGTGTCTTCGCCGGCATCGGCAAGAACCTGGAATTCGTGGCTCATGTCACCGCCGATTGCCCCCGTCGCGGCATCGACCGGCTTGAATTTAAGACCGCTTCTAGTGAAAATCGCGTTGTATGCCTCATACATTTTTTTGTAGGATTCCTTCGCCTTCTCCTCGCTGACATCGAACGAGTAGCCGTCTTTCATTATAAATTCGCGTCCTCTCATAAGACCGAAACGCGGACGGACTTCGTCACGGAACTTGCTCTGGAACTGGTAAAGGTTGTATGGGAGCTGCTTGTAACTTCTAAGATTTCTGCGGACCATGTCAGTAATAACTTCTTCGTGTGTCGGACCGAGGCAGAAATCACCGCCTTTTCTGTCTTTCAAACGGAGAAGCTCCGGACCGTAGTAACCCCATCTGCCGCTTTCCTGCCAGAGCTCTGCCGGCTGTACCGATGGCATGAGAACTTCCTGACAGCCGCGTTTGTTGAGCTCTTCACGGATTATGTCTTCAAGTTTTCTTATGCTTCTCAGTGCAAGCGGGAGGTAGTTGTAAACGCCGCTCGCGAGTTTCTGTATCATTCCGGCGCGGTAAAGAAGCCTGTGGCTGTCGATCTGCGCCTCTTTCGGAACTTCCTTCAATGTCTGGAAAAAAAGCTGACTTACTTTCATTTAAATCTCCTATAAAAAACAAAAATATAACAAATTACGGGCATTCATAGCACAATCAATCGTTTCTGCAAAAAAATTCTTCGACTTTTCGTACGATTTCGGCAACCGGAAGGACGTTAAACTTCACTCCGGCAGGTGCAGACCTGATAAAATCCCGACCGTAATTTTTCTCAACAATTCGCTTGTCAAGCACCGTAACAGTCCCGATGTCGCTTTTCGTACGGATAAGTCTGCCAAAACCCTGCTTGAATTTGAGAACGGCATTGGGAAGCGTGTAGACCTGAAAACCGCCAGTTCCTGTTTCCTGCTCGAGACGCGCGACATAACGCTTGATAAAAGGATGACTCGGAAAACGGAAAGGAAGTTTGATTATCACGAGGTTGCGCAGAGTATCCCCTTTCATGTCGATCCCTTCCCAGAAAGTTTCGGTTGCAAGCAGAGTCGCGTTCACGTCTTCGCGGAATTTCTTCATTATCGCCTGAACAGGCATCTTTCCCTGCGAAAAAACCTCAAAATCAAGGTCAGAAAAGTATTTCAGAGCATTTTCACGGTGGCTTATCGACGTGAAAAGGACAAGTGCACCGCCGCCCGAAGCCTTGACGATGTCGTTCGCTGCATCGATGCTTGCCGAATCGAAAAGCTCCCTCTCTCTCGCAGGATCGGGCATATCGCCGCCGATGAAAGCCTTTATTTGTGAGGTGTAGTCGAAGCAACTCTCCAGACTGATCGCCTTCTTTTCCCTTTCAGAAAGCGCAAGCCCGCTTTCGCGGTAAAAAAAGTCGAAACCGTGCTCATCGCGGCTTGTGGTGAGAGTCGCCGAAGTGAAAATTATGCTTTTAGTCTCTTTGTAGAGATTTTCCGCCAGAATCCGCTGTACCTCGAGCGGACTTATCGTCAAAGTAAGCGTTTCACCGCTCTTTTCGCCCCAGAAAACCTGATTTTCGGTGTTCGTACCGATGCAGAATTCGCTGTAAAATCCGGCGTAAGAAGCTAATTTTGCCACAACTCCTTCAAGATCGGTAATAAGCGAGCGGTTCATGTCGTCCATGACGGTCCTGAGTTCTGTATGCGCATCGTCCTTTTCCTTCAAAATTTTAACAACAGGCGCGATCAGATCGGTCACATCTGTAACCACAGTCACGATTTTACCCAGAACATCGGTCATTTCCTTCCGTTTTTCAGGATCATCAAGCTCGAAAAGCGTTTCGTCGCTGTTTTTGCCTAAAATCGAAATCAGTTCCGGAATAAGTGAATGTGCAAGTTTTGCCTGAAAACCACCCGAAAGCATGTTGACAGCCTTTTCAAGCGGCTGGAGCAGAGCGGAATTAGCGTTGTTGCTGAGGATTTTCGTCAGAAGCCCCTGACCGGAATTTGTATTGTAAAGCTTGCCGAGCAGCTTTCTGACGCTGTTCGACGAAACCGATTCGCCCAGGAAACTTACCGCGCTTTTAAAAATGTTGTGCGCCTCGTCAACAACTAGAATATCGAATTTCGGCAAAATCCCTTCACCCTCGTCTTCCGCTGATTTCATCGAGACATCAGCCATGAGCAGATGATGGTTTACAAGGATAAGCGAAGCAAAATTGGCACGTCTTCTCGCCTTGAAAAAGAAGCACGAACTGAAAAAACGGCACTTGCTTTTTTCACAGGCAAGCTCGTCGGCGCAGATCTCGTTCCAGATGTCGAGGGAAATCGCCGAATTCATGTTCGAACGTGTTCCATCGTCAGTATAGTTGAGCCAGCGGTCGATTTCATCAACAGTTTCTACAGTCTTCTGAGACGCCTCGTCATCGATTTTCATCTGGACACTTCCCATTCTGAAACCTGCATAACGCCTTTTACAGAGATAATTCGAACGCCCTTTCAGAACGACTGTTCCGACATCGTCAATGTCAAGTTTTTTGAGAAGCGCAGGGATATCCTTGTTGAAAAGCTGTTCCTGAAGTGCGATCGTCGAAGTGCTGACAACCACTCTCTTTCCTTTGTTTTTCGAGACGTAAAGCAGCGCCGGAACAAGATATGCGAAACTTTTTCCCGTTCCCGTTCCCGCTTCCGAAACCAGAATCGACGAAGAGTTTATAGCTTCGGCGACACTCAGAGCCATTTCGGTCTGGGGATGTCTGAACTCAAAAGCGCTGTCGGACTGTGCAAGTCGGCCGTTTTTACTGAAAATCTCGGCAACTTCTTCAAGATCGACAGGCGCGATTTCGGTGTTTTCAGGTTCGATCCTTTCTACAACCGGAAAAACATTTATCACATCGTTGTCAACTATGTATGAACCGACACTTTTTTCAGCTGCCCTGGCGGCAACTTCAATATCAGCTGCACTCGGATTTATGTTTCCGCTAGGATGGTTGTGGATAAGTATTTCGCCCGGCGCAGCAGTCGCGATAACCGCAGGAACAGAGCCTGTATCGCCCATTGCGGCACGGCGCAGATCACAGATTTTGCCGTCTGAACCGGTCTTGCCGACCATAACGATTTCGTTTCCGTCGTTCTGCGAAATAAAATATCTCGCAAGCCGGATGGCTTCCGCCGTAAAATAAAGCTCAGCTTTGAACGACATGAGTTATCCGAAAAAATAAAAAAAGCCGCCGAAGCGGCAAAAAACTGAAGTTAATCAGTCATTGATGCGGGAAAGAAGATCTTTTCCAGCCTTGAAAAAAGGAAGTTTCTTCTGATCGACGTTGATCGTTTCGCCTGTCTTGGGATTTCTGCCTTCGTAAGCACCGTAAGTGCGGACTACGAAACTGCCGAAGCCTCTGATTTCAACGCGCTCGCCGTTTTTGAGAGCTTTAATCATTGAATCAATCATAATGTTTACGAACTGTTCCGCATTTCTCTTTGAAAGGTTTGCTTTTTCTGAAAAAACAGCAATTAAATTCGACTTATTCATTCATTCCTCCATAAAAAGTCTTTGCTCCAAAAAAGCCGCTCTTTTCTATCCATTTTTTGCGATATTGCAAGAAAATTTTCCATTATTTTAACACTTTAAATTTATACAGAACTCCCATGTCCGAAACGAAGTATACCGCGCCATTGCCGCATACCGCGTTACTCGATACTCCGTTCGGTATCATCATGGAGTAATACACCTTCGTAAAATCAGGGGAAAGCAGATAAATAAATGCATCCGTGTCGCCCAGCATAGGTCCTTCGCCAGAAGTCATCGCAACAGCAAAACCGTTTCCTGTAACAAGATTCGTAACATAGTTCATCGACTTGAAAGGCTGCGTTTTGAATTTTCCGTTTTCATCGAAAAGAAAAATTCCGCGACGACCGAAACCCGCGAATCCGTTCTCGTATTTGAAAAGCTGGAGATCTTCCATATTTTCAAGTTTCACCGGCTTTCCGTCAACGATAACGCCGCCGTATTCACCGCCCGAAAAAAGAATCGAATCTTCGATCTGAACAAAAGAAAGAACATCAAAAAAGTCGCGTTTTTCAAACTTTCTCATCGAGTTTGCCGTTTTAAATTTGTAGTATGGAATCAAATCTACTTTGCCTTCATCGCGCAGCATGAAAAATGTTATCGTACCGTCGGAAAATCCGAAAACGATCTTTCCGTCAACAATTACCGGCTGTGCAAGGCGGATTACGGCAAGCTCCTCGCTGTTTTCATAGTCACTGTACATATTCTTGAGTTCACCGCTCTCCTTGTCGACAACATAGATCACGCTGTCGTGAAACTGGATGAGAACGAGTTTGTCTTCGTAAATAAAAGGCTGAGCCGCGACAGTTGCCTTTCCAGCGACATTCCAAAGAATTTTCCAGTTATATTTTGTCTTTTCACCTTTTTTTTCAGTTACAAGTTCCATCATGAAAACCGAATTGGAAACAGAAACAAGTGCGTGGGTTTCATCTACTGCCACAGGAGCCACAGTGCATTCGCCTTCAAAAACGGCAGTCAGTTTAAGTTCACCGTTCTTCCCGAAAAGATGAAGCTCGCCTGACCTCGCCGCGACGAGGATATCCTCTCCAAAAAGAGTCACACCGGCCTCTTCGCGCCTGTTTACCTGAACCTGATTTTTTTTGAGAGGAACCGCCCACTCTATCGCAAGAAGAGGTTCTCTTTTTTTGACAAATTCAGGTGCTCTGCCGGCATTTTTGTCAAATTCGACAGATCCGATAAATTCGGCATAAATCGAAACCGAAAATAAAAAAATGAAAGAAATTAGGAAAAATTTGCGCGGAAACATTAATTCTGTGCTTTTTCAGGCTCTTTCGTTGTAACTTTGCCCGTTATTTTTGCAAGAAGAAGGCTCTTTGGATATTCGTCTTTCAATCTATTGTAGTATTGAGCTGCGTCATCAGCTTTTCCGAGTTTTTCATAGCTCATACCGGTGTAATAAAGCGCATAATCCTTATAAATATCGGTTTTCTGATTAAGCCATTCCTTCCAGAGGTTTGCAGCTTTTTCGAAATCGCCTTTGTCGAAGTAGCACATCGCCTCGCCTTCGTAAGCTACGAAACGGATATCAGTGCTGAGTTTTCCGCTCATGCGTGCCTGTTTGAAGAAATCAACCGCCTTGTCGCAGTTGTTCATGCTTTCCTTATAAATACGACCTGAAAAAACCATAGAAGCAGCCGCATTCATCGAACCGGACTGATTTTTTATAACTTTGTCGAAAGCTGCAAGAGCCTGTTCGTAAGTTGCTTTCGCGTTTTCGGAAGAATCGTCGTCAGCCTTGTCAAGAAGTTCCGTAGCCGTCGCATATTCAAGCGATTTCGCATCTGAAGCCGATTTTACAGCTGTCGAAATAAGCATTGCTACAATCACAACAACAACGATCGCTGCAACACAACCGAAAATAAAGTAAGGATGTTCGAGAACAACCTTTTTCCCCTGCTCCTGAAAAGCGTCATTTTCAACGATATTTGCCGCCGTTTCAAGCTCTTTTTTCTTAGCTTTTCTTGCTCCTCTAAGCTTTAAAGCCATAATTTCCTCCAAGAAAAAAATAAAACAAACAAAAAATAACGCGCCTTTATAGTGAAGAGCCTTTAAAAGTCAACAATTTTCGGAAAGCCCTTCCCCTGTGGCTTATCGCGTTTTTTTCATTCTCTGAAAGTTCAGCCAGAGTTTTGTCAAAACCATCTGGAACAAAAAGCGGATCGTAGCCGAAACCATTGTTTCCGCGGCAGCTTTCGATTATTCTGCCGCAGCATCTTCCTTCGGCAGCAAGCACTGTTTTATCTGGAAAAATCAAAACCGCGGCACACACGAAATATGCACTTCTGTCACTTTTTCCCGAAAGTTCGGCAATAAGTTTCTCCCGGTTTGCCGCATCAGTTCCCTCTTTTGAAAATCTTGCTGAAAAAATGCCGGGAGCTCCGTCCAAAGCGGGAACAACTAAGCCCGAATCGTCAGCCAGCACTATCGAATCAGGAGCAGCCTTTGCCGCAGCTTCAGCCTTTATCACAGCATTCTGCAGAAAAGTCGAGCCATTTTCGTCAGGCGATTTCCATGCAGAAAAAGCGCTTATCGGAACAATCTCGAAACCCTCGAAAATTTCAGATGCCTCCCGCAGTTTTCCGCGGTTTGTTGATGCAAAAACTATTTTCATTTTCTCCTCCTGAGACAAATTTGACGCAGGATTTTAAAGAAAAAGAGAGAAAAAATAAATTTCTTTTGCCGCCGTCGTTATATCAATATTTCGACCAAGATTCGGCGCCGTCGATATTTCGATATTCGAAATTTCGAAATTTCGACAAAGATCCGGCTGTAGCGGCGGCAATATATTGACATTTTTCCGGTTATGTTGAAAATTTCGCGATTTTTGTTGATTCAGCGAGGAAAAATGGAAGATCTTTTCTTTATACTCAATTCGAAGCGTTTCATGCCGTTTTCGGTCGCTTTCGTCTTTATTTACGGGCTTCTTTTCGGCAGTTTTCTCAATGTCTGCATCTACCGCATCCCGCTTGGCAAAAGCATAGTTTTTCCGCCGAGTTCCTGCACGAAATGCGGCCATAAGATCACGTGGTACGAAAATATTCCGGTTTTCAGTTGGCTTTTTCTCCGCGGAAAATGTTCCGGCTGCGGCGAGAAAATTTCGCTGATTTACCCGGTGATCGAGCTTTTGAATGCGTTTTTATACCTCTTTGCGTTCCTTAAATTCGGGCTTCATCCGCGCCTGATCCTGGCGCTTTACTTCATTTCGGCGCTCGTCGTCACTGCGGCAATCGACTACAAAACGCAGTTTGTCTATTCAAAAGTTATAATTCCTCCGATTTTCATGGGAATTCTGTGGAGCTTTTTCGAGCCCTCGATCACTTGGCAGGAATCGCTCATCGGAATCGGCGTCGGCGCGGGATTTCTTCTGCTCGCGATTTTTCTTTTCTACATTGTTACGAAAAAAATCGGTATGGGGCTCGGCGATGTCTACATTTTAGCTGCAATCGGCGCTTTCACAGGCCCTGTCAAAATCCCGTTTGTCCTCTTTCTGGCGTCATTCGGCGGAATAATTTTCTATCTATTGGCGAAACTTTTCTTCGGAAAAAAGCGTCTTGCCGGCAACATTTCGGCTGAAGACCTCAACTCAAAAGACGAAAAAGATGTCGAGCACGCGATTTATTTCGGCCCTTTCCTTGCGGCAGGCGGACTTCTCATGTTCCTTCTTCCGACTGAAATAATGAATTCAATTTTATCTTTCTTTTTCGGAATGTAGCCATGCAGCTCTTTGATTTGACCCGCAAAAAACTTGAATCGACGCTCCTTGAGAACGGTTTCCCGAAATTCAAGGCGACCCAGATAATGCAGTGGATCTACCAGAAAAGGGTCTTCTCGTTCGATGAAATGACAAATATCAGCAAATCCGACCGCAAAAAACTTGCACAAATGTTCGAAATAACCCCGGTTTTTCCGAGTGAAATCTTCACTTCTTCTGACGGCACACAGAAACTCGCTTTTACACTGAGCGACGGAAATATCGTCGAAGCGGTAATAATTCCCGAAGAAACACGCTGCACTCTCTGCGTTTCGACTCAGGCGGGATGCCCCATAAAATGCGCTTTCTGCCGCACCGGAAGCCTAGGATTCAGGCGTAACCTCACCGTTTCAGAAATAAATTCGCAGGTCCTTTCCGCTCAGATCGAAGCCGAAAAAAATGAAAAAAGAATCACTAACTTAGTTTTCATGGGGATGGGAGAGCCTCTTCTCAACTTCGGGAACCTTCTTGATTCTATCGATATTCTGCTTGACGACTTCGGTTTCAACTTCTCGAACAGAAAAATCACCGTTTCGACTTCGGGAATCGCCGACAAAATCGTGGAACTTGGCGAAAAGACAAAGGTGAACCTTGCCGTTTCGCTTCACGCCGTGACTGACGAGAAACGCGACAAGATCATGCCTGTAAACAAAAAATATCCGCTGAAAGAGCTCTTGAAAGCGATAGATTCCTACCCGATTTCGCGCAAAATGGTGGTTCTTGAATATGTCATGCTCAAAAATTTCAACGACTTTCCCGAAGACGCAGAAAAACTTGCAAAAATTGCGAAAAGATACGACGCGAAAGTCAACATAATCCCGTTCAACACCTTTGACGGAGCCGCTTTTGAGCCTACTCCGATGAAAAAAATCATCGATTTCCAGAATATTTTAATCGCGAAAAATGTAACTGCGTTAATCAGAAAATCGCGCGGCGGCGACAAACTTGCGGCCTGCGGCCAGCTTGGAAGAGTAAAAAATTAACCTTGACAACCGCCCGCTCAAAGGCTTAAATCCAGCGTTTTATGAACGTTCAATAGGTTTTGACATGGCTGAAGAAATGCTCAAAAAATCGACTTTCAAATCACCTTTCGTGGCAGAAATGAAACAGATCCTGCGCCTGCACCACCTTCATTCGGTCTGCGAATCGGCGCACTGCCCCAATATAGGCGACTGCTTCAAGAAAAGAACGGCAACTTTCCTGATTTTAGGGAACAGCTGCACAAGAAACTGCCGTTTCTGCAACATCGTCCACAACGAAAACATTCCACTTCCCGATCCGGAAGAACCGATGAATCTTGCACTTGCAGTTAAAGATTTAGGACTTCTTTACACAGTCATCACTTCGGTAACAAGAGACGATCTGCCAGATTGCGGCGCAGGTCACTTTGCCGAAACAGTCAGGAAAGTCAAGGAGTTATCACCGGATACGCTTGTCGAAGTGCTTACACCCGATTTTCTCGGAATAAAGGAAAATCTCGATATCGTCGCAGAGTCGCCGATTGATGTTTTCAACCACAATGTCGAGACGATCTGCTCGCTTTACCCGAAAGTGCGCCCGCAGGCCGATTACAAACGCTCGCTTGATGTTCTCTGCTACATGAAGCGCAAGGGTTTGATCACAAAATCGGGAATAATGCTCGGTGTCGGCGAAACAGTTGATGAAGTTCACGCTCTGATGCGGGATCTACGCGATGTCGGATGTGACATAATGACGATCGGACAGTATTTCCGCCCGTCGCTGCAGCACATCCCTGTTGAAAAGGACTACACTCAGGCCGAATTCGACGCTCTTCGCGATTACGGTCTGGAAATAGGATTTAAAGAAGTCTATTCAGGCAGATTTGTCAGAAGCTCGTTCAATGCGAAGGAAATCCATCAGAACATGATTGATAACGTAACGTTGGCACGGCGTAACGACGAGACGAAATAACGTCACGGCGTAACGTCTTTTTTCAGAAGACTCCAGACATTGGCGTCACGGAAAACGCCTTCTTTCACGAATTCGCTCTCGCGCTCGATCCCTTCAAGGGTAAAGCCGAGTCTTTGCGGAATTTTGTTACTTCTCACATTTTCAGGAGCGCATTTTATCTGGATTCTGTTGAGATTGAGCTCCGAAAATCCGAATTTTATCAAGGCACGCACCGATTCAGTCATTATGCCGCGATGCTGAAATTCCTCTTTCAGCCAGTAGCCTATCTCGCTTTTACGGTTGAGCCTGTCTGTACCTTTGAATCCCGCAAGCCCAGCAAAATCATCGCCGCAGAATATCGCAAACTGCCATTCCTTGCAATCTTCCGGCATGGTGACGACTGAATTGACATAATCCAGCGAATCTTTGACACTTTTGGTAAACTCGACGAACGGAAACCATTCGCCGAGATATTCGCGCTGAGAATCAATTGCTTTGAAGATATATTCCGCGTCAGAAAGTTCCAACTCTTTGAGAATCAGATCTTTGTTGACGCGGATGATTTTCATGATTTATGATTTCAAAATATTGCAATAATGCTATTGATTCACAACAAGTTCAAAAGAGTATTAGTTGTTGCCGAGCGTGTAAAGAACCATCTGCTCAGCTGAGAAGGTTCCTGCCGTGATTCCATCACCTGTAATAGGAGCTTCGACATGACGGTTTACGGTGATCATGTTCATCATGCCGAGCATCTCACCTAACGGGTTGCTTGAATCGGTTGCTGAAAGCTGCATTGCTGATGTGAACTCAGCCGGAATCGTGAATTCTCCGTCATCAATCATTCTGCATGTAATTGAAACCTGCTCAGCAAGGCTCTTCATTACAACAAAGTTGACATCGATATAACCGTAGCCGTTGTTTCCGGCCCACTTCATTGTAAGAGGTTCGCCGGGAGTTACGTTGATAATATCGCCGAAGCCGGCACCGGAGCCCGGCTGGGGAACTGGCTCTGAGATAGCGAACGAAGGCGGCATCGTGAAAGTTGCCGAAAGAGAATCGAGATCGTCCGGGATCATGTTTTCACCGATAATCGTATAGTCAACACCGTAAGCGATCATGTCACCTGGAATTGAACCATCCCCAGTTCCGTTGAGCTTGTAAGCCTGATCTCCGGGTTCGTAGGCGAAAGTGTAAGGTCCGCCGTTAAAACCAGAAATCTGCACAGGACCTACGTCAAGTGAAGCTCTGTTCGGAGTTTCGCAGTGTTCGCTGTTTGCAATCGCCTGACCGTTATTATCAGTCTCAGGAACACAATCCTGCTCTGGAGCGCAGTCCTCTTTTGAAGTGCACTGAGGAACGCTTTCAACTGCTTCACCGAATACACATGTGTCAAGTGTCGATTCATCGATTCCGCCGTGCGGGTTGAGATCCTCGCGGGCAGCTTTCATAAAATAGCCAACAGCCATAGTCTGAGGCTGGTTTGCCATATTTACGTCAATAATCATAAACTCTACGAAATATCCCGGATTTTCCGGATTGAAGTTTTCGGGAGTCGTGTTTTCTTCAGAATTCTCAGCCGGCTTTTCATCCTGTTCTGCGGGTTCTTCAGCTGTGTCGGCATCAGCAGTTTCTTCAGGCTCATTATCAGGTTCTTCAACTTTTGACGGCGATTTGCTGTCACCACCGCAACTTACAAGCATAAAAACACATGCAAGCATTAAAACCAAACATAACCAAATTTTTTTCATTTTTTCCTCCTAAAAAAGGTCAACACGCGGGAGTTTAAATAAAATCGGAAATAAAACAAGTTTTGTTGCGGCGCCACTTTCATCGTAACGCCGAAACGACGTGACGACGTAACGTCAAAAATGCGCGCGGCGGCATTAACGATATTTCAAAGGATCCTTGAATCCTGCCTGTCTGAAACCTTCAAGACGAAGGCGGCAGCTGTCGCAGACTCCGCACGAAAGCCCGTCGGGAGTCGGGTTGT
>JAGCNV010000052.1 GCA_017645765.1 bacterium | reverse complement strand
CAGGCCAGAGGTCTTCATGGAAAATGAGCCTGTTGTAGTTCAAATATGTCGGAAGATCCGGCTGTTTTTTTGTTTGCGTCTTGTTCATTGGTTACTCCTTATCAGACCGTTGTCATAATCAGGAGGAAGGGAAGCAGCAAAAACATGATCAGACATCCAGCGCCACATGTTTCAACACGTTTTTCTTCTTCCTGCTCGGATACGGGTTCCCAATAGGGACATCCCTCGGATTCAACCGAGTCCGGGTGATAGACCCCACACTGAACGGTGCATACATAGTCTTCGGGGTCGAAGTTCTCGCAGTTTTTGCAAGACATAGTTCAATTCTCCTTTTGTCAGAGGTTCTAATATGTCAACGCTTCGCCAAAAGCGCGATGATGAAAATGTAATAGATCGTTTTGACGACAGGCCAGACAAACCAGTAAAGAACGTAAAAGATGATGCTCAGAGGGATCACAATACATGCCAGCACAACTTCAAGTGGATTCAGCTGAATTGATTTGCGTGTGAGTTCCTGTTCGGGCTGGTAGTTTTTTTTCATGGGAGTCGCATCCAAGGAAACTTTTTCGCATGGGGCAGGAACTATCATGTCTGTGCGAGCCGTGGAGATGCGGTCGTAGTAGCAAGGCTTCGCGATTTTCAGTCCGGTATGGGGATTGATGATATTGTTCATGGTGGTCTGTCTCCGTTGTGGCCCGTTATCATTTCGGATCGGAATCTCCGTGATTCCGTGTCATCCGTTTTTTGCGTTCTGAGGTTAATATATCACATCATACTGCCATCTAATGTCAGTCAAAAGAAAAAAAACGAAAAAAGTCGAAAAAAATGCCCTATGGCATAAAAGAGAATACTTTCAGTTCAAACTGCACAGAAATTGAGCTTGTATACTGAATAACCCTGTTCGTTTTTGCCTCAATCTGAACGGGAGACAAGATGTCTTGCCATCATTTCCGGAGATTCGCTTGACAGAGACGGATTCAGCGTGTATAGTATTCGCAAGGCCGATAGCACTCGTAGTCGAACCACGCCATCCCGTATGGCCTCTGACGACGGCAGCTGATTTTCAGCGCGAGTGAAGAAAGCCTTCTGAAGCCGCACCATCGACGCAGACGTCTGTATACCCAGGACAGTACCCCATGCCACCTTTTCGATGCGGCTTCTTTTTTATAGCTCCGCGTTTTCTCTGAATCCAGACTTGATTTAGAAAGAACTGTTGTGGCGTTTTTTGAAAAAAACAGGTAAAAAGCTTGAAAAACCGGGGAATTGATGGTATATTGTGAGAAATTCTGAATCAGATTCAAGATTTCGCATTTTGAGGAGAAGATCATGAAATACATCAAACGGGCACTGGAATCAAATCTTCGACAGTCTGCAAAAACCTACAAGGCCGTTCTACTCACCGGAGCCAGGCAGGTCGGGAAGTCAACGCTTCTGAAACATCTGTTCAAAAAAGAATACAAGTGCATCTCGCTTGACGATCCGTTTCTGGAGGAGCAGGCGAAAACTGACGGGAACATGTTTCTGACGCTCAATCCCCCT
>JAGCNV010000051.1 GCA_017645765.1 bacterium | reverse complement strand
GAAGGAGCACGATTGGAAATTGTGTGTAGGCTTATCCCCTACCGTGGGTTCGAATCCCACCCTCTCCGCCATTGTGGCCGGGTGCCGTACAACAAGCCCCGCAAACCCCGTCAGGTCCGAGAGGAAGCAGCGGTAGCGGACAGTTTGTGTGTTGCGGTTTCTCCGGCCTTCCTTATATTTAAAAATGATCGTTCTAAAGGGGAAATAATGAAAAAGATATTTTTTGTTTTTGTGTTTTTATCCGCATTTGCACTAAACGGCGCGGAGCTTTTTTACAGCAACGGAACAAGTGTTTCTGTCAAAAAAGCTGACGAGTTCAGTGCTGTCAAAACTTCTGCTTCGCAGGCTGCCGGTCTGAAAAATGTGTTTTACCGCATGAATACCGGGCATGTCGCATATTCTTTCATGAAAGGAAACAGCAGCGGTCTTCCCATCTATTTTCTCGGCAATTCACCTGTAATTGCTGAAAGGAGAGTTTTCTGGCGCGGTGAAAAACCTGTCGAATATATGGAAGAAAAGTATGGGATGAAACTTGCCGAGATTTTCCCGACTTATCCGCTCTATGCTTTTTCGGTGCAGGCTGACAGCGTTGAAATATCCGAGAAAATCGTAAAGAACGGCGACGGTTACGCGTTTCCTGATCTTGTTAGTGAGACTCGATTTTATTCTGAACAGGAAAACGAGCCTGGAAACAATGATAAGGAATATCTTGATTTCGTTCCTGAAAGCTGGCCGGAAGATCCTTACTTTGATGTGCAGTGGCACCTTCAAAACAATGGGGAAGTTTTGAATCATAAGGGTACGATTGTAAAAACCCTGAAGAACGCCGACATAAAGTTCATTCAGGCGCTCGAGTTCCTGAATTCAAACGGAATAAAAGTAAATCCGAACACTAAAATCGCAATAATGGATACAGGAGTCATTACCAACCATGAAGATCTGACAAACATTGAAACCGGATACGATGCTCTGAACAAGACTGACGGCGGTTATCCTGATCCTGCTGCCGTGACCGAAACTCCGGAATATGCAAGACACGGAACAAACTGTGCAGGTGTCAGTGCAGGTGTCAGTAACGAAATCGGAATAACCGGAGTATGTCCGTGGTGTAGAATTTATCCTGTAAGATGGCTTAGCGGCGGAGCTGAGGATCCTGTGTGGTCTGATTCAGACATGATTACAGTTTACGAAAAATATGTCGCAGATCCTGATATTGCCACGATAAACTGCAGTTTCGGCCCGAAGTATTCAGACGGTATTGCTGAAGTTACTCCTGGTGCAGTCGAAGCAGTCAGGAATTTTATGCAGAACGGAAGAGGAGGAAAAGGCGGTGTTGTCGTCCATTCATCCGGTAACAACAGTGTCAATGCCTCTTACAAACGGTATTTCGAGTATGATTTCACATTTGAAAGAAACGGCGCCGAAGTCACAGACAGAGTTATCGCGGTAAATGCTTCTTCTGCCTGGGACACGAGAGTTGAATACTCGAATTTCGGTTATGTCTCTACCGTTGCTGCTCCTTCGAAATCACAGAATATGAAAGTCGGTATCGCAACAACTACACTTCGCGGTTACGGCACATACCCGTCAGACGGGCAAGACTACACACTTAATTTTTCAGGAACTTCTGCTGCCGCGCCGATTGTTTCCGGTTTGTTCGGGGTACTTTTCAGTGTGAATCCCGGACTTACACTTGAGGAGGCGGTTGATATCCTCAAGCAAAGTGCAGACAAAATCAATCCCGAAACAGGTTTCTGGGACGAAAACGGTTTCAGCGTGAAATACGGCTACGGCAGGGTAAATCTTGAAAAAGCGGTGCGCCTTGCCGTCGGAGAGCCGATGTGTGCGGAAGTCAGGGAGGAAGAATGCGGCAACCATCTTGATGACGACTGCGACGGCTATGTCGATGAAGGTTGCGCGGAAGAACTTACTGCCGGAAAACCATGTGAAACAGCATCCGACTGCACGACAGATTCTTTGACAACCAACTATGTCAGATGTGTCAAGAAGTTTGGTCCTTTTGTTTTTAAAGAAGGTTACTGTTTCATAAGATCGACAAATTATGTGCCATGTCCTGACGGTACAAAAAGTTGGGATTTGGAAGATAACATTAAATTTTGCGCACTTGAGTGCAACAGTTCTCATCCTTGCGAAAGATCAGGATATTACTGCAGCGATGAAATTCTCGGTATTTGTCTTCCTCGTTGCTCGGACAATTCGGACTGTACGGAAGGTTATATCTGCGGCGAAGACGGCAAATGCGCAGCAGACGACGAATGGACTGACGAAGAATCTGACAAAGAAGAACCGGAAGATGCTGATGAAACTGCAAATATTGATGAAATTCCTGACAACGAAGAAATATCGGATACAGAAGATGCTTCAGATAATGAGGAAACACCGGACAGCGGAGAAGTATCCGATGACACTGAAAATTCTGACAGTGAATCTGTTGTATCTGATGAAGATGCCGTTGAAAACTATGACAGCTCAGAAGAACCAGTTTCAGACGACGATACCGTACCTGAGAGTGAAAAGAAGAAAAACGGCGGCGGTTGTTCAGTTCTGGCACTTTAAAAAACAGAATAGCGTCACATTAATTATCTCTGCAGAAAGCAATCCGATAATACCGGCGGCAGTTGAAGCAATTCCAATTGAAGAATCCTCTGAAGCGTTTTCCGGTTTTCAAAAAAACAAAATATTGACTAAAGAGCTTTTTTTCCCTAAATTCAAAAGGTTTTTTTAATTTTGGAGGAATAAATGTCAGAAAATCAGGAACAAATCAAAGGAATTCCGGAGAATGCGTTCAGGGAACTCAAGGAAGGAGAAGTCTTCGAACCCTTGATGTCTCCGAAAAAAGTTTATCCCGAAATCACGGTATGGTCGGTTGTCTGGGGTCTTGTCATGGCTGCCGTTTTCTCGGCTGCTGCGGCTTACTTAGGACTTAAAATCGGACAGGTTTTCGAAGCGGCGATCCCGATCGCAATCATCGCGATAGCTCTTTCCACAGTTTTCAAGAGAAAGAACGCTCTCGGCGAAAACGTAATAATCCAATCGATCGGCGCATGCTCGGGCGTTATCGTCGCAGGTGCGATCTTCACGCTTCCGGCGCTTTACATCCTTCAGGCAAAATACCCGACTATCGAAGTTGATTTCATCCAGATTTTCTTCTCGTCGCTTCTCGGCGGATTTCTGGGAATTCTTTTCCTGATCCCGTTCCGCAAATACTTTGTCGCAGATATGCACGGAAAATACCCCTTCCCTGAAGCAACTGCGACGACTCAGGTTCTTGTCAGCGGCGAAAAAGGCGGCAATCAGGCGAAAGTTCTCCTCATCGCAGGTCTTGTCGGCGGTCTTTACGACTTCATAATCGCTAATTTCGGCGCATGGGCAGAGACAGTTTCGACCAGAATCTTAGGACTCGGCGAAACTCTTGCCAAAGACTACAAACTTGTCTTCAAAACGAATACCGGTGCAGCTGTAATGGGTCTCGGTTATATCGTCGGCCTCAAATACGCGGCAATAATCTGCGCGGGTTCATTCATCGGCTGGTTCGTAATAATCCCGATAATCGCCCACTTCGCTTCCGGCATGACGCAGCCTGTCGGCGCTAACATCACTCTCACGATCGCACAGATGTCTCCTGAGCAGATTTTCGCGAACTATGTCAGACCGGTCGGTATCGGTGGCATCGCAATGGCCGGAATGATCGGAATCTGGCGTTCGAAAGGGATCATCCTTCAGGCTTTCGGCCTCGCAGTCAGGGAACTCGGCGGCAAAGGCAAAGACAAAAACGCCGAAATGCTCCGCACGCAGAAAGATATCTCGATGAAAATCATCGTTTTCGGAATTCTTGCACTCACCGTTCTTGTTTTCGTATTCTTCCAGTTCGGCGTCGTCCACAATCTTACCCACGCTATCGTCGGACTTGCAATAGTTATGGTTATCGCGTTCCTCTTCACGACTGTCGCAGCTAACGCGATCGCGATCGTAGGCTCTAACCCGGTTTCGGGCATGACGCTCATGACTCTCATCATCGCTTCCTTCATCATGGTCGCTGTAGGTCTTAAAGGAACTGCCGGAATGGTTGCAGCGCTTGTCATCGGCGGCGTTGTCTGCACGGCTCTTTCGACTGCCGGCGGCTTCATCACCGACCTTAAGATCGGCTACTGGCTCGGCACATCGCATTACAAACAGGAAACATGGAAGTTCCTCGGTGTCCTCGTTTCGGCAGCTACTGTCGGCGGCGTAATCATGGTCCTCAATAAAACTTACGGATTCACCGGTGATAACGCTCTTGTCGCTCCGCAGGCAAACGCAATGGCGGCTGTAATCGAGCCTCTTATGTCAGGTGATCCGGCTCCGTGGATGCTTTACGGCGCAGGTGCGGCTCTCGCGCTTATCCTCACTTCGATCGGCGTTCCGGCGCTTGCTTTCGCACTCGGCATGTTCATTCCGCTTGACCTCAACGTTCCGATACTTATCGGCGGACTTATCAACGAATTCGTAATAACACGCTCGAAAGACGAAAAACTCAACAACGCACGTCAGGAACAGGGAACTCTCATCGCTTCCGGCTTTATCGCAGGCGGCGCTCTTATGGGTGTTTTTGCGGCCATCCTCAAGTTCATAGGCTTTGACTTCTTCATGGCGCAGTGGGCTGAATCAAACGGTGCGCAGTGGCTTGCAATAGTTATGTTCCTCGTTCTCTGCGCTTACATGATCTGGCACACACTCAAAGCGAAAGTCGAAGAATAGTGAAGTTGGCAACAATGTTTTAATTCAACAGGACAAAGGCTCTATGTTCCGGAAAAATAAAAAAATTCTCATCCTCTTTTTTGTTATTGCCGCTGTAGTAGTCGCTGCGTGGTTTCTGAATCAGAGAATCGAAACAAAAAAGACACCTCTTAACGATGTCGTGATCATTTACACGAACGACATTCACACCTACATCAAAAACCGCAATCCCGAAGATGCAAAAAAGGCCATGAATCTTTCATATTCGGCACTTTCGGCTTTGAAAGAAGACATTGCGGCGCAGGGGAAAGAGGTCATTCTTGCAGACGCCGGAGACCACATCCAGGGCACGGCTTACGGCGACATGGACAAAGGGGCGACGATCATTCAGATGATGAACGAAACAGGGTACGATATCGCAACTATCGGCAACCATGAGTTCGATTATGGTATAGCCAGAATCCTGGAGCTGATAAACAAAGCTGAGTTTTCCTACCTTTCGTGCAACTTCTACGAAACCGATGACGGAAAACTTGTGCTTCCTGCTTACAAGATCATCGAAAAAGGAGGGCTGAAAATCGCTTTTATCGGAATCAGCACACCTGAAAGCATCACGAAATCGACCCCGACTTTCTTCATGGATAAAAACGGAAATCTCCTTTACAACTTCTATTCGGGTGAAGACGGAAGCGAGCTTTACAACGCGGTCCAGAAGACCATCGATGAAGTTAAACCTCAGGCTGATTACGTCATCGCTCTCGGACACCTGGGTGTCGATCTTTCGTCAGTTCCTTACACGAGCCGCGAGGTCATTCAGCATACTCACGGCCTTGACGCATTTATCGACGGACACTCACACACACTCATAGAACACGAATATGTTCCTGATTCAAAAGGAAATGAAGTGCTTCTGACACAAACCGGAGCATATTTTAAAGGCATCGGAGTAATGACTATCGCAAAAGACGGCACGATATCGACTGAAGTGCTGCATGAATACGGCAGACAGAACGAATTCGTCACCGAAACCGAGCTTGGCTGGATAAAGACAATAGATGAAAAATTAGGTGAAAAAATCGCCGTTCTCGACTCAAAAATGTTCGTTATGGACCCGAAAAATCCGGCTCAGAGAATCGTAAGATGTCAGGAAACCAATTTAGGAGACCTCACGGCAGATTCATACTACTACTTCTTCAACGAAAAGCTGAAACTCAACTGTGATATCGCCTTTTCCAACGGCGGCGGCATCCGAAACGGAATAAATCCCGGCGATGTTTCGTACTTTTCTGCAAAAACAGTACATCCCTTCGGCAACCAGCTCTGCGTCGTCGAAGCGACCGGCCAGCAGATCCTCGATGCTCTTGAAAAAGGAGCGATGTTTGCCGGAGTCTACGATGAAACCAAGCACATTCCGGCTGAATCAGGCGGATTTCTTCATGTTGCCGGCATAAAATACGAAATAGATTCCACCGTCGAATCCACAGTACAGATGGACGGAAGCGGGATCTGGCTCGGCGCACCGACAGGAAAATACAAAGTTCAGAATGTCCAGGTCTATAACCGCGAAACAAGTGAATTCGAGCCGCTGGATCTGGAAAGGAAATACCGTCTCGCAGGTGCAAACTACGTCCTCAAGAATTTGGGCGACGGAATGGCGATGTTCAAAGGAATAGTCCCGATCCTCGACTTTGTCGGAGAAGATTACATCATCCTTTCGGACTACTTCAAATCGTTCAAAAAGGGCAAAGACGGCTATCCGCACATTTCGACCGGAAACAGTCCTCTGAAATCTTACAAAAACTACCTTCTCGATTACGAAAATCCGTTCGGTTCAGGAAGAATCGAAATCAACAAATAACCTGAAAAATGAAAAATCTGCCGTTTTTCCGCCTGATTTTGTCCGTTTTCCTGATTTCAACGATCTATGTTTCTGCCGCCGAACCCGTAGAGACGTTTCCTGAAACGTCTCAAGAGACAGAGACGTACCAGGGCACGTCTCTACAAGAAACCGAAACAACGAAAAAACCGGCAAAATCGGACGACAACAAAATCGTGGTCAAAGGAACGCGCAAGAAAAAAGTCTCAAGCGACGGCACTGCGGCGCAGAATTCGGTGAACGCGAAGGAAATTTCCGAAAAGCAGTCGATAACGACAGGCGATGCGGTAAAAGAAATGCCCGGCGTTTACGTCAACGGCGACGGCAGAACCGGTCAGTCGCAGTTTCTCTTTGTCCGCGGTTTCAGAAGCGCCGATGTTTTAGTGCTGATCGACGGTGTCGAAATGCGCAATCCCCTAAGCCCTAACGGCGCGGCAGACCTTTCAATGAGCCCTGAAAACATCGCGAAAATCGAGCTTTTGAAAGGGCCTCAGCCAGTTCTTTACGGAAGCGGCGCCCTTGCCGGAGTTCTCGACATAAGAACCAAAAAGGGAAAGGGAACACCGAAATTCACGGCATCGACTTCCACTGCTGTCCTCGATATGAGCAGCAGCCGCTACATCCCCGACACGGCAAATGTAAGCGCGAACGTAAGCGGTTCTAAAAACCGTTTTTACTATTCCGGAGGCGGTTCTTTTTTCTACACGAAAGGAATCTCGATGGCCGATTCCTACAAGGACGTGAAGGAAAATCTCTACACAAAAACTCCTGAAAACGATTCTGTAATAAAAGGTTCGGTCTATTTCCGCGGCGGAGTCGATATCGACAGCGACAACACGTGGGAAGTGATACTCCACGGAAACATCGGCAAGGCGAATATCGACGACGGTCCTGGGCTCGGAATGGATGATCCCAACAGATTCCTGAGAAACGAATCTCTCCTTTTCAAAACGGGAACAGAATCGAATTTATTCAATAAAATCTGGAATTTAAAGTTTGATATTTCGCTTCTTCTGAGTTCTCTCAGAGACAACGATCCGGCAGACAAGGGAAAAATGGCAGGCGATTTGAAAAGCCGCTACAGCTCGCTCACCTTCGCCCTCAACTGGAAAAACAGCGTCGTGCCTGTTGACTGGTACGAGCTTGTAACCGGACTTGATTTCGGCACTGAATGGGGAACGGCCGACTACGAAGACTATTCCGCCGGACGTTATTTCAACATGGATTTCGTTCCAAATCCCGACATAAATTTCGACGCCTACCTTTTCAATATTTTCAAGCCGGTAGACAAACTCGAACTGAATATCGGCGGGCGTCTTCAGACCAATTACTATCAGCTTTCACTGCTTGACAAAAACACCGACGAGGCGCTTCCGAGCGAGACAAAAAAGAATATAGAACCGACTTTTTCAATCGGTGCGGCTTACGAAACACCGATTGAGATGGGTTTCAAGGCAAGGTTCGCCCGCGGAGCAAAAACCCCCACCCTTTTTCAGCGTTTCAGCCGTTACGCCAATCTTTATCAGGAGCTCAAACCCGAAACGGCTTATGGATTCGACGGAGCGATCCAGCAGTATTTCGTGGAAAGAAAGATCCTTCTTGAAGCGGGATACTTCTACGAGCAGAAGCACAACCACATTGATCTCGATAAAAGCGGAATATATTCAAACAGATACAGAATTGAAAACCACGGGCTCGAAGTTTCACTCTACACAAAACCTTTCCGGGGACTCAGTCTTCGCAGTTCCTACACATGGATCTTCAAAATGCAGGAATACAAAGTGGTCGAGTACAAAGGTCAGAAATACAAAGCAAAAACCCCGACTTTGAGAAGACCGCAGCACTCCTTCAACGCAATTCTCAACTATAACTATGAGAAAAAATTGAATATTTCTCTTGAAGTCGACTATGTCGGAACCCGTAAGGATGAAGTTTACAACTATCCTAAAACGCCCTATATCGTCACAGTTGACGACTTCGTGATCCTCAATTTCGCAATTTCATACAAAGTCCACAACTATGTGACAATATTCGCAAAAATCGAGAATATGCTCGATAACGACGATTACGCCTACTCAGTCGAATACGGCACAGCCGGAATCACGCCGTGGATAGGCCTGAAACTGAATATATAAAAAACAATGCCGACTTGACAGAAACAACACCTTAAATAAAATCGCTCGGCTTGAATTTCATGGAGGGATCAATGCTTCAGAAAAAAATAATGGGAAAAGGTTTGGATGCTCTGCTTAAAACAGATTCAGACCAGATGACACTTCCGATTTCGTCGATAAAACCGAACGAAGAACAGCCGAGAAAACGGTTTGATGAAAAAAGACTTGCAGAACTTGCTGAATCAATAAAGCAATACGGCATAATCCAGCCGATACTTGTCAAAAAAGAAGGCGCGCTCTACCGCATCGTTGCAGGTGAACGTCGTTTCCGCGCGGCGCAGATCGCAGGACTCACTGAAGTTCCGGTAACGATTTTCAAAGGTGAAGAGGAATATCAGGTTTCGCTTATCGAAAATCTTCAGCGCGAAGACCTCAATCCGATAGAAATCGCCGAAGCATACGATGAACTGATGAAACGCTTCGACTACACGCAGGACGAGCTCAGCAAAAAAGTGGGCAAAAGTCGCAGTGAAGTAAGCAACTGCATGAGGCTCCTCAACCTCTGCGAAAAAGTTAAGGATTTAGTGCGCTGCGGAGAACTTTCAACCGGTCAAGTACGTCCGCTCGCATCCCTCAGCCACGACGAACAGGAACTTCTTCTTGAAAGGATTCTGAACGAAAAACTTACCGCGCGTCAGGTCGAAAAAATCGCTTCCGCAAAACCGGCAAAGAAAAAGGCTAAAAAAACTGAAACATTGGAAATCTGGCAGAAAAAAGCTGCCGAAATAGCTTCCGGCACAAAGGCTAAAGTCATCCTCAAGCCGAAAAAACGCGGCATTTCAGTCACTCTGAACTTCGCTTCCGTTGAAGATTTCGAAACTTTCTCAGCTTCCATCAAGCGCAAAAAATAATGTTTTCCGAGACTGCGAAAAAATTTCTTTTCATTCTTGTTTTTCTATCGTTTCTCCCCCTTTCCGCTGAAAAAAAATTCAAAGTCGTGATTGATCCGGGACACGGCGGAACAAATACCGGCGCGGTTTCAGGCAATATTTCCGAAAAAGAACTCACTCTGGCGCTTGCATCCAAAATCAGAGTTTTTTTCAAAAAACATCCGGCTCAGGGAGTCGAAATAATTTTTACGAGAACAGACGACTCCTCGATGACGATAAAAGAGAGAGTCGAATTTATCGAGCGGCTTCAGCCCGACCTTTTCATTTCGCTTCACTTCAACAGCCAGAAAGTTCTCACAACGAACCGCGGATTCGAAATATACTACCCCGCAGATTTCGTGAGCAGCGATACAGCTTCAACAGCTCTTTTCTACGACAAAGTTAACCGCTCTTTCTATTTCGGCTCGATTTTCCGCGACCTTTATTTCAAGGCAAACCTTCACACGACATGGAAACTGCCTCTCAACATGTTTTCGCAGAAATATAACTTCGGACTCTTCGAAGACACCACAGTGCCTGGACTTCTCCTTGAAATCGCATACATCACTTCTCCCGAAGACAGAGCATGCATCGAAAATCCCCTTTTCACGGCCGATGTTGCGTGGTTCATATACGACGCGATAATAAAAATAGCCGAGAAAAACAAATAACTGCTAATATGAACGGAACTGCTTTCAAAGTATCAGAACTTATCGGCAAAGCAGCCGAAAAGCTCAAAAACATCTCGGAAACTCCGAGACTCGACGCAGAAATTCTCCTTGCAAAAGCGCTCGGCACGAACCGTTTCGGACTTTTCACAAAATACAATGAAGAAGCCGGCGACAAAGCGGCAGAACTTTTTGCTTCGTTTCTGGAAAGAAGAATGAATTTCGAACCGGTCGCCTACATAACGAACGAAAAAGAGTTTTTCGAAGACACTTTTTTTGTAGACAGCCGCGTTCTGATCCCGCGACCTGAAAGCGAATTTATAGTCGAAAAAGCGGCAGATCTGCTGAAAAACACTGAAAAAGCGGACGTTCTCGACATCTGCTGCGGAAGCGGCTGTATCGGGCTCAGCATAAAACGGGCAGGCGGTTGCAGACTCACTCTTTCAGACATTTCGGAAAACGCTCTAGAAGTCGCAAAGATCAACGCAGCACGGCTTTTCCCTGCTTCAACCGACATTTCTTTTGTGCAGAGCGACCTTTTCAGCAATATTTCAGGTAAATTCGACATTATCACCGCAAATCCGCCCTACCTTTCAGAAAAAGACATGAAAAATTTTGTCGTAAAAGAGCTCGAATTTGAGCCGGAAAACGCATTTTTCGGCGGAAAAACAGGTTTTGAAATCACAGAAAAAATTCTGTATAGCGTTCACAACTTCCTCAAATCAGGCGGATACTTCATCACGGAACTCGGCTTTGAAGGCTCAAATTTCATAAACAAAAATTATGACGGGATCGAACTGACGGAAATCATAAAGGACTATTCTGGAATCAACAGAGCCGCACTTTTCAGAAAGGTTTAAAATTACAGAAAAAAATGAGCAGAAAACCAAAAATTTATATGAGCCGCTGCTTCGGTTTTGACAAATGCAGATACGACGGAAAGGATTTTTTCTGCGAGTTTGCCGAAAAGCTCAAACAACAGGCCGAAATCATACACTGGTGCCCGGAAATCGCAATCGGTCTGGGATGTCCGCGTGAAAAAATCAGAATTGTCAGAATTGACGGAAAAGATCTCCTTTTTCAGCCCGAAACAGGAAAATTTTTTACTGAAAAGATGATTGAAACTTCAGTCAACTACCTGAAAACATTAAAAGATATTGACGGATTCTTTTTAAAGGCAAAAAGTCCTAGCTGCGGAGTAAAAAACACAAAACTTTACCGAGGAAAAAGCGATGAACTCATATCTAGCGATGCAAGCGGCTTTTTTGCAGTTCAAGTCATGAAACTTTTCCCGAATGTTCCGGTTTTGACCGAAGAAGATCTGAAAGATCCGATAAAAACAAATGATTTTCTTGAAAAAGTTTTTAAGAAAACCGGAAAAATTCCAGAAGAACTTCTTTCTTACAAAGAAATCTGATCCAGTTTTATTCCAGGAAGGCAGTTTTTAAGGATTTCGGCGCAGTCGGTGACGAACTGAACATCAAGCCCGTCCTTGATTTCGTCAGGGATCTCACTGAAGTCGCCGCGGTTTTCTTCGGGAATGAAAAGTTTGGTGATTCCCGACTGTTTTGCAGCCAGAACTTTTGCCTTTAGACCGCCGATCTTAAGGATTTTTCCTTTGAGCGAAACTTCGCCTGTCATTGCGACTTTGGGATTTACCGCTATTCCCGACATAAGTGACGCTATCGCCAGCGAAATCGCGCCGCCAGCCGAAGGACCGTCTTTCGGAGTCGCGCCGTCGGGGAAATGGATGTGAAGGATCGATTTATCCCAGACTTCATCATCGACAATTTTATTTTTCGAGAAGAGTGCACGAATGTAACTTGCCGCAATCTTTACAGATTCTTTCATCACATCGCCAAGACTTCCCGTAACTTCGATGCCGCCTTTTCCGGCATACTTTATCGCTTCGATTTTAAGTACCGTTCCGCCGTAAGGAGTCCAGGCAAGACCGTTTACGACACCGATTTCAGGCTCTTTGCCGATTGCATCTTCGGAATATTTTTCTACTCCGAGATAGTTTTTAATGTTTTCTTCCGTTATTGTTTCATCGACAGGTTTTCCTTCTGCTTTTGCAAGGGCGATTTTCCTGCAAACAGAAGCAATCTTTCTTTGAAGTTCTCTGACGCCTGATTCGCAAGTATACGATTTTATTATCAAATCAAGAGCTGACTCTGTAAATTCAAGATTAACGTCTTCAATTCCGTTGAGTTTTTTCTCTTTCGGAATCAGGTGCTTTTCCGCGATGTTTTTCTTTTCGAAAGCGGTGTAACCGTCAATGTCGATGACTTCCATTCTGTCTTTGAGAGCGACCGGGATTTTGTTCTTGTCGTTTGCCGTCGCGACAAACAGGACGTTGCTGAGGTCAAATTCAAGATCGAGAAAGTGATCTGTAAAGGTTTTGTTCTGCTCGGGATCAAGAACCTCAAGAAGCGCCGAAGATGGATCGCCTTTGTAATCGCTCGCCAGTTTGTCAATTTCATCTAATAAAAACAGCGGGTTATTAACTTTGACCTTTTGAAGTGAAAGGATGATTTTGCCTGGCATTGCAGCTAAATATGTACGTCTGTGACCGCGGATTTCGGCTTCATCGCGAAGACCGCCCAAAGACTGACGGACGAATTTTCTGCCCGTTGCAGCCGCCAGCGACGATGCAATACTCGTTTTGCCTACTCCGGGAGGGCCTGCGAGACAGATTATCGGAGCTTTGAGAGAACCTGAAAGTTTGAGGACTGCGAGGTATTCCAGAATCCTTTCCTTAACTTCGGAAAGACCGTAGTGGTCGTCGTCAAGCTGCTTTCTTGCGCGTTCGATGTCGATTTCGCTTTTCGTCGATTCATCCCACGGAAGCGACTGGATCGTTTCGATGTAATTTCTGATAACTTCCTGCTCGGGCGTGAACGGCGGGATGCGCGCAGCCTTAGTCATTTCTGTTCTAAGCCGCTCTTTGACATATTCCGGAGCTTTGAACGAGTTCACATCGAAATTTATGCTTTTGTTCGGATCAGTTTCCGGTTCACCCTGATAGTTTTCACCGTTGAGCTCTTCGTTGAGAAGGCGTATCTTTTCTCTCAGAAACTGCTCACGCTGGCTTCTTTCAAAGCGCTCATGAACCTCTTCGTCTATCTCGCTCTCAATGTTTGCGATATTAGTCTCTGCCAGGAAAATCTTTGTCAGAGCAACTATTCTTTTATAGAGATCAGGTTCTTCAAAAACTCTTCTGAAACCTTCGTGATCCATGGACTGGTCGAGGGATGCTGCACAGCAGTCGACAAAATCCTCCAGATTCTCTTCCTCAGTCAGCTGGTTCACTTTTTCCGGCGGGAATCCCGCTATATCAAAGTATCTTCTGAGAGCGTCCTCGAGAATCCTTCTTGCGACCGCCGGATCTTTGTCCTTCGGGAAAGTCGTTTTGAACTCTTTGACTTTTACTGTGAAAAGATGTGTGCGCGGATTTCTATCGTATGACTGGAAAAGAACCCGCCTCGCTCCGGCGAGGACAACTTTGCATTTGCCGGTTTCGACTTCTTCGATATGAATAACGTCGCACAGCGTCGCAACCGGAAGAAAAATGCTTTTATCCGGATCGTCGGGAAGTTTTTCGAACGCTGCTACGACGACCTGCTTCTCTTTGCTGTATGCCCTATTTAAAATCTCATGTTCATACGGGTCTTCAACGGAAATCGTGAACGAATAATAAGGAAATATAACGGTGCCGTTGTATAAAAATAATGGAAAAATATTTGAGGAAGTCATTTAAACTAAGCTCCTTTTGCGGAATTTCTGTTTTTGGATTGTTCGATTTTATATATTTTCCGAGGTTCTGCGCCTGATGCAATGACTTCGGGCGTAATGACTATTTCTTTAAGCTTTTCCTTCTCTCCGGGAGCGGCGTACATTATGTCAAGCATTGCCGTTTCAAGGATTCTGCGCAAACCTCTGGCACCGGTTTTGAGCTTTTCAGTCTTCTTAACGATTTCGTCCAGAGCTTCGTCTGTAAAGCTCAGTTCGATCCCGTCGAGTGCGAAGAGCTCCTTATACTGCGATACGAGCGCATCTTTCGGCTCGGTGAGGACTCTGCGCAGATCTTCGGGAGTGAGTTCTTCAAGGTAGGCAGTCATCGGAAGTCTGCCAATAAGCTCCGGAATGAGACCGAAACGGAGAAGATCTTCCGGCTGGATCTCCGAGAGGATGTGTTTTTCTTCGGTTTTTTTGCCAAGTTCCGAACCGAAACCGACTTTTTTCTTCCCGATCCTGCGGGCAATTATTTTTTCAATCCCTTCAAATGCGCCGCCGACAATAAACAGGATGTTTGAAGTGTTGATTTTTATGTATTCCTGCTGCGGATGCTTTCTTCCGCCAGTCGGGGGAACATTCGCGACCGTTCCTTCTATGATTTTGAGAAGAGCCTGCTGAACGCCTTCGCCGCTGACATCGCGGGTAATGGATGTGTTTTCCGATTTGCGGGCGATTTTGTCGATCTCGTCGATGTAGATTATGCCGCGTTCCGCCTTTTCAACGTCGTAATTTGCAGCCTGAATCAGCGAAAGAAGGACATTTTCGACATCTTCACCGACGTATCCCGCCTCCGTAAGAGTCGTTGCATCGGCAATGCTGAACGGAACATCGAGAAATGTCGCCAGAGTACGCGCCAGAAGGGTTTTTCCAGAACCTGTAGGCCCCAAAAGAAGAATATTGCTCTTCTGGATGCTCGTTTTTTTCGACGAACGGACCCGTTTATAGTGGTTGTAAACCGCGACGGAGAGAACTTTTTTTGCATAATCCTGCCCTATCACGAACTTGTCGAGGTAGGATTTTATCTCCACCGGAGTAGTCTTTATCTCCTCATTTTTACTATAGCTTTTCGGCTCTCCGCTTCTTCCGGCAGCGTTGGCATTCTCAGTCAGAAGTTCCGAACACATTTCAACACATTCATTGCAGATGTAAGCGTTCCTGCCGTAAATTATTCTATCGACTTCAGTCTGTGACCTTCCGCAGAAAGAGCAGCAGATATCCTGTTTGTTTCGCTGTGCCATTTTGACCTATCTTTTTGTTACCACTTTGTCGATAAGGCCGTATTTTACGGCTTCTTCGCCGGACATGAAGAAATCGCGTTCCATATCGGCACGCAGAGTTTCAATGTCCTTGCCTGTGTGTTCATGCATGATCTGAAGCAGGCGGTCTTTGATGAAAAGTATCTCTTTCGCCTGAATCTCGATATCTGTCGCCTGACCGCGGAAACCGCCCATCGGCTGGTGAATCATTATGCGTGAATTGGGAAGAGCGAATCTTTTTCCTTTTGCGCCGCTAGCCATAAGAACAGCCGCCATGCTTGCAGCCTGACCGACGCATATCATCGAAACATCGGGCTTGATGTACTGGATCGTATCGTATATCGCGAGTCCGGCAGTTACCGATCCGCCCGGGCTGTTGACGTAAATCGAAATATCCTGTTCGCTGTCCTGACCTTCGAGAAGAAGAAGTTCTGCGACAACAGCATTCGCAAGATCGTCGGTGATTTCTTCGCCGATGAAGATGATACGGTCTTTGAGAAGCCGCGAATAAATGTCGTAAGCTCTTTCGCCGCCGCCTTCCTTTTCAACGACTATCGGAACAAGCCCTGCATAAGGTTTGATGTTTTTCTGCATTGTGTTCTCCATGAAACAATAAAAACCGCCCTATTTATCATTTTTTATTTTTTTTGCAACCCTAAAGAAAAAACTTTTTCATTGCTTTCACAAAAAATAAGACTATCATTCGTCGTTTATTTTGGCACTTTTTAGTTTTGGAGGCAAAAAAATGAAGAAATTTATGGCGTTAGCTTTCGCAGTGCTGTTCATGTTTTTCGTAACATCCTGCGGAGACGACAAAAAAACAGATGAAACACTTCCCGATGAAGAAGTAACAGACGAGGATGTCGAAGAACCGACAGACGAACCGACCAATGAACCGACAACTCCGACAAATCCGACCGAACCCGCAGCTGAATGCGGCAACAACGACATCGAAGAAGGCGAAGTATGCGACGGCGGTACAAAAGAATGCACCGAGATCAGTTCAGATTATTCCGGCGGATACGCTTTCTGCAAAGATGACTGCAGCGGCTGGGATGAAAACACTTGCAGAACCCAGACAGAGCCCACAGAGCCGACTGAACCCACAGAGCCGACCGAACCGACAGAACCGACTGAACCGACAGAACCGACTGAACCGACCGAGCCGACTGAACCGACCGAGCCGACCGAACCGACAGAACCGACTGAACCGACCGAGCCGACTGAGCCGACAACTCCTGAAGGATGTCTTCAGATTACGAACGGTGATTTCGGCGGCACTTGGGATGCGGACAATGTTCCTGAAAGCTGGGAAAAAGATGATTATTCAACATATAATCAGGCCGGAGAACCGGTTGTAACATTCACAAATGTCGACGGAGCTCTCAAAATCTATTCAAAATATGACGGCAACCAGAAAGTTATAAAAACTGCTAAATTCTCCACGGCAGCAGATGCTGAAATTCCTACCGGAATCAAATTCAGAATAGCTGCAAAACAACCGTCACCTGTTGTAGTAAACTTGATGTGGGGTGAAGGCGGCAATGATTATTACTCTTACAACTGGAACGCTTTCAGCAACGCTTTTCTTGTTGACCCGAGTAACAATCATCGCACCAATGACTTTAACAACGCTATTGATTTCGGTGATACCGAAAATCCTCAGATGCACGATGTAGTAGTTATTTTCGGCCCGGAAATGAACGACAAATGGAAGAACAATTCTAATTTGCAGCTTGTCTTCAGATTGGGCAAATCTTCTACTTACGGTGAAACCGAAATAACCGTTGACGATTTCAAATTCGTTTATATCGGCGGAGAGTGCAACAACGCACCGGCACGCACAGTAGGCTGGGCTCACACACAGTGGCCGACCTCTGTTGAAGGATATGAAGGAATGTCCGGCACATTCTACGGCAGAGTCTGGATTGAAGGGCTTACCGACCAGACTGTCAACAAGTCTGTTCCTTTGATGGGTGTAAAAGCTCAGTTCAGCTACAGAGCTAAAGGTTCAGATAGCGAGATCACTGATGAATTCTGGAGTGATGCTGAAATCAATATCGCGGAAAACAACGATTTCGGTAACAACGACGAGTATGTAATAAAGAATTTCTCATTCCCGTTTGAAGGAGAATTTGAATATATGTTCAGATTCAGTGCCGACAACGGTCATACATGGACGATTGCGGAAAATTACGGGATTGCAAAAATTCTTCTTCCGGAAGCAAGTCAGATTCCGAACGGTGACTTCAAATACTGGTCCGACAACAATCCTACTAACTGGACCATAGGAAACAATGTGGGACTTTCGAAATGGGATCGCGGCGAAAATAATTATGCTGCCCAAATAACAGCTACCAGTAATATCACTAGTGCAACAGATGTTTTTACTTCCGGCGAATTTGAAGTTCCTGCAGGCAAAAAAGCCACAGAAATCACATTTGACATGGCAACAGACGCGGCTGTACAGCCTAAGATTGGTGTTAAATGTACTTCTACAACATGGTACGGCTGGGATGCTGACAACAGATATTTTTCGAATTCAAAATCTAATTTTGTATCAATAAACTTGGGAAGTACAGATCAATTTTATCAGACATCTGTCCAGCTTAAAGCCGGCACAGTTACTGGTGCATGTCAATTAATAATCAGATACAAAGCTTCACAAGATTCATGGGCTGCTTTCGACAACTTCACAGTTGTTTACGAAGACGTTGAATAATTCATTTAATCCAATCCCTTAAAATAGCTTTTTTCATTTTTTTCAGTATCAATTCCGCGAAATGTTTTTTTGTGCAGGTTTTTTATGCGGATTCTGATTGATCTCTTTCTCACATTCATGAAAATCGGTTTTTTCACTTTCGGCGGCGGTTATGCCATGCTCAGCGTCATCGAAGACAACTGCGTCGAAAAGAAAAAGTGGATAACCCACGACGACATGATGAATGTCACCGTCATTGCAGAATCGACGCCCGGCCCTATCGCCATAAACTGCGCGACATTCATAGGTTACAGACAGGCGGGAATTTTGGGTTCCATCGCGGCAACAGTCGGAATCGTCCTGCCGTCATTTGCCGTGATCCTCATCATTTCAGGCTTTCTCGACAATTTTCTTGAAATAGAAATCGTGAAAAACGCCTTCCGCGGAATCAAGTGCGCCGTCGGAATCCTTATCATCAGCGCAGCCGTAACGATGATAAAAAAGATGAAGAAAAAGCCCTTCCCTGTCGCAGTCATGGTCTCTTCGACACTTGCGATGCTTGCGATAGACATTTTTTCACTCAGATTTTCGGCAATCACAATCATTATTTTCGCGGCTCTGCTCGGTCTCGCTGTTTTCGCGGTCAAAAACGCAGGTAAAAAGCCTGCCGGACCTCAGAAGTAACTACAATTCAAAATTTTCGGTAAATCCGAACGAATCGCGCCAGATTCCATCCTTGCCGAGTCTGAACCAGCGCTTCCGTCTTATGGATTCGTTGAAATAATTGAGAATTTCGGGATAGTTTTCATCATTTTTGTGTTCAAGCGAATAGTTGAGAAACCTTGAAATCTTCAGCAGTGATGCCACATCCGCCCGTTTTTCGTCATCAAAAGGATAAAGCGCGCTGCCTCTGCATAAACGGACATTTTCGGGGATTCCCATCTCTTCGAACATCGGCACTCCGGGAACAAGGTAAAGCGGGCTCAGACCGCCTTTGACTCCTAATTTATTCAGGTGCAGCAAGGTGCTGCATGTGTCGACAAGTTCCGTTCCCGGAAGGCCCGGAATGAGAAAAACTTCGATCTCGGTTTTCCCTTCAGTACGCCTGATTATCTCTTCGATCTCAGCGATCCCGTGCGGCCTGTGAAGCCCTTTAGCGACACCTTTTTCAGCCGAAACAAGCGAAAGATCGAGCTTGACGAAGCCGGCCGGAACGAGCCTTTCGGCAAAAGGAAGGATGTTTCTTGCAGTGAGACCGTTCATAGCTGTGAAGCACAAACCTCTGGAGTGCATTTCTTCAAGAATATCAAGAATTTGAGAAGTGTATTCGCCGTTTGAAAAAATGTCGTCGTCTTCAATATCGACTACTTCTGCGCCGATACTCAGAAGATATTCAAGTTCTGCTTTTATGTGCGGAATATCCCTGAATGCAAGCCTGTTGTCGCGGTGGATCGAACAGAATGCGCAGCGGTTGCGGCATCCGGCTGAAAAAATAATCTTCGCTATCATTTTTTTCCTGAACCAGCGCAGTTTTTCACGCTTTGGGATCAATCCGCCGCACCATGCAGGTTCAAGTGAAGGTTCGTTGAAAATGATTTCCCCCTCTTTCCTGTAGATCAGCCCGGGAACCTCTTCAAAACCAATCTTTCCGCTCATTGCATCGGCAAGACACGGCAGAGTTACTGCTCCGTTTCCGCAGTTGAGATAGTCTGCATTCGTGGTTTCGGCAATCTTCTTTTTCTGCGCGTTTACCGCCGTTCCGCCAATGCAAACCGGGGTTTCAGTTACCTTTTTTATTTCGACAGCAAGAAGTTCGACATCGGGATGATAAGGAGAAAAAAGTGAACTTAAAGCGATCAGGTCGAAATCATTTTTTGCAATAAAATCAAGTATTTTCTGAAAACTGCCACCTAATCTTTTGTAGCCGCTATGTAGTGAAAACGGAGAAGCGTCTTCTTCGTAAAATTTGTCTAAATAAGCAAATTCAGGCGGAGTGGCGACGCGCTTGACCTTGCCCGAAAAAGCCGCATCGTAAAGCGTGACATCATGCCCAGCTTTTTCCAAAGCCTCTCTGATGTAAAGCAGCCCCAAAGGCTCCATTCTGTGAGTCGTGAAGTAAAAATCGAAAACAGGCGGCGCAATGAGAAGAATTTTCATCAGTTCTTTTTGTTGAAAGCGTTCATTGCAGCTTCTACGCTTTCCGAAACGATCATTTTTGCGATCTCAGCCCATTTTTCTTTGTTTTCGGAGATCATTTCGAGCTCTTCTTCCGAAAATTCCGAGAGGACATAGTCGGCGATGTTGATTCCCGGCAGCGGCTTGCCGATTCCGAGACGGATTCTTGTAAAATCGGGCGTTTCAAGTTCGGAAATTATCGACTTTATGCCGTTGTGACCGGCGGAACTGCCGTTTTTTCTGATCCTCTGCGAACCGAAAACAATATCCATCTCGTCGTGTGCGACAATGATCTTTTCAGGCTTTATCCCGTAAAGCTTTTTTGCCGCCCTGACTGCTATTCCTGAGTTGTTCATGTATGTCGAAGGTTTTAGCAGAATGACGTTTTTTCCGCCTATCTCTCCTTTTGCAACAAGCCCGTTCACCTTTTTCGAGAACTCGAAATCCCCGAATTTAAAGGACGCCGCTATACTTTCGACGAACATGAAACCAATATTGTGACGCGTAGTAAAATAACGCTTTTCGGGATTACCGAGACCGATGATTAAAAAATCTTCAGTTGGAGCAGGATCTTTTGAAAAAAAACGGAACCACAAGATTATGACCGAAAGCGATTATTCGCCGCCTCTTCCCTTGTTGATTACGATAACCGGAGCATCCTGGGTGAAAACAGGTCTTACGCCCTGCGGATAAGGCAGAGTCGAAAGTTTGATTCTGTCGCCGATTTCGTTGTTCGTTACGTCTACAACTATTTCAGCCGGAACGTCAGCCGGTTTGCATGCAACTTTAACTTCCTTGACAACCTGGAAAATTTTTCCGCCGGCGATTTCGCCTTTTGATCTTCCCTGTTTCGTAACCGGAACAACGATCGTAATCTCTCTGTCTTCCGAAACAGTCATGAAATCAACGTGGATGATGTTGTCCTTAACCGGATGGATCTGAAGTTCGTGAGCGATCGCGAGATAGGATTTTCCTTCATAATTAAGGTCGAATATAACGTTTTTTCCCTGCGGAGTGTGAAGTCCTTTGATAAGCTCTTTTCTCTCAACAGAACCGCTGATATTGCTTTCGAGACCTTTACCATAGATTTCGACCGGAACAAATCCGTTGTTTCTTACCGCTTTTACACTTTTTTTGCCCTGTTCTCTCTTTTCGACTGCGAGCTTAAAAGTTTCCATAATTTCCTCCACATACAATTATAAATGGCTGGGGCAGAAGGATTCGAACCTCCGGATGCCAGAACCAAAATCTGGTGTCTTACCGCTTGACGATGCCCCAACGCCTGTTACTAAAATTCTTTTTATAAAGAACACCCCGAAAAAATCGGTCGCAGTTTATAGTGAAAAACTCTTTATTTGTCAAGATTTTTTTTGGAAACGGCGGCTGAATTGACAGAAATATTTCTCACTGTAAAATATTAAACCATTTGTGAATGGAGAGAGTTATGACGAAACGGTTTTCAGTCATTTTTCTGATGTTTCTATCATTCCTGACGCTGCATGTTTCCGGCGAATCAATGCTGTCGATGAACCGCATGAGCAATTCAAAACTTGAGGACTATCAGCAGACGATGCAGACAACCGTGATTTCAGATTATCCGATAAACGGCATTTTATACCCTGTCATCGGTTTTCCGTCGATGGTAGCAGACAACACTTCGCTTTCAGTTATTTTCAGGCTGGAACACGACGTCCATTTTTCAGTTTATGAAGTCGAATATGTAAAAATCTTCCGGAATGACGAAAACGGAAGGAGCGAATTTCTGACGCTCCATCCTGCCTATACCCACTATGAGAACTTTTATCAGTATGTTGACAGGATCGGACCGGACACATGGATTCTGGAAATATCCGTGCCGCTCAAACTGCCCGAAGCAGGATACGATATCGCTTTGAAAATCCGAGGCAAAAAGGAGATGATTTCGCGCAACGCCGTTTTCTTTCCGCAATACAAATACAGAGATCCGGCAAAATTCATCGTTTTTTCGAGCCCTCGGACAGACGGAAACGATCAAAGCGAAGATTTAGACTTCAATTCAGGCGAATATCTGCGTCAGAACGGAAATCCTCAAAAAGGGATAGCCGATGCGGCTTTTTCACAGTTCAATGCCGGCAGCAGCCATTTTGCAGTAATGCTCGGTGATGCCGTCAACGGAACTGATTTTCATAATGAATACAGTGACTTTTATGATCTCACACTCAATTTGGAAATTCCGATGTTTGCAGTTCCGGGCGACCGTGATGTTCTCACCCGTTTCTCCGGCGGCAATAACGGAGCAGGCTCTCTTCCTGAGCTTGACGGTTTTGAGTATTGGACAAAGTTCATAGCTCCGACAAACAACGCATTCCTGCTCGGAAGAATATATCTTATGCTCAATACGAGCGAAGGAACGGCACAGAAACGCGCTTCTGAAGAGACTTCCGGATTCGAACTTAAGCCGGAGAGTCTGGAATGGCTCGAAAGTGACTCGAATTATGAGTACGCCGCAGTTTTCGGTCATTTTGCACCGACCGGCAAAACGCACTCATCAGAAACCGGAAGAGAATTTCTGAAAATCCTGACCAATAAAAACTATCCGCCCGTCTATTTTTCAGGTCACGACCGGCAGGACTCTGTTTCCGTCTTCGATCAGGGAAGCGAACTTGCTGAAAACAGCGGGATCTTTGCAGACAAAAAGATGGAATTTGTCTCCACGGCACCTCTCTCGGGAAGCGGAAAGGGCTACCGGGGTTTCAGAAAAGTCGAAGTTATCAGCGTAGAAAATTCAAATGCCGAATTTTTATACAACGATGTTTCTTACAACTACACCTGCGGAAGATACGAAAACTGTCAGCCTGACGACCCTGAAAAACGCGGGATGCAGTCGGTTCCGGCAGGAAATATGTGGGTGAAATATTCGTGGGAAAGCGGATCCGGTGAAAAAGAATCGCTCTTCAGCGGAGGAGACGGATCATCAGAAAGCGTGACAGCCGAAATCGTGAACTGGCTGCCGACCGATGAAGAAGTAACGCTGCGTTTCATCATGCCGGCTGCAAAATACGGATATAAACTCGACAACCCGAATTTCACATTCGCCGATGCAGTCGCTTCAGGCGACCTTTCGACCGTATTTTTAACCGTTAAAGGAAAAATCGCTGCCGGAAGCAGTCTTAATGCCTTCTACGATAGAAATTTCACGAAATTCACCGATTATGTGACGATTTCACCGTCAGATACGAAAGAAATTCCGATTCCTCTTGTTGATTTTCCCGAAAAAATAGATGTCGCAGAAATGATGGTCCACAACTTATGGGTCAGAAATGCTTTTAAATTTTCATCACTGATCTGGCAGGTAGAGATCCAGCATATGAACTCGGATCCGCAACTCTTTGACTTTGCCGGAGGGGAAGAGATCGTTCTGGACGATATCGTGCAGAAAACTTTTTCAAGCAATTACCATCTCAGATACACGACCCCCGACGGGATTTCGGGAAAACTCGAATTCACTACAAAAATCGAAGAAAATTATGACAACGGCTGCTGTGACGACTGGTACGATGACAATGACGATCACGGCTCGGACACCGGTTCCGGCGGTCACGGTACAGACTTTGGTTCATCTGACAGCGGTTCGGATTCAGGAGAAGAAAGCGCATCTCCGCAGAAAAAGAGCAGCTCGGGCTGCTCGGCACTGGTTTTGTAGTCAAAAACACCTCTCTCTGCACCAGCAGCATCTCTTACATTGACTATATTTATTTTTTTATTAGAATAATCGGTCTTTTGTTTTGGAGGAACTATGCGAAAAAACAGCTTTCTTTTATTTTCCATATTTTTTGCATTTTTAACGGCATACGCCTATGATCCGGTTGACGAATCCGCTATTTCGATAAACCGTTTTCCGCAAAATTCAGATGTTTTTGACGACTATCAGATCCAGATTCAGACAAAAGCGATACTCAACCCTGCGATAAACGGCATTCTTTATCCTGTAATCGGTTTTCCGGCTATGGTAACGCCCGACGAACCGTGCTTTTCAGTCATTTTCAGGCATGATAAGCTCCTGCCCTACCAGTATGAATCGGCAGAAGTAAAACTTGTCCGTCTCGACGAAACCGGAAGGAGCGAATTTCTCACATGCAGATCGAAACCGGAAATGAATCCCGGTTACTATTCTTACGCAATCATCGCCGACGGCATTTACAAACTGAACTTTTGTCCGAATATCATCCTGCCAGAAGCAAAATATGATCTGATTCTGAAAATTTACGGTGACGAAAACGAGATGGTTTCCCGCAACGCCGTTTTCTTTCCGCACTACGAAGAAAGCGATCCGGCAAAATTCCTCATCGTCGCCGACCCGCAGATCGAGGATCTTCTGAGCAAAAAAACCGACGATATGAACTTCAACCCGGAAAATTATCCGTTCCACGCCGACAAGTCGCTGCTCAACTACGATCAGCAGTTCGGAATCATAAAAGCGACATTTTCCCAGTTAAATTCGGCGGATACAAACTTCACAGTCATGCTCGGCGATATCGCCTACGGAATAGACTACCAGCAGGAATACTCCGATTTTTACGATATGATGACAAAACTTGAAGTTCCGATGTTCTCGATTCCCGGCAACCACGACGGATATGCCCAGTTTACAACAGTTGATGACCTGACATCACCTCTCGAATCGGATGGTCTTGAATACTGGGCAAAGTTTTTAGGTCCGATGAACAACGCCTTCAATTTCAGGAACAAAACATATCTGCTTCTCAACGCCTACGACGGAACTCCGCAGAGACGTGCAAGCAACCAGATCGGAATCGGCGATACCGGCGCTTCTCCCGTTGCGAACTGGGGCGGATACCTTGCCGAAAAAACACTGAAATGGGCTGAAATCATGCTTGAAGACAATGATGTTGCGGCTGTTTTCGGCCACATGACGCCGCTTGGTCAGGATGCGACAGGAAAGTATCACGCGAACAGATCGTTCTCAAAGATTTACGGCATAGCAAGCGTTCTCGACGATCAGGAATGGAACTTTGATTCTTCTTCGTGGGACAGCGGTGCGTTCGAATGGGACTTCGATTCAAATTTGTGGGTCATCGATGAGTTCAACTCTAATGAAACCCAGAAATACAACAACGGTATTCTGCTCGCGTCATTCCTCACGAAAAAGGCTAATCCGCCGATATACTTCTCCGGTCACACGCACCACGACAAGGTTTTCACGTTCGAAAAAGGGAAAAAACTCCTTGAAAATGTCGATGTCGATCTCACCGCGCCGGAGAAAATGGAATTCATTATGACAACGACGATGGCGACAAGCGGAAGCGGCGATTACTGGGGTTTCAGAAGAGTCGAAATGTCGGATGACGGGGTTTCATACAACTACACCTGCGAAAGATACGAAAACTGCAGCGTCAAAAACGGCAGCGGAATGCAGTCTATCCCGTCAGGCAACCTGTGGGTAAATTACTCGTGGCAGCACGGCTCGGAAAATAAAGAATCGATTTTTGCAGGCGGCGACGGCACGGCGATAAAAGTAACCGCCGAAATCGTTAACTACCTCCCGACAGAAGAAGATGTCACGCTCCGTTTCATCATGCCTGTATCGGAATCAGGATACCAAATCGACAACGAAAACTTTAAAATCGTCGATGCGGCAGCTTCAGCCGACCAATCGAACAAAGTTATCATCATAGCGAAAGGAAAAATCGCGGCAGGAAGCGAACTCGATGCTTTCTACAACAGAAATTTCACGAAATTCACCGACTACGTAACGATTTCGCCGATCACAGAAGGCAAAGCCCCTGTTCCGGAAATCGAATATACGCAGAACGCTTCCGAAACCGTTCCGGCAAGCGCTAAAGTCCTTAATTCGGACGAATTCATTTCACTCATCTGGCAGGTGAAAGCACCTGAAGATCAGACTGCCATAGATTTTGCTTCGGGAGATTCATTCACATATCTGCCGAACAGAATCACATACGGAACATGGAACTGGGATTTTTATCTCAGATATGCAACTTTGACAGGAGCATCAGGCATCGTCAGCTTTACGGTCATATTTGATTTTCCTGAAGATGAAAACTGCTGCGGCGAAACAGACGGTGACGACAATCAGGAACCTGTCGAGGATATTCCGCAGGAAGAAGAACCTCAGGATACCGAGCAGGAAGACATTGACGAAGAACCCGATGAAGATACTGAACCACTAAAGAAAAAGAGCAGTTCAGGCTGCTCGGCAATCATTTTATAGGAGGATTTCATGAAGATTTCCAGATTCATTCTCGTTTTGACCGCCACTTTGATTTTTGCTGCGTGCGGAGGAGGCGGAAGTTCCACTTATGATTATCCCGACGACGAGGGAAATCAGGGAAAAACAGACAACGACAAAGATTCACCGGAAAAAGAAGATTCGGAAAACAACGACGGTGACTCATCTGATCCGACAAATCCTACCAACGACAACGATCAGGCAGATCCGACAAATCCTACCAACGACAGTGATTCAACCGATCCGACTAATCCTACTGACGACAGCAATTCAACTGATCCGACAAATCCTACCAATCCTACTGACGACAGCGATCCAACTGACCCGACTAATCCTACCAATCCGACTGACGATAACGATCCGGCAGATCCGACAAATCCGACCGGCGACAGTGATTCCGATACACCTGACGAAGATTCGACTGAACCGGAAGAATCCAGTGATTTTGACATATTTGACGGTGAAGCGGACTTCGAAGATGCGGTTTTCGTTGATCAGTCCAACGGAAAAGATTCGCACAACGGCTCAATGACCTCCCCTGTTAAAACTTTGGAAAAAGCACTCCAGATCATAAACCAGGAGAACAAAAAACAGATCATTCTTTCCTACGGACTTTTTGAAAATATCCCGAACCTGAAAAACGAAATTGCGATTATCGGCGGTTACTTCAGTTCGTGCAACAGTGAAGGTGAAAACTGTGTATGGGGCGAAAGCGATGACAAACCGGCTTTCATCGTTCCGGCATCAGGATGGCTTTTGAGCAATCGTAAAAACATACTGCTTTCAAACATAAAAATAATATCTACCAAAGAAAACATGCCGGGCGGCAGTTCCATCGGACTTGTTCTGGATCATTGCAGCAACATAAGACTTCATCAAGTTTCAATAGAGACAAAAGACGGCGTTGACGGTATGGACGGCGCAAACGGAGCAGACGGAGACAATGGCGGTGACGGTGAAAACGGCACCGAAGGCTGCGAATATTCGACCGCCAGTGTCTTTGGAATAAGCTTTTGTTCCGGTCCGTGTCCGTTGCCTCAAGGTGGAAACGGCGGCTCATCGACATGCGGTGCCAACGGCGGAAAAGGAGGTTTGCCCGGAGACGGAGAAGATCACGTTGATGGCTATGCCGGAGAAAACGGAACCGGTTCAACATCCAACGGCGGTGCCGGAGGAACAGAAAAATTTTGGTCAGTCATAGATGATGAATGTACCCGTGTTGCGACCCAAAAAGCAAACGGAGGTAAAGGAGCAGACGGAGGTAACGGTGCACACGGTGCCGGCGGCAGCAGTTACGGCAAATTTTCAGCTTACGGCTATACGCCTGCCAACGGGATAAGCGGTGAAAACGGTCAGAACGGACAAGGCGGCGGCGGCGGCGGCGGCGGTATGGGCGGCGACGGAAACTGTGACAGCTACGGCAGCAGCGGCGGCGGCGGCGG
>JAGCNV010000006.1 GCA_017645765.1 bacterium | reverse complement strand
GTCGAAACTGACCCACTCGCGGCGTTCCACATAATATTCATGGGCGATTTTCCCGTTCATGTCGTAGATGTTCGTGACGAGGCGCGGGTTGATTTGCTCCAGCTGGGAAAGCGAGGGCAGTTCGGGCGAGAAGTGCACGTAAGTCACGATGACGGCGATGAAGCCCAGCAAGACGGGGATAAACAGGATGAGCAGCCACTTGACGACTTTCCTGTCGGAAAAGAGTTTTTTCAGGAACTGGAGAACCACGTCCAGGACGGGCTTGATTTTTTCGAGGTAGGGAAGGAGCTTGTTCATCGATGCTTCTTTGAAATTTTTTGGCTAAATCTAGAAATCTTTTTAAAATTATTTTTTTGTTTTTGTCAAAAACCCCTTGACAACAGCATGTTTTTAGCTATATTTGGGGCACATCTAGCGGATGTAGCCCAACTGGATAGAGCGTTTGGCTACGAACCAAAAGGTTCCAGGTTCGAGTCCTGGCACCCGCAGAAATAAAATAATCCCTCTCGTTAAGAGAGGGATTATTTTTTGTTGAGATAGCGATGTTTATTCGCAACCAAAAAAGATAACAGAAATTCCAGGAACCGAACCGGAACCTTCGTGAGCCAACGCGGCACGCTGTAAGCGTGCCGAGAAGGCGAGAGGACGGGCGCAAGCCCGTCCGGTCTTAAAACTGTTTCAGGTTCGAGTCCTGGCACCCGCAGAAACAAAATAATCCCTCTCGTCAAGAGAGGGATTATTTTTTGTTGAGATATCGAAATTCATTCGCAATCAAGAAAGATAACAGAAACCCCAGGAATCGAGCCGGAACCTTCGCGAGCCGGAGCGGCACGCTGTAAGCGTGCCGAGAAGGCGAGAGGACGGGCGCAAGCCCGTCCGGTCTTAAAACTTCCCATAGAATGTGATACAACGAAGCGATATCCAAATATGTGTGGTGGAACGGGAACTTCTTTTTGGATAGATAGCTTTGACGAAATATTTAATGTGACGATAAATGAAAATTTGACAGAAACTTCGTTCTCAAATTTCGTTATCTCCAATCTAAATGGTGATTCCCTTTGGAGTTGCCCTATTATTATCGATGGTGCAAAAATTGTCTTACCTGGATTTGCTTATGATGAAAATCATATATCTTTTTCAGTGACTGGCAGTAGCAAATATCAAATGGTTGTTAACAACAAATGTCAGGAAGATTCTTCACTTCGTGCTTTTAGTTTTCATAAAACATCAAAACTTGGTGATAGCTATTTAAATGCTTTTAATATTGATGGAAATGCTTTTGTCGTGTATAAGAACAAAGAAATTGTGCAATCATCAATGGTCGCCTCGGCGGCCTTGATCTATTGCCTCCCAAAACGACCCTACAAGGCCTAAAATCGTAAAAATGGACGAAAAAACGTAAATTTTTCAAAGAAAAGAACTTAATCCTTGCTTTTTTGCTTAAAATAATGTATAATACTTATCAAATCGTGATTTACTAAATCGTGATTTGGTAAAAAAGAGCGCAGGGTGGAATATGTTCATTGGCAGAAAACAGGAATTGCAATTTCTTGAAGACCGGTACGCAAGCAAAGGCGGACAATTGGTCGTGCTTTACGGGCGCAGGCGCGTAGGCAAAACGGAGACGCTTCATGAATTTTGCAAAGGCAAACCGCACGTGTTCTACTCGTGCCGAGAAGTGTCCGATAAACTGCAATTGCGCAGTTTTTCTTCAAAGATGCTACAAGAAAAAATCCCGGCGGCGAAGTATGTTTCCGAATTCGATGATTGGGAGGCTGCATTTAGCTCTGTTTCGGAATTGCCCTACGGCAAGCAGAAAAAATTGCTGATTATTGACGAATTTCCTTACATGTGCAAGTTCAACAGCAGCGTTCCGTCCGTCTTACAAGCCCTTTGGGATGAACGCCTTAAGGACGACGACGTCATGATTGTCCTGTGCGGCAGTTCTATGAGTTTTATCGAAAAGGAACTGCTTGCCGAAAAAAATCCGCTTTATGGACGTGCTACGGGAATCTTCAAGATGGAACCCATGGGATTCTACGATGCAATGCAGTTTTTCCCGAAATATTCCGCCCGTGACAAGATTGTAGCCTATTCTATCCTCGGCGGAATTCCGCATTACCTGCGCCAATTCGATCCAGGCTTGTCTCTTGAAGAAAATATTAAGCGGAATATCCTTACCAAGGGCTGCGCTCTTTATAGTGAGGTGGAATTTCTGCTTCGGCAGGAACTGCGTGAAACGATTCTCTACAATTCCATTATTGAAGCCATTGCGCTTGGGGCGACCAAGCTGAATGATATCAGCAAAAAATCGCTTATAGATGATACCTCGAAGACAAGCGTTTATCTAAAAAATTTGATAGAACTTTCTATTGTGCAACGTGAATTTTCCGTCGATGACGGCATAAAGGAAGTTGGGAATCGGAACCGTGGACTTTACCGCCTGACGGACAGCTTTTTCCGTTTCTGGTACGCATTCGTGTTTACCAACTATTCCGATTTGGAAAGTGGCGATGTTGACGGAGTATTCAAATATATTGTTAAGCCCGCCTTGCATGAGTTCGCGTCTTTTTCTTTTGAGGATGTTTGCCGTGAATATGTCCAAGAAAAGCAGAAGGCAGGACTGTTGCCGTTCCGTTATAACCGGATGGGACGCTGGTGGGGTAAAACTACTGTACGCCGTGGCGATGACACTGATGTTCAGGAAACGGAGATTGACCTGCTTGCAACATCTGCAGATAAGAAAAAGTATCTCGTAGGAGAATGTAAGTTCAAGGGCAAGCCATTTACTTACGGTGATTTTCTTGATACGGCGGTAAAGCTTTCTCCGCAAAAAGAAAAAGCCGAGTTTTACTACTACCTATTTTCCGAGTCCGGTTTTGTGGAAAAGTTAAGCGATGAAGCTCGCAGGAACCACAATATCCATCTAGTAAGTCTCGATGATATTGTTAAGTTGGCCTGATAACTTAGAACACTCAAATAAGGTTAAAGATGCTGAAATGTGGAATTAAGAAAATTTTTATAGCAATATTTTTAATGTCGGCAACATCTATTTTGGTCCTTTTGGTGAAACAATAGCTACGTATTGAATTACTCTCCATAAATACTTGAATAAATCAAATCAATAGGATTTCAATGTCTCAATACAAGAAAAAAATAGCTGCAGCATTTGTTGCGTTAATAAATATTGTTTGTGCCTATTCACTTTATGATGCTGCCTATGGAGAATATGCCGACCAAAGTGTTGTAGAAGAAATTCTTAGTTTTGATAAATTATCTTTTGTCAACTGTATCGTTTTGATTGATTTTTTTCTATTGATTGTGCTAATCGTATGGAAATTTCTGCATTCAAAAACACCTTAGTGCTTTTTCTATTGTGCATAGTACAATCATCATAGGTCGCCTCGGCGGCCTTTTTTTTGGTATGTTCAGCAGGCAATGCGGTTGACATGAGTCCCCTTTGGGGCGGTTACTTGCGGTAGTATCTGCAAGTCCAAATGCTTGAAAATTCTGTAAAAAAAGCATTTTTTTTAAATCTCCATTGAAAAAGTGCGTTTAAATGAAAAAAAATGGGTTGAAAAAGTGTATTTTTGTGTTGATTTATCCCTTGGAAAAGTGTATATTTAGGGTATGTTCAAGCGGAAAATCCTTAAAGAATTCGAAAAATGGAAGAATGGCGGGGGCAAGAAAAAGGCTCTTGTCGTCAAGGGAATGCGCCAAATCGGCAAGACTTCCAGTGTACTTGAATTCGCTAGGAGTCTCTATAAGCATGTGGTCTATGTGAACTTCAAGGAGAACGACAGCGCCCGTAGAATTTTCGATGGCGATTTCAATGTCAACCGCATGACAATCGACCTGTCGGCCCTACTTCCCGATGCTCGCTTCGAACCGAAAAAAACCGTCATTATATTTGACGAGATTCAGGAATGCGCAAATGCACGCGCAAGCATCAAACCGTTCATGGAAGATGGTCGATATGACGTCATCTGCACGGGTTCGCTTCTGGGAATAAAGGGGTATAACAGAAAAAAGGGCAAGGGCGTCCCGACAGGTTTCGAGAGAATTGTTTACATGAAGCCTATGGATTTCGAGGAATTTCTGTGGGCAAAGGGCATTGACGAAAAAGTCATCGATTATCTGAAGGAATGCTTCAGAAACAAGATCCCTGTTAGCGGAACCACTCACAATGCCATGTTGCGCTATTTTAGGGAATATCTCTGCGTGGGTGGTCTCCCGTACATCGTTTCCCGTTTCGTCGAAACAAACGACATGAACGTTGTTTGGCAAGAACAGCAGGATATTCTCGAAGAATACAAGGACGATTTTGGCAAGCACCTCGACGAAGATGAAAACGAGGAAGTTGACAGAACGCTTCTAGGTAGAATCAACCGCGTATTCGATTCCATTCCGGCACAACTCGCCAAAGAGAATAAAAAATTCACATATACCTCATTAGAAAAGAAAGGTCGTTCCGAAGCATACCAGAACGCAATCCAGTGGCTTTATGACTGCGGCATCATCAACCTATGTCACAATCTCACAAACATATCCACTCCTCTGGACGGTTACAAGATTGAAAACGCGTTCAAGATCTATGTTCAGGATTCCGGGCTGTTCGTCGCGATGCTCGAAAAAGGATGTGCTGCCAAAATCCTTAGCGGAGACTTGGGATTTTACAAGGGCGCTATTTACGAGAACATTGTCGCTGACTGTTTCTCGAAACAGGGGCGAAACCTATACTACTTCCGCAAAGATTCCGGTCTTGAAATTGACTTTGTGGAAACCATTGCAGGTGAAACTGCGTTAATCAAAGTCAAGGCAACTTCGGGGCAAACCAAGTCAGCAAAAACTGTTCTCCAAAACGAGAATTACGAAGTAGAAATCTGCTACAAGCTTTCCGAAAACAATGTAGGCGTTGTCGGGAAAGTAGTGACGTTGCCTTACTACATGACAATGTTCTTGGAATGACAATGAAAATTTTTAATGCCGTATCCTAAATATGGCTAAAGCCCATTTCAAAGTCAATTGAAAACGCCCGATGCAAAAACTGCATCGGGTGTTTTCTAAGGAGACAGAGTTTTTTAGCGGGGCGCTAGATTATTACATCATGCCGCCCATGCCACCCATGCCCGGGTCCATGGCCGGAGCAGCCGGCTTGGGTTCCTTCTTCTCGGTGATCACGCAGTCAGTCGTGAGGATCATCGAGGCGATGGAGGAGGCATTCTTGAGGGCCGTGCGGGTCACCTTGGCCGGGTCGATGACACCAGCCTTGATGAGGTCTTCGTAGGTGTCGGTCTTGGCGTTGTAACCGAAGGCGTCCTTGCCTTCCTTGACCTTGTTCACCACGACAGAGCCTTCGAGGCCCGCGTTCTGCACGATCTGGCGGAGCGGTTCTTCGATGGCGCGGCGGATGATGGCAGCGCCGGTCTTCTGGTCGGCGTTGTCAAACTTGAGGGCGTCAATGGCCTTTTCGGCACGGATGAGGGCAACGCCACCACCCGGAACGATACCTTCTTCGACGGCAGCGCGGGTTGCATGCATAGCGTCGTCGACGCGGTCCTTCTTTTCCTTCATTTCGACTTCGGTAGCAGCACCGACCTTGATCACGGCCACACCGCCGGCAAGCTTGGCCAGGCGTTCCTGGAGCTTTTCGCGGTCGTAGTCGCTCGTGGTGGCTTCGATCTGCTTCTTGATCTGACCGATACGGCCCTTGATGGAGGCTGCATCACCGGCACCTTCGACAATCGTGGTGTTGTCCTTCGTGATGGTGATAGACTTGGCCTGGCCAAGGACGGTGACCGGAGCATCTTCGAGCTTAGCGCCCGTGTCTTCGGAAACCAGCATACCGCCAGTGAGGATAGCGATGTCTTCGAGCATGGCCTTGCGACGGTCACCGAAGCCCGGGGCCTTGACGGCGGCGACCTTCAGGGTGCCACGCATCTTGTTCACAACGAGCGTTGCGAGAGCTTCGCCATCGACGTCTTCGGCGATGATGAGGAG
>JAGCNV010000050.1 GCA_017645765.1 bacterium | reverse complement strand
GCAGTATCCGTCATAGCAGCCGCCGCTTGAACAGTCCATTGAGCTCTGGCAATGGTCACCGAGCTCGCCGCTTCCCTTCGGAACACAGTATTTGTCGTATTTGAAACCTTTGTCAGAGCCGCCTTCCATGCACTTTCCGCATGAACCGCAGGAATCGCCGATCAGGTTTTTCGTGCACTCTTCGGAACAGAAACTCTCGCCCTCGCCGTATGAAAGACAGAGCCCGCCTTCGCAGTCTTCGTTCACGTTGCACGGTCCGTAAGTCTTCATTTTCGGAGCCGGTCTCTCAACGCCTGCAACAAAGAGCGGCATGCACTGATAACCTCTGCTTTCCATAAACTGACAGGTCATATTGTTCGGGCAGTCTTCGTCCTCTTTGCAAGTTCCGGTGCAGACCGAAGCTCTGACGAAGCTGTATGTGCCATCTCCGGAATTGTCGTACCACGTGTAGCAGTAACCGGTTTCGCACTCGACATCCTTGTTGCACGGAGCACCGGCTTTGAGTCCGTAAGCTCTGTTGTCGCAAGTTCCGAAACCTCCGCATACGCCGTTACGGCATATACCGCTGCCCATGAGACCCGCTTTGGCTTCGCAGTCTCTTCCGTCGGCAACGAGCGACCAGGCGGTCTTTGAATAGTCGCGGTTGCACTCTTCGCACGAATTTGCGGGATTTCTCTCGCCATCGGCATAACATACACCGTTTATTTCACACATAAGTCTGTCGCACGAGCAGGTGTAGCTGTTCGTTCCCGTAACAGTGCAGACGCTTCTGTTCGGCTCAGTACAGGGATTGGGATTGCACGGATCTGTTGCCGGTTCATCATTGTCCGGAACCACCGGTGTATCGTCGTTTCCGCCCGGCTGATCCGAATCGCCATGATTTTCTCCGTCATTTTCAATGTCGTTCGAATCATCGTCACCGTCAGGAACGACCGATTCGCCGTCATCGGTATCGGAATCTTCGGTTTCTACCGGATCTTCATCGACCTCAGGTTTTGATTTTTTTCCTCCGCCGCATGCGGCAAAAGCAAAAACAAGTACCAGCATAATTGCCAAAAAAGCTGTTTTTTTCATTATTTCCCCCAAAAATACAAAAAAACTCGGCAAGAGTTTATTCAGAAAGACAATATTTTCAATATTTCCTTAAATAAATAAAAAAGGGGGCAGCGACCGTTTTTTTAATTCCAAAAACCAACAGAATTTGCAAATTTCGTTTTAATGCTCAAAAATACAAAAAAATCTTGACACCAATTTAAGTTTGCGTAAAATCCCCGCGTTATTTTTTGTGTGCTCTTTTATTGGAGGATTTGATGTACGCAATGATCGATTTCGGCGGCAACCAGCTTAAAGCTGTCCCCGGAGAAAAAGTGTCTGTTTATAATCTGGACAAAAAAGAAGGAGAACTTGTAGAGAACAAAAATGTTCTTCTTTTTGCAGACGGCGAAAATGTTATGGTCGGCAAACCTTATCTTAGCGATGTAACTGTAAAACTTGAAGTTGTAAAAAACTATAAAGGCAAAAAAGTTATCGTTTTCAAGAAAAGAAGAAGAAAAACCAGCAAAGTTAAAAACGGTTTCAGACAGAGCTTCACTCAGCTCAAAGTTCTTGAAATTGTCAAGTAATTCGGAGGGTTATTATGGCTCATAAGAAAAGCGGCGGAAGTGCAAGAAACGGTCGTGACAGTGCAGGTCAGAGACGCGGCATCAAAAAGTTCGGCGGCGAGCCGGTTATTCCGGGCAACATCATCGTCCGTCAGGTCGGAACAAGATGGATTCCGGGCGAGAACGTAGGTCTCGGAACTGATTACACGATTTACGCTCTTACCGAAGGTGTCGTTAAGTATGAAACATTCTACAAAAACGGCAGAGCAAGAAGAAGAGTTTCCGTAGTCACCGAAGCATAATTTTCGTTTCGTTAAAATTTTCAGACTCCCGGCAACGGGAGTTTTTTTTTATTCCAAACACGGAGTTGTTATGAAATTCGTCGATCAGGCAATAGTCGATATTATCGCAGGCAACGGCGGTGCCGGAGCCGTAAGTTTCAGGCGTGAACCTTTCATTCCGCTCGGCGGACCCGACGGCGGCGACGGCGGCAAAGGCGGAGACGTTATATTCGAAGGCGACGAAAACGTCATAACGCTTTACGATATCCGCTACCAGCGCACCATCAAAGCGGAAAACGGTCAGAAAGGAATGGGCTCAAACATGTACGGCCGCGGCGGCGAAAGCACGATTGTCAAAATCCCGCTCGGAACTTTCGTCTTCGATCACGAAACATCGGAACTTATCGCCGACATAACCAAACACAGACAGAAAGTCGTCGTAGCGCACGGAGGAATCGGCGGCAGAGGAAACGCAAAATTCAAAACAAGCGTCAACAAAGCGCCCCACTACGCTCAGGAAGGGCTTCCCGGCGAGCGCAGAAAAGTTCGTTTGGAACTCAAACTCATGGCAGATGTCGGAATTATCGGCTTCCCGTCTGTCGGAAAATCGACTCTCATCAGCGTAATCAGCAACGCCCGCCCGAAAATCGCGGAATATCCTTTCACAACTCTCGTTCCGAACCTCGGCATGGTCGAAGGAAAGGACTTCATTCCATTTGTCGTAGCTGACATTCCCGGACTTATCGAAGGAGCCCACACCGGCGCCGGACTCGGTCACAGATTTCTGCGTCACGTCGAAAGATCGCGCTTTCTCATCCATCTTGTCGAGATAAATCCGGCAAGAAAATCACCGGTCGACGACATAAAAACAATCAACCGCGAGCTTGAACTTTTCGATCCCGAACTTGCCAAGAGAGAGCAGATAATCGTCCTCAACAAAATCGATTCTTATGGTGAAGAAGAAGAAAAACTGAGAGACGAACTGCGCGAATTCGTCAAGGATATGCCCTACTTCGAAATCAGCGGCATCACAAGAAACGGCGTAAAGGAACTCATGGATTTTGTCGGTCAGAAAGTTATCGAATACAGAAACCGCGAAAAAGAAGAAAACGAACAGAAATAAATTTGCAAAAAACGCCTTTTTTCCTTAATATAACCCGCTTTTTCTGGCGGATTATCCGTGTGGTTGTTTTTTAACAGTGAGGGATTTATGGAAGAGCTTAAACAAGAAATAAAAAAAGTGATAATCTCCTCTTTGGAACTTGAAGACATCAAACCCGAAGACATTGTCGATTCCGAACCTCTTTTCGGTGAAGGGCTTGGTCTTGATTCGATCGATGCACTCGAACTCGGAGTCGCACTCAAAAAGAAATTCGGGATCAAATTTTCATCAGACAACGCTGAAAACCGCAAACATTTCGCGTCAGTAGACGCATTGGCTGAATACATTGCCGCATCAAGAGAAACACAAAACAAGGAGTAACTCATGATACAGGAAGAAATCTTCAAAGAACTCAAAAAAATTCTCGTTTCTGAATTCGAACTCGAAGAAGACACCGTCACAATGGACGCTCTTTTGAGGGAAGACCTCAACCTTGATTCGATCGACGCGATAGATATGTTCGTAAAAATGAAAGAGTACATCCCTGCCGGAAAAGGCAACATCGATCCTTCGATTTTAAGGAGTGTCCGCACCGTCCGCGATGTCGTTGAAGCACTTGCTCCCTATCTTTCCGACGAAGCTCTGCCGAAAGAAGACGGCAAATAGTTCTTTTAAACTTTCCCGATGAAAAAAGCATTCCGGATATTTTTCTATGTCATTTCTGCACTTTATCCGATTTTAGTTTTTGCACTTTTAGTTGTTTTCAAGCTTCCTTTAAAACTTCTTTCGCTATGTATTATCGCCCTTGCAGCGGCTCTTTTCGTGAGTGTTTCGGCTAAAAAAAAGGAAAAAAGCCTCGAATGGAAACCGCTTGCGACTTCCGTTCTTTTTTTTCTTGCCGGACTGCTCTGCTTTCTAACAAACGAATCTATTTTTCTGAAACTTTATCCGGTTGCTATTAATCTGATTTTATTAGTATTTTTCGGTTCAACTCTCATTTACGCTCCGAATATGATCTTCCGTTTCGCAACTCTTGCCGATAAGTCGATAAAAGGTTCGTTTCACGAAAAAAAAGTTGAGAATTATTGCAGAAAAGTGACTTGCGCATGGTGCATTTTCTTTATTTTCAACGGAACTGTCGCGATTCTCACCGTTTTTGCCGATAAAATTTTCGGGATAACGCCTGAAAACGCAGACAAGGTCTGGTCGCTTTACAACGGCGGAATTTCTTATATCCTTATGGGCTTTTTGTTCGCTGCCGAATTTATAGTTAGAAAATTCGTGGATAAAAAAATGACAAAGGTTTTTCCATTAACAAAGTTCAAAGCCTCTTCCAGAGCGAAAGAGGCGGTAGTCTGCTACGACGGAAAATGGTCCGACGGCGTTTTCAAAACGTGGGGCGATTTTTTGCGTGATACGGCAAAAATGAGAAAGTTTTTAGAGAGTAGAAGCACTGATTCATACATTCTCCACTGTGGAGATTTCTGGTATTTCGGAGTCACTTTCACGGCGCTCCTCCAGTGTCAGAAAGCGGTTCATCTGACACAGAACATTTCGGAGAATTTCCTTGCCGAAGCGCTTCTTCCCGGAATGGAACTTTTAACTGACGCCGAAGTTCAGAATTCTCTTTATGTCCCTGAAATTATTGAGAAATCAGAAGAACACTCAAAAGAAGAGATTGAAAAAACTCCCGAAATAAACGGCGAAACGACGCGCATTTTCTTATTCACTTCGGGTTCTACCGGAAAACCGAAGGCTGTCCCGCAGAGAATGAAGGAATTTGAGGAAGACAACGCTTTCATAATTTCGAAATGGCTCGACAAAATTTCAGAAAGAAAGTTCGTTTCGACCGTAAGCCAGCACCACATTTTCGGATTTCTCTTCGGTTTTTCGCTTCCGTTTGCGACAGGCACGCCGTTCAGACGCAAAAGGATCGAATTCCCTGAAGAATTTGAGACTCTTGACGATGAAAAATACTTAATCGTGGCAACTCCGGCGTTTCTGAAACGCACAGTCGAGATGGAAGAAAAACTGAATATGCGTGATCCCTGGCTTTTCACGAGCGGCGGCGCGGTAAGCCCCGAACTTGCGGTAAAAACAGACAAAGTTTTCGGAATATACCCGCTTGAAGTCTACGGCAGCACCGAAACTTCGGGAATCGCATACAGGATGCAGGATAAAGACGGGCTCACTTGGACTCCATTTGACAACGCGAAAATCTGGCTCGGTGATGACGGATGCCTCCGCATAATCTCGCCCTACATCAAGGATCCGGCAGGTTTTGCGACGGCTGACATGGCCGAAATGCTTGAAAACGGCAAATTTCTGCTCAAAGGGCGCAGCGATTCGATCGTCAAAATCGAGGAAAAACGCATTTCGCTTACCGAAGTCGAAAACCGCCTTTTGGAAAGCGGACTTGTCGAAGATGTCAAAGTCATCGCCCTTTCGAACGACATCAGGCAGTATCTAGCGGCGGCGCTGGTACTCAACGAAAAAGGAAAAGCGGAGTTTTCCGGCAAGGAAAAATATGCGATAAACAAGTATTTCCACGATTTTCTGATGCATTACTTCGAGAATACGGTAATTCCCAAAAAATGGCGTTTCTTAGACAAACTTCCGACCGACATCCAGGGGAAAAAGCACAAAGAAGAGATCGCGGCTTTGTTTGAGGTGAAATAATGGAAAAAGATCTTCACGGCATAGTTATTGAAGAAGAAATTCTTAAAGAAAACCAGCATGTTATATTAAAACTCAATATCAAGGAAGAATCTGATTTCTTTGACGGCCACTTCCCGCAGTTCAAACTTCTTCCGGCTGTAGCGCAGTTTGAAATCGTGACGAGACTCGCAGGGATCTACTTCGGGACAAAACGCTTTGTTCCCAACATCAGGCGGATAAAGTTTTCATCCCCGATCCTTCCGGGTACAGTTGCGCTTCTCGAAATGAAATACGACAGCGCTAAACCTGCCCTCACCTACACTATTTCAGATTTTACACTGCAGAAAATGGTCTATTCGACCGGCACTTTTGAAGTTCACGAGGCGTAATGGAAGAGAATTTCGGCTTTGTCATCCCGGTTTACAGGCACGGAGCAGCCTTGAAAGGCGTTTTGGCTGAACTTGAAAAATATGGTTTCCCGATAATTGCGGTTGACGACGGAAATGACGAAGAAAATCAAAGACTTATAAAAGAAGCAGTCGACAGCTGCAAAAACGCGGTCCTCGTTGTCCGCGAGAAAAACGGCGGCAAAGGGGCAGCTGTATCAACGGGTGTTTTCAAAGCTTACGAAATGGGGCTCACCCACGTTTTCCAGCTTGATTCCGACGGCCAGCACGACACTTCGAAAATCCCGCGCTTTCTTGAACTTTCGCGTGAAAATCCCGATTCTGTCATCTGCGGATGCCCCGAATATGATGAAAACGCGCCGAAAAGCCGCGTACGGGGACGCGAATTCGCAAACATGTGGATCCACATCGTCACTCTTTCACACTCGATAAAAGACGCAATGGTCGGTTTCCGCATCTACCCTGTCGACCCTTTCGTGAAAACTTTGAAACGCACGCTTTACATCAATAAAAGAATGGGGTTTGACATCGAAATTTTAGTACGTCTTTTCTGGGCGAATGTGCCGATAATCTCGGAACCTGTTAAAATTTCATACCCCACAGACGGGATCTCGAACTTCCGCTTGTTTTGGGATAATGCAGGAATTTCAGAGACTTACACCCGTCTTTACCTCGGAATGATACCACGTCTTCCGATTATCATTTACCATTCACTTACGAGAAAAAAATGAGCGGAAACGGACACTGGAGCGACAGTCAGGAAGTTGTTTCCACAAGCAGACCGCTTAAATTCACGCTGCTTCTGATAAAGTTTCTTCCTGCATTCTTAGTTCATCTTATCGTATTTCCAGTAAGTTTTTTCTTTTTTCTCTGCGCAAAAAGTGCAAGAAAGCATGTTGAAAACTTCCAGAAACAGATGAGGCTTTACACGAACGGCGAAACTCCGGAAAAGATAAATCCCTACCTCACGATCTTATCATTCGCCCTTTCAGTAGTCGAAAAAATGGAAGGATGGCTCGGAAAAACAAAATACAAAAACCTGATAAAACACGACGACGACCTGCAGGACCTGATCTCGCTTCTTGAAAGCGGCAAAGGAGCCTATTTAATCGGCTCGCACCTCGGAAACATCGAGCTTATGCGGAGCCTTTCAAGTTTCTGCGAGACCGGAGTTTCCAAAAAAATCAGCGTCACGACGATCATGTCGATGAAAGTGACGAGTCAGTTCAACAACACTTTGAAAGAGATAAACCCCGAAGTCGTTACAAACGTCATCGACCCAGATTCGATAGGCCCCGAAACGATTTTCGCGCTTCAGAACGAAGTCGAAAACGGCGGACTTGTCGTGATCACGGGCGACAGGACTTCGGCACACAGCGGAAAACGCTTCATAGAGCACGATTTTTTAGGAAAAACGGCCGAATTTCCCTACGGAGTATTCCTTATTGCCTCGCTTCTCAAAGCTCCCGTTTATTTCGTTTTCGGCCTTCGCACAAAAAGCGCAGCACTCTTTCCCAAAAACAATATGTTTGTCGAGAAAGCGAAAACCGATTTCAACTGCGGCCGAGCCGAAACTAAAAAAAGGATCGTGGAACTCTGCGGCGAATACGCTTCAACTCTTGAAAAATACTGCATAAAACACCCTAACCAGTGGTATAATTTCTTTGATTTCTGGCAAAAAAACGGAGGTAAAAATGGTTAATGTTTATTGCTCGGAAACAACTGAATTCAAAGTCGCCTTTTTCGACCTCGATCCGATGAATGTCGTCTGGCACGGCAACTATGTGAAATACATGGAGATCGGACGCTGTGCACTGCTCGACAAAATCGGCTACAACTACACTGAAATGGTGAAATCGGGCTATGCCTTCCCCGTAACCGACATCAAAATCAAATACGTGAGACCGCTCTACTTCGGCGAAAACGCGAAAATCGTCTCAAGCCTCCTCGAATACGAGAACAGAATCAAGATCAGATACGAAATCTTCAATGAAAAAGGAGAGTTAACCACAAGAGCCGAAAGCACCCAGATGGCTTTCAACATCTCGAAAATGGAGTCCGAATTCGTCTGTCCCGAAGTTTTCGTTAATAGAGTAAATGCGATAATCAGAAGCGGGAAATAAACTGCCGAATTTCAAGCGGCGTTTTCAAAGTTTACGACTGAAAGTTCCTGAATATGCTGTTTTGCATAGGAAATAATCTCTTCAAGCCGTTTTACGACATCGCCGGTGAAGTGAATTTCGTCACATACAGTGCATTTGTAGCACGGGATATTGCGGATGACGAGAACCCCTGAACCAAGTTCAACGGCCTCCGTTGTCGTGCTTTTGTAAGTGTCGTTTGCACAGCGAATACATTTCATTTTTTTGCCTCCTTATGCGTTTTTAAGTCCGATTCCCATTTCGCAGGATCCGGAACATAAGCTGTAATCAGATAAATTTTTGTTTCGTTCATACTGACAACAATGTGAATATATTGCCCTTTTATTGTAAGTCCCAATATCAGGCAACTCGGAAAAGGAAAATCCTCTGGATATTGTTCGATAATATCGCCGTTATCAATCGCATTCATAACATCTTCGACAGAAATATTGCGTTCTATGAGCCTGAGTTGACCGTGCAACGAAATAACGATATTTTCTAACTTATTGATTTTCCTAAAATCTTCGATGGTGTACAGTTTCAATTTTGCACCTCCTGCAAAAGCCGCCAATTATATCACAAAATCAAATATTTTCAACCAGTTTATTTCATGTCGTAGCGTAGGCGGCTCGCCGACTCTTCTTAGCTCCTCCTTTGGGAGAGCTGTCGCAGTGTTCTGACCCCCAAAGTTTGGACACCCATTAAAGAGAGGTGGAAAAATGGGAGTAAATCATTATCCTTTGGAGTTGCGTGAGCAGGTTTTGACAGAGTATGAGTTGGGCTTGGGCGGTTATCGGAGATTGGCGAAACG
>JAGCNV010000049.1 GCA_017645765.1 bacterium | reverse complement strand
CTTTACGAGCTTATCAACAAACAGGTCGGCTTCCAGAGAAACCTCAATCTTTTCGAGAACCTTTTCTTTGTAAAAGAGTTCTACAACCGCATGAAGGCGAAACGCGGAAACAGCGTCGCGGCAGTCAAGAACGGTCTTGAATTGCGTTCGGCAATCGCGGCACTTTATACCGCGACGACTTCATACAACAGAAGCTCGAATGTTGCAGACCTGTTTGATTCTTCAAAAATTCCGCTGACTTATAGCGGCAGTACGCCTGCAGACTATTCAGTAGAAGCAAAATCTGCCCTCACAGGAAACAGCGGATCTTCCGACGTATATGCTGCAACGAAAAAAGAGATGATGATCTTCGCAAACTACATCACGACTTCGAAAGGGCCTGATTTCAGCTCTGTTTCATCAGTTCTCACTCCCGATCAGCTCATCTGCGCATGGTTCAACCCCGACACGCTTCCGCAGAACTGCAGCAAAGTCTATACGCTCAACAGCGCAGGTCATGTAACGCTCGGCGGCACAGAAGTTTCTGTTGCAGAGGCAAATGCAGTCTTTACTAAATTCTTCATGCCGATGAACAGCAGACTTACTGATGAAGAAAAGCTCAGCCTTTTCAGAACATTCTACCTTGCACTCAAATATGCAGGCACGATTTTCTATAACGGTTCAGATGTTGAAGAACTCAACGGTGCACTTCTTAAAACTGCTTACCTCGTTTTCGACGGTATCGACGGCAACGCAAATGCAGTAACGATCACAGACACTTTCGACGCTTCGGCTCACACAGTTGCGGTTCTTGACGGTGCTGAAATGGCTACAAGACCATACATGCAGAAACTCAGCTCGCTTACTGACCAGATTTCACTCAAAGTTGCTGCGGCAAGTGCAGATGTAGAAAAGGTCCTCATCAATATCGAAGGAAAAGAGTTCGAAAAAGTTCAGGAAAATACGCGTACTTACTACACTCCGAAAGGAAATCTCAAGGAAAAATCGATAGTTTTGACACCCGGAACACTTACTCAGGGTGAAAAGGCTCTCAAAGAACTGCTCGGTTTTGAAAATGTCGATTTACTCGGCAATATCACCGGAAAAATGACGATAGTTGCCAACTCGAAAATCTCCGGCAAGACATACACTACTCAGAAAAGCTACGACTTCTTCGTAAACAATGACAGCGACGGTGTAAATTCAAAGCCGGTTCCAGCAAATATCCAGATTTTCGTAAATGATTCGACCGGTAACGCAATTCCTGCCAATGCAAATCCGACTATCATCCTGAATCCTGGCAACAAGGTCTACTATCCGACAAACGGCGTAGTCAGCATTGAGAACCTCACTCCGGCGGCATACACGGTCGACGCATTCGCTGACGGCTATTATGCAAAGAATGTCAGCGTAAACGTTCCTGCAGGAGCTACGTTCGGAGTAGAGATCAGACTTGACGAAGAGCTTACAAGCACGGCTGATGCTAACCTTGAGCTTAAAGTCAACATCAATACGGCAAAACATCCGTCGAAAGTTTACATCCAG
>JAGCNV010000048.1 GCA_017645765.1 bacterium | reverse complement strand
TCCAATCCTGTTTTCACAGGCATGTTTATGTCGAGAAGAACCAGATCGGGATGCTCATGTTCTATCGCAATATAGCCGTTTCTTCCGTCGTCGGCGGTAAAGACCGTGTAACCTTCCGATTCGAGATACTTCTGATAGCTTCTCAGAATCGAAAGATCATCGTCAACGATCAGTATTTTCCATTTGTTTTTCATCATCCGTCTCCTGAGAATCGGAATTCTCGCAAACATATCTTTCAATAATATTGATCTCGTCCAGCGAAAGTTTGAAAAGCTGATAGACGAAGCCGTCAAGCCTTTCCATAATAGCGTCGAGCTCCTTCTGCAGGGCTTCGCGGTCTCCCGTAAGAACCATCGAGTGATAAATTCTGCGGATCGAACGCACTTCATTCGCAATTATATTCTGGATATTCTTTCCGCAGAGAACAAACGGGATCTTATTGAAATTTTTCTTCAAAAACTTGTTGTGATGCGGGAATTTTATTTTATAAAAGAACTCGACAAGTTTTGAATTAAGATAACCTTCGGCAAAATAGAGGTCGATATCCGGCGTGCGCGGAACGACAGCGGCAACATCGTTCATAAAGTAAAGTCCCTCTTCGTCGTAGGCAAAAACCGGCTTGACCGAAAGATAGCGCATAAGCAGTTTTTTGCTTTCAAAACTGCTTTCTGGCGGGATCTGGAAGAATGCCTGCGGGTCGGGATAAATATATTTTTTGACCCTGAAATCTCTGAAAGGAAGTATCTCCTTCGACGTGACAAGCGGCCGGTATCCCGCATTTTTTCTAAGGGTTTCAACAATATCGTCGATCGGGGCGTTCCTGAACATTCCAAGGAAAAATCTGAAATAATCCCCGCATGTTGCGCCGGCATGATCCTCTATTTTCGAGACAAGGGCAAGCTGGTCGGCAGTGACATCGTCGTTAAAAGTGTAAAGATGGTTGAAATCAAGACAGCCGCGGTCGAGTTCGAGCACTTTGCCGCTCGTCAAATCACGGATAACGACATTGTGCGACTGCGGATAAACGCGCCCTTCGACCTTTTTAAGCGATCTCAGCTGCAGGAAATCGGCAAAACGGTCGATCTCTTCCGCTTCGAAATGCGAATAAAGGCTTTTTTTGTCCTTACGGGTGAGCGGTGAAGAAAGAAAGACCTTTTTCACGATGAGATAAAAAGAAGAGTCGTATTTCATCAGAACCGAAAGCGTGTTGAGCAGACTTTCACTCGGGAAAGAATAGTTGACGGCATCGTCAATAACGACGTCAAAATTCTGCGGACGCAGCTGCGTGTTGTCGTTGTTCATAAAGTCGAACAGCGTCGCCTGGATCGAAACAGAAAGATCCGCTTCACGCGAAACAGGATAGTACTCTATGTTTTTGAAAGGCGATTCTTTGGTCTTTTCGGAAGAATATCCGATGAAAAGCTGGATCTTTTTCTCGGTTTCGTACGGCAGGATTATCGAATCAGCGAGAACGAGCACAGACTGTTTCGGTTGCACCTTTACATTCTGCAGTTCAAACACCTTTTCAGTCGGAAGCGAAAGAATCGATGTTATGGAAAGAGAAAGGACAAAATC
>JAGCNV010000047.1 GCA_017645765.1 bacterium | reverse complement strand
CGGTTTTTCGGGACTGTAAAATCAGAAACAAATTACTATGACACTTTGAAAAACGGCCTTTTAAGTTATAAGGAAATGGAACGAATGATCCTTGAATTTATTGAATATTATAACAACAGGCGGATTCAGAAAAAACTGAATTGGATGACACCTGTTGAATTTAGGTCTAAGAGATGTTATTAAACTGTGTCCAAAAAAATGGGGTCAGAACAGTATTTAATATTACTCCCTCGAGTGCCTTTTTCGTTCAAGGTCAAAAATTTTGACCTTGAACATTTAGAAATTTCGAACATCTCCTCCCAAGTCAGCTGAAACCTGAAATCTTCATCAAATTTCTCAATATTATTTTTGACTTGCTGATTGAATGCCTTCACCGAATAGCCGTATATTTCAGCCAGATCAAAGTCAAGCATCACCTGTTTTCCGCGAATAATGTAGATTTTGGATCTCAAATCACTTTCACTGTGAACCACAACACCTTCTTTCATATTTTACCAAACAGCATAAAATAACAACAACAATAAAGATATAAATTTCAGAATTATAGTCAATAAAATTTTTAATATTAGATAAAAACATTCGTTATATAGGGTAAATTCTTAGAAGATAAAAAAACAGCTAAAAAATCACAAAATGGAGATTTTTTTATGAAAAAGTAAGGAGAATCTTAGAAAAATTCACTTCGGGAACTTATTTTTTGCCGAACTTTTCTTCGTAAAGTTTCTTGGAATCCCTTGCAAGAACGAGCTCTTCGTTTGTCGGGATGACCATGACTTTGACTTTGGAATCGTCGGTGCTGACGATCGCTTCGGTTCCGCAGATCGTGTTGTTGAGCTCTTTATTCATCTTGATGCCCATGAATTCAAGTCCTTCGACCGATCTTTCGCGAATCTCACCGACGTTCTCGCCTATTCCGCCCGTGAAGATGACTACATCGACTCCGCCCATTGCAGCAGCGTAGGAAGCGATGTACTTCTTGATCCTGTATGTGAACATTGCAAGAGCGAGTGCAGCGCGTTTGTTGCCTTCGTCACGAGCTTTGCGGATGTCACGCATATCGTTGGAAATGCCGCTTACGCCGAAAAGACCGCTGTTTTTGTTGAACATTTTGTTAACTGCCTGATGTCCGCCCTCTTTGTCTGCAAGGAAGAAGATAACGCCAGGATCAACATCACCGGAACGGGTTCCCATCATTACACCTTCAAGCGGAGTCATACCCATCGTGGTGTCGATCGATTTTCCGCCGTCAACTGCAGCCATCGAGCAGCCGTTTCCAAGGTGGCATGTAACGATCTTGAGATCTTTGATGTCTTTTCCGAGCATCTCAGCGGCTCTGTTCGAAACGAAGAAGTGGCTCGATCCGTGGAAACCGTATCTGCGGACTCTGTATTTTTCGTAGTATTTGTAGTCGATCGGATACATATAAGCGTAATCCGGCATCGTGTGATGGAAAGCGGTGTCGAAAGTTCCCGACATGAAGGTGTCCGGGAAAAGTTTCTGGCAGGTTCTGATACCGATAATGTTTGCCGGAATGTGAAGCGGTGCGAGGTCGTTGCATTCCTGGATTCTGAAAACGACATCGTCCGTAACTTCAACGCTGCCGTGGTAGTATTCGCCGGCATGGACAAGTCTGTGTGCGATCGCCGTGATCTCCGATTTGTCTTTGATAACGCCGTTTTCGGTCATCATATCCATGATTTTGTTCAGAGCGACCGAGTGGTCAGCAAGAGGAAGATTGACTTCGATCTTGTTTTTGGGATTGGTGATCTTAAGCTCGATGTGACCTTCGGGATTTCCGATTTTCTCTGCAAGACCTTTCGCGATGACAGTTTCGTCCGTCATGTCGAAAAGCTGGTACTTGATTGAAGAACTTCCGCAGTTGAGAACAAAAATTTTCATGAGAGCCTCCTAAAAAATTGTTAAAAGAATCCAAAGACATCGGATAGTAGCCTATCGGATTTTCATTTTCAAGAAAAATATTTTGTGAAAAGTGACAAGAAAAATGTTTAAAAAGTGACAAATAAAATAATTGAAAAGTGCAAAGTGTGTGATATAGTATTCTCGGAGGTGACGACTATGGTATTGACAAAAGTTGGCTATATGCCGAGATTAATAGATAGTAAGATCTCAAAATATTTACGAGTTTTCG
>JAGCNV010000046.1 GCA_017645765.1 bacterium | reverse complement strand
GAAGAGCCGTATTTGTTCGATGAAGATGAATCTTCCTGGGTGAAAGTGTCGAAAATATGCGGCAGGAACTCTCTGCTCATGCCGATCCCTGAGTCTTTGATGACAAAACGGATGGTCGATCTGCCGTCGAACTGTGCCGTCCTTTCGATATTCAAGCTGATATTGCCGCCTGCGGGTGTGAATTTTACAGCATTGCCGAGGATGTTGATCAGCACCTGCCTGAGTTTCATGTTGTCGCCGATGTAGAAATCATCGACATGCCCGTTTATGTGGCAGTGGTAGTCGAGCCCTTTCCCTGAGCACTGACTGCTGAACATTGTGTTGATGTATTCGATCAGCTTTGAGAATGAAAACTCCTCGTTTTTGAGCACCATGCGCCCTGATTCTATGCGTGACATGTCGAGAATGTCGTTGATGAGAGACAGAAGATGTTCCGCAGAATCGCCGATCTTGGTGAGATATCCGCGGGTCTTTGAGGATATTTCGGGATCGTTGAGAGCGATGTTGTCAAGGCCGATTATCGCGTTCATCGGGGTCCTTATCTCGTGGCTCATGTTAGAAAGAAAGGCTGTTTTCGCCTTGTTCGCCTCTTTTGCGGCCTCAAGTGCGTCGCTCAGAGCCTCGTTGTTGGCGATGGTCTGGCGTGTTTCGGCATCGACATTGGTGAAGCACGCTCCGACTGCATGGACTAAGTGGTCTTCTCTGTCCTCAGGGTGACGGACTCCCGCAAAGCGGACCATCTCGTATGATTCCTTCCCATGGCGGAAAACCATGTATCGGTATGAAATGACTCTGCTTGATTTAAGTCCTTCCCTGATATTTTCAGGCTGAATGAAGTGCATGAACTCTTCACGGTATTTTTCCGTGACATACTGCTCCGCGTATTTCGTGACCGACTCAAGGTAGCTGAATTTGTCGCCTGCTTTGAATCCGTTGTCTACATCAGAGTGTGCCTGGTAGCATACACCTTCGTCTTTGTCGAGCTCAAGATAGTAGACGCTCCAGTAATCCGAGCACAGCGCGGTTATGAGCCTTGTCTGCTGCGTTCTCTGTCTTTCTTCTTCAAGCAGTTTTTCCTGAAGTTCGAGCCTGTGTTCAAGTTCGTGCTGTTCGATATCGGCCGCCTTTTTTTCGACCAGAAGTTTCGTGTTCTTTTTCTGCTGGAAAATTATGAATGCGAAAATGATCATCAGGAGGAACGTGGCTGAGAGCGACTGCATAAGGTTCCTCGTGATGATTGCGTCCGAGATCGAGCTTATGTTGTCGGCGATGACGTTTTCACGGATGAGGTAGGTGAGGAACCAGTCTGTCCCCGCGACCGGAACATAGCTCAAAGTTTCCCTGATCCCGTTGTATGAGAATGAGGCTATGCCTTTTTGGGCATTGTTGAAATGGCTTTCGATATCTTCATAAGAGTAGCTCTCCTCGAAGTCCGCGTGCTGAAGGGCTTCAAGCAGGTTGTCTTCCACTGCGAGACCTCCGAGGACCGTGTTGGAAAGAGCGATGCCGTTTTTCGTGTAGATATTGCTGAAAGTCGCTGCGTCCTTGTTCGAGTGCATTGAAACGCCCTGAAGCATTTCCTCCATTTCGATTTCCATGAAGCACGCCGAGAGCTTTTCGTTCCCGACAGAAAGTCCTTCGACAGGGATAGCGATGATGACTTTCTTGTCCGCGCTTTTCAGGTTGAATATCGATATTTCGGGCTTGGAAATGGTTTTGTAGTCGAAATGGTAGTCGCCGATATTGTCCTGCTTTCCGTTGGCGGTGTGGATTATGCCGTTGGAATCGACAAAAGCGAACTTCACGAGTTTGTAGAGCTTCTTCATCCTCGCCTGGAAGGTCTGAAGATGCTCCTCGTCGCTAAGGTCTTCATCCGTCATAAGGCTGACGGCGGTCTTCAGGTCGCTGATTTTTCCCTGCAGGTTTGCGGCGACGACCTGCTCACGCCTGCCGGCAAGCTCATCGAGATAGAGAAGGCTGACCGATCTTACCGCTTTTTCCGTGTCGAGCTGCGCTTTCTGCCCTTCCCAGAATGTTCCGATGATCATGATCACTGCAACGGCAAGAATGCCGAAAATGCTTATTCTCAGGATATTTCGCTCTTTAAACATGTCTGCCTCGTTTGAAAAATCAAAAATCCTGCGATGTTACACGGAATTTCGAAGAACTGCAAGAGTTTTCAGACTGTTGCAAATGATTGGCTGTTTGATTATCTGGATTTTACAGTTTTGACGATATTTTCAGCGGTGAAACCGTATTTTTCCATGACCTGACTGCCCGGAGCGGAGGTTCCGAAAGAGTCAACAGCGATGATTTTTCCTTTGTCGCCGGCGTATTTTTCCCAGCCGAAACTTGTTCCAGCTTCGACGACAACGCGGTTTCTGACCGATTTCGGAAGCACAGATTCCCGGTATTCTGCCGGCTGTTTCTCGAATGTTTCACGTGAAACCATGTTGACGACGCGCACTTTCAAACCTTCTTTTCTCAAGGTTTCTGCCGCATCGAGCGCGATGTGGACTTCGGAACCGGTAGCAATGATTATCGTATCCGGAGTCGCTTCCTCAAGTATTGAGTATGCTCCTTTGAGCGCATTTTCAGCTGCGGCGTATTTTGTTCTGTCGATGACGGGAACATCCTGACGTGTCAGAATAAGGGCTATAGGCTGATTTTTGTTTTCAAGAATGTGTTTCCATGCGACCGATACTTCGTTCGCATCTGCCGGACGCCATACTTCAAGACCGGGAATGCAGCGCAGCGTTGCAAGCTGTTCAACGGGCTGGTGAGTCGGTCCGTCCTCGCCTACTGCAAGCGAATCGTGAGTGAAAAGGAATATCGAGCCCAATTTTGCAAGCGCCGCAAGCCTTATCGGCGGTCTCATGTAGTCAACGAATGAGAAGAAAGTTCCGGTATAGGGTTTCAGCATCCCGTGGTAGAAAATGCCGTTTGCTATAGCTCCCATCGCATGTTCACGGACTCCGAAGTGGATGTTTCTGCCAGAAAAATCGCCAGCAGAGATCCATTTTTCGCCAGAAATCGTCGTTTTAGTCGAGCAGCTGAGGTCTGCGTCCCCGCCTACGAGCCACGGAACCGCTTTGCCTATAGCAGCAAGGACTTTTCCGTCTGCGGCACGTGTCGCCATTTTCGTTCCCGCTTCGAATTTCGGAAGAATTTTGTCTAAATCACCTGTTTCAAGAGATTGCATCTGCTTGAACTGAGCCGCTTCTTCGGGATATTTCGCCGAATATTCCGCAAAAAGTTTATTCCATGCCGAAAAAGCCCTGTTCCCTGCCCTTTTTATCGAAGCGAAATCCTTCTTCACATCGTCATCGATAAAGAAAAATTTGTCGGGATCCATTCCGAAACCCTTTTTCACTGCCGCAAGTTCGTCCGCACCGAGCGGTGAACCGTGTGAAGAGGAGCTTCCAGCCTTGTTCGGAGAACCGAAACCGATAGTCGTTTTTACGATGATGAGAGTCGGTTTTGAGAGCTCTTTTTTCGCCTTTGCTATCGCGCGGTCGATCGATTTGAGGTCTTTGTTGCCGTCTGCAACGGTGAGGACCTGAAAACCGTAGCTTTCAAAGTGCTTTTTGACATCTTCGGTAAAAGTCAGCGAAGTCGGCCCGTCGAGCGAAATATCGTTTGAATCGTAAAGGAGAATGAGCTTTCCGAGTTTGAGGTGCCCTGCGAGAGAAGCTGCTTCGGAAGCGATGCCTTCCATAAGGCAGCCGTCGCCCAGAAGTGCGTAGGTAAAGTGATCGATCAGCTCGAATCCCGGCTTGTTGAACCTTGCCGCGAGCATTCTTTCAGCTATCGCCATGCCGACTGCGTTCGCAACACCCTGCCCCAAAGGACCGGTCGAAGCGTCAACACCCGGAGTTACGCCGAATTCGGGATGACCCGGAGTTTTGCTTTTCCACTGCCTGAAATTCTTCAGATCGTCCATCGAAAGCTTGTATCCCGCCAGATGGAGCATCGAATAGAGAAGTGCGCTGCCGTGCCCTGCCGAAAGGACGAATCTGTCGCGGTTTATCCATTCGGGATGCACCGGAGAAACCTTGAGATGCCGCTTCCAAAGCGTATAAGCTGCAGGAGCCGCACCCATCGGAAGACCGGGATGCCCCGAATTCGCCTTCTGGATCATGTCTGCTGACAAAACGCGGACGGTATTTACACTTTTTTCAGAAATTTTATCGGGAAAAGCCATTTTCAACTCCACAAAAAGTTCATAAATCGGCTGAATATACAAAAAAATCGGCAAACGACAAGATAAAAATTGGGATAGATGAATCTTTTAGAAAAGTTTTTATGCTACCGAAGATTTTCCAGAAACACTTTGTTGAGGCTCTCCCAATTTGAAGGATATTCCTCGTTTTTTGTCTGCAGAATTTCTTCGATTTCGACTATATTCTGCTGAATGAAATCGTCAAGAGTTTTGATGTGTGCTCCTTCGGTCTTCTCCAGATTGTGCTTTTTCGCCTCTAAAAGCCGCATGAAATCATCTTCGATCTCACGGGGCATGAAATCCGTGTAAAGTTTTGAAAAAAGTGTCGGCGGCGGGCTTTTCTTGTCAAGGATCCAGCGGCATGCAAAGATCGGGCGCAGAACGTAAAGATATTTCTTGAGGATGACGCTCTCCTCTTTGAAATAGGCACGGAGGTTGTTCTTCGCTATCGAAATGTAGTGATAAAGCATCCGTTTTTCCGAAAAATATTCGGGCATTATGGTTTTTACCCGATCCCAGTCTCCGGTCGTGCGGTAAACCACCGGCGAATCGGCCCACTCGAAAATCACGGGATTCGATTTTGCAAGAAGCAGAAGCAGCTTTTTTATATCCCAGCCGTTGATGTCGTAAATATCGTTCAGTTCATACTCGATGACATCGCGGACGGCATCCAGTTTCAAGTAGTCGCGGAGATCCCGCACATAGACGAAACGCACGTCGTAATCGCTGTCGGGAGAAGCGAACCCCCACGCACGGCTGCCGCTTTCGCAGGCATAAATTATCTTCACATTGTGCTTCTCTTCGACTTCCGAAAGTTTTTCTTTGATCGTTTCTTCAGTTGACATCTTTTTCTCCATGCCGCAACGTTCCAATTATTTTTCCTTCATCGCGATGCAGAAAAACTCGAGCGGCAGATGGCAGTAGCCGTTGGGATTTTTGACAAGATATTTCTGGTGGTACTCTTCCGCGGGATAGAAGTTTTCGAGCGGTTTAACTTCGACTGCGAATTTTGCCGCTTTTTCGCCGAGAGCAAGTTTTTCGCTTTTTACAGCTGCCTCGATATCAGGAAGAAGCGTTTCATCGGTGTAATAGATCCCTGTGCGGTACTGAATGCCGCAGTCGCATCCCTGCTGGTTGACCGAGAGCGGATCGATCGCCCGGAAATAGTAGCCGATGAGCTTTTGTGTCGGCAGAACTGCCTCGTCGTATTCGATCTTCACTGTTTCGGCATGTCCGCTCCCATCGCACACATCGCGGTATGACGGATTTTCAGTCTTTCCGTTGGCGTAACCGACGACTGTTGATTTTATGCCGTTAAACTGGTCGAAAAAACGCTGTGTTCCCCAGAAACAGCCCCCTGCAAGATAGATAGTTTTCATCGTCTCCTCCTCCGTTTCTTGCCTTTTTCCTGCTTGTTTCTATAATATCACGTCTTTTGTTTATCAACTTTTTAAGGAGAGAAAAATGAAAAAGCTTTTTATTTTGACGGCTGTTTTTAGTGCAATGTTTCTGATGATGTCATGCGGCGGCGGAAGCGGTCTCACAGGTGACGGATACTACTCCGACGGAGACAAAGTATGCTCCGATTTCTCCGGTGACTGCAAAGGACACGAGGTCAGAGCTTGCGTTGAAGGCGATGATTATTGGTATGAAGTCGAAGGTACCGGCAAGAAATTCGAATGCAAAGCTGACGGCGACTGCACAAAAGCAGCAGTAGACCTGAACAATTACTGCTACGATACCAACGTTGATTATGAAGATGAAGACGGTACTGTTTGTGTTGCGACTCAAGATTCTGAAGACTGCAACGGCAAACCTGTAAAATACTGCTCGAATGACGACTCGGTATGGTATGAAGTAGACAATAAAAAATTCGAATGCGACGAAAACGACTGCACCCAAGCTGCAATAGAACTGCACAACTACTGCTACGACACAAATATCGAATACACCGAGGAAGACGGTGCGACTTGCGTTACGACCGAAGACCCTGACGAGTGCGGCGGCAAAGCTCTCAAACAATGCACAAAAGATGAATCCTACTGGTATGAAGTAGACGGTAAAAAATACGAATGCATGGAAAGCGGTTCGGAAGAGTGTGTTCAGGCAATGTCGGATTTAACAGCATACTGTGATGCAGCTGAAAAAGAAAAAGAAAACGGCGAATCGGGATTTGCAACCGAACCGGAAGCATATCTGCCGGCATCTTACGCAGACAAGACCCTGGATGCATGGTATATGCTCAAAGAAAAAGACGATGACAAAATAAAAATCGAAGCAGTCTTCCTTTTCAACGACAACACTCTGGTTGTAACCAGCAGCAAAGTCTACTCTGTAGAAGACGGCAGAGAGCCTGAGAAGAAAATCAACGCTGAAGGCACTTTCGAGATCACCTCGGGCGATTACGACAACGGCGAAGCCCATGTTGTAGCCGGTGAAATGGAATTCGACGTCACCATCAGCGACGGTATCCTCTCGGCAATGGATGCGGAATTCGCAAAACAGGACAACGCAGACGCACCTGAAGCGCAATAATCTCTTCTGAATCTTTCCCATAATTTCCGATTTATTTGAATTGCCCTGAAATAAAAGTATATTTCCCCTGCTATATTGATCGTTGAATTGTTTTTATTTGAATAACTATAATATTTTCAGGAGATTACAATGAACAAAGAGTATCAGGTCAAAGACATTTCTCAGGCCGATTTCGGACGCAAGGAGATCGCTCTCGCCGAAATCGAGATGCCGGGGCTTATGGCGCTTCGTGAAAAATATGCAGAAAAACAGCCGCTCAAAGGTGCCCGCATCACGGGAAGCCTTCACATGACGATCCAGACAGCCGTTCTGATAAAGACTTTAGTTGCTCTCGGCGCCGATGTCCGCTGGGCAAGCTGCAACATCTTCTCGACTCAGGATCACGCCGCTGCTGCGATCGCAGACATGGGCGTTCCCGTTTTTGCATGGAAAGGCGAAACCATCGAAGAATACTGGCAGTGCACGCTTAAAGCTCTTTCGTTCCCGGGCGGACTTGGACCTCAGCTCATCGTTGACGACGGCGGAGACGCGACGCTTCTTATCCACAAAGGTTATGCCTGCGAAGAAAACCCTGCTCTTTTCGACGAAAAAGCGGAAAACCGCGAGGCACAGGCGATCCTTGACATTCTGAAAGAGGAATACAAGAAAGATCCGCAGAAATGGCATAAAATCGTGAAAGAAATCAAGGGTGTAAGTGAAGAGACCACGACAGGCGTCCACAGGCTTTACCAGATGCTTGAAAAAAACACTCTTCTCTTTCCGGCGATCAACGTCAACGATTCGGTCACGAAGTCGAAGTTCGACAACCTTTACGGCTGCAGGGAATCGCTTGCTGACGGCCTCAAACGCGGAACAGACATCATGGTCGCGGGCAAAGTCGTCTGTGTATGCGGCTACGGCGATGTCGGCAAAGGCTGCGCGAAGTCGATGCAGGGTTTCGGCGCGAGAGTGATCGTCACGGAAATAGACCCGATCTGTGCGCTTCAGGCAAGCATGGAAGGTTTTGAAGTCCGCACAGTTGAAGAAGTCGTTGATTTTGCTGATATTTTTGTCACTGCAACAGGAAACTGCGACATCATCACCGCAGACCACATGAAGAAGATGAAAAACATGGCGATCGTCTGCAACATCGGTCATTTTGACAACGAAATTCAGGTCGACGCGCTCTACGCGATCCCGGGAATCAAGAAAATCAACATTAAACCGCAGGTCGACCGCATCGAATTCCCCGACGGACACTCGATCATCCTTCTCAGCGAAGGAAGACTCGTCAACCTCGGCAACGCGACGGGACATCCGAGCTTCGTAATGAGCAATTCCTTCACGAATCAGGTTCTGGCGCAGATGGATCTCTGGCAGAACGAATACAAACTCGGCGTTTACATCCTCCCGAAGCATCTTGATGAAGAAGTAGCACGTCTCCACCTTGCAAAACTCGGCGTCAGCCTCACGAAACTCACGCAGAAACAGGCCGACTACATCGGTGTCAAAGTCGAAGGTCCCTACAAAGCGGATCACTACAAATATTAGGAGATAAATATGAAAAAATTCCTTTTGTTTCCGCTCTTTTTCGCCGTTTTTTTCTCTCTCAACTCGTGCATTGCGATGAAAAACGATGTTGATGTGGCAAAAACAGAGCTTCGCGCTGAAACAACTGCCAAAATGAAAATTCTCGAAGAAAACGTGACAAAAAATGTGACTCAGTCACTCAAAGAAGAAGTTGCAAAACTGAACGCGCGTCTTGACGAAATCGAAAAGTCGCAGCAGACAGAAAAGCAGATGCAGAAAAACAAAATCGATCTTTCTTTCAATAATCTTGAAGAGTTGCGCGAAACCATCAAAGAACTCAACCAGAGAATTGACAATGTCGATATGACAGCGCAGAAAAACTCTCTTCTTTCCGAGCAGATAAACGCTCTCGATAAAAAAATCGCCGAAAACGAGACTGAACTCGCCCAGTTGAAAGAAAACATCAACTCGCAGATAGAAGGTCTTAAGCCTGTTGACAAGTTCACCGTGACGAAAGAAGGAACTGTCAGACTTCCCGAAAACTCGGAGAAAAGCTACAACCAGCTTGTTGAATACACGAAAGGTGAAAACTGCGATCCGGCAATTGCGAGAAAAGCGTGGGAAACTTTCGCCGACAAGTGGCCTGAAACCAGAAAATGCGACGTAACTTTCTGGATCGGCGAAACTTACTACATGGAAAAAAGCTACAACAAAGCGATCGAAACGCTGCAGCCTATCGAAAAAACCTATCCTGGATGCCCGAAAATCGAGCGCAGCTACCTTCACATAGCTTTTTCGCTTTTCCACATCGGCAAAGTCGAGGTTGCAAATGCAATCGTTGAAAGCATGAAAGAAAAATTCCCGCAGTCTGCGTTTCCCGATGAAGTAAAGGAAGTTGAAAAGCTCATCCAGTCAAAAATGCCGAAAAAAGCTGCTCCGGCAAAAAAAGCTGAACCTGCAAAAAAAGCTCCGGCAAAACAACAGCAGACAAAAACTCCTGCCAAAACCAAAAAATAATCTGAAATTTTCTGAAAACCGCCGGATTTAGGCAAAAAAAAATGGCTCCTCGTGACGGACTTGAACCGCCGACCTAGTGGTTAACAGCCACCCGCTCTACCGACTGAGCTAACGAGGAACCTCAAAAAATTGGATCAAATGTAACGAACTCAAGCGAGCGACAATATACGCCGGAGAAGACAATAGTCAAATAAAATCTTTCGTTTTTTTATAATATTACAAATTTTTATAGTAAAAACAAATAGTTAACTTTAAATTTAGCTATCGTTCCGAGTGAATCGCAGGAAGGCAAAAAAAATCCCCCGTTGCCGGGGGACTGCCGTTTGAGTATTACAACATAACCTGAGGGGGATCTTAATCAGCTGATTTTCAGCGTCTTTTTGTGCTCTCTTACAACCATCGGAATGAATTTCGCAGATTCAACCGTTTCAGCAACAAAGTGCATGAATTCGCTCGTTGGCTCGGTCTGCCAGATTTTTCCGCATTCAGAGCATTTGAAAACGCGTCTTTTTCCGTCAAAGAAAACCGCGTCATGATAGTTTCCGTTATTTGCTTCATATATACTTTTTCTGATCTCAAGCGACTCACCGCCGCCGCAGCATTCACATTTAAAACTCATCTTTACCTCCAAAAATCAAAAAACACGCTTATTTAGTTCCACCAAGTGCCGATTTTTCTGACTCTAAAATGAACTTTTTTTCAAAAAAGTGAATAACTATTGATTTTTATTGATATTTTTTTGTGCATTTTTTTAAAGACAAAACCTTGGAAAATACCTTTCTTGACTTTTTTCCCAGTGATTATAGCGTTTCGCGTTTAAATTTTATGTTCAGGAGTGAAAATTGATAAAGTTTTTAAAAAACAAAATCGGTAATGATTTAGATACGTTTTCCGAGTGCAGAAACGGCTCGCTCAACAATCTGGATAAGTTTTTGATTATTCTTACGGTCGTTTTGTGTGCGCTGCTTTACATTCCGATGCTCGGCAACTTTTTCATGATCGACCCGTGGGAAAACCACTATTCGCACGTTGCATGGGAAACTCTCGAGAAAAATTCGTTCGCAAAGCTGTGGTTTCAGAATTCAAACAAATTCTGGTCGAAACCGCCTCTTCTTTTCTGGATGCTGATGCCTTTCTACAAATTCAATATTTCAGAATTTTCGGGAAGACTGCCGGTAGCTCTGTTTTCGATATTTTTCTTAGTCGGTTTTTATATTCTTCTGACGCGTTTGATTTCCAGAAAATCTGCAATAATTTCAACATTTGTTCTTATGCTTTCGCCTCAGTTTTTCATGCTTTCGCGTCAGATCATGGTAGATCTTCCGTTTGTCGCGCTGAATACTATTGCAATGCTATGCATGGCGATTTACTACTTCGGAAACATCAATTCTGATGAAAAAATATTTAAAAAACTCCCGAGAAGCGATTTTTATCTCTATCTTTTCTACTTTTTTGAAGGTTGGGCCTTTCTGGCAAAAGGTCTGCTTTCGATACTGATTCCAGGTATATCGCTTTTTGTTTTCATGGTTTTTTCGCGTAATTTCGGCTGGTTTTTTGCTTGGAAACACCTTAAAAAACATTTGATCGGAGCTGTAATTTATCTTGCTGTAGTCATGCCGTGGTTCGGTTATATGTGGATAAGCGAAGGAAAAAGTTTCTTCGACACTTTTATAATTTACCATCACTTCAAAAGAACGACAGGTGAAATACACAAACCGAACGATCTCTACACTCTTTACATCAGGATTTTAGGTTATGCGATGTTCCCGTGGAGCGCAATGCTACCGGCCGCGCTTTACAATTTTTTAACTAAAAAAGAGGAAGACTCCGAAAAAGCTAAAAAACTTTTCTTTTTCAGTTCGTTCATCGGACCTTTTCTTTTCTTCTCTTTTTCATCGACAAAATTTTATCACTATATTGCTCCTGTAGTTCCTTTTCTTGCAATATTTTTAGGTATTTATATTGAAAAATTGTGGAGTGAGCGCTGGACTCTTGCTGCAAAGGTAGAAGCTATTATTTCAATATTTTTAGTTGCTGCAATAGGACGCGACATAGGAGACAAACACGTTCTTTTCCTTCACATCGTAACTTTCTACAACACGAGAAAAGTTCCTGTTCCGGCTTCGTGGGAACCTATGATAATTTCTGTTTTCGCAGTTTTTTGTATTATACTTTTATCAATGATTTTAAGTGATTATATGCGAAAAAAAGGTTTTTACATCCTTTTTGCGCTGAGTGCAGGATTTATGACTTACTATTTCGCAGAACCACTTCCTGAAATTTCAAAATACTATTCTTTAAAACCTCATGTTGAAGCTTATCTCAAAGACAGTCCAAACAGAGCTCCGATTGCAGATTATTACAAATGGCTAAGAAAATCAGCAGGTTTCTGGCTTAAAAACGAAATAACTTTCCTTCAGACAGACAAAGAAAAAAATGTTATAAGATTTTTCGACAAGCCGGGTGTTCAGTATGTAATTCTCCGCGACAACGATAAAAAACGCTTTGAATCGCTGATGAAAAGAATAAATAAAAAAACAATAGTTGTTTACAGCGGAGCTAAAAATACTCTTTTGAAAGTTTTTGGAAAAGGTCAGGAACGTGATATATCGAAATCAAGTGCATACATTGTCCAAGATCTTCCGGAAAATCTGATAAAAACAAATGTTATTTTTGACAATGTAATAAAACTTGAAGGTTTTGTAATTAAAAACGGTAATTTAACAGAACGCGACGGAAAATTCTTTGCAAAAGAAGGAACAAATATCGATATAGAACTTTACTTCAGATCCATTGCCGACAAAATCAACAAAGATTATGATGTTTTTCTTCATAACGAAGGAAATAATAAAGACAAGAGGACAAAAGGCGACGGAAGTATGGCAAACGGTACCTACCCGACCGATTTCTGGAAAAGGGGTGAAATTATAAGACATCCTTTAAAAATAAATATACCGAAAGGATCGAAAAATAACTACTATACTGTATACACAGGCTTATATCAGGAAGAATACAGAGCCAATATAACAAATAAAAATGAAGTAAATGAAAGCGATAACAGAGCTGAAATCCTAAGAATTTACCTTGATAGGTAAAAAACTTCTATATTATTAAAATTATTAAGATTTTCTATTGAACTTGTCATAAGTGTCTGATTTTTTAAAGATTCGATTTCTTTAAAAAGTGTTTTTTTGGTTTCATCGTCAACAAAAACAAAAATATCGTCTATCAGAAATATCGGAAATTCGTTTTTTTCGGCATAAATACTAAGTTCTGCAAGTTTTATAAGAAATGAGGTTATATAGGTTTCACCCATCGAAATGTTGTTTTTAGCGTTCCCGACTTCTGTTGTAATATTTATATTGTCAAGATGAGGCCCATAAAGCGAAAAACCTTTTTCAAGCTCTTTTTCGAGCCTGCCTTCAAGCTTTTCTGCACAGTTTTCATCAGTATTATAGGTAAAGAAAACTTTCATTCCCGAAAAGAGTTTTTCCAATAAAACCGATACTTTTTTATTGATTGTTTCACATGAAACATTCCTTTTTTTTCTTATTCTGTCGATAAGCGGAACGGCAGCAGTATTCAAATATTTTACAACTTCCGCATTTTTATCTTTCAGAGCTGCATTTTTATTTCTGATATATCTGATATATTCGCTCATATCATCAAAATAACTTTTATCTTCAACAAAACATATCCTGTCTATAAAATCACGTCTGAATTTAGGGCTTCCGGTTATTATAAACATATCATCCGGAGAATGAACTACAGGATAAGCTATACTTAAAAGATCTTTTCTCGAAGAAAAATTGCCGTCAATTATGATTTTTTTATTTCCTTTTTTGTCATAAGCAACGGAAACTTTTCTGCTGTAACCCTCAAAATCGTCAAAATCAGACTCAATATAGAAATTCTGACAATCCTTCGAAATACAGTCCTTTACATCAAAAGTTTTGAAAGATCTTCCGCTTGAAACAACAAAACAGGCTTCAAGGATAGAAGTCTTACCAGAACCGGTTTTTCCTTTTATAAGCAGTTTCTGAGGCAGATTTATTGAAAAATCAGAAAGTGATCTGAAGTTGGATATGAAAACAGAGTTTATTTTCATAAAATCAGATTCTGAGAGGCATAATCATGTGAACATAGAAGAAGTCGTCTGTTTCTTCTTTTAAAGTCATAGGTTTATTTACAGCCCCGTCAACTATAACATTTACGTTGTTGTCATCTATGACATTTATGACATCAAGGAAATATTTAGCATTTACAGCAACGCTTCTTTCAGTCGAAAATCCTTTTTCAATGACTATCTCATCAGTCGAAGTTCCGCCTGTATTTGAATTTGCCGTAAGTTTAAGAACATTTCCGTTGAAGAAATACTTTGATACCCACATCTTGTCTTCTGAGTTAAGAACGATGACTACGCGTTTTATAGCTTCAATAAGTTCCTTTCTGTTGACAACTGCAAATTCCTTTCCGTTCAAAACTTCGTAAGTTCCTATAATCGGACGGTGTTTAGGAAATTCGTTTTTGAAAAGTCTTGAAATAAAGGTTAAATTTTCAATTTTTATGAACATTTTTTCATCGTCTATAGCAACATAAGCATCTTCGACATCGGCAAAAATCTTTGCTATTTCTGCAAAATTTTTTCCAGGAACAACTATACCGCTTTCAAACTCAGGAATATCAAGAGTGAAATTTTTGAGCATAAGTACTGAAAGCCTGTGAATGTCAGTAGTGACCATATCTACATTTTCAGTTCCGTCATCGTTTTTTACTTTTATGATAAGAACGCCTGAATAAGCCTTTGTCATATAGTTTTCAGTCATTGAGAACTGAACTTTTTTGTAGAAAGAAATAAGTTTACTTATCTTTACAGGCTTATATTCCTTAGAAGTATCTGAAATTTCAGGAAAATCTGAAGGACTAAAACACGGAACCTTATATTCTGACTTATCAGCAGTTATATCAAGAACATTGTTTGATTCACCGTATTTGAATACTATGTTTTCAGCTCTTGAAAGACGGCATATATCATGAATTGATCTTGCAGGAACAGCTATTTTTCCTTCTTCAACTGATTCCTCTAAATTTACCTTTGCTAAAACAGTTATTTCAAGATTTGTAGCGCTGAGAGTACATTCTTTGCCGCTGAAGCTGAAAAGAACGCTTGTAAGGACAACCATAGGATGTTTTTTTTCTACACATGAGCTGCAGTAGTCAAGAGCCTTGAGAAGTTCCTCTTTTTTGAAAGTTAATTTAATCATAATTTTCTCCTTAACTAAAAAAACAATTATAAATAACCTTTGTTATAATGTTTAAAGTCGATAAATTGTCAATAAAAACATGACGATGAAAGAACTTTTCGGTGTTGAAAAAAGTGTCTGTTTTTTGTTGTCTATTCATGCTTTTCAGTTTTAAACATACTGGTTTTCAACATTTGTTATAAACTTCTTTCAAAACTTCCTATTTCTTTGCTTAATTTAGTAACAAGTTTAGATATTTGCTCGTCGTCAAGAATAAGTTTTTCCACGTTTGAAACTGATGTTATAATAGTGGAATGATCTCTTCCTCCGAACTTTTCACCTATTTCTTTGAATGTTTTGGAAGTATATTTTCTTGCAAGATAAATAGCTATCTGTCTTGATATCGATATTCCTTTGGTTTTCTTTTTTGAAATAATGTCTGAAGGTTTAACCTTTGTTGCTGCCGAAACTATTTTTATTATATCTTCTATTTCTGTAGGTTGTTTTTTTATCATTTTTTTAAGAATATTTTCGGCAAATTTAAGATCAATTGTTCCGTTTCCGATGAATTCATATGAGATTTTAAGGGTATTTAAAGCACCTTCTATCTCACGGACGTTATTTTTTATATTAAAAGCTATGAAATCAGCTACTTCGTCTTCTATTTTCATATCGTAAAGTTCTGCTTTCTTTTTGACTATAGCGATTCTGGTTTCATACTCAGGAGGAATTATTTCAAGCGTAACACCCATTGAAAAGCGTGATCTGAGTCTGCTGTCTATATCGTTTATTTCTGTTATGTGTTTATCAGATGTTATGACTATCTGTTTTTTCTTGTCGTAAAACTGGTTGAAAATGTAGAAAAATTCATTTTGAGTTCCTGATTTTCCAGATAAAAACTGAATGTCGTCTATAAGAAGAACATCGTTTTTAATTATTTTTTCTCTGAAATCATTGATTGTTTTTGATTCAATGGCTTTTATATAATCTATTAAAAGCTGATTAGTAGTTGAATAATAAACTTTTTTGTGTTTGTTGCTTACTATGTAATTTCCTATAGCTTGTATTATGTGAGTTTTTCCAAGTCCTGAATCACCGTATATGAAAAACGGATTGTAACCTGTTCCTGGATTTTTTGCTATAGCCTGTGCTGCAAGATATACGCCTGCGTTTGAAGGACCCATTACGAAATTATTGAAAGTGTATTCTTTGTATTTTTCATACTCATCGGGAGTTTTATCATTGTTTTTATTATCTTTATTTTCTTTTTCAAAGTCGAATTCAAGTTGTAAACCTTTTTCTTCGTTTTCCGGAATTACTATAAATTGAATTTCAGTATTTTCATCAAACAGAGTTTTTGCAGTTTTTTCTATTTTTGATAAGTAATTGTTTTTCTTAAGAAAATCATAAGCATATTTACTTTTGCAGTTTACAACTATTTTTTCTCTTGATTCTTCTTTAGAAGAAAGAGCGTCTATAAAAGTATTTATTTCATTATTGCCTGCTTTTTTAAGTTCTTCTACTATTGTTTTCCACATTATATCCTCTTGTACCTTCCAAAAGTTCCAGCTATTCTGCCAAATATTAGTTACTTTTCAAGAAAAAAAATAGTTTTTAGATTTACCCTTGAAAACAGTGGTTTTCTTTGACAGCAATGTCTGGAAAGTCTGATATTATCCCTTTAGTTAGGTTGTTTTTCAAAGTTTTTCGCATCTCTTCAATGGTATTGACATTCCAATAAACAGCTTCAGTTTCAAAAGGCAGTGAAGGAATAAGATCATTTACGGTAAAGTCAAAATTGTTGCAGTCAGGAAGAACAAAATCAGGTTCAAGATTCAATATTCTTGTTCTCAAATCTTTTTTAGTAGTGTCGTCAAATAAAAGTCCTTTTTTTAACTCTTTGAAATTATTATTTATTTTTGTTAAAACAGAGTCATGAAAAGAAGTTGTTATAAACTCGTCTGGTTTAAAAGATAATAGTGTTTTTTCGATAGTTTCTTCAGTAGTTTCAGGCTCTTTTATTTCAATATCGAGTTTGATTTTTCCTTTACACAGTTCAAGTACATCTTCCAGAAGCGGCACTTTGTAACCAAGACTTTCCGAAAGTTTTATTATTTCTTCATAGTTCATTTCTTTGAGAATATGTCCTTTTAAAGCGGGATCGTGATGAATTATCAGTTTCAGGTCTTTGGAATAACGAACATCAAATTCTATAAAATCGGCTCCGTCAGAAATTGCAGCAGAAAAACTTTCAATAGTGTTTTCATGGGCTTTTTTCTGACTTCCGCGGTGACCGCCTATAAGTTTTTTCAACATTTTTTTCTCCATTTCAAAACTCAAAACACCTCCGATTTTATGCTTCGGAAAAAAATAAGCACTATTTATTGAATAAATAATAAAATAATGTAATATTTAAGGGTTTTTTAGGAGGAAGAGATGCTGTATATTGGAAAAAAACTGGAACTTACCGAATATTTCAAATCTATCCCGCTTGAGCAGAAGGCACAGCTTTACAGAGGCATCCGTTCTATTATGGCTATGCTTGTCAAAGTATCCAAGATGACGGAAATCTATTCGGTGCGCGATAAGATTTTTGCCGAATTTACAGAGACGATGAAGCAGAACATGGATGTTATCCACAATCTTCTTCCATTTGCTACTGTGACGACAAAAAAAGTAGGTTTTTACTATCAGGAACGCAAAATAAAACTCTTTGATGAAGGTGAAAGAAAATTCAGGAACATATTTTTAACCAATGAAATCAGGGAGTTGTATTTTGTAAAAGGTGTAACGCCAGAAGAAATCGTCAATTTTTTCGCAGTAATTCAGGAAACTTTGAACTACACTCTTCTCGATTACGATTTCAACACAAGACTTTGGGATTACGGAATAACTCACATCGGAACTATTTCCGATCCGGATATGGGTGATCCTGAACCGTGGCAGGAAAGCTGGTTTAAAAGCGATATTATGCCGGTAACGCCCGACGAACTTTTTTCAATGCCGCCGCAGAATGTGAATGAACTTTCAGAAATATCCAATGAATATAATATGTTACCTGTTGTTGACATGGAAAAGTTCAACAAGTGGGCGGAAAGCTGCGGAAAAGATGCCGTAGTCAGCAAATATCTTGAAAATGCGGTAAATGTCGTTCTTTCTAATCCTGACAGGGAATCCAATAAAAATATTGTCGGAAAGATATGCGAATATGCCATAAAAAATGTTCAGAACGGGGACTTCATTTCAGGTTTTATTTATATCAGTAACCTGATTTTATTGGAAAAAAATATAAAAGACAGAGGCAATATAATATATCAGAAAGTCAAGGAGATCATTGACAGAATACAATCTGAAGATTTTCTCAATATGGTTTTTGATGTTGCCTTGGGAATAGATTCCTCACAGATAAAAAGTTTCAGCAATCTTCTCAATCTTATCAGCGAAGAGCAGTTTGAAACAGCTTTCACCAAACTCTGCGAACTTGACAATAAGGCGGTGCGTCTCGCATGTCTTGAAGGATTGGCTAAAAATCTCAAAGACAAAGAAGTTGTTCAGAGATTCATTGATAACCCAGACTGGCATATCGTAAGAAATTTCCTCTATATCATGAGATTTGCTTACAACCCTGAATTTCTTCCGCAGGTCCGTGAAGTTATGAACCACGAGGTAAAACAGATAAGAATAGAAGCTGCAAAAGTTCTGAGTATTTATGATGCGGACGAGAACCTTGAATATTGGGAAAGAGCGGTTTTCTGTCCCGATGAAGAAGTCAGAATACTGGCAGTTGAAAACCTCGTAAAAGTCAAGGATCTTAAGGTAAAAAGCATTTTTAACGAAATTTTCAAACCGGCGAACCGTTCTAAATTCAACCTTACCGACTACGAACGTTACATGGACCGCATTCTGGCTTCTGGAAGAAACGAATTCTTTGATCTGCCTGGTTCGATGATATTTTCCGAAAATAGGGAGTTAAGAATTATAGCATTGAAATCATTGAATAAATTAAGCAATCCTTCAATGGTGCTCATGCAGGTGAAAAGAAGGATAACAAGTCAGGAATTTCTTTCTCTGGACAAAGAGGAGATAGAACTTCTGCTTGGTCTGATGAAAGGTGAAATGATAACACCGATGCTTGAGCACCTTGAGTTCCTCTTTACGCTTCATGGAAATATATTTAATAAAAACAAATATTTACCTATAAAAAAACAAGTTTTTGGATTTATTATGCAGAGAGCTGCGAAAAATATGGCTATGCGCAACTGGATTGAAAAAGGAAAACAGACTGGTGACAGCGAAACGCGTTCCATTCTTGAGGGAAGGAGTTAGTCATGGATGAAAGAAGAAACCGGCCGGAATACGATAATTCGCCGAAAAAATGGCGCTACAACTTTTCAAAATCGCTTTTCACTTTCTGGAAAAACGTCAAGATGTACGGCGATAAAAACGAGAGAATCACTGAAGAAATCACCTTTTTCAAGCAGGTTCTCGATTTTTTCTTCGCTGAAAAGGATGAACTTTCGATTCTTTTTGACGGAATAGATATAAAAGTTGACAAAGTAAGGATCAGAGGCCAGAGGCAGGACGACAAGTATTTTGAAGATGTCTACGATATGTTCCTTTCGCTTTGTATGTCGGGAATAACTTTCAAAAAAGGGGTACGCGACGAGGAAATCCTGATGCTCCTTGCAGTTCTCGGAAAGTATCCGGTAGGACGAGAGCCGAAAATCAAGGCTTATGAACGCGTCAGAGCAGATCTTCCCCAACTTGATCATATTGAAATTTATCCTTACGACCCTGAAGAATCCGGTAATCTGCCGATTTATACTCCTGAGCAGTCTGTGCGGCAGATTTACTGTTCTCTTGCGCGCGATTACGGCGATATCTGCAAAATGATCGATGCCGCGGAGAGTATTCCGCTCCGCATGACTGAACGCAGAGTTCAGGATCTTATAAGCATAGTTTCAAACACAAAAAAGATTGAAACCATTGAATTTATGATGTTTTTGGCATCAATTCCTTCATTTGAAGGTTCAACTGAAAGCGCTTTTGCAGCATCAATGGTTTTCTGGTCGGTTCTGATTGCAAAAAAACTCAAAATTGATATGCAGTCAATAAAAAGGATCGCAGTTTCGGCTTATTTCCAATACTTTTCCAAAGATAAGGAAAAAGGTTATTCAGCGCTTTCGAGAATGGATGAATTCAATTACGACAGAATCGAGGCGGCAGTCAATGCTTCTTACAGAATAGGTGATTTTTCCGATAAAGCGCTTCTTTCTGACAACTCTGCTTCAAGCGGGACTCTTTCGGGGGAAATTCTCAAAGTTGTCGCATATTTTTCGGCAGTTACAAGAAAATGGCCGGCAAATTCGTTCTACAAAGGTCCCCTTATGACAAGACCGCAGGCGATGCGTTCGGTAATAAGAAACTGCACGAAAAATGTGTTCAACAAAGAAATTTCAGAAGCGTTCTTTTCGATGGGCGGTATTTATCCGATAGGAAGTCTTGTAAAACTTTTCGACGGAAATATCGCTGTAGTTGTCAAAAGGTTCAAAAACTTTTTTGAACAATCGGAAGTCCTCGTTCTTGACAAAAATCTTTCAGTAGGCGAAAGAAAAACCGTAACTGCTGAAAATATTTTGGATATTCCTGATGCGGCAGGAGTAGTCCTTCCAGAAAAAACGATAGTTGAAATCCTCAACACATTCCTTGACGAAAGAGAAATCTCAAATGAAAAATCCGAATAAGACCGTCATGCTTGAAAAAGGGCGCGAAAGACTGGCCAAAAACCACAATCCGTGGGTTTATTCAAAGGCACTGAAGCATATTTCTGACGGAGTTTCAGACGGAGAGACTGTTGCCGTTCGCGATTTTGCCGGAGATTTTATCGCGTGGGCTCACTACAACGGAAAATCGGGTATCGCGCTGCGTCTTCTTGAGTGGGATGAGGCAAAATATCCGGATGAAGAGTGGCTGGAAGAGAAAATTTCAAAAGCAGTTGCTCTCAGAAAAAAAATAATTTCTGAAAATACTAACATTTTCCGACTCATTTTTTCAGAATCGGATATGCTTCCGGGAATTGTCTGCGATGTCTTCGAAAAAGTCGGAGTTTTGCAGATTTCGACCCCTGCTTTTGACAGAATAAAGGTTAAAATTGCTGAAATAATAGCAAAAACGGCAGGGCTTGAAGCAGTTTACGAAAAAAGCGACGGTGACGGCAGAAAAATCGAAGGACTTCCGGAAACATCGGGAATTCTTTACGGAAATTTAGCATCTACAAAAATTGTTTCACGTGAAAACAATCTCTTTTTCGAAGCAGATCTTTCAGGTCAGAAAACAGGTTTTTATGCCGATCAGCGGGATAACCGCAGGTTTTTCGGTGAAGTTGCAAAAGGTGAAATCCTTGATATCTGCGCTTTTTCCGGGGCGTTTTCGGTCTATGCTCTTAAAAATGGAGCCAAACACGCGACTTTATTGGATATTTCTAAAGAATCAGAAACGCTTGTACGCCGGAATATGGAGCTCAATTCGATTGATCCGTCGCGCTACACTTTCATAAAAGGCGATGTTTTCGAACTTCTCCGCAAATTTGCCGCAGAAGGAAAAAAATTCGATTCGGTGGTTCTTGATCCGCCGAAACTAGTTCCTTCGAACAAATATCTTGAAAAAGGGTTAAAAGCCTATAAAGACTTGAATTTCAACGCACTTAAGCTCGTGAAAAAAGGTGGGATTTTTGCAACATTTTCGTGCTCCGGCGCAGTAACTCTCGCCGATTTCAGAAGCGCAGTTGCCTTTGCCGCGCATGATGCCGGACGCGAACTCAAAATTCTGCGGCAGCTCCATCAGGCGCCGGACCATCCGATCCGTGTAAGCGCACCCGAGACAGAGTATCTGAAAGGTCTTCTTGTCGAAGCGGAATAGACTAAAAACCTGAAATTTATTTATTTTCTTCGCGGACTTCGTTCACTTTGGCGATGAAGTCTTCCGGGTCAACGAATTCTTTATAGACTGATGCGAAGCGGATGAACGCGACTTTGTCGACCTCTTTCAGTACGTTCATGACGATATCGCCGATGACGCTCGTTTCGATTTCCTTCTTTTCGTAGGACTGAAGTTCTTTTTCGATTTTATCGATCATCTGGTCGATCGTTTCAGCCGAAACGGGGCGTTTCTGACACGAAATCATGAGCCCTTTTTTGATTTTGTTCCGGTCGTAAGGTTCTCTTTCGCCGTTTTTCTTTTTTACGACGGGCATAATTTCCTCAATCCGCTCGTAAGTCGTGAATCTGCCGCCGCAGTCCTCGCACTCGCGCCGTCTTCTGATTTCACAGTCGTCTTTAGTGGAACGGGAATCAATAACTTTATCTTTAATTGAACCGCAGAATGGACATCTCATGTGACAACCTGAAAAAGTTTATGAAAAAGGACTATCTGTTGATGAGCGGGTATTTTTTGCAGATTTCGACAACTTCATTGTGAACTTCTTCAATGACTTTGCTGTCGATGATGCTGTCATCGATACCGATTTTCGGGTTGAACTCGTTGCTCTTGATGTTCATGATGACTTTGTCCATAAGTCTTGCGACATGGCGGACATCGTCTTCATTGAGACCTCTTGTGGTGAGGAAAGGAGTTCCTACGCGGATACCGCTCGTGATGAAAGGCGACTGATCGTCGAACGGAACCATGTTCTTGTTGACGGTGATGTGAGCCTTGTCAAGAGCTTTCTCGACGATTTTGCCAGTTTTGCCTTTGTTTCTGAGGTCGATGAGCATAAGGTGGTTGTCGGTGCCGCCCGAAACAAGGTTATAACCCATTTTGTTGAATTCGTCAGCCATTGCGGCAGCGTTTTTGACAACCTGGGTCATATAGACTTTGAAGCTCGGGTCAAGCGCTTCTTTGAAGCATACAGCCTTTGCAGCGATGACGTGCATAAGCGGACCGCCCTGCATTCCGGGGAATACAGCGGAGTTGAGGTCTTTCTCGTATTCTTTCTTTGCGAGAACAAGACCGCTTCTCGGGCCTCTCAAGGTTTTGTGGGTCGTCGAAGTTACAAAATCGCAGTAAGGAACTGGGCTCGGATGAAGTCCTGCAGCTACGAGACCGGCAATGTGAGCCATATCTACCCACATGATCGCGCCAACTTTGTCGCAGATCTCGCGGATTCTTTTGAAGTCGATGATTCTCGGATAAGCCGAAGCGCCTGCAAGGATCATTCTCGGTTTATGCTCGAGGGCAAGTCTTTCCATTTCGTCGTAGTCGATCCTGCCGGTTTCTTTCGCAACGCCGTAGGGAACGATGTTGTAAAGTTTTCCGGAGAAGTTTACCGGGCTGCCGTGAGAGAGGTGGCCGCCGTGGTTGAGGTTCATCGCGAGAACCGTGTCGCCAGGTTTGCAGACGGTGAAGTAGACGCTCATATTTGCCTGGGAACCGCTGTGGGGCTGAACGTTTGCACACTCTGCGCCGAAAAGTTCGCAAGCTCTCTCTTTCGCAAGTTTTTCAACCTGGTCAACAACTTCGCAGCCGCCGTAGTATCTCTTTTTCGGATAACCTTCGGCATATTTGTTTGTAAGCAGCGAACCCTGCGCTTCCATGACAGCGTTGCTTGTAAAGTTTTCGCTGGCGATAAGTTCAAGACCGCCTTCCTGTCTCTCAGCCTCTTTCTCGATGATTGCTGCAACTTCCGGGTCAACACTCGGGATGTACTTCAAATTCAACATTTTATCCTCCAAAAAAAGTTAAAAAACCAAAAAACCGCAAGAGTTTAATAATAATAAATTATTTTGCAAATTTGCGGTTGAAAAATTGACACTTTTTCCTTATTCCTTAAAATTTTGTGCTTTAAAAAGGCAATGTTTTTTCATAAAAGGAGGAAAAAATGAAAAAAAGCTTGGTTATTCTGACAGTTATTGCCGGATTTTTCTTTGCTTCATGCGGAAGCCAGCCGGCAAAAGACGAAGCACCTGCAAAACAGTCGGAGACTCCGGCTCAAGAACAGGCTGCTCAGCCCGAACAGGCTGGAGCAAAAGCTCCTGATTTCGGTGAAAAAGGAAACGCTTTCTACAAGCACTGCACAGACGAATTCGCCGCAGTAAAAGCAATTATTGCGGACATCAAGGCAAATCCGGCAGAAAGAAAACCCATCGAAAAACTTCAGCTTTTCAACAATTTCGAAATTAAAATCGAAGACGCTTGGGGCAAAATCGAAATTTATCAGATGAATCACCCCGACAAAGGAATGAGAGATGCTGCAATGGCTGCTGAAAGCGAACTTATGGCGATCCTTTCGGAGATCAACCTTGACGCAGATCTTTACAAAGTCATGGCAGCAATCCCGGCTGACGATCCGTCATTCGATGATGAAGACAAGCACTTCCTCAAAGACGTCATTGACGATTTCAAACGTTCGGGCGTTGACAAAGACGAGAAAACACGTGAAGAAATCAAAAAAGTCAATGCAGAACTCGTTGCAATCGCTCAGCAGTTCAATGCAAACATCGCAAGCGACAGAAAGAGCATCAAAGTTTCTCCGGAAAGACTCAAAGGGCTTCCCGAGGATTTTATCAACGGTCATGCGAAAGACGAAAACGGCATGATCACTCTGACCAGCGATTATCCTGATTACTTCCCGGTAATGGAATCGGCTGATGACGAAACTCTGAGAAAAGAGATGTATTTCATGGCTCAGACAGTCGCTTATCCTTCAAATGAAGAGGTTTTCGACAAACTTTTAAGAGCAAGAAAAAAACTTGCAAACCTTCTGGGTTACAAAAACTGGCCTGAATATTCCCAGGCAAAACTTATGATCGGAAATCCGGAAAACGCAGAGAATTTCGTTAAGAAAATTGCTGCGATATCAATGCCTTATGCTAAAAAAGAGGCAGAGATCCTTCTTGCGAAGAAAAAACAGCTCGCAGGTAAAGACGATGTCGAAGTCGAGCCGTGGGACAGATTCTACATTCCGCGTCTTGTCAGAATGGAAAAATTCAGCTATGACCCCGAAACAGTCAGACCCTACTTTGAAATCCAGAAAGTTTTGAACGGAATTTTCACAGTAAATTCAAAGATTTTCGGTCTTGAATTCAAACAGATCAAACGCGATGACGTATGGCACGAAAGCATTCTTTCTTATGATGTTTATTCCGACGGCAAACAGATCGGAACGTTCGACCTTGACCTTTATCCGCGTGAAAACAAATACAAACATTTCGCAATGTTCACAAACCAGCAGGGAATCAAAGGAAGGCTTCCGAGAATGGCTATCGTCGGAAACTTCCCGACACCCGTAAACGGCAAGGCTTATGTCGGTCACGACAGCGTTCAGACCCTTTTCCACGAGTTCGGACACCTTATCCACGGAATTCTTGCAAGCGAACACAAATACATCCGTTTCGCAGGAACCAACTGCCAGAGAGACTTCGTCGAAACTCCGTCGCAGTTCATGGAAGAATATGTATGGGATGCTCCGATCCTTCAGCTCTGGGCAACCAACGACGCAGGCGAGCCGATCCCGGCTGAACTTGTCGAAAAGATGAAAAAATCAGATGAATTCGGCAAAGGTCTCCACACTTCAAGACAGCTTTACCTTGCGATCCTTTCGCTTGAAGTTTACCTTCAGGATCCTGATGCCGAAGGTTTCAATCACCACGCTTTCGAGAAAAAGACCGAAAGAGAGTTCTCACCCTGGAAAACCTACGAAGAGACTCATCAGATCGAGAATTTCGGACATTTGGAAGGATACAGCTCGAACTACTACACCTACATGTGGTCACTTTCAGTTGCGAAAGACTTCTATGGCTACATTCAGCAGAACGGCGGTCTCATGAACCCCGAAATCATGGGCAGATACAGAGATCAGGTTCTCAAAGCAGGCGGCGCAAAAGACGGTATGCAGATGGTCCGCGACTTCCTCGGAAGAGAACTTTCGTTCGACGAGTTCGAAAAGTGGCTTAACCAGTAAAATCTCTTATTTTTAAATGATTTCAACAATTTATTCTCCTGCAAAAATCAATATTTTTCTTAAGATCGAAGGGCGCGACAAGGCGAGCGGAATGCATTTTCTCCGTTCGCTTTTCGCCCCGATTGATATCTGCGACAAATTGGAAATCGAAGAAAGCGACACTTTTTCAGTTGTCACAAAGGGGATCGCCGAAGAAATTCAGACTGAAAAAAACATAGTTTTCAAAGCATATTCGGCACTTAGGAACTATGTCGGGAAAGAACTTCCGAAATTTTCGGTAAAAATCGAAAAATCGATCCCGACAGGAGCAGGTTTGGGCGGCGGAAGCAGCAATGCTGCGGCATTTCTGAAGTTTCTGAACGAATACTGCAAACTTGATTTGAGTTTGACTCAACTTATTGAAATCGCTTCAAAAATCGGAAGTGACGTGCCGTTTTTCGTTCTCGGAAAGCCTGCGGTCGTCAAAGGTCTGGGTGAAAAAACCGAACCGGTCGATCTTCCGCAGAGCGACGACATTTTCGTTCTCGTAAACCCCGAGATCCACGTCGACACAAAGCTCGCCTACTCTCTTTTCGACAAAACTTATCCCGACTGCAATACTTCAAACCGCGTTCCGGAAAATTTCTCCTGGGAAAAAGAGCATATCTTCAATGATTTCGAAGAGATAGTCTTCTCCGAATTTCCCGAGATCGCCCGCGTCAAAACCGAACTTGAACTTGCGGGAGCCTCCAAAGTTTTCATGTCGGGAAGCGGCTCCACACTCGTCGCAATGACCGAAACCGAAGAAACCGCTCAGAAAATCGTCGCTGAGTTTTCAAAAAGGTTCAGAACTGTAAGAAAAATAAATCTGGTTCGTTAGAAATTCATGCAGTTTTTGTATTCAAGGAAAGGTTCGACCCAGTCTTTGTTTTCAAGTCCGTTTTCCTCAAAAAAGTGAAGGAATGCCTTGATTATCGAGAAATCCATGCTGATGAGAGCATTGGAAAAACCGTCTTTGATGAGTTCTTCCCATGGTTCCTTGTTCATCATTCTTATCTTTCCGAGCAGGAACATGATTTTTGATTTGAAGTAGGAAACGCCGAATTTTTCCGCATAGTTAAGAGCTTCTTCGAGAATTTCGGTAGCCTGCGGATAGTTTTTGAGCATTATGCAGATCTCTGCGAGTTTGCACGCGCTTCTGATGTAAAGAATGTAGATAAATTCTGCCGGACGAACTCCTTTTCCGTCAGATTTTACGATGACGTCACGAAGAAGTTTGTAGCCGCGGACTGCAAAAGTGTTTGCCTCGAGATGATTTTCGTTGCCGATGAGAATATCCGTTGTTTTGTCTATAAGGCGGAACTCGTCTTCGTAGCAGCCTGCGATATGGAATTTTTTGATTATGTCGGCGACTGCGGCGAAATTGATGTTTTTCTCGTCGAGAAGGAGAAGTTCCGATTTCGCGAGAAGTTCAAGGTGATAGTCGAAATGCTGTTTTGCGTAGGTCAGCAGCTTTTCCCAGAAGATTTTTGCCCACTGAGGCTCTACTATGCGCCACAGACGCGCATTTTTGATTTCAGGAAGGATTCTGAAGTCGTCTTCGGTATCATCAGCTTCGAAAGAAGAAATGATCGTCTGGTAGCTTCTCTGCGCGATTTCGAAGAATCCGAGTTTTTCCATGTATGCGGCAGACGAGAAGAGGAACGAATTCATGTTCTTGTCGACTATTCCGCCCAGATTGATGTAGCTGAGAAGCAGCCAGTGTTTGTTTATTGAAACGATGTCGGCCTGCGAAGCGGCGAGTTTGTCGACGATATTGCGGTAAAAAGTGCGTTCCTGCTTGCCGATTTTTACCATTTTTTTGAGGACATTCATGACGGCTCTAGAAGTGAACCGCAGTGAATCGCCGTCAGATACGATGTATCCTTTTTTGATAAGTTCATCCACGCATTCAGTGCCTGTTGTCGAAACAAGGGCGAAAAACTCTTTCGGAACGGAATAAAGGTTAAGGAGCGTTATTTCCTTCAAAGTGAGCAGCAGATCTTCCGAAAGCAGAGCGACACGCTTGCTTATCAGCTCGTTTATGTCCGGCGGACATACGAAATCATCGGGAAGTTTTGCGAAACGCCAGCTTCCCTTCATCTCGAAAATAAGTCCTAAATCCTTAAGATATTCAGTAAGTTGAATGGCAAACAGCATGTTCCCGCCCGCTTTTTCGCGAAGAAGCTTTTCCATGTCGGCAGGAATTCTTTTTGTATCTAAAGCGGAAAAAATGGTTTCTGTGAGCTTTTCTTCACCGAAACCTTTGAAATCATAGATGTTTTCCTCTTCGGCATTTGCAAGGACCGGAGCGTCAGGATCTACCATGCAGATAACCGACATCGGCGCATAGTCGAAAAAGGAACGGAGGTTCGACAGAAGTTTTACTGTTCTGACATTCAGAGCATTCGCGTTGTTTATTACCCAGAGAACAGGTTTGTTGCGGCTCAGGCAGTAAAGAATGTAAGAAATAAGGTATTCCATATCGTGTTTCGGCAACTTTGTCCTGAGCGGTACAAAATTGAGGCATATCAAAGCAGCGAGACACTCTTTTTTTCCGTCCGGAAGGGCGTCTCCGAAGAGAGAATCGAATTTTTCCGCAACTGTTTTTGAATCGGTGTTATCATCGATTTTCATAAGTTTTTTGATGAGATTTATGAAAATCATGAAGTCGAAATCAAAAATGTTCGCATCGCTTACAACGACTCTGAAAGCCTGATTTTCGGTGTTTTCTATTTTTTCGGAAAAAGCCTTTGCATTGTTGAAAAAACGGCTCTTTCCTATGCCTGACGGACCGCGCAGGAAAAAGGCTCCGCCTTTGCATATTCTGAAATTCTGCTCGATTTTCCGCAGCATCGGGATACACGATTCTTCAAATTCCGGCGTTACTGTGTCACGGATGAATTCGTCGAACGAGACATCGTAAGTCTCGTTAACCTGACGCGGTTTAAGTTTGTATGTATCGGCGTTTTTTGCCCACATTATTCCTGAAGCTACAGCGGCGGCCTGTCCCGTTTTCTGCGGTTGAGGCTGAGGCTGTTCCGACTTGGTTTCATCGGGCTCTTCAGTAAAAAGTTCATGCTCTATTTCTTCTTCAGGTTCCTTCTGAGCTGAAGATGTCTGAGGTTCGATTTCAAGCATAAGCTCTTCAGGCTCTTCCTGCAAAACTTCGGGTTCTTCTGCCGAAACTGTGTGCTGTTCTGGTTCCGTCAGTTTTTCCGGCATGGTTTCAGGCTGTTTTTTTACCGGTTCGAACAAATCCTGAAAATCATTTTTTTCTTGTTTGTCTGAGGTTCCGGTAACTTCCTTTTCAACCTTTATGGTCAAGGTTGTAAGCTCTTCGAAAAGTGCATCGAAACTATCGGGCGCTTTTTTCGGTTTTTCTATTTTTTTGGGTTCTTTAACGGCTTCTTTCGCCGGTTCCCATTTTGTGATGAAATCGGTGGCACCCTTTTCGTTTTCGATCGATTCCAGTGTGGTTCTTCGATGAGCCCGGGATTCTGTAGTGTTCCGTTTGCGCTGCTCGGCGACCTGTTTTTCGAAATCGAGTTCAAGCACGTCTTCTTCTTTTTCTTTCTTGGCGGGTTCATCATCCATTTTTATTTCTATGGTAACGCGCGGTTTTCTTTCTGGTTCAGGCTGGGTATGGACTTTGAGCGTTTTTTCGCCGGGATCTTCTTCGGGAGCGGCTTCAATGCCGAGATCTATTTCGACAAACTCCTCTTTTTCTTTTTTTGCCGGACTTGACGCGACATTTGAAACACCGCGCGGAACATCATCGTCGAATTCGATCTTTATCCCTTCATCTTCGACCTTTTGCGGCGCAGCCGGTGCAGCGTTTTCAGCTTTTCTCGCAGGAAGATCTTCAAGTTTTCCACCGCACGACATACAGAATTTCGCGTTTTTGTCATATTTTATCCCGCAGACGGGACACAGTCGCGCCAATTCTTTTCCGCAACCGTGACAAAAACCGGCGTCTTTGTTTTCATCAGTGCATGAACAGTAAAAACACTTCATTTGACAACCTATTTTTACGATATTATTTCACCACTCTTTCAAAACAGAATCCTCTCCGCTGAGAGTATATATTTTTACGCGGAATTTTTCCATAATTTTTTCAACTCTTTCTTTTTCATGCAGAGCGACCGAAACGGCAGTCGCGGCGGCATCCGTGAGAGTAGCATTTTCTCCTATAACTGTGACCGATTTCGCGTCTTTGACCGGTTTGCCTGTTTTAGGATTCATGATGTGTGAAAAAGTCTCTCCTTCTATCACGAAAAACCGCTCGTAGTCACCGCTTGTAGCAACCCCTTTGCAGCCCGAAGTCCCCAGTTCGAGTTTTTTCAGTATTTCCGAAGGCTTGTCCGGATTTTTTATCCCTATCGACCACGGTTTTCCCCCCTTGTTTCCGCAGAAAAGCATGTCTCCGCCGTAGTTCACGATGAAATTTTCGACACCGTGCTTCTTCATGATTTCAGCGGCTCTGTCGATCGCGTAACCTTTAGCAACTCCGCCCAAATCGATTTTTACACCTTTGCTGGCGAATTTTATTTTGTTTTCGGCGCAGTTGACACTCAGTTTGTCACCGCCTACGAAACGCTGTTTTTCCTCAATCGTTTTGTCATCCGGGATTTTGTTTCCGTTGTTTTCCCAGAGTTCGCCCGTGCTTTTGTAGGTTATGTCAAAAACTCCGTCGCTCATTTCGCCGAACTGAATGCTTTTTTCAATAAGTTTGCAGACATGTTCCGGCACAGAGATCTCTTTTTCGTGAGCTTCGCGGTTGAGTATCGAGACAAAACTCGATTCTTTGTAATAACTGAGCTCGTTTTCAACCGTTTCTGCATCTTTTTTCACAGCATTTTCCAAAACTTCATTTCTTTCGCCGGTGTAAATTACCGAAAGAACGGTTCCCATGCCTGAAAAAGTCAGCGTGTTCAGCTCTGTTTTATGTTCGCAGCCGCAGAAAAAGCCCGGCAGAAAAAGAAAAAGAACGATTTTCGCCAAGCATTTCATGCGCACTCCGTCAGAATGAGTTTTTAATGTTAAATTCAAACTGGAATTTCGGGTCACCCGGTCTCGGAGTGAGCGGGAAGCCCCATTCGAACGAAAGCGGAGCCATCGGTGTTACCCAGCGCAGACCGAATCCGGCGCTCCACAAAACGCCGAGCGGAAGGTCATAAATATCCTTATCCTTTGAATTTATGTAGAAAAGATGTTCGTCCTTCGCCCACGAGTTGCCGAGATCGACAAAGCCGACGATGCTGATCCTCATCGATTTCACGATCGGAATCTCAAGCTCGTTGTTCATTATGAACTGCTTGTCGCCGCCGATAATGTAGGGATAAGTCGAACTTGTCGGATCCTTTCCGTCGGACGGGATGTTATATTCGGTGTCGCTGCGGTCGTGGTTTGGTCCGATCGAATAGAACGGGTATCCGCGGACGCTGTACATTCCGCCGAGCTTGAATCTTTCGGCGTAAGGCAGCGGCTTGTTCTGAAGATGGATGTTGTAGCCGAGCTCGATATTTGTCCTGAAAACGACACCCAGGAAAAGTTCCTGATACCATCTGAAGTTGAAGTCGAGGTTGAGGATGTCCTCGTCGCTTCCCATCCAGCGCGGGAAGTATTCGACTCCGCCGATGACGTAAATACCTTTAGTTGCGTACATTCTGTCGTTTCGCATATCAAGAGCGAGACGCGCCGTAAGGCCAGACGAAAATATATCGCGGTAAAGATAGTTCATCTGGTGTTCCGTCGCTCCGTTGATATCGACTTTTTTCAGTTTGTAGCCGAGATATGCGCGCAGATACTTAGCAAGCGGGATACCGAAGGTCACGCTGAAACCGAAGCTGTTCTGGCTGTAGTCGGCGTAGTATTCGTAAATATCGGAATCATAGTTCAAATATCTGTAATAAAATGAAATATTAAACGAAATATTGGAATCGACAAACCACGGCTCGTAAAAACTGAGGCTCACTTCACGCCTCATTTTGCTGAGCTGACCTGCAAGGCTCAGGCTCTGACCGTAGCCTAAGAAGTTGTTCTGCTCGACTTTTGCGTTGAAAAGAAAACTTTCGAAAGAGGAGAAGCCTGCGCCGACGTTGAATGTTCCGCTTTTACGCTCTTTGACCGTGATGACCATCTTCGCCATGTTCGGAGAAGAGCCTTTGACGACTTCGATTTTGACTTCGTCGTAAAAACCTGTTCTTTTCAGGTTATATTCGCTTTCCTTCTGACGCGAATAGTTGAAAAGATCACCTTCCGCAATCTCGATCTCGCGGCGGAGAACTTTATCGCGTGTCCTGTCGTTGCCGGCAAACGAGATTTCTTCAATGAAGCACTTCTCCCCTTTTCTGACGATGAAATTCATGTCTACCGACTGCTGCCTGTCGTCAAGATGCCTGCCTGGAAGAATTTCGACAAAAGGATAACCTTCATTGCCGTATATTTTTTTCAAAGTCTCGAAATCTTTTATTGTTTTTGAGTGCTGATACCATTCGCCGGGTTTCTGCGAGAATTTCATATCGGGTAGTTTGCCGCTGTCGAGCGGATCGCCTTCGACCTCGTATTTGCCGACTTTATAGCGTTTTCCTTCTTCGACGATGTAAGAAATGTAGATATCCCGCTTGTCCTTCGAAATAGTGACAGTCGGTTTGGAAACTTTGACGTCGACGAAACCGTTTTCATTGTAGAGGTATGTTATTGCTCCCATACTCTCTTCGAGCGCGCTTTTTTTGTAGCCGCCGTCGTTGAAAATCGAGAAAAGTCCGTCCTCTTGAACAGCCATATACTTTTTGAGTTCGGCTTCAGAAAGATATTTGTTGCCGACGATCGTCACTTTTTTGACGCGGCTTTTTTTGCCTTCCGAAATTTTGAAGTCGATGTTGACTTCCTGCTTTTCCTTATTCAGCGCCACATCCGCGTCAACAGTTGCCGAAAGAAAGCCTTTATCGTGGTACAAACCCAGAATCGCTGCGGTATTCTTGGAAATTTTGTTCATGTCGAGAAGCTCGTTCTTCTTGACAGTGAGGACTTCTTTGATGTCGTCATCGTCAATTTTCTTGTTGCCTGAAAATTTTACCGAGCGGATTATAGGAAACTCGACAACTTTGAATTTCAAAAGATTTTTTGAGTCATCGTAGTAGATCGAAACATCCTCAAAAATCTCGATAGCGATGATTTTTTCAAGGATTTCATTGATTTCCTTTTCGCTATAGTCCCGTTTTTCTTTGAAATACTGTGTCAGGATGGACTGTTCCGTTCTGATCGTTCCTTCAACCGCAACATCGTCTACCTGAAGCGCGAAAAGCGGCAGAAAAAGAAGAAATATAGCGAAAAAAAGAAAAAATTTATTCATATATTACGGATAACTCCTTCGCTTATTTCAATTACTCTTCCCATTTCCGCGGCAAACTCCTGATTGTGCGTCACGAAAAGAGTCGTCAAATTTCTTTCCTCAGCAATGGAAAGAATGAGTGCTATTATCATTTTTCCTGTCTCGTTGTCCAGATTTCCCGTAGGTTCGTCCATCAGAAGAAGTGACGGTTCCGTGACAAGTGCTCTCGCAATGGCGACTCTCTGCTGCTCTCCGCCCGAAAGTTCCGCCGGTTTATGGTTCAGGCGGTGCGAAAGAGCGACTCTTTCAAGCATTTTTTCAGCTTTTTCAAGAGCTGTTTTTTTCGACTGAGTCAGCATCAGCGGGATCGCGACGTTTTCAAGCGCCGTAAACTCCGGAAGAAGATGGTGAAACTGAAAAACTATGCCGATTTCGCGGTTTCTGAACGAGCTGAGTTTTGCATCAGAAAATTTCGAAGGCTCCTCCCCTTTTAGCAGGATTTTTCCGCTGTCCGGTTTTTCCAAGGTCGCCATAATATTGAGCAATGTCGATTTCCCCGAACCGCTTTTTCCGGTAAGCGAAAGGTGTTCCCCCTCTTTCATTTCCAGATTTACGCCGCGCAGGACATCTATCCTGTGTCCTTCGACGAAGTAGGATTTTTTTATATTTTCCAGAGTCAGTATCGTGTTTTCACTCATGTCTGAGTCCCTCCACCGGAGTAATTCCGGAAGCCTTGATACTCGGATAAAGCGTTGCCGCGACCGAGATCAGAAGCGTAGAAAAAATAACGACCGCAAAAGTACTGAACGACATCTGTACAGGCAGAGTCGAGAAAAAATAAACTTCTTTGCTTATCTGAAATTCGATGTTTTTCAGCAGAAAACAAATCAATACGGCAAATATAGAGCCGAGAACCGTTCCAAGAAGCCCGATTATGAAGCCGTCGAACATGAAAATTCCGCGGATAATCCTCTTTTTAGCACCGACGGAACGCAAAATCGAAACCTCGCGTGTTTTGTCTATTACGAGCATGATAAGAGTCGTAATTATTCCGAACGAAGCGACAACAGCGATAAAGACGAGGATTATGAACATTATCAGTTTTTGTAAACGGAAAAATTTGAAAGTTGTCTTGTGAAGGTCGCGCCAGTCCTGCACGGCAAAAGGAAAGCCCCCGGTCCTTTCGATCATTAGTTCTCTGAAATCCAGTATTTTTCCTGGCTTATCAACTTTTGTCGAAACAAAGCTCACATTGCGTCCGATTCCGAGAAGCTGCTGAGTTTCTTCAAGCCCGGCGTAGAAATAACGGGAGTCGTAATCGTACATTCCCGATTCGAATATACCCGCAACAACAAGATTTCCGCTCACAGGCACCGCGTCTTCGCCGACAGTTTTTCTGCTTCCCGAAGTGATTAGAGAAATAACGTCTCCCGGAGAAACCTGAAGTTTTGCGGCGAGATCAACGCCAAGAATTACCGGAAAAAGCTGAGGTTTTTCTCCCAGAAAATCATCCATCTCACTCATCTCGAAAAGATTTTTAGCTACATATCCGCACTTTTCCCCTTTTGCCAGACATTCGTAGTTACCTTTGACTATAAGCTTCGACAAGTCTGAAATCGTTTTGTAACCTTCGGGATCGATCCCGTTGAGAAAAGCTGTTGCAAGTCCCTTTTCCGACATCAGGAGAGCCTCTTTGAACACAACGGGAGTCGCTCCGAGGATGCCAGGGATCGATTTTATCTGTTTTTCAACTTCGGTATATGTGTCGAAATTTCCGATAAGCTTGTAAACATTTGCGTGGGTCGTAGATTTGAGAACTACTTCCTCTGTTTTTGCGATGAGACCGTCCATGACCGAAAGGACGATTATCAAGGTTGCTACGCCAAGCGAAAGCCCGAGTACCGAAATAAGTGAAATTAAAGAAAGTGTATGTTTACGGTGACTTTGAGTGAAATATCTTAAAGCGATAAACCTGACAAATTCACTCATTCAGATCTCTTGAAAGGAGAAAGAAAACGCTGAATTATTTGGATTCTTCTGCCGGTTTTACTTCTTCTTTTGCAGGCTGTGCAGCTGCTGGTTCCGGCTCTTCGGAAGTTTCAATTTCGACTTTTATTTCGTCTTCCGGCTTTTCCTGGACATTTTCATCGGGTTTTGCTTCCAGTTTTTCGTCAACCGGAACCATGCTCTTGAAACCGTCATCACCCGGCATTTTGGAAACATCGGGTTTGCCGTCCTTGTCGGTGTCCTTTTCGATTCTTTCGATAACGCCGTTTCTGTAATATTCCCAGTAATCAATAGCTCCGTCACCGTTCTGGTCGAATTCTATTGCTATGAGCTGGCCGGCTTCATCGTAATTTTTGATAATGTCGGCTTTTTCATCGAACTGGAAGTCGAATTCGCTTCTTACTACACTGCCGCCGATAAAGTAATCGATACGGTCGACTTTGTTGTCGAAATCGAGGTCGAGCTCTTCTTTGACGACAGCGCCGGTCTCTTCGTTGAAATAACGCCATACATCGATTTTCGAATCGTGGTTGAGATCAATCATTTTAACCGAAATCAACAGGTCATTACCTCCCTTTTCGTTCGGGACCTTCTTGAAAACGTTAATAATATCAGGCTTTTTGTCTTTGTTGATATCGTACTGTTTCAACTCGTAGACATTGCCGTCAAACCTGATCTCGTCACCTTTGGAGGTGAGTCTGTAATGCTCTCTCATTTCTTTTGCCGCAGCGGACGTTCTTGCAGAAGAAGGTTTATCCTCTTGAGCGGCAGGTTCAGATGCACATGAACAAAAAATAGCCGAAAAAACCAAAAAAATCACTAACTTAATCATTTCAAACCTCAAACATACATAAAAAAATCGCGCGTGATATTACATTAAAAAGGGCAAAAAGCAATTTTTTAATAAAATAAGTGCTAAACGGTTATCTTGTAATCTTTTTTCACGAAATCAGCTTTGCCGTTTGAAAAATGGACAATATTTCTGACAAAAGATGCGGCAGCCGAGGCGTTTCCGCGCCAATCTTCCGAATAAAAGACGGTGTTTGAAGGATCGAACGAAAAAACGGCATCGTTTTCGATTTCGGCAAGATCAACGACCAGAGTCATCGGAATTTTCAGCGAAAAATCTTTTTTCGGAACGATAAAACCTTTTGATTTAGAGTGTTCGAACGGGTTTGCATACCAGAAAAAATCGAAATCAAGCAGTTTTTCGAGATACCACCTGTCAATGCCTGTGACTAAGGTGTCAGGGGTTACGGTTATCATTTAAGCTTCAGCTTTTACTTCTTTAGGTTCTTTTGTTTTGAAACTGTTGTGGATTTTTGTGACGACTTCTTCTTTTGGAAGCTTTTCTATTATTGCAAGTTCTGTGGCGAGAATGTCTTCTGCATCGTTGAGAAGCCTCTCCTCGCCGTAACTCAGACCTTTTCTTTTTTTGAGGAACATCAGATCGGATATTACGGTCGCGACATCTGTGACTTTTCCGGTTTTCATTTTTTCCTGAAGGGATCTGTAACGCCTGTTCCAGTTCATTTTCAAAAGATCGAGATTTTTGTATTTGAAGCAGTCGTAAACATTGTTGATTTCATCCGGTCCGATCAAAGTCCTGAGTCCCATCTGCTCAGCAGAATCGACAGGAACGATAACGACTTTCGAACTGTCTGAAAGAATATTCACGACATAGCAGGAAACTTCAGCGTTTCCCATCATTCTCGATTCGACGGAAACGACTTTTCCTACTCCGTAATTAGGGTAAACGGCAAGATCATCAGGTTTGAACTGATTCATAAAAACCTCCGAAAAGTAAGAACAAAAACGCAGGCATTATACTCAAAACTCTTTATTTGTCAAGACATTTCAATAAATTCCTTTTTGATTTCAATTGGTTAAATTAAGTGGAGTGTTTAAAAACTGAAAAATTTGTGAACGCGAGGACTAAAAATTAAAGAACAAGCGAGCAGCCGCTTGATTTTTTCTTTTTGCCTTCTTCTTCCTGAGGATCGTCGTCGCTGTAGGTCATTTCATCATCAGGTGCAGCATCGGTGTCTTCGTCGGAAACTTCGGAATCTGCAGGAGCGTCAGCCGATTCAACGGATATTGCCGATACAGTCGCTGCACCTGCTGAAGTGTTTATGAACTGGATGTAGTATCTTGCACCCTTTTCGACTTCAGGAATGAGCCAGCCTTTTTCGGAATTGCCGGAAGCCTTGCCGTCTTTTTCAACTTTTATAGCGGTTTCGCCTTCAGCGTATTCTATCGGAGCGCCTTTTCTGAAGTAGATTTGGAGTGTCGGAGTTCCGCTGCCGCCGCCGAACATGCCGCCCATCGAGCTTGAACTGTCGGCGGAAATGTTGGCGCTGAGAAGGAGTCCGTCTTTGGGAGCGTCTGCCGGGACATCGTAGTAATACTGGATGTAAGCGGGACCGATGTTAGCGGTTTTCTCTCCGTCTTCGATCTCGATTCCGCCGCCTGCGCCCATGAGACCGCCTGTCGGGTCTTCTTCATCGGAACTGCCGCCGCCTGCCGGAATATACATAATGTCTTTGATCGGCGCGTTTAAGCTGCGGGCACGAACTTCTTCAAAGAAATTCCTGTCTTCGAGGATCTTTTTGATTTCAGCAGCTTTGCCTTTGAAGTTGTCATCCTTTTCGACTTCGGACATAAGTGTTTCTGCCCAAAGTTTGTAGGAAGCATCGGCATCGCCTATCGAATAGAGCGTTTTGAGGAAAAGTTTTGCCAGATTGTCGCGGTGTTTCTGCGTATCTTTGTCGTTTCCTTTGATGAGCTGGTAGATATCCCAGTTCGAAGCAAGGAACGGCTGACCGTCCCAGTGGACTTCACCTACGAAATCTTCGAAAACTTTTCTTTTGTTGAGAGCGCTTCTCATGCAGTAAATCATGTTGTCGCCCTCGCCTTCGGTATCCATCTGAGTTTTATAAAGCGGATTTGCTTTGATGAAGCCTTCCGAAGCGTATTCACCCGTGCAGGTGTTGTCGGTCATGATGAATGCGAACGTGTCTGCCATACCTTCGTGAAGTGAACCCGGCTCAACAGTCATACCGTATTTGTCGGCGTATTCAAGACCGGTGATTCCGGCAGTGTAGATCGTAGCGTGACCGAATTCGTGGTAAACGACATCGCCGTCGTAACCGAGGTCAGCTTTGGTTCCCTGTCCGAAAACAAGAAGGTCTCCGTTTACTCCGAATTCTCCGAGCAGCATGTTCAGCATCGGCTGTTCCTGCGTGAAAAACGCGTTGTCGAACGGCGCGAGATCGTTTTCTCCCGTCATAAGAGCCTGGAAATTCTCCATGGAAATCTCAGGCATCGTAAAGTTGCTGATGACATTGAGGGGTTTGTCCTTGTCATTGTGCTGGAGATAGAACTCGTTTTTGGAATCGATGTCGGTGTAAAGCGAGCGGATGTAGTCATAAATCTTTGAAGCGTGGTAATACATCGAAATTTCGGCACATTTGTCGATTTTATCGATTTTGATGTTCTCTTTGGAAAATTCGTGGCCGCTTTCGCAGTCGTCATAGATGAAGTTTCCTTTCTCGCATTTGTTTGCAAGAGGCATCGGATGGCAGACATGGACATTGAAGGTCATGCCGATATCCATGCCGATCATGGACGAAGGATCGATCGGAATTTTAGTGTCGTCATCGGGGCAGTTGTAAGCTCTGATCTTTCTGATCCCTTTTTCGTCCTTTTCGGTAATGAGCGAGCCGAGAAGTTCAGGGGTAAGTTCGCTGTCGTCAACGGAAGCGACCCACGGAAGTTCGACTTCTTCAAGATCGGGAGTTACGTTCGGGTTGAACTTCCAGATCTTCGCCGTGTCGGTCTCTTCGCCGCTGCATTCCCATACCGGCACCGTCGGAGTTGTCGGTTCTTCAGGATCGGTAGAATCAGCAGGATCTTCCTGATCATCCGGAGATATCGGATCTTCCGGATCGTCAAAGTATGTCGAATGACTCGATTTGATGACTTTGCCGGTCAGTGCGTTAACAATGTGATAACGGCTGTCTGCAAGAGTGACCGGAGCAAATCTGACTTTGTAAGCGGGAACGAATTTTCCGAAATGACGGACGATCAGTTTTTCTACGGAATAATCTTTCGGTGTCACTTTCATGTTTCTGACTTTCATAGCCGATTTGAGAGCCTGGCTTTCAGGAATCATCTTCGTGATGTCGATGTCGATATTTGACAGACCGTTGGTGATTCTGTCGATTTTTCCGTCTCTGACTGTGAGAACGGTGTAGATGCCGTCAACTTTGATCCCTTTGTAGAAAGGAACGAATTTGTAAATCGAAGTTCCGTCGATGCTGACTGCACGGAAAAGTTCCGGTTCAACATTTTTGCCGATGTTGAAAGCCTTGTAAAAATCGTTTTTAATAAAATTTTTCAGAGAATCTGTATCCGTTTTTACAGGAATATCGAGCTCTGAAACCAAAGAAGTTACTCCGCTGATCTTCTTTACCGAAGCCGTGGAGAAACTGTTCTTCTGCGCCGCAGAAAGTGTGCAGACAAAAAGCAGAAGAGCGAAAAGTGCCAAAAATTTCTTCATTGAAACCTCCAAAATTGGTAATAAACCGAAAAACAAGCGGGATATTATAAACATTATTGATTTTTTCACAATAAATTTAAGAGTTTGTTTGATAAAAAACTTATCTTCAATATAATCCGCCGTTTTTTAAGGGAAAACTCGGCTTGAGTGAAACCTGAATGACAAAAACGGGTCTTAAAAAAGTTTTATTGTTGGAATTTGGTGAAAAATCATGAAAAAAATCGTTTTTATCTCATTTATTTTATTTAGTTTTTTTGTTTTTGCGGAAGAAGCTGCCCAGCAAAAACCGGTTGAACAGCCTGCCGCAAAAGCCGGGCCGGAAAAAGGCAAAGTTTACGAAGGAATGCCGATAACACCCGAATTTTCGAAGGAAGTCATCGACAAAATCACGGCAAAATATTCGAAAATGTATGAATCTTATGCCGGAGTAAAAAACACGCGCCATGTCACGGTTGAATACCGTGAACCTGGAACGAACAAGTTGCTCGAGACTGAAAAATATGTCTACACCCGCTACGATGACTGGTACAAAGACCTCAAATACGAGCTCCACTCCTGCGAATCGGACGGAAAACCGAGACGTAAAAGCATTATCGCCTGTAATCCGAACGAATCAACTCCAGGTATTCCCCATTTCGACAAAAACGGCGAGAAAGAGTACATCCGCGAGCTTGTTGCGGTCGAAAAACTAAACGGAAGACTTGCATACAAAATCAAAATGACGGCAAGAAAACCGAAAGTCGAGCATTTTGTCGGTCACGTCTGGGTAGCAGTCGACAATCTCGAATATATGCAGAATGAAGGAACTTCCGGAAAACCCAGAATGGGTGCAAGACCTTATGTAAAATATAAGGCGAAAGACTTCAACAACGGCCAGTTTTTCCACTTCACAAGTGGTTATACAAAAGTCGAACTTAATATTCTCGGCTACAAACGTGTTCTCATTTACAAATTCGAAAATAAAGATATCGAACTTATGCCGAAAAAGGATAAAAAATGATGGAAAAACTATACTTCTGGACTCTCGTTTTTATCTTCGTGAGCGGCGTTTTCACATGGATCTCGCTCTATTTCGTGACAGCCGGCTACGGCAGGCACAGCAGCAGAAAGTGGGGTCCCGCGATAAATCCGAAACTTGGCTGGATGATAATGGAATCGCCCGTCGTCATTCTTCCGATAGTTTTCGCATTTTTAGGAAACGTCAATGCAGTCACGGGCGTAATGCTCGGGATCTGGCTTTCGCACTATGTCCAGCGCGACCTGATTTACCCGTTTCTCATTAAAAACGGCGCGAAAATGCCCCTTTCGATCATCGCGATGTCGCTTTTCTTCAACTGCATGAACGGTTTTGTCAACGGCTGCTGGCTGTTTTTTCTTTCAAAATATGAAACTTCGTGGTTCGCGACTCCGCAGTTCATAATCGGAACAATCCTGTTTTACTGCGGACTTTTCATCAACATCCAGTCGGACCACATCGTCCGCAATCTGCGAAAGGAAAACGGCCCTGGCTACCACATTCCGATGAAAGGCTTCCACAAATATGTCGCGAATCCCAATTACTTCGGCGAAATCGTCGAATGGGCGGGCTGGGCGATCCTCACATGGTCAGTTCCGGGACTCGCTTTTGTCTTCTTCACGATGGCGAATCTCGTGCCGAGAGCGCACACAAACCGCCAGTGGTATATTGAAAAATTCGGCGATAAATACCCCAAATCAAGAAAAAGAGTTTTTCCATTTATTTATTAGCGCGCCGAAAATTGTATCGTAATTTCGATATTACGAAATGTCGATATATCGACGGCGCGAACAGTTTTTGTCGACAAATTATTGAAAAAATTATCTTTTTCACTATAATCTTCCGGTTATTTTTTCAGCTGGAGGCTGGTATGAAAAAATTTTTGCTTTTTACGCTCTTTATGAGCTTGTTTTTCATTATTTCGTGCGGTGGCGATGTTGCAGAAGATCCCGAGGAACTTTCGGATATTCCGGACTGGGATTATTCCAATGTTGTAACAGATGAAGAGACGTATGGTGATGCTGATGCTCCGGTCGACAACGGAAACTCCGATCCGACAGAACCATCTCCCGAGGCAACCGATCCAGAGCCGAGTGCAGATCCCGGGATTTCAGATGAGCTGCCTGATAACGAAAATTCCTTACCGCAAGGCTGCGGAAACGAAACAGTTGAATACGGTGAAAGATGCGATTCTGATGCCCCGATAACCTGCTCTAACCTCAATTCCGGCATGACAGGGGTGACAAAATGCCTTGCCGACTGCACCGCTTTCGATATGTCGACATGCGAAAAAAAATCGTGGGGCGTTTTAAATGTCCGTTTCATGACGAAATTCATCCTTGATAACGCGAAAACAGGTGATTCGAATTATTTCTCGCAAGGTGCCCTTCCCTACGCTGCATTCAACGGACTTTACGGAGATTCTGACAGCTTTTTCCCGCAGAGCGGAGACTCTTCGGTTTCGTTTGCAGTTACAGACAACTACACCGGCACTTTCGGCGGCAACAAACGCCAGCTTTTTGTCAAACAGAATCCTGCAAACGGTTATCCGAGGCACGAACTTGAGTTCGCTCCAGGCACACTAAAAACCGGAGCGGAATACAAAATCAACGCGGTCGATATTTTTGACCTTGTTAACAACATCTTGAAACTTGTCCGCTACAGACTTGTTGACAAGCAGAACGGTACCGAATGTATAATGGGTATAGGATACACGGGTTCGGTTTTTATTACCTCGGTTTATCCTGAAAATGCAGATCTTTACGAAGGCGGAAGCGTTGAAATCGTTGCAAACGACGTTGAATTTTACTATCCGACCGAAATTCCGGGGCGCAACTACGAGGAAGATCCTCTTTCCGACGAAGTTCTCAAATATCCGCTTTGCCCGTCTAAGTAATTCTTAAAATGTATTTCGACAGAATAAACACCACAATATGCGCCCTTGCCACGGCTAAAGGAAGTTCTATAGGAATAATCAGGGTGAGCGGCACAAAAGCGTTTGAAATCGCCTCGAAACTCACGCATACGGATTCTTTCAAGCACAAAACGGCGTCTTTCATTAAAATTTACGATGGTGAAAAAGTTGTCGAAAAGTGCCTGATACTTACTTTTCATGCACCTTTCAGCTTCACAGGCGAAGATGTTGCCGAATTTCACGTACACGGGGCTTCCGAAAATGCAGAAGAGATTATGGCTTTGATAGTCAGAAACGGCGCGATACCCGCATTGAAAGGGGAGTTTTCGTTCAGAGCAGTAATAAATTCAAAAATGAGCGTTGACGAAGCTTTGGCATTAAATACGGTCATAACCTCGGAGAACCCTTATGCAACCGAACTTTCACGCAAAGCTGCATTTGAGAATAACGCCGTTGACAGGCTGAAAAATCTTATTCCCGAGTGGGAGTATTTTCACACTTTGGCTACTGCTGTCGTGGATTTTCCGGATCAAGTTTCAACTGATATAAATTTTGAAAAGCTGAAAGAGCTTATAAACCGCTCAAACCTCGATATTTCCAAGGTTTCAGCCAATTCAAAAGCTCTTGAGAAACTTCTGGGCTATCAAATCATTATTTTAGGCAAGCCGAATGTCGGTAAATCCTCGCTGTTCAACATTCTGGTGGGGCAGGAGAGGGCGATTGTCGCCGACATTCCGGGCACGACACGCGATTATATCTCTGAAACCTTTTACGCAAAAGGGTTTCAGGCTAATCTTACAGACTCAGCAGGGCTCAGAAATGCTGATTCTGAAGTCGAAGCAAAGGGCATCGAAAAGAGCATAAACCTGCTTGAGAAGGGGGATTTGCTGATTTTAGTCTTCGACGGATCAAAACCGCTTGATGAAGAAGACCGTAAAATATTGCGCGAAACCTGCATGAAATCTAGGTTAATCGTCAAAAACAAGTGCGATTTTCCGCAATTTGAAAATCCGGAGCTTGAAGGAGGGATAGAAATAAGCTGCAAAAACGGCACGGGAATCGACATTTTGATCGACAGGATCTGTGAAAATATCGAAAAAAGCATGCCTGACAAAAATGAAGCGGTTTTTTTCAGCGACTGGCAGAAAAGGAAAGCGGAAGAGATTCTGAACAAATTGGAAGAGCTCAAACTTTATTTAGACTCGGATCAAATAGAAATTATACTTTTCTTTATTTCGGAAATTTTCAACGGAATTCGTGATCTTGCAGGTGATCTGACGAGTCACGACGTCTATGATAAGATTTTCGGTGGTTTCTGCCTGGGGAAATGATGAAAGCAACAACCGATTTTCAAAACAACGCCGTATTTGGCGCAGAATCGACGAATTTTTGCCAGACGATAAACGAATCGGGTTTAACCCGGTTTTTGCGTCAGAAGCTAAATTTGGAAGCCGTTTTTCAGAGGTCTTTATGAAAAATTTTGATGTCATAGTTGTCGGCGGAGGTCATGCCGGAATCGAAGCTGCGTACGCTTCCGCGAGAACAAAAGCGAAAACTTTGCTCGTTACAATTTCGATCGACAAAATAGGGGAGATGTCATGCAATCCGTCAATCGGCGGTCAGGCAAAAGGTCAGCTCGTCCGTGAAGTCGATATGCTCGGCGGAGCGATGGGAAGATCGGCAGATTTTGCGGCGATCCAGTACCGCGTCCTGAATAGAAGAAAAGGGCCGGCTGTTCAGGCTCTGCGTGCTCAATGCGACAAAAATCTCTACAAAAATTTCATGCAGGCTTTTGTTTTCAACGTTGAAAATCTAACTGTTTTTCAGGGCGAAGTCGTTTCGCTAGAACACAAGGATTCCGCTTTCATCGTGAAATCGAAAGACGGATTTATTTTCTCTTCACGCGCCGTGGTTATAACGAGCGGAACATTTTTAAACGGCAAAATACACATTGGCCGCGACATGTTTTCAAGCGGCAGGCTAGGGGAGCCGGCATCCGTTGAACTTTCCGATTTTCTGGTGGATTTAGGACATAAAAAATTCCGTCTCAAAACTGGAACGCCAGTCAGGATCGTCGGAAAAACAATTGATTTTTCGAAGATGGAAATACAGCCTGGAGAAACAGATTACACGCCGTTTTCGGTGAGAACAGAAGGAAGGCTGACAAAACAGATTCCATGTTTTCTGACGCGTACCAGCCAAAAAACGAGAGAGGCTGTAATCTCCAATTTAGATCTTTCGCCGATGTACGGAAGCGCAAAATCGATTGAAGGAATAGGCCCGAGATACTGCCCTTCGATCGAAGACAAGTTCATGAAATTTCCCGATAAAGAGTCACATCAGATCTTTATCGAACCCGAAGGCTGGGACTGCCGTGAATACTATCCGAACGGTATTTCTACATCTCTTCCGGTTTTCGTTCAGAAAGAAATTCTTGAGTCGATCCCAGGTCTTGAAAACGCTGAGATTTCGCGCCCGGCTTACGCGATCGAATACGATGCATACGATCCGACAGACCTCTCGATGACACTCGAAAGCAAATTCGTAAAAGGGCTTTTTTTCGCAGGTCAGGTGAACGGCACAAGCGGTTACGAAGAGGCAGCCGCACAGGGTTTAGTTGCCGGGGCAAACGCGGGATTTTCGGCAACTGAAAGCAAAAAAGAACTCATTCTCAACAGGTCGGATTCCTACACCGGAGTCATGATAAGCGACATCACTTCAAAAGGAGTGGACGAACCTTACAGGATGTTCACTTCCCGCACAGAGTTCAGACTTTCCGTCCGTGACAACAATACCGCCGAAAGGCTTCTCGAAAAATCATTTGCAGCAGGACTCATTGATGAAAAAATTTATGAAGTTGAAAAGGCAAAATGCGAAAGAGTCCAAGCGCTGGTTGAAGAGATAAACTCGATTCCCGTGTATCCGACAGCCGAGATAAACAAACGGCTTGAAGAAGCAGGGGAGGCACCGCTTTCAAAGGCGGGGAATCTTGCAAATTTGCTGCGCAGACCTTGCTTCTCGCGCGCTCTGGCAGAGGATGTGGCTGGTTTTGTTTCACGTGAAACATCCGAAATCTGGGATAGGGCGGAAGTTGAAATAAAGTATTCCTCGTTCATCGAGAGAGAAAAGGAAGAAATCAAAAAATTTGAAGGTCTTGCCTCAATCGCGATTCCTGAAAATTTTGATTTTAGTAACCTTAGCGGACTAACGAACGAAGTGAAGCAAAAACTTACGAGGCAGAAACCGGCAAATTTAGCCGAAGCGTCATCGATTCCGGGAATAACTCCCGCGGCAATTTCAATTTTGATAATGCACTTGAAAAAGAGCCATGAATAAAGAGAAATTCGAAAATGTTTCACGTGAAACATTGCAGCAGATATTGACGGAAAATCTTGAAAAATACGGTGTTTGCGTCACGGAAGAACTCGCGGAAAAAGCGTTTTTTTTCTGGGAAAAACTCGTTTTTTGGAACAAGACTCACAACCTGACGACAGTGACAGATTTTCACGAAGCGGCACTCCTGCATTTCGTTGATTCACTGTTCCCGGCAAGTGAAAAAAACGTCTTTTTTGACGGCGCTAAAGTTCTTGATCTTGGAACAGGCGGCGGATTTCCGGGAACCCCTCTTGCGCTTTACTTTCCGGAAGCGGATTTCAAACTTCTGGACAAAAGCAGAAAGAAAATCTCTTTTATAAATCTGACTGCGGCGGAACTTGGAATAGCAAATGCCGAAGGGATCAATCAAAACTTTTTCGATGTCACAGAAAAATTCGATGTTGTCGTTTCAAGAGCCGTAAGAATCGACGACGGGATCTTTGCTCATTGTAAAAAAATCATCAAGGAAGGAGGCCGTTTAGTTGTTTTTTATTCGTCTCAGCAGGAACCTTATAAAGACTCGGCACTTGAATACACAAAAACCTACGACTTTGAAAAAGGGGAGAGGGTTATAGCTTTTTACAGGTTTTAGTTTGCCGTGCCGGCAGGCAGTCTGAAGTTCATTCCGTCGTAGACTTTTCCGTAGAAAATGTAGTGGTAAACGGCATAGTTCGTCATAACTTTCTTGACGTAGTTTCTAGTCTGGAAAATCGGAATATCTTCAATAAATTCATCAAGTTCGCGTTTGGGATCGTTTTCAAGCCACTTTTTTATCCTGTTCGGTCCGGCGTTGTATGAAGCTGCGGCGAGAGCGATCTGACCGTCAAATTTTTTAACTAAATCGGCAAGGAATCTGACTCCGAATCTGATGTTTGTCAGCGGTTTCTGGAGATCTTTCGTTTCGATTTTGCCGTAACCTTCGCGCGTTGCCAGAGTCTGTGCCGTAGCGGGAAGGAGCTGCAGAAGTCCGATCGCGTAACTGCTTGAAATCGCCGACGTGTCGAAAAGACTTTCCTGCCGCGCTATTGAAAATACGAATATCGGAGAGACGTCGTAAAAATCGCAGTGGGCGAGGATTTCCTCTTCAAAAGCAACGGTGTAACGCAGTTTGAAGTACTCTTTCGACGTGTTTGAAAAGTTGCTTATAGATTTCAGAATATTTGCCGCAAGTGTGTGGTTGTTCACGGTTTTTGCTGCATAACTTGCAACCAGTCTGTCGATTTCGTCTCCGTCGCTGTCGATGGTTTTTGCTGCGTTTTTCAGCACTTTCGCCGTCATGTTCTTGTCGTCAGTTACCATCGCCGCAATGACCCATTCGGTTTCAGGAAGCATCGTTTCATCGTGAAATTTTGTTTTATCGTCTGAGGTAACTTTGCTTTCGGTGCATTTTATGTTTTCTGTTTTGACTCTTCCTGCCGCGAAAGAACCGTAAAAAGATGCTGGGATTTTTGCTGCAAGTTCGCAGTAGATTTCCTGCGCGACCTCTTGTTCACCGAGTTTTTCCGCAACTCTCGCAAACCAGTAAGTTGCCCGCTGATGGTCGTAACTCATTTCGTTTGTTGCAGAAATTATTGAAGAAAGTATTTTCTGAGCATCGGCAAACTTCCCCCGTTTGTAATCGATCCAGAAGTTGAGGAAACGCGCGATTTCGATTTTTCCGGAGTGCGGATATGAGGCGATAAAAGTTCTGTAATATTTCTCGGCATCTTCCAAAAGTCCGGCAAGACGCGCCATGTCGGCAGCCATATACAGAAATTCGCCGGCAGCCTCTTCATTCTTTGATTTGAAGCGCTCGTATGCCGCAAGATAAAGTTCTATTGCTTTTTCGTTTTTGCCCAAAGCAGCTTCTGAATAGGCGTATTCGCCGTAAAATTTGTAGACGTCACTGTCGGTAAGTTCTTCGTTTGTGCAGTAGGGTTCAAGTTTTGCGTAAATTGCCTCCGCCTGAGTGTGTTCCCTCCTTTTCGTATAAGACATCGCGCGGTAAAGATGCGCTCTCCAGTCGTAAGGTTTCGCGTAATTTTTGTTCGGAAACCATCCTGTGGACATCTGGATCACTTGTTTGTAGCGCACTTTGCGGTAGTTGTACTCAAGGCTCCAGATTTTGAATTCGCTGTAGGCTTTGTTTCCTAATTTTTTTGCATGCTGCTCGACGATTTTTGAAAGAGTGTCATAGAAAGATTCGGGAAAAGAGATGTTCAGAGTCCGCAGATAAGCCATGCCGCTTTGGGGATCGCGCTTTAGAAGTTCGGTGACGTAAAACTGCGTGAGGGTAGGGCTGTTTTCCTGCCGGTAATCCTCCATAAACTGCTTCACGTTGCCCGAAAGATAGAGTTTTTTGAGATAGACCGAATAAAGGCTTCTTGCCGGGATCTCCGGAAGTATTGCAAGGTAACTCTTTAATTTCTCTAAAGAAATATCTTCCCATCTGTCCGCTGCATAAAGATAGAGTCCGGTACTTTTCTCCCTGTCGTTCATAATTGCAAGGTAGTCTTCCGGATTTTTGGAATTATCTTTGGATTTCAGTGCCTCCAAAAAGAGGATCCGGCACGAAAAAGCATCTCCCGATTTGCAGAACTCTTCTTTTTCTTCTAGTGTAAACTGCTGAAAATACTGTATCTTTTGCTCGATATGTTTCTCGATGTCGCTCCCTGAAAAATCAAAGAGCAGAGAAGAGAAAAAAAACTGTAGAATAAAAATCGAAGAAGAGATCATTGTTCGTTGATGAGGTCGGCCGCGATATTTGCCTGCTTTGCGAGGACCGTTGCGAGCTGAGTGAGAAGTTTCACGCCGATTATCGGTTCTTCGGCAACTATTTTGTCAAAAGCCGACTTTTTGATGACCAGAAACGATGAAGTCTTGTCAAGCAGAAGGTTGTACGAAGGTATTTCGCCGCTCAAAAATGCTACATCGCCGAGGTGATCGCCGCTGCGGAACGTTTTCAGCAGTTTGCTTCCTTTCAAAGCGGAGACTTTTCCGTCAAGAATGATGAAAAGTTCTCTGTCTGAAGCCGACATTTTCGAAATGACGTCGTATTTGTTGTAAGTTCTGATTTCGACCTGAGCCATGACGGCGAGAAGCTCTCTGTATTCAAGATCCTTGAAAAGCTCGATTGAGCGTATCTTATCGAATTTTTTGATGAATTCTCGCGTTCCTGTAACTTCTTCCTCGTCAACGCTGAAGGCTGAAACAAGAATTATCGAAACATTGTCGGGTGCACCGTTTTTATAAACGACATCGGTAAGGCCGCGCATAGCCTCTTTCAGCCGTTCCTTCTCCTTCTGAGTATCTTCAAACGGAGTTTCGAAAATGTTTCCGAAATCGGGTGTGTCGCAGCCGAGACCGTTGTAAAGCCCGTCGGAGCAGAGAAGGTATTTGTCTTCGGGAAGTATCGCAAAAGTCAGTTTTTCAGGCTCGACATACTCCTGAATGCCGACCGCTTTTGTCAGGATTCCGCTGAATTTGGCATCAAAAACGCCTGAATAGTCGCCGAACTGCTTTTTGTAATCGTTTATCAGGGTGTGATCAGTCGAAAGCTGTGTAACAGTTTTGTCTCTTATCATGTAAAGTCTTGAATCTCCGGCATGAACCATAAAACCGGTGTTGTCAATTACGAGAAGAGCGGTAAGAGTCGTTCCCATTTTGCCGTCGATATCGCGTTTACCGGCCTCTTTGAAAACTTTTACATTGGCATTTCTCAGAGCATCGGCAAGCATATCGAGCACCTGGGCTTTGTTTTCCGTGCTTGAATTCATCTGGAAAGCATCGATGACAGCCCGGTTTTCCGTAACAAAATCATGGAGAGCATTTACAGCTGTTTCGGAAGCGATTTCGCCGCAAAGCTCGCCGCCCATACCGTCCGCAATTGCAAAAAGTCCGAGTTCAGGCACTTCAAGAAGATGATCTTCATTGTTTTTTCTTACCAAACCTTTGTCTGTAAGACTCATTGACAGGAATTTCATGGTTCACCCCCGCAAACAGATTTCGGGCGGTATTTTAATAAAACTGAGAAAAAATTCAATAAAGATTGGTTTTTGATTGGATCTATTTTACGTTGAGCGAATAGATGCCGTCCCAGCCGGCTGCGATGTAGATTTTTCCGTCGATAAGCTGCGGTTCTGAGTTGTAGGTGTCACGGTAGCCGTAGTAATTGTAGTAACTTGCAAATGAAATGTCGTCACTGCCCGATTTTTCCTTGCCGTCGGGAGCGATGTAAGTCCATCCTTCAGTAGTCGAAACAAGCATGCCGCCGTCGTTTACATTGAGAATTGATTTCGCGTTGTCGAACGATTTTTTGTAGAGTTCCCTGCCGTCAGCCGCCGAAACAAGTCTGATTTCCGTTGTTCCGCTGCTTCTGTAGGAGCAGGTATTCCATTCTTCGCCGGTAAAAGTCTTTACGAAGAAAACTTTGTCGTTTTTGGCGTAAACGTTGTTTGCCGTAGATTCATATTTGCCGTCAGAGTAGCTGTATGAATTGCTGACAGTCTCTTTTTTGACAACTTTTACAGCAGTTTTGCTGTCGTTGAGCTTAAGAATGTAGAAGTCGTAAGTTCTGGAACTTGACCAGTAGTAGTCATCGTCACTGCTTACAGAGTCTTCGTCATCCGAATAGCTGTAGATTGTCGGGGTCTGTGTGTAGAGATATTTTCCGTCCTTGCTGATTCCGACAATTTCGCCCGGGATATTGATACGCTGGTTTTCTTTCGGGCTCGACGGGCTGCCTGCATCGTAGGAAAGCGCGTAGCAGAGATACTGATCGCCGTTTTCCGGATCCTCCTTTTTGAGTTTGCAGCCGCTTGTCCAGAAGCTGTCTTTGAGTGCAAAGATTTTTCTTCCATAGTCAAGGAACTCGTAATCGAAATCGAAATCGGTCGTTTTTATTCCCTTTTCAGGCTTGTTCATGTCAAGCAGTCTCATCATCTGTCTTGATCCGGAATGATCTTCATACCAGTCTGTGTTTTCGACAATAGCTGCTATGACATTGTTTTCGGAGGCGTTCTGGATCCATGTAAGCTCGTTTCCTTCACCCAGGAAGAAGTCCCCGGTTTCTTCAAATTTGCCGTCATCACTGAATTTTATGACTTTTATGGCAGGTTCGGTATCGTTTTTTTCACTGTTGATGATTGTGCGGGAAATATAAGCAAAGTTACCGTTCTTTGCAAAGTTGACGTAGGAATACGAATTCTGCGGCAGTGTTTTTGTCGTCCAGACTGTTTCGCCTGTGGTTTTGTCGTATGCATTGAAATTCATGTGGTCAAGATCAAATCCGCAGAGTGCTTTTCCGCAATTCGTAATGCCGTTGACATAGACAGCGAGTGTAAGTTCCGAGAGAACTTTCGGGTTGTCGCGGTCACTTGCGTCAGCTGTTACGAGGTGGTTTTCGCCGATACTGAAAATGAGATCCTGAATCGCCACGCCGCGTCTGATGTAGCTGTCAGAAGCGATGTAACCGCGTGTTTTCAAACCGTTGTCAAGATCGAAATCAATGAGGTAAAGTTTGTAGATGTTATCCCACGAATCATAGTCGTAATCGGTAAGCGGAAGGAGGATCAGACCGAGTTCATCAAAAATCTTGAACGCTTTCCAGTCGTAGTTTGCTTCGCTGTAGCTGTAGCCTGAGCCGACTTCGACGGTGTTTATCTCTTTAGGATCTTCAGGGTCTGAAACGTCGTACATACTGATCTTGGATTTTGAATTGTCGCGTCCGACTGCAAGGATCGTCGTTCCTCTTACTTCGATGAAATCAGACCATCCGGGGACTTCAAGTTCTCCGAGCTGCTTCAAGTTTGCCGGATCGGAAATATCGATTACGTGAAGCGGATCCTGCTGGAAATAAGTGACGGCGTACATTCTGTCGCCCTCGAATTTCGTGCCGTAAAGCTGCTGCTTGGTCATGAAAATGAGTTTGTCGAGCTTTTTGATGTTTTTCGGATCGCTGACATCGAAACTTTCGATGAAGGAATCGCCGTTACCCCACTGCGATGATGAACTTACAGCGAAGAAAGTGTTGCCGACTTCGTGCATTTTCCAGCGGTCGCTCATAAAACCGTCAGTTCTGAACTCGGCTTTCTTTACGATTTTTCCTTCAGGGTCGCTGATATCGAACATCGTTACCGGATAACCTTCGGTGTAATCCTCATCCCAGTAGTAAGTATCGGCTTCGGCAACATATATCGATTTCTGCGAAACATAAAGCGTATATCCGTATCCTTCGACCGAAACCTTGTCTGCCATTTTTATATTTTCCGGATCTTTGACATTGATCGACATGATCGAAATCTGGTCTTTCCCGGACACGCCGCCGTCGCCGTCGCATCCGTACCAGTAATAAGTGTATTCCGTAGAAGCGACATAAATAACGTCTCCGACCTGTCTCGAATCGGTGATCCAGCCTTCGATCTCGAATTCGCCGATGAGTTTCAGATCTGTCGGATCTTCGGTGTTTACGACCATAAGTTTTGAATAAGTCTTGTTGGAATAGTAGATCTCATCGTATTCGTAGCTCGAATTTGTATAGCTTACGAGGATGTAAGCTCTGCCTTCCTGAAGATACATCTCGCCGACATATCCCTGAAATCTGAGGTTCCCGAGAATTTTAAGGTTTTCCGGATCTTTAATATCGACCGCGATGAGACCTTTGTACTGGTTTGCGAGCCAGAGAACATTTCCGTCGAACTTGTAAATATCAGATTCAACGATTTCTCGCTCTGCCTCTCCGCTTCCGTTCCCCGCATCGTCACTCGGAGCCTCAGCATCAGCCGCTGCTTCCTCGTCAGCATAGTCCCCGCCGTTCGCATCACCTTTTTCCTGCGAAGAACCTCCGACTGTTACGAACTCTTCAGTTCCGTCTCCCTCAAATTCCTGCTTGCCATTGTTCTGACTTGAGTTTTCGCAGGAAACGACAAAACAAAGCGCCATAATCAAAACTGCCGACAATTTAAAAATTTTACTCATCCCGACCTCCATTAAAATACTCAAAAAACATTCAATTTTCAGCAAATTGAACAAAAATACAATAGTTTAGTTCCACCTTGTGCCGATTTTTCTGATAATTTTTTTAAAAAAAGTGAAAATTTTTGAGAAGGTTTGCGGAAAAAGTGGCAAAAATCATTTGAAAATACCGTGAAAAAGTGACAGATTTTCAAGATAAACTTTGAATAACTTCATGTTTTTGACAGAAAAAATTTTGAAGAATTGCAGTTTTTTTGGCAGAAAAACTTTGAAGAATTGCAAAAACGTGATATTTTAGCAAGGTTTTTTGTGGAGGTAACTCATGTATTTTAAAAGGAAAGTCTACGACAAACTGCTTAATTGGAAACGAAACTATGCCGATAAATATGCGGTCCTTCTCGAAGGTGCACGGCGTGTAGGTAAGTCAACTATCGCGGAACAGTTCGCAAAAAAGGAATATGAAAGTTACATTCTTATTGATTTTGCCAATGTGTCAAAAAGGGTTCTGGACTGTTTTGACGATATAAGCAATCTCAATATTTTTTTTCTGCGTCTTCAGACCGAGACGGGGATTAACCTTGTTCCGCACAAATCGCTTGTGATATTCGATGAAGTCCAGCTTTTTCCTAAAGCGAGGCAGGCGATAAAACATCTGGCTGCGGACGGCAGATACCATTATATCGAAACCGGTTCACTCATTTCCATCAAAAAAAATGTCGCGGATATTCTGATTCCGTCGGAAGAAATGAAAATTCAGGTTTTTCCTATGGATTTCGAAGAGTTTTCATGGGCAACGAAAGCTGTAAACTACGAAATTCTAAAACAGGTTTATGACAGCGGAATAGGACTCGGGCAGGCGGTAAACAGAAAAGTTATGCGCGATTTGAGGATCTACATGGCTGTCGGCGGTATGCCGCAGGCGGTCGAAGCCTATATTTCCGGTAAAAATTTCGCGGAGATCGACGCTGTCAAACGGAATATCATAAAACTTTATGAAGATGATTTTAAAAAACTGGACAAATCGGGAAAACTTTCGGCGATGTACAAGTCAATTCCTGCACAGCTTTCGAAGGGAATCAAAAGATTTTCGGTTTCTCAGGCTGTCGGCAGCAGGAAATCGACTAAAGACGACGAGCGCATTTTCGATCTGATTGATTCCAAAGCAGTGCTTCCGGCATACAACACTACTGATCCGAGAGTCACTCTTGCAGCCACGAAAGACCTTTCAAGTTACAAACTTTATGTCGCAGACACCGGCATTTTTGTCACATTGATGTTTATTGACAGGCCAAATACAGAAAACGAAATTTATATGAAGCTGCTTTCCGACAAACTGCCGGCGAATTTAGGCTATCTTTACGAAAATTTAGTTGCACAGATGATTGCGGCAGACGGACGCGAACTTTACTACCACACATGGCAGAAACGCGGCAGCACTCATTATTACGAAGTAGATTTTCTGATTTCTGCCGGAGCTAAGGTAAACGCGATAGAAGTAAAATCTTCCGGAGTAGGCAAACATGAATCTCTGACGGAATTTCAGAAAAAATATTCAAAAACAGTAAAAGAAACAATAGTTTTTTCGCAGAAAGACCGTTTTGATGAAAACGGGATCAAGTTTCTGCCGTTTTATCTGGCGCCGTTTGTAGTGTAACGGTTATTTCACATCAAAAGAATAGATTCCTTCGTATCCCGCTGAAATGTAGAGCCTGTCACTCATAAACAGCATTGTGTTTTTCCACACCGCATCCGTGCTGAAGGTAAATTGCGTTGATTTGCCGTCTTTCGAAATGTAGTAAAGTTTGTCGCGTCCCTGGAGAACTGCGATTCCGCCGTTCTCAACATTCCAGAGTTTTGCATGTTCAAAAGTTCCAGAGAATAGTTCTTTGCCGGAAACTGCAGAAACAACTTTGATGTCGTAAGAATTGTAAGAATCATCAACACAGCCGGTCCAGCCGCCGTAAGATCTGACATGGATCAAGAATATGACGTCGTTTTTGACATAAACACCATGAGAATCCAAAGTGTATTTTCTGACTACATTCGCCTCTGAGTTAGCGTAATCGATTTCGAGAACGTAAAAATCATATTTTTCGTCAATGACCGGAGTTTTTGTGTAAAAGTATCTGCCGTCATCGCTGACTGCCTCAAGTTCGCCAGGAATGTTGATCCTTTTTTCTGCTTTAGGTTCCGAAGGATTGCTGGCATCGAACGGCAGCACATAGCAGTAATACTGGTCTCCGTTTTCCGGATCGGCCTTTTTGAGTCTGCATCCGCTTGTCCAGAATCTGCTGCCGGATGTCAAAAATTCTTTCCAAAGAAGACTCAGGAATTCGTATTCAAAATCAAATTCGACAGATTTTACCTTTTTGCCCGGATCATTCATGTTTAAAAAGGCGATTTTTTGATTCTTTGTGTTGCTGCGGTCTATGATGCGTGTCGCAATGACATTGTTTTCCGAAACAGAGTTGATAAAAAAGTAGTCGTAATAGAAATCGATAAAAGTCTCTCCGAGATCTTCAAAAGGAGGCTCCTCGTTGATTTTTACCACCTGAAATTTGATGTTTTCAGTCCCGCCGTAAGCTGAACGGTTGAAGTAAATATAGTTGTTGTTTTTCAGAAATGCCGATGAATTGCCGCTAATGCTGCTTTTCCAAATCAAATCCGTTTCCGTGTTATACACACTGAGACCGAGATCTGTCTGTCCGCAGATATTTTCGCGGCATTTCGAGATCAAACTGATATCTTCGGCAAGAATCTTGTCTGAAAGCAGTTTCGGATTATCGCGGTCATTTATATCAACCGATAAAATTTCCGTATCGCTCATGCCGAAAACAATATTTCCGGCAACTATACCGCGTTCTATCGGAGTTCTCGATACAACAGACCCGCGCATTCTAAACCCTCTGTTTAAATCAAAATCGACAAAATAAACACTTGTTCCTCTCGGGTCGACAATCAGTCCTTCACTTTCAAAAATATCTAAAGTTTCCGAATTCTTCTGTCCTCCTCCCGACAACCGATCTATTTCTTTAGGTTTCTGAGGATCAGAAACATCATAGAGACAAATTCCGTTAAAACCCGGAGCTGTTGTAAAAATGTAGTTTCCTATGGCTTTGACAGGTTTCATTCCACCAGATAATTCAAGTTCCCCGAGTTTCACAAAATTCCCGGGATCAGAGATATCTATTATGCTGAAAGGAACTACGTCGTATGATGATGAGTCTCCGGCATAAAGTCTGTCTCCCAAGAAGCTGGAGTCATATAATTTATCTTCCGCCGTAAGAACCGATTTGCCGAGTCTTTTGGCCTCTGGACCGCTGACATCGAAACTTTCAAGTATGGCGTTACCTGAGCCGGAATAGTCGGAACAGGACAAAGCATAAAAAACACCATTCAGTTCATACATTTTTGAAATGTCGAAGATATATCCTTCTACGTCGAAAGAGGCTTTTTTTGCGATTTTTCCCGAAATGTCGCTGATATCAAACCTCGTTACAACCAAATTCGCGCTGTTGTAGGCAACATAAACAGATTTTTCTGAAATGTAGATATAAGGACAGCAGCTTTCGATTGAAACGTAATCTTTGTCAATTATGCTTAAATTTTCAGGATCTTTAATATCCACAGACACTACGGAAATCTGATTCTTTCTACTATATGACGACTCGCATGGATTAGGATTCAGCTCATATTCTGTCGCAGCAATATAAATTATTTCTCCCTTCAGTCCGGAATCAGTTATTTCACCATTCATTTCCAATTCGCCGACAACGGAAATGTTTGAAGGATCTTCAGCATTTACAGCAAATATTTTTGAGGTTACGGTGCTGCCGTTGAAAAGTCCGTTTTCATCGAGACTTTCGTTGGTATTGCTGACAAGAAGATAAAGTTTTCCGTTCAAAATATACATTTCTCCGATATTTCCTTTAAATTTGAGAGTATCAAGGACTTTCAGATTGTTCGGATCGCTCACATCAACTGAAATCAAACCTTTGTATTTGTTTGTCAGCCAGAGGGTGTTTCCGTCCAACTTATATTTGTCTGCTTCGGCGATTGCATTCAGAGCCTCGTTGTTTCCGGCAAGTCCGGCATATTTGTAACCGTTGCCTGAGTAATCGCAGCTTTCCTCTGCATCAGCGGCAGCCTCAGCATCAGGAGACTCGTATTCTTCATCATCATTATTGTCGGTGGAATACGGGGCTGTGAACGTAATATACTTTTCAGTGCCGTCACCCGGATATTCCTCTCGTTCAGGAGTATGATTTTCCGGATCATTGTCTGGAATTTCATCACTGTCCGAAACCTGATTTTCAGAATCATCGTCGGAAATTTCCTGTTTCCCTGAATTTCCTTTGCCGCTGCACGCAGTGAAAATGAAAAGAAAAATTGCAAAAACTGCGAAAAATTTGACGATTTTTTTCATGACGACCCCGCTAAAAAATGAAAGATTTTATACAAAAAGAGCCAAAACACAATAGTTTAGTTACATGAAGTGCCGGTTCTTCTGATAATTTTTTTTAAAAAAGTGAAAATTTTTATGTCTTGTTTATTCCAACAGAAATGCCATGTAGTACGGCAATGTGATTTTGCTACCGGACACTCCGATGTTGTTTTCCGAAAGTTTGTAGCATGTATCGACTTCGTATTGCGGATTTTTCAGCACGGTATCCGCTGATTTTGTGTTTCCGGTAGTTGCTTTAACTTCGATTAAGGCGGTTTTTCCTGCAACTTTTGTCACAAAATCTATCTCAAGTCCTGAATTTTTGTGAAAGTAATAGAGCGGCCGGTTCTGTTTTGAAAAACAGTCGGCAATAATGTTTTCAAAGATTGCTCCTTTGTAAATACCGAGTTCTCCGCTCAGAATTTTAAAAGCCGAACCTTTTTCGAGCATTGCCGTAAAGAGACCGGAATCCTGCATATATAGTTTGAAAACGGAATCAATTTTGTTGCCTTCGAGCGGATCAGAAATATTTGAGAGATTGTAGCAGATATTGACGATTCCGCAGTCGTAAAGCCACTGGATTGCGGCCTGATATTTTTCGGCCCGAGCACCTTTTTCCAGAGAGGCATAGACGAATTTGTTGTTTTCTTTGGCAAGCTGCGCCGGAATCGAATCAAAAACACGGTTTATTCTTGCGAGAAGATGCAGATCGGTTTTCTCGTTTTCGTTTTCGTCAAGGTGTTTGCCGAAATCGTCTTTGTATTCTTCAAGAATATCGCGCTGTTCCCTGTAAACAACATTCATGTCGTTGGTCGCAACGAAACGGTCGACAATGTAGGGCAGCCCGCCAACGCAAAGATATTCCTTGAAATAGCGCAGCATCGCATTGTGGGTCGCAGTACTTACCGGTATTTTGTCTGCAAGACACTTTTTCAAATAGGATATGACGTTTTCACCGACCCCTTTTGCCCAGAGAAATTCCTCGAAATCCATAGGTTTCATATAGACGATTCTCTCAAAACCGGTCGGAATCCCTTTGGTTTTTTTGTTGTTGTAGCCTTTGATTCCGAGAAGCGAACCCGTTGCGATGATATCGTAGCGTCCGTCTTCCATAAACGGTTTTATGCTGGCTCTGGCGTTGGCGCATTCCTGAATTTCATCAAAAATCAGCACCGTTTTTCCCGTTTCGAAGCGCGATTTCGGAAAAAGTGCCGAAATATCCATGGTTATGCGGTCAACACTCAGGTCTCCGTCGAAAATCTGCCGTGCCGAGTCATTTTCCTTGAAATTGATGTAGATCACATTCTTAAATTCAGCTTTTGCAAAATCCAGAACGCTGAAAGTTTTGCCGATCTGCCGCATCCCTTTTACGACAAGAGCCTTCTTTTTGCCTGTTGAATCTTTCCAGCTCTTGAATTCACTGATGATTTTTCGTTTAAACATCTAAACCTCCGCTTTAAAAACACACTTTTTCAAGCGAGTTTTCAGCTAAAGAATACACTTTTTCAATGGAGTTTTCAAGTCAAATATACACTTTTTCAAGCGAGTTTTGAGAAAAAAAGTAATTTTTTTTCGATTATTTGCACATTTACTGCATCAGATAGCTGCTGTTTCTTGCCGCAAGGTATGTGACTGCGAATGTTATGGCACAGCTGAGCACGACTAACGTAAAAAATCCGCCGTAGCCGCATATTTCCTGAAGGTAACCTGATACGGCTCCGGGGAGGATCGCGGAGAGAGCCATAAATCCGGTGCAGATGGCGTAGTGTGACGTTCTGAGCGGACCTGCGGCGAATTTCATCATGTAAGCAATATAGGCGGTGAAGCCGAAACCATAGCCGAACTGATCGATTGCAACACAAGAACCTATCGTCCAGAGCGATTCAGGCTGCGCGAAAGCTAAATAAGGATAGACGATGCACGGTAGTGTCAGGCTCAAAGCCATAAGCGGAAGCGATTTTCGCAAACCGTGCTTCGAAATATAGAAACCGCCTGAAATTCCTCCGGCAAGAAGAGCTGCGACTCCGGCTGAACCGCAGATGAGGCCGTATGCCTCCTTGTCCAGTCCGAGTCCTCCCGCTGTGGCAGGGTCAATGAAAAACGGATATAGCATTTTCATGAGCAGTGCTTCGGGAAAACGGTAGAAAAGCATGAAAATCATTGCACTAATGCAGCCTTTTTTTGTGAAGAACGAAATGAAGGCTGTTGTAAAATTTCTTAATAATTTTAAACCGTTATCTGTTATTGTGATTGACTTTGCCTCTATTTCCGGCAGGACCGATTTGTGATAGATCGTGAGCAGAGCAAGTATCAAAGCGGTGAAAAAGAAGGTTGTCCGCCATGCGGAAACGGTGCTTTTCGTATATTTTTCAATTGCTCCGGCGAAAACGATCAGAACGCCCTGACCGAAAATCATGGCAACTCGGTAGAAAGTGTTTCTGATGCCGATAAAAGCTGCCTGCCGCCTTTCATCCAGAGCGATCATATAGTATCCGTCAGCCGAAATATCGTGAGTGGCCGAAGCGAACGCGGCGAGAGCGAAAAGAGAAAGGGTAAGGGCGAGTGATGTTCCGGCAAGCGTCAGAGCGATGAGAGCAACTGACAGTGCGATAGTAAGCTGTGTTGAAAGTATCCACCACCGTTTGCTTTTAACTGTGTCGACAAGCGGACTCCACAAAGGCTTGAAAAGCCACGGAAGCGAGATGAAACTTGTCAGTACAGCCAGTTTTCCGTTGCTTACACCGAGATCCTTCAGCATCACTACAGAAATGGTGTTCACTATGAAATAGGGAAGTCCTTCGGCGAAATATAGGGTCGGGATCCAGAACCAGGGTGATTTTCTCAATTATTTCTCCGCAGAGACGGAAATTTTAGAAAACTACTCCGAGATAAACATTCAGATAGTGGAAAAGTGAAGTGTCGTGCTCATCGGTATCGAGGCCTGAAAAAGGAACACCGATCTGGTATCTCGTGCCGAGCCGCATTCCGCTTTTGTTTGCGTAGTCTATGCCGATAAAGGGCTCGATCGCATTCGGAAGACCTTTGCCGCCTAGAGAGTTATTCTCTTTAAGCGCCATAGAGTAAGTCGTTCCGATATAACCTTTGAGGCTGTCAAGAAAGAAGTATGTCATGGTCAAACTTGCATAGTAGCCTGCCGTGAATCTGCCGAGGAAATTGTTCCACAAAGCCGAATTGAAGTTGTAATCCTTGTTGAAGCGGAAGTTTTCAACGGTTCGGTCGCTTTTGGTAGAAGAGTTGTTGATCGAATTTCCGGGAGTACTCCAGGAATCGGCTTGAACACGATCTGCATCGTCGGGAGACGCGATACCTGTTAGAAGACCAATGTGGAATTTTTTAGGAATTACGCGGAATCCCAGATCCGCAGCCCAACCGACCATCTGGGTTTTTACCGATTTTTCTCTACCGTCGTCAAGACGTACTTTTCCGATAGTTCCGGTAAGAAAAGCGAGTTCGGTTTTGAAAGAGAAAATTTTGTAATGAAGGTTGAGCCACGCATCCAATTTCCAAAGTTTGGCGCCTTGTCCGGTGTAGGCATAAACTTTGTCGGGATCAACAAAGTGATCGCCGGTAGGCTCGACCGTGCCATCCTGTTCGTCTGATTTTGCCCATTCGCCCGAAGAGTTGTTCTTCCACGAGAACATAACCATTGCGCCGACTTCAACAACAGTTTTTTCATTGAGGATCTTGTTTTCAAGGACAGCCGGATCGTCTTCCTGCATGGTGAACATAAGGCTGATGTTGAAGCCGTCGTCTTTTTGTGACGCATCAATGAAGTAGTCATGGTATTTGTCGAGAAGTCCTGTAGAAGCTACATCGAACGCCGGAATGAGCTTGAATCCCATTATCGGGATAGTGAGCTGTATTCTGTCAAGATAGTTGCCGCTTGAAAGGGAATTGAACTTGTTGCCGTCGCTGTAAAGTATTCCAAGACCCCAGCTGAAAGGCATCCTTCCGACTTTGAGCTGACCGATCGGAGTATCGAAAACCCCCCAAAGCCCTTCAAAAACTATATTTGCCGAGGTCGAAAGCTGTGCATCGCGCATAAGACCGTTCTCTTTTTTGTCGAATTCGTAGTTGTCGGCTCCCATCGCCGTGTTGCCGAAAATCGACAGTTTAGTGTGGATTTCCATAGTTTCGGCAATGTTGATTACCGGTTCAAGATGAAGTTTGAGCCAAGCCCAGTTCAAAACATGCTCGTTTGTTTCACGTGTCACTCTTTCGCCTGTCGTTTCGTCCGTAACGACATTGTTTATAGTGTTTCTCGAAGCCATGTAGGGGTTGTTGCCGCTCAGCTTCATGTTGTAGGAGAAAGTGTCGGCTACGTTGAAATATCCGTAAAGCTCGAAGAATTTCACAGGTTTACCCTGCTGGATCTTGACTAAAGGCGCATCGGTGGTCGGTTCTTCTTCAGCGATGAACTCCTGACCGTCCTGCAACTCTTCCTCTTTTTCCGGAGTTCCGGCATTTTCGACCGGAGTTTCACTGTTTTCAGCCTCAATGTTTTCGGGTTCTTTTTCAGGTTCAGGCTCTTTTTCCGGCGTAGCTTCCGTTGCGGCAGGTTCTTCCGAAGGGGTAGCTTCTGCCGGTTTTTCTTCTTCGGCAGCCTGTTCAGAGGCAGTTTCTTCAGCTGCTTTATCCGATTCCGTATCTTCCGCAGGTGTTTCCTGAGGCAGAAGAGCGAAACTGAAAATGAAAACCATTAAAAATGCAAAAATCTTAGGCATAAAACCCTCCTATTTAGCGAAATCCTCAAGGGTTACGATTTTTATTTTGTTGGCAAGAAGGATCTCTTCCGTTGCAGTCATATCCCATGTTTTTATGGCGATAAAAGCAGAGTTTTTACCGGAAGCCAGAGTGTAGATGTAGTCGATATTTATATCGTTCTCGCTCAAAAGACGAGCAATTTCAAGCAGTTCGCCAGGTTTGTCCTTGAGGTCTACGACGATGATTTTTACGACATTGTGCGACAGATCCATTTTTTTCAGGATCTCGCTGGTTTTCTTCGTGTCGCTTACGACAATCCTGAGTTCGCCTAAAGACGCCGTTTCGTTGATTGTCAAACCGAGAATATTGATATTGCCCTCGCTTATTGATTCAAGGATTTTTTTCAAAACGCCGGGTTCATTCCTTAAAAGTACCGAAATCTGCTCAACTCTCATTTTTGCCTCCAAATCTAAAAAACACAGGAAAACATATCATCGAAAAACGGCCGATGTCAAAATATATTGTAAAAAAAGAAGAAAGAAGCGAAATAAGCATCATTCTGCAACGAAGCAATTCTAAAATTTGTTTTCTGTTTGTTTATGTGGTACAATAAAACGCTTTAATCGTGATTAGCGGAGTGAAATATGGCAAAAACTGCAATAAATCGCAAAAAAGCGGCAAAGGAATTCGCTGATTTCTGGAAAAATAAAGGGGACGAGAAGCAGCACACACAGCTTTTCTGGACATCGCTTCTGCGGAATGTCTTCGGAATTGAAAAGCCGGAAACCGTCATTGACTTTGAAAAACGGGTCCGAATCAACGGCACGAAATACATCGATGCCTACATCCCGTCAACAAATGCCGCTATCGAGCAGAAAAGCCTGAAAACCAACCTCGACAAAAAAGAGCTCCAGAGCGACGGCTCTCTGCTCACGCCTTACGAGCAGGCAAAACGCTACAACGACAATCTGCGCTACTCGGAACGCTGCCGCTGGATCGTGGTGTCAAATTTTGCCGAGTTCCGCATTTACGACATGGAAAAAGAAGAACCAGAAAAGCATTTTGAGGCAGTTCTGCTCGAAAATTTATCAAATGATTTTGATGGCTTACGTTTTTTAGTCGATTCTGGCAAAGATTTAATTCCGCCGGAAACACAGGTTTCTTTAAAAGCCGGAGAACTTGTCGGAAAACTCTACGACGCACTCATCAAGGAATATATAAATCCCGATGAAAACAGCTTCCGAAGCCTTAATATTCTGTGTGTCCGTATTGTTTTCTGCCTTTATGCCGAAGATGCAGGGCTTTTCGAGACACGAACCAGTTTTGAAGACTATATAAAATCGTTTAACCTGCCTGACCTAAGACTTGGAATCATCAATCTCTTCAAGGCATTGGACACAAAACCTGAAAACCGCGACAAATATGACCTGAAATTAAAGGTTTTCCCTTATGTGAACGGCGGACTTTTTGCTGCAGAGGACATAGAAGTTCCCAATTTTAGCGATGAAATAGTCAATATTATAGTAAATCACTGTGCTCCTTTCGACTGGTCTAAAATTTCGCCCACGATTTTCGGAGCGGTTTTTGAGTCAACGCTTAACCCCGAAACGCGGCGCAAAGGCGGAATGCATTACACGAGCATCGAAAACATCCACAAAGTAATTGATCCGCTGTTTTTAGATGATTTGCGTGCGGAATTAAAAAAAATCGTAGAGACATCACGCGGCACGTCTCAAAAGATAAAATTGGAGCAATTCCGCAATAAAATCGCAAATTTGAAGTTCCTCGATCCTGCCTGCGGCAGCGGAAATTTCCTGACAGAAACTTATATCTCACTGCGCCGTTTGGAAAACGAAATCCTTAAAAAGATTCACGGAAACCAGCAGCTTTTAGGCAGTGATTTTTCTCCTATAAAAGTGAAAATTTCGCAGTTTTACGGCATTGAAATCAACGATTTTGCTGTCACTGTCGCCAAAACGGCACTTTGGATCGCAGAATCGCAGATGATGAAAGAAACCGAGGAAATTGTTGAGGAAAACCTCGATTTCCTGCCGCTTTCGACAAGTGCGACGATCGTTGAAGGCAATGCGCTCAGAATGGACTGGAGATATCTGCGCGAAGAAGAAAAAATTCCCACGATAACTGCAAAAAAGACTAATCTCATTTATCCTTTTGAAGTGCATGAGCGCGAAGAAAAATACGAAGCGATAAATCTTATCACTGACG
>JAGCNV010000045.1 GCA_017645765.1 bacterium | reverse complement strand
GGCCGGAGCCTCTTCCAAATCATACAGCAAAAGCTTAAAATTATATTGCAACAAACCTAAAGCAAAGGACTGTATGACTATGGACAATATGATAACAGTAACAGACACGTATTTCAAGGACCTTGAGGAAAAATGTTTTCGTAGAGCTTGTGCAGCGGCGCAGGCGGAGATGGCGGGAGTTCTGGAGCAACTCGACCGTCAGCTCATGGAAGGAAGGGACAAAACGCAGTACCGTCACAAAGGGCTTAGGGCGACAACGGTAAAAACGATATTTGGAGAGGTCGCATTCAGACGCACGTTGTACAAGACAAAAGACAAGGACGGTCTTGTCAAACATGTGTTTCTCCTGGACGAAGCGTTGCATCTGGATACTCCGGGGCTGTATTCAGAAGGGTTTAAGAATCTGTTAGTCTCCGGGATAACAACAAAATCTTATCGTGCCTGCGCTAAAGAACTGAGCGAAACCACAGGACAGCACATAAGTAGTATGGGGGCATGGAATATTGTTCAGTATCTCGGCGGTAATTTGACAAAAGAAGAAAAGAAGCTTGTGTCAGAGCACGACAAAGGAACGATAGAAGGCGGAAAAGTCGTTCCGGTGCTTTTCGAGGAGGCGGACGGCGTAAACATAAGCCTGCAGGGGAATGACCGGAAAGAAACAAAAAGCGGGAAAGCGGAACTAAAAGTGTCAATTGCCTATGAAGGATGGAAACATGATGGAAAAGACCGTTACAGGCTTGAAGGAAAAGTAGCGACCGCCGGATTTGAAAAATGGCGCGATTTTCAGCGGATCAGAGAAGCAAAAATAGCGAAAGAATATGATACAGATGAGGTAAAGTACCGTTTTCTGAATGGCGACGGCGCAGAATGGATAAAGAAAGTGAGTGATGAAGATACGCTGTTTCAACTTGATGTATTTCATCGAAACAAGGCGATAAGAGAAAAAATCCCTCACAAAGAAGCACAAAAAACGATATTCAAACAGTTAAACGAGAAAAATCTAACAGAGCTGTTCTCTTTCATCGAAGCGTACCGAAGCAGTCTTGATGATCCGGAGGAAATCGAGCGAGTTAACGAACTGATAACGTACTTTAAAAACAACAAAGCCGGACTTTTGCCGATAATGCAGCGCGGATTGAAACTGCCTGCCAGTCCGGACGGAATTGTATACCGCAATATGGGGACAATGGAGGGACACGTATGGAGTATGGTTGCGTACAGGATGAAGCACAACCATACATCCTGGAGCAAAAGCGGCGCAAACAATCTGGCGAAAATACTCGCTAAAAAGAGCGAAGGAAAGTTATATGAGGTAACAAACAAAAGTGAATTTGCCGGTGACGATGAAGAGCATGAGCGCAGTTTATCTGCTGCAAAAGTACCAATGAGTGACGGTAAAGGCTACGAATACCCGGTCAAAGGATCTTTGGTGGCATTGAGCGGACCTGTAAGAGGAGACGGAAAGAAGTTATTAGAGATAGCAGGATATTAATAAAGCCCATGTATGAAAAGAGAATAATCCGATGCTTGCGAGCGGCCGAATGGCGCAGCAACCATTGTTGCTGCCTAAATACCGCGCAGCACTGTATTCGAAGCCTGTCAAGGCACCGAAGGTAGTGTAACGGGCCTTTACAGGCGAGAGAAGACAGTGCTACAAAAAAGGCGGAAGGAAAAAGTGCCCACGTTTACTTGACAGTCTCT
>JAGCNV010000044.1 GCA_017645765.1 bacterium | reverse complement strand
CCGGCACCCGGGGCGCCGGAGGCACCCTTCATCTGGAGACCGGCGACCTGGCCGACCAGGGCATTGGCCACATTGGTCGTCGCACGCTTCTGCAGTTCTTCGGATTTCATCACGGCTGCGGAGCCGGTAAAGGCCTCCTTCGTGGTCGTACCGAAAGCGACGACGATGGTCTCGTCCAGCAGATTGGTGTCCTCTTCCAGGACGACGTTGATGATACGGCGTCCTTCCACAGGAATCTTCTGGCCGATGTAGCCGATGTACGTGACGGACAGGACGGCGTTGGACGGAGCGTTGATGGAGTATCGGCCATCCGCACCGGTAATGACGCCATTGCTGGTACCGTCAACGATCACCGCTGCTCCTTCAAGGGCGGCTCCCGTGAGGTCGGTCACCGTTCCGCTGATGGAGATATTCTGCGCGAAGGTTGACACCGACGCAAGCAGAATCGCAGCAGCCATGAAAAACAGTTTTACTTTTTTCATAAGCAAGATACTTTGGTTAAACATTGATATTGTTGATAGCGATTATCTTTGTGTTCGCGTGCAAATACACTACTAAAAGGCCTCTCATACCATATATCAAAGTGCAAATATTGAAAACAAAAACGAATTATGCAAATTTTAGAAAATATTCATTTATTGTCAATTAGTGATTTTCTAACCCGATAATTCGCCGGATTGATACAAAAAGGTATGAAAAAATTAACAAGTGGAAGATAGCAAAGATATTTACACGAAAATAAAAAAAATTAATACCTCTTTTCTTTAGGGTTCTTAAGCGACCTTGAAGAGAAAAAAAAACCTTCCCCGGGAGGGTTTTTGAATCTTCTCGCTACTATTTTATAAGGCAGTTATCAACACCCGCCTGTTGATAAAATCAGAATCCCTGTTCCAGGCACCTGCAGCACATTTCCATCCATCCATAAGCCTGCTTTGATTTGGTTTGTTCCCGCGCTGAAACCCCGGTTCAGGCCCCCAAAAGGGTCGATCGTGACGCATTTCGGGCTCCCAGACACGGAAAATCGGGTGTTTTCTGTCCTTTTATTTACCATATAATCATTTATTTAAACCGTTTTTAAAGCAACCTTTTACTTATAATTTAAAATTTGTAAACCTCGTTTTCTTACGGTTTTTTATATTTTTATCAAAATTTATTAATAACCATCATATAGTTAATATATTAGTAAATTTGCATATTTCAATTTTGTTTACAATATTTGCAGCTGTTTTGGTAGTGTATACAGCCGTCTCCCCGGCTTTTACCCTATGAAAAGCGACAAAAACTATTCAAATATTGTTTAACCAAAAATCAACTTATGAAGAAAATCTCCATTTTTCTTTCGTTGATGCTCCTCACTATGGCCACTGCCTTCGCGCAGAACGTCACGGTGTCCGGATCCATCAAGGATGCCGTCACCGATGAGGCTATTCCCGGAGCATCAGTCTTGTTGAAGGGAACCCGGACGGGCGCCGTTGCAGATCTGGACGGTAACTACTCGATCAGGGTTCCGAGCGGAAGCACCCTCGTCTTCTCCTCCATCGGCTACCAGACTGAAGAGGTG
>JAGCNV010000043.1 GCA_017645765.1 bacterium | reverse complement strand
GGAAATGGAACGAATGATCCTTGAATTTATTGAATATTATAACAACAGGCGAATTCAGAAAAAACTGAATTGGATGACACCTGTTGAATTTAGGTCTAAGAGATGTTATTAAACTGTGTCCAAAAAAATGGGGTCAGAACAGTCACGCAGTGACGGATGGGTTGGAGCTGGCTGTTGAAAACAGACTGAGGGGTTTATTCTTCAGAATTGTCGGAATCTTCCGGTTCGTCGAACTGCGGTTCGGTGACGTTTTCGGAATCAATTATGTCGGTGATGTTTCCTGATTCAGGTTGCAGATCTTCGGGATCGATGATTTTGGTGACTGAAACAACGATTTCTCCGTTTTCGACTCTGAAAAGTCTGACGCCTTTCGTGTTTCTGCCGATTACGCTGATTCCGCTGACCGGGATTCTGATTGCCTGACCGTTCGAAGTGATGAGCATTGCCTCGTCGTTCTGGTTGACTTTGAGAACGCCGACAACGTATCCGTTTTCTTCGGAAGTCTTGATGGTGATGATACCTTTGCCGCCTCTCGACTGAAGTCTGTAATCTTCAACCGGAGTACGTTTTCCGATACCTTTGTCGGTTATCGAAAGGAGCGTCGTTCCTTCTTCGATGACATCCATCGTGACGACTTCATCATCGCTGTTGATCCTGATACCGCGGACACCTGCTGCGACACGGCCCATCGGTCTGACGTCGTTTTCGTTGAAGCGGATGCTGAGGCCTTTCTTTGTCGCAAGGACGACATCATCGTTTCCTTTCGTGATCTTGACTTCGATAAGTTCGTCGCCTTCGTTGAGTTTGATCGCCTTCTTGCCGTTCGTGCGCTGGGTTTTGTATTCCATGATATCGGTCTTCTTGACGGTTCCGTTTTTCGTTCCCATCATTATGAATTCGCCTTCAACGAAATCCTTTATCGGAAGAACAGCAGCGATTTTTTCGTCTTTTTCGATGTTTACGAGGTTGATTATCGGTTTGCCTCTGCTGTTTCTCGTTGCTTCGGGAAGCTGATGGACTTTTGTCCAGTAAACTTTACCGAACGATGTGAAGAGGAGAAGGAGGGTGTGGCTGCTTGCTACGAAAATGTTCTTGACATAGTCGTTTTCCTTCGGATTTATCGCGTTGATACCTTTGCCGCCGCGTTTCTGCTTGCGGTAGAGGTCAAGCGGAGTGCGTTTGATGTAGTTTTCAGTCGTGAGCGTTACGACCATGTCGTCGTCGGCAATGAGGTCTTCAATGTCGATGTCGCCGTCGTAGTTGACGATGTCGGTCTTTCTCTCGTCGCCGTATTTCTCCTTGATTTCCTTGAGTTCGTCCTTGATTACGCCGAAAAGAACGTGCTCGTTTGCAAGGATCTCTTTGTACCATTCGATCTTTTTGTAGAGCTCTTCGAGTTCGGCAATGATTTTGTCTCTTTCCAAACCGGTGAGTCTGCTCAGTTTCATATCGAGGATGGCGTTCGCCTGAAGCTTCGAAAGGCCGAATCTGTCCATCAAATTGATCCTAGCATCGTCAGTCGATGCGGACGATCTGATGATGTGAACGACTTCGTCGATGTTGTCGATCGCGATCTTGAGTCCTTCCAAGATGTGTGCGCGTTTTTCCGCTTCGGCAAGCTCGTAGCGCGTTCTTCTCGTGACGACGTCCTTTCTGTGAAGGATGAAGTAGTGAAGCGCGTCCTTGAGGTTGATCGTCTTCGGGATTCCGTTGCAGATAGCGAGCATGTTGATGCCGAAGGAGACCTGAAGCTGCGTCATTTTGAAAAGCTGGTTGAGCAGGATGTTCGGGTCTGCGTCCTTCTTGAGTTCGATGACGACTCTGATTTTTTCGCGTCTTCCCGACTCGTCGCGGATGTCGTGGATCCCTTCGAGTTTCTTTTCCTTAACGAGTTCGGCGATTTGTATTATCATGTTCGCCTTGTTTACCTGATAAGGGATCTCGTGGATGATTATGCGGTCACGCGCACCGTTCTGGCCGAGTTCGATTGTCGCTTTCGAGCGGATCTTGATGATGCCTTTACCTGTTTCGTAAGCCGCTCTGATGCCGGCTTTGCCGAGGATCGAGCCGCCTGTCGGGAAGTCCGGGCCGGTGATGAATTCCATAAGTTCGGGAATGTCTGCGTCCGGATTGTCGATAAGGTGGATCGTCGCGTTTACAGCTTCGGTGATATTGTGCGGCGGGATGTTGCTTGCCATACCGACTGCGATACCGCTTGTTCCGTTGACAAGAAGTTCCGGAATTTTAGTCGGCATGACTTCTGGTTCCTGCAAGCTGCCGTCGTAGTTGTCGCGCATATTGACGGTGTCTTTGTCGAGATCGGCCATAATTTCGCCTGCGATCTTGGCCATTCTCGCCTCGGTGTACCTCATTGCAGCCGCGCCGTCGCCGTCAACCGAACCGAAGTTGCCCTGTCCGTCAACAAGGGTATAACGCATCGAGAAATCCTGAGCCATTCTGACCAAAGTCTGGTAAACAGCCTGGTCGCCGTGCGGATGGTATTTACCGATGACGTCGCCGACGATTCTAGCCGACTTTTTGTAAGCCGCGTTGTAGGTGTTTCCGAGTTCCTTCATCGCGAAGAGGACTCTGCGGTGAACAGGTTTCAGACCGTCTCTGACATCGGGAAGCGAACGGTCGGTGATGACGCTCATCGCATAGTCGATGAACGCCGTTTTCATGGAGTGTTCAATCGCGATATCTTTAATTTTGCCGTGTATCAATTCGTCCATTTTTCCCTCCTAAATGTCGATCGTTGCGTTAAGGGCGTTCTCTTCGATGAACTTTCTTCTCGGTTCGACGTTTTCGCCCATGAGGATGTCGAACATTCTGTTTGCCTCGGCGGCATCTTCCGAAGTGACTCTGAGAAGGACCCTGTTTTCGGGGCTCATCGTCGTTTCCCAGAGCTGTTCAGGGTTCATTTCACCGAGACCTTTGTAACGCTGGATCTTCTGACCTTCCTTAGCGATGTTGAGAACCGTGTTGAGGAGTTCTCTCCAGCCGTTTACCTCGGTCGATTCCTCTTTGGAAACGTTTTTGATCTCGTATTTCTGCGAGCCGTAAGCCATCATCTTTTCACGGAGTCCGTTGATGAGAGTGATTTCGGAATTGTGGGTGTATTTCTGGTCGATGACGCTGACTTTTTCGACACCGAGAGTCGTCGTGTAGATCTTCATCTTGAACTCGCCCTGAACATGCGGATTTTCCTCGAGTTCCATCCTGAAGGGAGCTTTCTGCGGGAAATTCTGCTCCATGTAACCTTTGATAAGTTCCCATTTTTCCCAGAGATTTGTCTCTGAGGTGAAATCGTCTTCGACAAGGGTGGTTGTTGCCGCAATCGATTCGACGATCGCCGAGTCGTAGATGAATTCCGTTTTCGAAAGGTTCGCGTTGAGATCTACCAGAAGCTCGACATAGTGTTTGAGACCAGCCTCGTCAAGCTCGTTGTCGCCGATTTTGAGCGTAAGTCCCTGAATGCCTGTATCGACAAGGTAATCCTGAAATTCCTTCTCATCCTTGACGTAGGTTATCTTCTTGTTTTTCGTGATACCGTAAAGCGGCGGCTGAGCGACATAAAGATATCCGCGCTCGATGACTTCCGGCATGTGGCGGTAGAAAAGGGTGAGGATAAGAGTCATGATGTGGGCACCGTCGACGTCGGCATCTGTCATGATGATGATTTTGTGGTAGCGCAGCTTTTCGATGTTGAACTCATCTTTGCCGATTCCTGTTCCTAAAGCGGCAATGATCATTGTGATCGTTTCGCTTTTCAGAAGTTTGTCGAGACGCGCCTTTTCGACGTTAAGAATCTTACCTCTGAGCGGAAGAATTGCCTGCGTGCGGCGGTCTCTTCCCTGTTTTGCCGAACCGCCTGCCGAGTCACCCTCGACGATGAAAAGTTCGGAGAAAGCGGGGTCTTTTTCGGTGCAGTCTGCAAGTTTGCCGGGAAGGGCAGTGCTGTCGAGAGCTCCTTTTCTTCTGACAAGTTCACGCGCCTTTCTTGCAGCCTCTCTCGCAGCGGTAGCCTCGATGATTTTGTCTATGATGACTTTTGCAACATCGGGATTTTCTTCAAGGTAGATCGTGAGCGCATCGACTATCGACTTTGAAACGAAAGCCTGGATTTCGGAGCTTACGAGCTTGTCTTTGGTCTGCGAACTGAACTTCGGATCGGCCATTTTGACCGAAAGGACAGCCGTGAGACCGTCTCTGACGTCGTCGCCGTTGATCGAATCGACGATTTTGTCATTCTTCCAGTTTTCCTTGATGTAGTTCAGGAAAACTTTCGTGATTCCGAGTTTGAAGCCCGCAAGGTGGGTTCCGCCGTCACGGTTGTAAATATTGTTCGTGTAGCAGAAAATCTTTTCGGTGTAAGCCGTTGTCCACTGCATTGCGATATCGACCGTGAGATCGCCTTTTTCTTCGTGATTCGAAACCGTGATTATATCCTGATGAAGTCCTGTCGTATTTTCGTTCAGGTATTCGACGTAAGCCTTGATGCCGCCTTCGTAATGGAATTCAAAATCCTGACCGCTTCTTTCATCGAGAAGATAGATTCTGACGCCGCTGTTCAGGAAAGCCATTTCGCGGAGCCTCTGCTCGACTTTCTTGAGGTCGAAAGTGGTCATCGAGAATATTTCGGAATCAGGTTTGAAAGTTACTTTCGTGCCGTGCTCGGTCGTCTCGCCCACTTTTTCGAGCGGAGCAACGGGCGTGCCGCGGTGGTAAGTCTGTCTGTAGATGCCGCCCTGACGCTTGATTTCAAGATCGAGAGTTTCCGAAAGGGCGTTTACGCAGCTGACACCGACACCGTGAAGACCGCCGGAAACTTTGTATGCGTTGTTGTCGAACTTGCCGCCTGCGTGAAGGACTGTCATGATGACTTCTGCCGCCGAGCGGTGTTCCTCCTCGTGCATATCGACCGGGATACCACGGCCGTTATCCTTGATTGTTATGCTCTCATCGACATGAATATAAACGGAAATTTTGTCGCAGTAACCGGCAAGAGCCTCGTCGATACTGTTGTCGACGACTTCGTAGATCATGTGGTGGAGACCGCTTCCGTCATCCGTGTCTCCGATGTACATTCCAGGTCTTTTTCTGACCGCTTCCAGACCCTTGAGAACGTGGATGCTGGACGCGCCGTAATCCTGTTCAGCCTGAGCCTGAGAGATGTTTTTTTCTTCGTTAAGATCTGTCATGAAAACCTCCTTAATAAACAGACATCGGATTATATTTATCGAATCGCAGAAATCAATTTTTATCGAAGAAAAAAATCAATGATTTTTTGGACATACACGATTTTTTCGCCTTAAAAAACGCGTTTTTAAGTGGTTGATTTTATTAGACTTTTTTTATGGCAAAAATTTGAGGTCGAAAAATGGCCGTTTTTTTGACAAAACTGCATTTTTTTATGGTGAAAATTTGTGATTTTTCAGGGTGAAAATTTACGATTTTTTGAGCAGAAAGAGCGGTTCACCTGCGCGGATTTTTTCACCTTGTGAGACCATCGGTTTTTCGACCGCTTCTTCGGGAACGAGAAGAACGATGGTAGAACCCATTTCGAACATTCCGAAATCGTCGTTCTGCGAATATTTTTTATCGTTTTTTACCCACTCGTCAGAAAACTTTTCTGTGAAATTCATCTTTATCGAACCCACGAAAGTAGCGCCGACTGCAGTGTAGAAGTAGGTGAAGTTTTCAGCTTTGAATTTCGCGACTACGCGCTCGTTACGGATAAAAAGCCTGTCGATGTTGTTGAGTCCAAGCGAATTTACCGGGAAAAGCCTCCAGCCCGTGTGAATGTGGGCAGAAAGAGTCGAATCGACCGGAATGTGGAATCTGTGGTAGTCGCGCGGCGAAAGATAAATCGTTGCAAGCCAGAAACCTTTTTCGAAAGGAAGCTCCTTTTTGACAAGATCCGAAACGAGATAGTTTTTCCCTTTGACCTGCGTCGCAACATCGGCATGGATGTTTTCAAGAACGCTCACAACACCGTCACACGGCGAAAGAAACGCATTCTCGTCGTTTTTGAGCGGACGGACCGAAGGATCGAGCTTTCTCGTGAAGAAGGCGCAGAGAGAGTCGTAATCGTCGAGATAACCTTCAAAATTCTGCATATCGATTTCATAATGTGAGGCATACATCTGAATCGCTTTCCGAATGAGTACGGCAGGGAACTCCAGTTTTGTGATTTTTCCCCATATGCGGCTTAAAACCGGGAACGAAATTATGAAAAGAAAGAATTGTGTTAAGTATTTCACCGAGATCTCCATTAAAAACAAAAACCGTGGGATTATAACGATTTTTTCACGCGCCGCAACCCTAAGGAGTTTAATGAGCTTAAGGAGTCTAAGGACCTTAGTGGCGGCGCGAATCGATAATAACGATAATAATGATTCGCCGCCTTTCGAAATATCGGAATTTCGAAATATCGATATATCGACAAAATAGTTCGGCGGCGGCGAAAAAGAAAAAAATTGACTTTTGACAATTTTTTTCTACACTCCCGCCCCGATGGTGCTACCGTGGCTCAGTCGGTAGAGCAGCTGATTCGTAATCAGCAGGTCGGGTGTTCGAGTCACCTCGGTAGCTCCATTTCTTTTTTGAAATTCCGGAAATTTTGGTTTTTTGATTTTTTTTACTGCCGCATTTGTAGGGAATCTAGGGAATTTAAGGAATTTAAGGTGTTTAGGGAATTTAGGAAACGGCGGTGTTGTAGAGACGTCATATCATGGCGTCTCAGAATATTATGGCGTCTCCGGGATGTTTTGGAAATGTTTTTAGGAAAATGCTGGGATTTTCAGATTATTTTGTGGTTCCTTCAGGAACGATGACGTTGATGAGGTGGCTGGAAAGGTATGAACCGTTTCCGAGAACCGTTGCATGAGCGTTGAATTTGAGGAAACTGTTCGTGGTGTTGACGCAGAAATCGTTGTAAAAGTGAACGTCAAATGTAACGTCGGTTCCCTGTTTTACAGATTTGAATGTTGTTTCAGTCTGACCTTCAACACCTTCAGGCGGATCAGCAGCTATAGTTTTCGATGATTTTACGAATTCTGCTGCGTTAACGCCGTTGCATTCCTCATCACTGATACTGCCTGTCGTAACGTCCATGTCGATCCAGGTCGTAAGCTGTTTGATTGCATCGGTAATGTTTCCGCCGATTCCTGTTCCGTCTGCGTTTTCAGTGTGATAAAGGAAGGGGTTGCCGTTTGCGTCAAGAGAACCGGTTGCCTGTGCAAATCCGGTGAACCAGTCTTTTGCCTGATCGGTTTTTTTGCCGTTATCGTCGAAACCTGAATCAATACCGATGAATTTTGCACCGATTCCGTTCATTCCGGCGATTGCAAGATCTTTTGAAAGTTCTTTCGTTCCGACATCAAACATGCAGGAAGTGCTGAGAGTTGTCTGTGAACCGTAAGGAATGCAGTCGTCCGAATCTTCGTCTGTGATTACGACGAAAATAGGCATTGATTTTTTTCTAATACAGAGTGCGCCTGCCGTTCCGATTTTGTCTGCACCTGAGCAGTCAGCTTTTGCAACATTGTATTTTGCACTGTGCATAACGCCAAGCAGAGGATCCTTGCACTGGTTCATCGCACACGGAAGCATGCTGCCCGTGTAAGCTTCGCCCGTTGCAGCAAGGTAAATCGCGTAAATCGCAAGCTCGTTGCCCTGGTCGCCGTTGAGGTTTCCGATAGCGTCTTGAACAGCCGTTGCATCGGTCGTCATCGTCTGTTCAACAATGAAGGGTTTTTCCCAGCCGAATCTTACAAGACCGAAAGAAGCATAGTTCGGATTGTCTGCAAACTGATTGGCGATTGCGCCGACAACTTTTTCTTTTACTTCCTCTTTAAGTTTTTTGATTTCATCGCCCATCGAGCCGGAGTCGTCGAAGAAAATCGCGACATCGATAGCTTCGATCTTTGTCGAGAAAGTGAGAACTCTCGTTACATCCGCCGGAGCGTTATAGGGAAGAACAACATAGAAAATACCTTCCGGAATGTGTTTGCTGTCGTCCAGAGGATCTGCATCGCCACCTTGTGAAGCATAGGCGATTTCAGCCAAATCGTCATCGCCGTCGCCGTCGGTATCATGATTGAGCGGATCGGTTCCGTTTTCTTTTTCTTTCTTGTCGGAAAGACCGTCGTTGTCGCTGTCTCTGTCAAGGAAATCGGGAGTGCCGTCACCGTCGGTGTCTACGCACGGCTGTGCGGGACATTCCTGATTATCGGGAATACCGTCACCGTCGCTGTCTGTGTCAATGCAGTTCGGAAGCGAATCGCCGTCAAGATCTTCACATCCGTCAACACCGTTCGGGATTCCGTCTCCGTCGTCATCCTGATCGTCCGGACCGCACATGCAGGTTTCTACTGGATCATCGGTCGGTTCTTCGGTCGGTTCAGTCGGATCTGTCGGGTTTGTCGGATCATCCGTCGGATTTGTCGGATTATCTGTCGGGTTTGTCGGATTATCCGTCGGATTTGTCGGCTCATCGGTCGGATTTGTCGGATCTGTCGGATTGATTGTAGATTCTTCTTCTTCATCGCTGCAAGCTGTGAATAAGCAGCAGAGCATCAAAACTGCAAACAATGCAATCAGCTTTTTCATAGAAACCTCCTTAAAAAGTGTAAAAAACATCAACGGCGCGGATTATACCTGAAAAAATAATAAAAAAAAGTCTTTTTTGCTTGTCAGTCAGAGAAAACTAATCGTCGTAGTCGTCTTCTTCGTTTTTGTCTTCGCCTTTTGTAAACGTTATGAACTTTGAAATGGTTTTGGTTTTCGTATCGGGACCCGTTACGGCAATGGAAATGCGGTTGTATTTTTTCTTCATTTCGACATCAACACCTATTTTTTCGCTCTTTTCATCTTTTTCTATCCTTTTGTAGAAAACTTTTTTGCCGTTGAGGAAAACAAAAGCGTCTTTGACTTCTTCAGGATTGATCTCAAATTCTATTCTGGTCGTTTTCTGATCGGTTATGAGAGGCGTCGTATCGCAGGTTATTTTAGGCATGTTTATCGGATAGTTGTTTTCGACCGCGGCAGCTGCTTTTCCTTTTGCCGGAGCTGTGTTTTCCGCTTTTACCCAGAGACCGCTTTCAAGAAGCGTCGCGCCTCCGCATTTTCCTGCTGCATCAATGTTCCCTTCCGCTGAGACAGAGCCGATTTTTGTCGAAAGGTCTGACGCGCTGAAAAGTTCGGTTCCTTTAGAGAGCGTTATTTTCGATTTAGCTTCTTCAAAAGTGCATTTCGAAGCATCTGCAAAAGGAATGTCGAACTCTGCGCTGTATTTAAGCTTGTAGTCGTAAACCGACATGGAAAGTTTCTGCTTCGCCAGATCCTCTTTTTTAGCAGGAATTTCGGTCTTGAATTTGAATTTTGCACTCATCGATTTTCCGGGTTCGAGTGTGAAGGAATTCGTTCCGTTTTCGATGAAGATCTCTTCGGTATCGTTTGTGTTTATAAGCATCGCCTTTCCTTCAAGAACGGCGCCTTTGCCTTCGTTAGTTATCATGAGGGTGAGTTCTGCCGATTCTCCGCTCTGGATGAAGCCGTCACGGTTTCCGCCGGTTTCTGCCGCCATAATAGCAAATTTAAGTTCCGGCTGCTCGACAGGAGTAGTTTCGACCATGAATTTCTCGGTTTTTATCTCTTTTTTCTTCTCCGGTTCGTTGAGATAGAGTTTCATGGTTCCTTCTGTTTTCTGCCACTGCACCGATTCGGGAAGTTTTATGTTTACGGTTCGCTCGACCGAGCCGCTGAAAGTGCCGAAAGGAACTTCTATCCTTCTGAGGTTTTTGATCGGAGACTCGAAAACGCCGAGAAGGTTTTCGATTTCGCCGTCAATTTCCGCTTTGAACGTGAATTTCGCCGTTTCGCCGCCTTTGAATTTTCCGTCACTCAGCATTGAGACCTTCAAAGTATCGGTTTTCGGCTGTGCGAGAGAGACTTTTTCTTTCCAGTTTATGCCGTTTTCATGCAGTTTGGCGAGGATTTTTTTCCACTCTTCATCCTTTATCACCTGAGAACTTTCGTAAGCTTTCTTGTTTTGCGTCATCTGCTGCGCGATTTTGACGGCTATTTCGATCTCTTCGTCGCTTCTGAACTCATCGTCCTTCTGTTCGCGGCGTTCCTTGATTATCGTTTTGACATCTTTGTACTCTTTGAAGTAACGGATAGTCGTGCTCGGTTTTTCGATTGTTTTCGGAGCGTAGCGGCTGACGATGTGTTCTTCGAGGTCGCCTTCCTTCAGGATGTTGTCTCCGGAATCAAAGACTGAAATTTTGTCGGGATGGATGAAAACTGCTCTTGTCTCGATGTCAGGCGTGATGCCGACAGACTGGATCGAAATGTTGCCCGGAGTGAGATATTCGGCGATCGTAAGCTTCATTCCGCCGCCGCCGGGAGTGCCGATTATCGTCTGTACGCTTCCTTTACCGAAGCTTTTTCTGCCGAGAACCGTCGCTCTGCCGTTCTTTTTGAGTGCTGCCGTGACGATTTCGGTCGCCGAAGCTGAACCTTCGTTTATCATTACGATTATCGGAATATCGAGAATATCTCCGCGACTCTTTTTTGCGTAGTTGACTTCGATCTCCTCATCGTCTTCGACTGTTGCAACTATAGCTCCTTTGTCGAGGAAGATGTCGCTTATCGCTATCGCCTGGGAGAGAAGACCGCCGGAGTTGTTGCGCATATCGAGAACGAGTGCCTTCATTCCTTTCTTCTTGAGTCCGTCAAGCTCTTCGATAAGAGTCGAATAGGTGTTTTCCATAAACCCTGAAAGGTTGATGTATCCGATTCCCGGCTGAGGCATTGCCGCTAAAACCGACGTGATTTTGATGACGGCGCGGACGATTTCGAATTTGAGAAGTTCCGGCACCCCTTCACGCCTTATCATGAGTGTTATCGGTGTTCCGGGTTCGCCTCTCATTTTGCTGACAGCTTTGTCGAGAGTGAGGTTTACAGCCGAAGTGTCGTCGATCTGGACGATGACGTCGTTTGCCTCGATACCCGCTTTTGTCGCAGGAGTTCCCTTCATCGGGGAAATTACCGTGATTTCGCCGTTGTCGTTCATACCGACGACTATTCCGAGACCGCCGAAGTTGCCGCCTGTAGATTTCTCGAAGTCTTCAAAATCTTTCGGCGTAAAAATATATGAGTGGGGATCGAGTTTTTTGAGGATGCCGTTTATCGCGATGTATTCTATATCGTCTTTCGTGAGCGGAGGTTCCGGTTCGTACTCTTGGTCAAGCTGGATATAGACCGGTCTCAATGCGTAGGCTACATCGACGACATCGCGCAGACTTTTCACTTTTATAGAGTGCTTTTGGTTGTAAATCTGTAGATTTATTACTTTTTTTTCTTTGTCATAAGAGATGAGCGTCTCAGGGAGAGCATCCTGAACTGCATCCAGAGCATAAGTCAGAAGGTCTGCGGCTTTGATTTTTGATTTGTCAAGATAGCGTTTTTCTGCGGTTTTGAGGGCGAAAACTGTTATTTCCCCTTTTTGCAGAGACATATCTTTTAATAGCCGAGAATTATGTCCGAAAAAGCTTGCGTTGAGAATGAACGCCAGAAACAAAACCAGCACAAGCGCCAATTTCTTTCTCATTTTTCCCCCTTTATCTCTATTTTTTATTAAAATCCCATTTTGACAGCATTCATAATAAACTCGATCTTACCCATAAAAAGAATAAGTCTCGAAAGCAAAGTATAAGCAAAAGCAGAGCCTATTGCAACTAATATGAAGAATCTTCCTATTTCGCCCGTTGTGTTTATAAAACGGTTGTTGTTCCTGTGGCGTGCGACCAGAAACATGATTGCCGACGTGATACATACGATGCTGAGTACAGCGTTTATCGTCATATCGATCAGGATATTCCCGCTTTCGTCAAACGAAACGAGAGGGATTATAGAAGAGCGTATCATTTCCTGAATGAAAGCCGAAAAATAGATCGGAATGTTGATCGCCGTGGTGACGATGACGATGAATGCCGCCGGAAGAAATCTCAATTTGGAATAGGCTGCTTCGCTGTTCGAAGGGATGAAGAGCAGTAAACCGGCCAGAAGCGGTATCAGTATGAGAATATCTCCGCTGACAGCCGATTTGTAGGCAGGTTTGATTATCGAAAAATACCAGATAACTGCAAAATAGCCTGCGGAAACGCCTATGAAAAGCGACTCTGCAAAACGGTAAAGCGGATTGGGTTTGAAAAATCCTGAAAATACCGCGAGGGTGAGCACTAAAGCCGTTATTGTTCCTATATCGTTGAAAATATTCATTTTTTATTTTTTCTTGTAAGTGCTGTCAAGTTCGAAAATATCACGAGTCCGATTATGTAAAACAGGATCGTAGACATAATATAATACTGCCTTTCTATATTCATGGACGGCTGGAATTCGTGGATGAATACTGCGATCGACTTAAAACCGCCGATAAGCCCGTCAAGATATAACGATCCTCTGAACGGAATGTAGGCAGAAAGCATATCCGACGAGCAGAAAGCGATTTTTTTCACGTTTTTGTCTTTCTGCATTACTGCAAAAGAGACTATTCCCGGAACGCCGTCGAAAGTCTGCGATGAAAACTCGAAAACAGCCGAAAAATCGGAAATGGTGCCGATTTCGCTCATCAGAGGCTGGTGGATATCAGTGCTGCTGTCGAAGATGTCGCGCTCTTTGACTTCATCGAAGTTGTTGGCGATAAGGTATGTTGCGATATTGCCGCCTACGATGAATCCCAAATGGGTGTATTCATGACCGTAAACGAAGCGTTCTTTGCCGAAACTTCCGTTCTCGATACTTTTTTCGACTGCGGTGAAAGCCGATTCAACGCCGTTCGGAATCATTGTCGCAAAGGCGATTCCGATGTTTTTTTCGGCCAGAACTCCGATCAGTGCCGACATTGCCGATTCAAGTTCGTATTTAGATTCGGGACCGTAGTTTACAAGAATCAGGACTTTTGAATTATGAGGAAGTTCGTTTACCATCTTGAAAACCTGCATTTCGTTTTCCGTTGCCGCGGCGTTCAGTTCAGGTCTTGCTTCGGTTGTGTTTCTGTCGAAAATCACAAAATAATGGATCAGCATGAGGAAAAGAATAGGAAATATCAGACTCCACTGAGGTATTTTTGCAATGCCGGTCGAGATATTGTTAAAAAAATTCCTCATTTTTTATCTCCTGAGCCTGCAAAAAAAGTCGTATAGAAGTTTTCAGCCGTAAAAAACAGCAGTCCGCTTGCCGTTCCTATAGCCAATGCCTTGAATACCGGCACTGCAAGGATATTCATTGTCCAGCCTGGCGAGAACGGACCGTTCCAGTTTGAAAGAAGGTCCTGTGCAAAAATACAGTATTTGTCAGTGAGACCGATCATCGTCAGTACGAAGGCAACTGTTATGACGCAGTATGAGTAACTTCTGACTGAAAAACGGCTGTAAACCGTAGAGAGCATATTGAGCAGCAGGAGTGCTACGAAAGATGAAAGCAGCGGATCGAAGATGTACCTGTATATCCAGCGGATAAATCCTTTTATTTCTGGACTTGTAGTGATTCCCGTTTCAAGGAATTTCGCCGCTATTCTTTTTTTGCTTTCCGGCGGAAGTGGCGATGACCCGGTAGCGGCAAGTTTTTCCGCAGCCATTTCGGATATCCTGCTGTTTGTAAGAAAATTGTTGTATCTGAACATCTCCTGGTTCAGTTTTTCCGATTTCGTGCGCAGGAGTTCCTTTTCTCTGGTGATCCATGTTTCAAGTTCTGTTCCGCTTCCGTCGATTTTTATTCCGCTGTATTTGAAGTCTTCGAAACGGTTCTTTTCACCTGCTTCCAGACCGAATTTGAGTTCGTTCTGCTTCAAAGACGAAACTGATGCGTCAAACCAGTCCTTAAGTTCCTGAGAAATCGGGAACATATCTGAAATTATGTCGACTGATGCCGATTTTACTTTCTCTTTTATTTCTTTGACGCGTTTCATGTCGTTGGAATTTATGAAAGTTATTCCTGGATCTGATGAATCTGCATAAGGCGGAGTGATCCTGTTTTCAGAAAGGAGTTTTTGATAGTTTTTAAGCGTTATATCTGCCTGCTTGAGCATCTCCTCTGAAGGGAAGAAATCTGTCGAAACATCGGCTGAAATGTAGAGAGCCAGCTTTTTTTTCGAAGGAAATTTCGAGAGATAAAGATCGTTTTCGATAAAAACAAGGGCTGTTTCTGTCAGGAAATCGGGCTGCTCCCGCACGATGTTTTCAAAAGTATACCGGCTTTGGTCCGGATTTATGAAACCTAAAGTAAATGTCGCAACGGCTGAAACGACGATAAGAAGCGAATTCAAAAGGCGGTTTAAATGCTGAGAACGTTCTTTTTTTGCCAGAACGGCTGAATTTGCGCCCGGAAGTTTCGTCTTTTTTGCGTTTTCGTCGGAAGAAGTGAGAACATCTTTGATGACCGAGGTCGTTTTCTGCGATGAGAACGACTCTTTGAGAGCACGGAAGGATGTTTTTATCGAAGCTGTCTCTCTGAGTAAAAACTTCATTAGACCGGCGAAGAACGAAAGAACTATGACGATCTCCGTCCAACGCACAGCCTTAGTCAGAAACACGCTTTCTATACCCAGCGAGATCATGACGAAAACTGCTACGATGCAGACGAAAACCGATATGAGAATTATTTTTAACTTCATCCGTTCACCGTTTTTATGAGTTTATCGAAAAAAGGGTAGTATAGTGCCAGAGTTCTGCTCAGCGAAAGAAAAAGTATCAGAACAGCAACTATTGCTAAAAAAAGATATACCCCGAAAGTTTCGAGAGTACGCTTGTTTTTCAGCTTCTTGATCTGTGCGCTCATCAGAAACGGTTCAAGTGAAATCAGACACTTTTTCGAGTTGATTGCGTCAATCAGAAGTCCTTCTATCGAGCATGACAGCGCGATCCGTTTCTTGTCGGAATCGGAATTGTAGGCATCCCAGTCTGAAATTGCCGATCCGTCCGAAATATTGAGGATCAGCGATGCGTTCATCTCGCGTTTTTCGATAGTTGTGTAGAATGTATTGTTGGCGTTCGAAAGCGGTGTGAAAAGAATCGATGCATTTTCCGAACTGTGTGTCGCGATAACGCCGAACTCTTCGGGAATAGTCGTTCTGACACTGTTTCCGGCATCGCTTTCTTTCAGGATCTCGTCTATGAATCTTGCAGCAGCCGAAAAGAGCGGGTGAGCTTTCGAATCAATAGAGCTGTTGACCGCGATCCTTCCGCTGTCCTCGTCAATCATCGTTTTGATGAACTGAAGCAGGAGCATCGTCTCTCTCGACAGTTTCGAAGGGAATTTTCTGACGAAAATATTCGGGAGCAGAAGAGAAATCATGAATATCGCGAAAAGCGAAAATATTTTAAAATCGATCATTACTTCCATTTGTGCATCTCTTCCCGAAGGTCGAAAATCAGCGTCTTCCTGCTCTTTTTCGTGCCTATTGTCTTCTTGTTGCTTTCAGGGTCGTTTTTGGTCATAAAGACTCCTTTCGCAGTGTGGATCTCGACTACCGAATCGGGGTTTATTTCGAAAACGCGGTATTCGCCCCACCTGAGCACGATATCCTCTTTTCTGTCATTTTCGAGTTTTTCTATAAAAATTGCCGGAGCGCCTTTTCTGAATCTGCCGTAAGGTATGAATATCCAGCCGTTTTTTATGTCGGTGGTGTTAAAAAATCCTCTGAGAAACGAATTGTTTGCCCCTTTTCCTTTCATAAACATCGACATTCCGGCGAGAATTATGCCCTGGTCGTCAAAGAGAAAGTATATCGTTCCGTGTGTTACTCCCGGGATGGAAACAAAGCGGAGAAAAGCATCAAAATCGATTTTGTCGGTGAGCGTTACCCCTATTACTCTGTCAGGTTCGAAAAGAATGTTTTCTTTTGCCGAGTTGTCGATGGCCATAACATTTTTCTGCTGAAAATTTTCGTCAAAAACCGTCTGCTTTTCAATTAGAAGATCGTTGAAAACCGACTCGAAGACCTCTGTGGTCAGAGTTCCTGCTTCCTGAGGAACGGCATAGTTTCTGAACAAAGTTGTTCCGGCACCTCGTTCCGCGTGACTGAGCAGGGAATAGTCATCGGTAAACAGTGCCGAGAGAACTGTTTCGGAGCGTTTCATGCAGAAAACATCGGAAATTTTGCGCAAAGCTTCTGTATATGCGATGTCGTTTATCTTCACGTCTTCGATTTCGTCCCAAAGCGTCATCTGCTGGAGCGTTGAAATACTGTTCTGCTGTAAAAGTTCATCGTCTGCGGCATAGCTGCTGCTGTTTTCGAGCACATTCGGCTGTGCAGAAAAGCGTATTCCCGGTTTGGCAAGTTCCTTGCGTGCTGTTTCCAGCGAAAGCCTGCTACCCGCGAAAATAATGTCTGGTTTTAGTTCCAGAAGCTGCGGATTCTTGCCGAGAGAAACGATCATGCTGTTAAGCCTGTTGTTTATAGAATTGTCGTAACCGCCTGCAATTATTATATAATCTATGTCAGTCAGGTCGACTGTCGAAAATGCGTCGGAAGCCGAGTATGCCTGCTTTACATTGAGAAGTTTCGACCATGCGAGCCTTTTTGCCGACCTGGTGGACCCTTCTTCGCTTATCCCGAAAACCGCGGCGTTCATAAGTCTTTTCGGGATTATTATGCGCTGTATCGTTTTTTCCGTTTTTGCTCCGCTTTTTTCATAAAATTTCGCTATTTCGCGCCTTATGTCGTCGTCTGCTCCAAGCGTTCTTTCTTCTGTCTCGGCGGAGATACTTTCGTTGTAGTAGTCGAAATCTATCCTGATTTTTCTTACGATATTCCGCATTGATAGAAATACGGTGAAGTTCTCAGAATTCATTCTTCACCTCTTTCAAGTGCCGACCGCAACGCTTCCAAAGAATTTTCTCCGCGGGAGAAATCGAGTATTTTTACAGCTCTTTCCTGACCGAAGAGAAGGGAAGACAGAGGCTCGGCAACAGAAAGAAAAGCAGAAATCTGTCTTTTGAACGGGATCATCATGTCAAGCATTATCAAAGATGCATGTTCAAGTTTTTTTGATATTAGAAAGCTGGCGATTTCTTCTGCCTGAAAGCCGTTTTCCGGACTTTTGTTCCCAAAATGCGATTCTCTGCCGCTTGCCAAGTTCAGCTCCAATCGTTAAGACTCGGCATATTACGTTAGCACGGCGTTTTTGTCAATTAGAGGTTTGATTGAAAAGCAAAAAAAAGGGGAGCCGAAGCTCCCCTGTAAAAAACCCGTTTAAGCAGGATCTAGTAGCGTGAAGCATACTCGACTGCGAAACCGAGGTTGTCAGCTGCGAAAGAGTTGAGCTGATCAATCGTTGTTTCCATGATGACCAGTCTGGAATAGCCTTCCTGACCGTTAGCAAGGTCTGAATCTTCGCCTTCTTTGAGTTTGCCGGCACTCTGAACAAGTCTGAACGACGGTGAAAGTCTAGCGTATTTGTCTGCAAGATAGCGTCTGAACTGTTCTTTAGGAGTAACATCTCCACCTGCCAGGAAACGTTCGTCTCCTTCAGAGATACATTTATCGGAAATAGTTTTATTGTCGTCAACAAGTACGCATTTCTTTTCTGTCGTTATCCATTTAACACCGTTCGCTTCGTTTGTTGTTTCGGCATCCTCTTCTTTTTCGTCTACGCATTTGTCAGATTCAGTGTTCTCGTCTGCAACAAGTACACATTTCTTCTCTTCTAGCCAGGTAACACCGAGTTCAGCGTTTGCTGCATCTGCACCGTCTGACGTGAAAGTAACTTGTTTCATGCAAAGATCATCATCAGCGGTATCGTAAGGATCGTTGCACTCTTTCCATTTCATAAGACCGGTTTGATCCTGAATATCGAGAGACGATTTCGCAAGAACTGCTCTGTAGTAAGCGTTTCCGTCCTTGTTGAGGAACTGGGTTTCGTTTACATCAGGTTCCGGATAGTTTTTGATGTCGTAAGTGTTGATCCTGTAAGCTACGAATCTCTGGAGAACTGAGGTATCAGCCGAAGTGTTTGCAACGTTACCCATGGTCCAGTACATCGGCCACATCTTGTCGAAGTAAGTCCAGCCTGCGTGAACCGGGTTATATTTGCCTTCGATCTGCGAGCAGATGTTCTTCTTCGGAGTGTAGACTTTGGTATCATCACTTGCAGACAGAGGAGCTACTGCCCAGTTGGAAAGCATGTTGATCGGAACATCGACTTTTACGATACTTTTGGTTTCCGCAGAATAGCAATACGGAGAAAATGTGAAGAGTGCTTCTTCGTCGACAACATCGGAAAGCATTGTGAACTTAACGTTCTCAAGACCTTCAATCAACTGGTCAACGCTGTTGGCACGGCTTTCTCTTCTGTACTTCGCATCGAACCATCCTGCGTTTGCGATTGCATATATAGCAACCATTTTTTCTTCTGCATAGCCTCTTCTCAAGACTTTGTCGTAGTAAATGTTCTCGTTGTCCTGAATATCCCAGCGGTCTTTCTGGAAACGTCCGAGAACAGGATCTACCTTAACGGTACTTAAACTCATGTAGTCAGCATAACCGTCGAGGTAGTTTTCGGTTGACTGGAAGTAGTATGCCTGACCGTCTTCAAGTTTATCTGCGATGTCGGAATCGTTAGATGCATCTACCTCCATATATTCTCCGACAGCCGGTCTGTAAAGAACGTTGAAGTAGAAGTAGTTGATACCTTCCATACCTGCGATTATGTAGTCTGCCGGGCTCATCGGAGTGAGGGTTCTAAGCTCGCCGTTTGCGTCAAGCCAGTATTCCTCACCATTAAGAGCTCTCTGATATTCGTCATAGAGATAGTTCTTTACAGTAACTTTATCATCGTAATCAGTGCTGTCGCCGGGAACATCGTAATTTGCGTTCGGGATAAGGATGTATGGTGCCCATTTGCTGTAAACATAGAAGTTGTAATCAAGCATGAAGTGGATGTATTTGTATTTTCCGAAGAGTGTGTCGTAGATCATCTTCATGGATGTTCTGCCGCGGAACTCTCTGAACTTCGGGTTACCTCTTCTGAAGAATCTCAGGAAGTAGTAAGCGTTGTCCATATCAACCATGCTTCTGATTACATCTGAAGCCATGAAGCCGGCATCGAACGTATTTGCTCTCGGATCATCAGATGATTTTTCATCAGTGATGAAGAGATATTCATAGTGTCTGCCGTCGTTTACGAGGTAAGTCGTGTTTTTCGTGCATTCAGCCTGAGTATCGTCGCAGTCATAGTCATAGTCATAGTTGAGATCGTCATCGGTTTTCAATTTTGCACGGAGTCCAATACCGACTTTCGGAGCGATTCTTTCAATCTTTTTGCCCTTCGAATCGTAATAAGTGTAAAGTTGGGTCGGAACTTTAACAGTTTTGAGTTTTCCGTTTTCGTCAAGATACTGCTCGTTCGTTCTGACATAGTCCGGATATTTTGCGTCTCTGAGCGGATGGATCTTGTTTGCGCCGGTGTAAGTATCGTTTTCGTCGCCCTGATGGACAAGTTCACCGTATTCAGCGTCGTCTGCGATTTTGAACTGTTCGAAGCTGCGTCCGTAAACGAACTTGAGTGCTGCCAAATCGTATTTTCCAAGACCTACAGCGTGGATGTAAACTTCTCTCTGGTAGTCCATTACGGAAGTGTAGGTGTAGTAGTTGACGTCGGTTTCGAAAGCTTTTTTATATCTGTAAGCCTTGATACCGAATGTTGCCGGATTGTATTTGTCACCTTTTTCTTTCTGCTCTTTGACGAGAAGGTCTTTGATACCATCCATCATAGCCGGATAATTTTCACTAGCATAGTAGTTGTCTACGTAGTTTCTCTGGTCTGTCGAACCGATGAAGTTGTGTCTGAGACCCATGGTGTGACCCATTTCGTGCTCAGCAACACCTTTGTACTGCATCTTTTCCAACGGATCATAGATAGCGTACATAAGAGCTTCTTCGTATTCTTTTTTAGCTTTTTCGCCGATATTCTCCCAATCCGGAGTTCCGTCTTCGGTAAGCTCGAAATTCATCTTCTTGTAAAGTTCTTTCTGTTTTTCCTTTATGAACTGGATAATGGAACCATCCATGAAGGATTCGTCGAAGTCGAAGTCAAGCGATTTAGCCTTGAGGTATTTAACCATTTCGGCTTCCATAGCTGCCGGACCTACGAACCAGGGCTGCATCATTTCCTTCTGCTCATCGGAGTAAGCAGGATTGTCAGAAGGATTCATCCACGGGAAGAGGTTCTTTTTGATCGAGTAAGGAACCATCTGGGTTTCCCATTTCGCGTTGCCTATCATTGAAGCGAAATTGAATCTGTCGTAATTTCTGGTTTTAAGTTCATACTCACGATTGAGTTCCTCAAGTCTTTCTTCCGGGGTCTTTGCTTTTGATGAAGCTTTGACCATGGTCATAAGGTTGCCGGAGCTGTAAGGTTTCTGCGATGTCTTGGCAACAGATTTCTTGCTTGCTGCTTTGGTTTTATTGTCCCAGATAACTTCCGGAGTGTGGGAGTAGTCAGGATTGATGAGTTCTTTCCAGTCCCAAGCTGCCGGATCGTCATCGTTAATGAGAACTCTTGCAAGCTCTATTGCTCTGGTGTTTGCCCATGCAAGAACAGATCCTGCGATGTTCGAGCCGCCGCCCAGGCTCATACCGGTTTCAGGGTTTACGTTCCACTGAGAAACACCGAGAATACCGTATTCTGTCGGTTTGTCGACCCAGTTGATAAGAGCTGCGTACGGGTTACCGTTGTCATATTTGTGACGAAGAACAGGAAGTCCGTCTTCAACTTCACAAGCTCTCTCTTCGTTGAGAACGCATGCAGCTTTTACTGCAACGTAGTCTTTGGGGCAGTTTTCGTCTTCAGCAAAAATCTGGCAGTCCCAACGATCGCCTCTCCATTCCGGATAACCGAACTTGTCTACGTAAAGTTCCGACATTTTATCGTCGTTGGTGTAGCAGGTCGTTAAGTACATAACCTTTTCTTCATCATAAAGGTCAGCTTCGTCTTTCTTTACACAGATTTTTACAGCGTTTTCACGGCTTTCGGAAGAAAGGTTGTAGTAATTTCCGAAACCGTAGAGAGCTTTACCGTCTCTGGCAGGAACATAAGATTCTACAGGGTTCTCGACCATAACGACTATATCGTTTTTGTACTGTTCGAGAAGATCTGCCATCTTTTTCGAGTCTTCGGTGTTCTCATCAATGAAATCACCGTTCCATTTCTGGATCCATGCCTGTCTGTCAGGAACAAAGCATTTTTCTCTCCAGTTTTTGTGCGGGTTGTTCGGATCGTTGAGGTTGGAAGTGTACCACTCAAGGTCTCTGACTTTAACGGTTTTGCCGTCAGCGCCTTTAACTTCCTTGAAGAAGTCGTTTTTGTAGTTTTCGAAGTACCATGCATCGAAAGCACGGGTATCGCTTCCCGGATTCATAGCTGCAAATCTTGCGCCGAGCATTGCGTAGTTGTAGTCTTTCGTGATCGCGCAGTTTGCAGGAAGCATGCGGAGAGGAGTTTTCGGAGAAGATGTGAAAACGATCTTCTGCTGGTATTTGATTTTGCTAAGACATTTGTTGTAGTCTTTTTCGTTTCCGCAGTTGAAGTTCCAGTTTTTGTTTGCATCAGCCCAAGCCATATTCCAGTAGTTTGCAAGGGTGTGATAGTTGTCTTCTCTGTATCCGTGATAGTTGTCGTAACCTTTGAATTTGTTGGTGAAGAAACCGTATTCACGGAACATTTCATCCGGATATTCAAGCGGTCTGAAACCGTTGTCTTTTGCACCGGGAGTCCATTTGAATGTCTTGGATTTGATGTCGTAATCTCTTCTTCCGACAACGTCTCTGTTGATTTTCGAAAATACGAAACGATAGGTTACAGCAGCCGGTTCGTTGCCGACGAATTCATCGATATCGTCCCAGTTATAGATTGAATCCCAGTCGTTAATCGGCTCGAAGTATTCGGTCGAGAAGAACTGGAACCATTCAACTTCCTTGTTGTATCTTTCTTTGTCGTCTTTGATCGCAGTGTAGTCACGATACTTCTTCGGAACGATGAATGTGCCGTCATGAGCGTAGAACTCCCAATCCGTAGCAGTCGTGAGACCTGCTCTGTAGAAAGGAGCTCCCCATTCCTGGGTGAGTGAGAGGTACTGAAGTTCATAGTTCGTTACGCCGCTTCTCGAGTAAGTCGCGAGAGAGAAGTAACGTCTCTCGTTCCACGGTCTGTCAGTGTTCGGAACGAGAACGGGAAGTGCTTCGCCAGTCGTCGGGTTCTCACTCGGAACTATGTCGTAGTGAGCTGCGATCGGGTAAGCAACGATCGGGGTTTCGTTGACGTCAACGATTTCGTTGGTGTCAACAGCGGTGAGTTTGTCCCAAATGCTGTAAGCAATGAGCCAATTCTCGGTGATTTTCCATTTGATAACTTTACCGCTGCTTGATTCGCCTATGAATGCGTAGTCCGCAGTGTAAGGCAGATCAACAATGGTCTGACGTAAAAAGAACTCACCGTCGAACAACCTTTTGTCGAGAGCAAGTTCGTCTGTTTTGTCGACTGCACTTCTTTCAGTTGTGCATGATACCGCCATCATCACAGCAATGAGAGCAATAAGCAGCGACAATGCTTTTTTGGTCAAATTCATAATAACCTCCTAATTAAAAACTGTATGAATAGCCAATGTTAGCAAAAACTGTCGTATATTTAGCCTTGAACGGATAGTTCGTATTGCCGTTCTTTACTTCAGGATCGCCTGGAAGTTCCGTGAATCCTTTGTAGTTGCCGTTGTCGAACTCAGGTGCGTTCGTTCTTACGCCGAGAGCGAAGACAAAACCTTTGATCGAGTAGGATGCCGTAGCACCGAACGAGAAAAGGTAGTACCATTCGGAATCTTTTATCGAACCGTTGAATCCGTCATAGTAGTAGTCTTTCGTGTTAAGTTTGAAATCGGAACCGAAATTATATCCGCCGGAAACTTTGAAACCGAAACCTTTGTAGTTGATTCCGAGAGCGAGTGAAAGACCGATGTCATGGTTCTGGAGATAACCGAGCGGTTCGTTTCCGTATTTATCCCAGGCTGCGTCGTATTCAGCAAATGTTTTTGCATAGTTGAATCCGAACGAAAGGCCGAGAACTACTTCTTTCGGAAGCTTGAAGTTCTTTGCAAGTCCTAAATCGACTCCGAGAATAGTCCTGACTTCATAAACATCCCAAAGTTCCTTGGAAGTGCAGGGAATCGAAACGCCTATTCCGATCGAACCGACAATGCCGGCAGGGATTGCAAATCCTTTTGAAATGCCGATGTTGAGCGGTGTACCGTCGAATTTAGAATAGTTGAGGTCTGAAGAAGATGCCAGACCTGCCTCTGTAGCTACGGCTTCTGACATTCCGTAACGGTAGGACTCTCTGAGACCGAGATCCGCACCGATCGAAAATTCCAGCGGGAGCTGATAAGATGCGTAAACATTCAGAGTGTAGCCGAAACTCTTTCTTTCTTTTGCAAAACCGTGTGACAGGGTGTTGTTGATGCCGAGTGTAAATGAAGACTTTTTTGAACTCTTTTTTTCTTCTTCGGCTTTTGCAAGTTCGGCTGAATCTGATTCACCTGCCTGAGCTGCAAGTTCCGCTTCAAGATCTGACTGACCTTCTTCCTTAGCCGGAGCCTCTTCTTTTGCAGGTTCAGCTTCCTTGGCCGGAGCTTCTTCTTTAGCTGGAGCTTCTTCCTTTGCGGGCTCAGCCTCTTCTTTTGCGGGTTCAGCCTCTTCTTTTGCAGGCTCGGCTTCTTCCTTTGCGGGCTCAGCTTCTTCTGCCTGAGCTGCTTCTGCCGGTTGCTCGGCTGCTGCCGCTTCATCCTGCTGTGCTGCTTCTGCCGGGGCTTCCTGAGCAGGTGCCGCAGCTTCGCTTTGTTCCGGTGTGCCTTCCGAAGCGGGAGCTTCCTGTGCAAAAACCGGCAACGCACAGATTAACAGCAGAGCGAGAAAGTAAAACCTAAACACTTTCAATCTCTCCTCCTTTAATATGAGCAAGTTTCCATTTCCAAAAAAACGCGCTAAAATAGTTGAAACACAAATCAAAGTCAAATGAAAAAGAACAATTTTCCGAAATCTTTGTTAGCAAATCATGTCCCAAACTTTTTTTTTTAGTCATGTCAATAAGTTATCTTTTAACATTTTTCTAGAGTGCAGAAATTTTTTATTTCCAGTCATTATTTTCTATTCTTTTGCAATTTCATCGACAAGATTCATTTTGTAAATTTTTCCCATCGCCGCGAGTGAAAGTAGAACCCCCGTAATAATCGTGTAAAGCATTCCTCGAATCTCGATTCCTGTGAAAAAGAAAGGTTCCAGATTTATTCCGAGTTCAAAGTCAAGCGCAGGTTTGAAGAAAGCGAGAAGCAGGTGTCCGCCGACAGTTCCTATGACGATTCCTGATACCGAAATAAAAAACATTTCAAGAAAAATCATCAGTGAAACCGGTAGTTTCCCTATTCCCAAAGTCCGCATGAGCGCCATTTCGCGTTTTCTTTCGTTTATCGAAGTCAGTATCGTCACGAACACCAGAATCATTACTAAAAAAAGTGTTCCGTAGCTGAAAAATCCGGCCGCTTCCTCGGCCTTGTTCATGTAAGACATAAGTTTCCGTACTGTTCTTCCTGTATCGGTCGCGCTGGTAAAGCCGTTTTCGGAATATTCCCGCTCGAGAGCCGCCGTAAAAACGGGATTTTTCGTTTTCACGAGCACCGCCGTGATCTTTCCTTCCGAAGCGTGTTCTTCGGCATCAGCATGCTCGTGTTCATGATGGTGCCCGTGTTCTTCGTGTTCTGCTTCGTGATGTCCGTGTTCTTCGTGTTCAGCTTCGTGATGGTGTTCGTGTTCTTCGTGCTCAGCTTCGTGATGTCCGTGGTCATGTTCCTCATCTTCAGCATCTTCATGATGATGGTGATGATGTCCGTGTCCGTGGATCTCCCAGACGGATTTCAGGCTTGTGAAAATCGCGAAGTCTTCAGGCCCGTTCAGCGGTTTCAGAATGGCACAGACCTTATATTTGAAGTCGTGGACATGCGCATCCTCGTCACTCACAGTTCCGTGGCTTCCGAAAAATGTGTCCCAAACCGACAGATCGTAGCGCATTGCAGCCTTTGCTCCGATAACTGCGCAGTCGGAGTTCTTTCCGCCGAAAATGTCTTTTGCATCGATCATCGGGTCGATATCCCAGAATCCTTTTGAAATCTCGTTTATGTAGGCACTTTCGACGCCTGTTATCGGCACTCCCATGTAGCTGTCTGAGCGCGCGACCGGAAAAACTGCCGAGACTCTTTCGTCACTCGCAAGTTTTCCGGCAAATTCATAGTCAAGCGTGCCAGCCGGTTTGTCGGTATTGAAAAGTGTCGACATGACGAGAGTCGTGTCGCTTGCTCCGGCGGGACCTACGACAAGCGGGAAGGCAAGCGATGAGTTCACCGCAGTCGCCGCAAGCCCGAAAGAGACGCAGCCTATCGCGGCAAGGAACGCAAATGCCGCGGAAATCGCGAAAATACTTGTAAAAACCGAGAATTTACGGTGACTTATGCTGTGCAGAACCGCTTTTAAAATAAATATGTATTTCATGACAGCACCCCCGTTTCAAGATTGAAATCGACATCGGGGCGGATATCGTCGAAAATCGAGTCGTGCGATGTCAGAACGAGAGTCGTTCCTTTTTTGTTGAGTTCCAGCAGAGTGTTTTTGACAAGTTCCGACGACTTTCTGTCAAGGCTCGCGGTCGGTTCGTCGGCGAATATTAGCGGCGGATCGGCAAAGAGAACTCTTGCCACTGCGACGCGCTGCTTCTGACCAACTGAAAGGTGATAGGGCATTTTGGCCGCGAACTCGTCCATTTCTACTTTCTTTAATGATTCAAGGGCATTTTCTTTGTAATCTTTCGAGAGTTTTCCGGCAAATGCAAGCGGCGCATAGACGTTTTCGATGACCGAAAAAGGAGAGAGCAGGTTGAAAGTCTGAAAAATGTAGCCGATGTTTTCTGCGCGGAACCTGTCCTTTTTTCCTTCACTGAGGTTTGTAATATCAATATTTCCGAATAAAACCGATCCTGAATCGGGCTGTATCAGACCTGACATGACGTTCATGAAAGTCGTTTTGCCGCTTCCGCTCGCACCCGAAAGGCGAAGAACCGCTCCAGAATGCAGCTCGAAAGAGACCTTTTCAAAAATCAAGTTTCTCTTTCCGTTCGTATCAGAGAACGATTTTGTAAGATTTTTTATCGAGATTTTTTCGAATGACGCCATGATGCCTCAAATACTTTTTTACAGAATAAAATCAAGTAGTTAATTTAATATTTCTATTTTTTTGACTAATATGCTGTTGAGAAATGTCTGCCCGTTTATCGTGTCGGGACCGAAGAAAAAACGCCCCGTGACCTGAACTAAAAGTACCTGTTTGAAAAGTTTTTCACGGTCAAATTCAAAAGGAATTTCACCTGCATCTTTGTAAGCATAAACGATATCGCCCATTGTCGGCGGATTGCAGAAAACGCATCCTTTGAGGACTATTGCCGGATTCGAGAGCCAGAATGTCGAGAATTTTCCGTCTTCCGGAATCTTTTCAAACGGCATTACGGCGCCGACCATTGTGACGAGTGAGCCGTTCAGTGATTCGACTACAGGTTCCGGCAGTTTTTCCTTCAGTCTGAAGTAAGTATAAACTTTTTTCAGGCTTTTGAATTCGATAGGACGCGGCGGCATATCGTAGTCCGGTTCGTTGATTTTGTATTTGCCGTGGGTCATTTCGTTTTGGTTGAGCTTGTCGGAAGGGTGCAGAACTGAACCTTTTCCGTGTTGGATGAAGCTGTCGGCAATTGATTCATCTGCCTCTTTCAGCTTTTTGTCAGTCGTTTGTTCTTTCTTCGGTTCAGCCTGATCGTTTCCCTTTTTTTCTGGTGCCGTGAATGCTTTTCCAGTGTCGGTTTTTATCGGAAAAGGCTGCTTTTCAACCGCCTTACGACTTTCCGGAGCGGCATCTTTCGAGCAGGAAATGAGAGAAAAAATAAGGACTAGAAAAAGATAGATGATTTTTTTCATTTTGCTTAACTAATTAGATTTATTAAACATTTCATTTATCGCATTCGCAGCTGTCTTTCCGTTTGACATCGCAAGAATTACGGTCGAAGCGCCGCTTACCGCATCACCTCCGGCATAGACATGCGGAATGTTCGTCGCGCAGGTTTCGGGATTGACCACAATGCAGCCTTTTCTGTTGACTTCGAGTTCTCTGCAGTTGCTTGTCAAAGTCGGGTTCGGGCTCGTTCCCGTCGCGAAAATGACAACTTCGCAATCCATCGTGAAAGTTTCGTCCGTCTCGAAAATCTTGCTTCTGCCCCCTTTGGGATCTTCTTCGGCTCTCATTTTTCTGAAAACGATGCTTGCAACATGCCCTTTGTCGCCTTCGATGATTTCGATCGGAGAGATAAGGAAAATCGTTTCGATCCCTTCTTCTCTCGCATGCAGAAGCTCTTCACGGCGCACCGGCATATCGGCTTCAAGCCTGCGGTATGCGATAACTACGCGTTCGCTTCCGAGTCTGAGTGCGACTCTTGCCGCATCCATCGCGACATTTCCGCCGCCGATGACTACAGTCGTTTTTCCGACTGTGATCGGAGTTTTGCTCCAAAGTTTGCCTGCGTGCATCAGGTTTGCGCGGGTAAGATATTCGTTTGCCGAATAAACACCCGGAAGATCTTCTCCCGGAATTCCCGGAAATGACGGAACCCCCGCTCCTGTTCCGATATACAAAGCATCAAATTCATTGAGGATTTCTTCAACGGAAATCGTTTTTCCGATGATAGTGTTCATCCTGAATTCGACACCGTACTTTTTCAAAATCTTGATTTCCTCGGCAACGATTTTGCGCGGAAGCCTGAATGCGGGGATTCCGTAAGCCAGAACGCCGCCCGGCTCGTGCAGAGCCTCGAAAACAGTGACCTTGTGACCGTACAGAGCCGACTGATAAGCGCAGGCAAGACCGCCTGGACCGCTTCCCGCGATTGCGATTTTTTTGCCTGTCGAAGAATCTATTTTCGGTTTAGGCAGCTCGTTTGAAAAGTTGTCTGCCAAAAATCTCTCGATATTTCCGATAGATACAGGAGAATTGATTTTTCCCATCTTGCAGTTTTTCTGGCACTGGTTTTCCTGAGGACAGACGCGACCGCACACAGCAGGAAGCGAATTGTCCTGGCGGATTACCTGCAGCGCCTCGACGAAACGCCTTTCCGCCGTCAGCTTCATGACTTTAGGAATGTCGATGTTTACCGGACATCCCTTGACGCACGGTGCGTTTTTGCACCCGAGACATCTCCACGCCTCCAGGATAGCAGAATCCTCGCCGTAACCCACCGGAACCTCGTCGAAAGTATGCTTTCTGAAGCCCGGATCGAGCGTCGGCATTATCTGAGCCGGAATTTTGATTTTATCTTTCGGATTCATATTCATGGTTTCTTCCTTAAAACAACAAAAAAGACGCGCTTTATTAGCATTTTTTCGAAAATTTGAAAGTTTTTTGTTTTTTAACGCCGCTTGGGTTCAACAATAATCTTGTTTTATTATAAAATATCGGAATAAGCCGTTCTGAACTTCAGAAAATGTAAAAATCACCAAAAATCGCGATTTGGTGCGAAAAACGATGTGTAAAAATCTTGATTTGGTGCAAAAAACGATGTATAAAAATCGCGATTTGGTGCGAATCGATGTGTGGGAGAGTTCTTATGAAAAGAAAAATCCTTGAAAAAATGGCTGATTGGAAGCGTAAAAGCAACGGAAAAACGGCTCTGCTTATTGACGGCGCGAGGCGTGTCGGAAAAAGCTATGCAGCAGAAGAGTTTGCGAAAACAAACTATAAATCTTACATTTTGATTGATTTCAACGAGGCAGGACGCGAAATAACCGAGCTTTTCGAGCAGAATCTGAGGGATCTGGATTCGCTTTTCATGTTTCTTACGGCTGCCTACAATGTTAAACTTTATGAAAGGGAATCCGTTATAATTTTTGACGAAGTACAGCTTTGTCCGAGAGCCCGTGCCGCGATAAAATTTTTAGTGGCGGACGGTCGGTACGACTACATTGAAACAGGTTCTCTCCTTTCAATCCGGAAGAATGTAAAAGACATCGTTATTCCTTCGGAAGAGCGGCACTTGAAAATGTATCCTATGGATTTTGAGGAATTTCTGTGGGCTTCGGGAGAAGAAACGCTTTGGGAAGTGATTAAAACCTGTTTTGAGAAAAAACAGCCGCTTTCTCAGGCCCTTCACCGCAAGGCGATGACTCTTTTTCGAGAATATATGATTGTCGGCGGAATGCCGCAGGCTGTAAGCGAATACCTGGTTTCAAAAGATTTTGAGGCTGTGGATGCCGTAAAAAGAGATATCCTTTTTCTTTACCGCGCCGATATTGCCAAGCATGCTGCGGGTTATGAAGCTAAAGTACTCGGAATTTTTGATGAAATTCCCGCACAACTTTCAAAGCACGAGAAAAAATTTGTACTTTCCGCATTGGGCAAGGGAATTAAATCAAGAGACTATGAAAGCGCGTTCTTGTGGCTGAAAGATTCAATGATTGTCAACATCTGCTACAATTCAACCGAGCCGAATATCGGACTCGGACTCAACCGTGACAACTCTTCGATGAAAATTTATATGGGTGATACAGGCCTTTTGATAAGCCACGCATTTGATGAAAACGGGATCGTGACCGAGGAAATCTACAAAAAACTCCTTTTCGGAAAACTCGAAGTCAACGAAGGGATGCTTTTCGAGAACATAGTGGCGCAGATGCTCGCTGCAAACGAACGCAAACTTTATTTTTATTCCAATGCGTCAAAAACCGACAGAAATTCGAGAATGGAAATAGATTTTCTCCTTGCCAAGTCAAAAGTCACCGACAGGCACAACATTTCTCCGCTTGAGGTCAAGTCGGGAAAAAACTACACTCTTTCGTCGATAAACAAGTTCCGCAATAAATTCAGTGGTCAAGCCAACATTCCGTTTGTGCTCCACACCGAAAATCTCTCTGAAAAGGAGGGAATCCTTTATCTTCCGGTTTATATGACCGGATTATTGTAATTTCTGAAAAGCAAAAATCGCTTATCGTTTTTAGTGGTAACAGTACCACCAAATTTGGTGGTATCTCGGAATGAAATTAAATCTCTTCCGCCGCGAAAGGGAGCATATAGATTGGTTTCAGCTGCAACTGGCCGTCGCTAGCGACATCTTTCCGGGAAAAAAGATACCGTCTGCCGACATACTGTTTGTATTTTTCGGAAAATCTCTCGATTGATTCGTGGTTTCTTGTTTCGGAGGATTTCACTTCTACCGGGACGATTTTGCTGCCGCTGGAAAGGAGAAAATCGATTTCGTAACTGTGTGTGCTGTTTTCTTTCCGCCATGTGTGATAGTAAAGTTCCTTGCCGTGTGAAGCGAATATCTGCGCAGCCGCGTTTTCGTAGAGATAACCCAGATCTGCCGGAAGTTTGTCCCCTAAAAACTTTTTGTAGATATCTGCCGCTTTTTCAGGTTCTTTCGCAATCATCATAGTGACAAAAAGCCCGGTATCGGAAAGATAGAGTTTAAACTTGTCAATTTCCTTTGTCAGCGCAAGTGTTGTTCCAGGATTTGCGACATGCCAGCACGGAATGACCATTCTTGAGTCGATGAGTTCGAAAATACGTTCGTCATCCCTGCCGGTTTTCTGCTTTCCAGTTGCTGAAGAGACGATAAAACGCTTTTTTTTCAGCGCGAGCTGGCTCGGAACGGAGTCGTATATCGCGGAAAGCCTGCCTGTTGGATCGAGTTTCATCAAATCGTCAAGATAAAGGTCAATGATCTCTTTTTTCACGCTGTCAACATGATTGAAGTTGTTGCTTTTGATGTAGGCCTCAACTGCCTGCGGCATTCCGCCAACAGCCATATATATCCTGAAATCACGCATCAGACTTCTGTTGAGTGCATTTCCGGCCTGTATTCCCGCTTTAAAAAGCTGCCGCAAAGTATCCGGATCTTTACCAGTAGCCCATGAAAATTCCTCAAAATCCATCGGATAGACCTTGATTTTGTGCTCTTCTGACGGAATCACGATATCCTTCACATTTTTTCTGATTGAAATGAGGGAGCCTGTTTCGATATAGTCGTAACGACCGTCTTTCACAAGATACTTGATTGCCTGACGAACTTTCGGATTCAGCTGAATTTCATCAAAAATAATTACGGATTTTCTTTTTTTTAGAGTGATTCCGGTTTCTGCCTGCAAACGGAGAAAAAATATATCGGGTTTTGCGATATCACGGAAAACATCAAGCATTTCTTCTGTTATGTCGGCAAAATCGATTCTGATGTAGGAATCATATTCGTTTTTTGCAAAATTTTCCGCAATCGTCGATTTACCGACACGGCGTGCACCTTCCAAAAGACAGGCGTATCTGCCGGCATATTCCTTTTTCCACTTAAGCAGTTCGTCATAAACTTTACGTCTGAACATCGCACTCTCCATCAAAAAATACCGTTATTTCAACATCAATTTCTACAAAAAGTAAAGTTTTTTCAATATGTAAAAGTGTAAAAAGTACTGTTTTTTCAACATTGTGAAGTGCAAAAAGTGCCGTTTTTTCAACATTCCGAAAATCTTTCCTTAGCAGTTGCCAGATTTTTTAAAAACCGTAATATCAGCGCGGTTTGATTTTTTCGGGTGTAAAATGGCGAGATACATAGTTTCAGATGACGGGGAGCTGCTGGAAGAAGTTCAGTCTATATCCGATACGGCGGAGTATGAGTTCCCTGAGCTCGACAGTGCCGAAAGGGATCGTTACAAAGAGCTGCGGACGGTGATAAAGAATATCGAGGAGCGCACTTCCGATGCTCCGGCGTTGAAAAAAGGGGAGATCGAGAAACTTTATGAAAACCAGCTCAATTCGGCTCAGTGCAGCGCTGTTTTTGCACTCACAGGGCCGGTGCTTGTAATTGCAGGAGCGGGAAGCGGGAAGACGAGAACTATCGTCTACCGCACGGCTTACATGCTTCAGAAGGGGATAAGGCCGGAATCGATACTTCTTCTCACTTTCACAAGGCGCGCAGCGGGCGAGATGACTCAGCGCGTGAACCAGCTTATCGGCTCTGAGACTGCAAACAGGATAACTGCCGGGACTTTCCACAGTTTTGCAAATATCCAGCTCAGAAAATACGGGCGTTTCATCGGGATCATGCCCAATTTCACGATATGTGATCAAGTTGATTCTGCCGATATGATCGACCTCATAAAAAACACTCTCGACATTAAAAAAACAGGGAAGGCGATGCCTAAAAAAGGGACTATTGCCGAGATCATAAGCCGTTCGCGCAACCATGCGAAGCCGATCGCGGAAGTTATTGACGGCTACTATTCTAAATACAGCGAGTTTTCCGATGTGATAACGAAGATTGCGCAAGGTTACGAAAAATACAAGGCGGAGCGCAACATGCTTGATTACGACGACCTTCTCGAAAAGTTTCTGAAGCTTCTTGAAAACTCGCAGGAAGCCCTTGAAAGGATACAGAACCGCTACGAATACATCATGGTCGACGAGTATCAGGACACAAACATTTTTCAGGGGAAAATCGCCGATCTGATTGCCGCGAAAAGCCGCAACATCATGGTCGTAGGCGACGATTCGCAGAGTATTTACGCTTTCAGAGGTGCCAATTTCGAGAACATTCTCCGCTTTCCTCAGAAGTGGGAAGATGCCCGTCTGATCAAGCTTTTCAGGAACTACCGCTCCGAAAGGACTCTTCTCAATTACACGAACGAGATAATAAAGAATTTTTATGTTTCATACGAAAAAGCGCTCGTTTCCAACATCGAGAGAGTGAAGGGAAGGCCGGTCGTGAAACGCTTTCTTTCGGCTGAGGACGAGGGGGAGTTCGTCGCTTCGGAAATCGAAAAACTGCTTGAAAACGGTATAAAACCTGAGGAGATCGCGGTGCTTTACCGTTCGAGTTTTCATGCCAATTTCGTGCAGGCGTCTCTTCTTAAGCGCGGCATAGATTTCGCGGTCTACGGCGGGATAAAATTTGTTGAAAGACGGCATATAAAGGATGTCTTGAGTTATGCAAAAGTGATCCAGAATTCAAAGGATTCGGTTTCGCTCAACCGCATTTTCAAGCTTGTTCCGGGGATCGGGGCTGCTACTGCGGCGCGTCTTGCCGAAAGTTTCGCCGAAAAAGGGTCTCAAGCGATAGAAGCCCACGCAAAAAAGAAGTATTACGGCGAACTCAGGCGGCTTTGCGAAATGCTCGAAACTGCTTCAAATGACGAGCTTAAAATAACAAAAGTGCTTGAAATAATTATTGAATTTTATAAGCCGATACTTGAAGAGCTTGAAGACGACTCAGACGACAGGCTGAAGGATTTTCCTACTCTCATCCAGCTTGCCTCGAACTACCGCGTCCTTGAAAATTTTCTTACCGATTTCGCACTTGACCCGCCCGATTCAAAACTCAGTTCTTCGAAAGTCACCTCTGATGCAGCGGAAAACCGCGACAAAGTGGTTCTTTCGACGATCCACAGCGCTAAAGGGCTTGAGTGGGACACTGTTTTTGTGATAAGCCTCAACGAAGGGAGCTTCCCGAGCGAGAAAGCTGTTACGAAGATCGACGACCTCGAAGAAGAACGCAGGCTTTTCTACGTGGCCTGCTCACGTGCCAAATCGCGCCTTTTCCTCACTTATCCGCAGATAAAACTGATGTACGGAAAACTCAATTCAACGGCGCTGCCGAGCAGATTTCTGGCTGAAATATCAAATTCTTACTACGATATTCTGTGATCAGCAGATTTTCGGATCAATAAGGTAAATATCGTCCTCATCCATTGAATTCATGAGGAGTTCGACCTCTTTTTCAAACTGGCTCATAGTGTCTGTTCCCCAGTTTTTTGTGAGTTTGAGGTAGAGCTGAGCCGTGACGTAAGCATCGGAAAGTGCGCGGTGCATCGCTCCCATCGGCTTTAAATTGAAATGGTTCTTAAGAGTCGAAAGTCTGAAATTGGCTGAAGTTTTGACCTCTTTGCGCGAGTTGAGGAGTGTGCAGTAAATTTCAAAATTTTTGTTTATGCCGCATTCTTTCAGCTCGTAGCGGAGAAAAGAGGTGTCGAATTTTGCGTTGTGCGCTGCGATAAGATCGTCCTGAACAAAATCCATAAAAAGCGGCAGCACCTGCGAAATCGTCGGTTTTCCTGCAACCATTTCATTGGTGATTCCCGTTATTTCGACGATTTTATCTGGTATTTTTCTCCCCGGATTAACCAAAGTCTGGAAAACGCCGCAAAGTTTGTTGCCGCACAGTTTTATTGCGCCGATTTCGGTTATTCTGTCGCCGCAGTCAGGCGAAAGTCCCGTTGTTTCAAGGTCGAAAACCGTAACGTTTCTATTCTGCATTTTTTTTCGCCTTTTTCTTGTTCCGGTAAGCGATGATCGATTTTTTTGTTATGAAATAGGTTGGGATCATCGCGATAAGTCCGACAACAGCGCCGCCGATGCACATCGGAAGAAAAATGTCGGCTCCGAGTGCGAGAAACCCTTTCGTCTGCTCGATAAAACCGTCAAGTTTGAGGACTGCGGTCATTTTTGACATGATCGTTGACGGGGTTACGACATGATCTGCCGGATAGAAAAAAGTTCCGACCCAGTAAATGAAAGCATAAATCGGAATTACAGTGAGCGGGTTCGTGATCCATACTCCTGCAACTGCCGCGGGTTTGTTTGCCCTTTTGAACGGCAGACAGACAAGTCCGGCAACCACCATCTGGATTCCCATTATCGGGAGAAATCCGACGAAAATTCCGAGCGCGAGACCGAATGCAATATCGTGCGGATCGGCATTGAGATGAATAAGATTTTTCCAGATATTAAGCAGCTGCGCTTTCAGGTCGTACCACTTTATTTCTTTTTTATTTTCAGTTCCTTCTGCCATAGTTCCATTCCAGTCTGTGAATAAACCGCAAAACAAAAAGCGGGGTATATTATTCAATCCTTCAAGAAGATAAAGGTTTTATTTTGGGATGTAGGTTTTGCTGTAGCTCATTTGGTTGTTCACGGCATTTTTTCGTGGAGTTTTGTGAGTGGCTGTTCTGAAAAAAGTGCGATATTGTCGCACCAATTTGAAATTTCTGCCGAAAGTAAACCAAGAAATTTTACAGCTTTACATAAACATAACATAGTAAACCGGAATGTAGAAGATTTTTCCTTTTTGGCGGACAAGCCTTTCGTTTGAGAGGACAAAGGCGCGTTTGGTGTGGTAGTCATCATTTGAAACGAAAGTGTTCAGCGCGCTGTGAACTGTGTAGTCTTTTCCTGATTTCACTTCAAGCGGAACGACGGAAAGTGTATCATAATCGTCAATCAGATAGTCGACTTCTCCTTTGCTGCGGTTGTCGTAGTAAAAAAGCCGGTGTCCGTGTGCACTCAGTTCTGTTGCGACGACACTTTCATATACCGAGCCCAGATTGATGCTTTTTTCGTCGTCCAGAACAGCGCGGATATTGTTTCCGTAAAGGATTCCGCTCAGAATGCCGACATCGTTCATGTAGAGTTTAAGCAGATTTTTGCCTGACGATTCAATAAGCGGAAAAACGGGGTTCGATATTGCCTGAACAGGAAGGGCGATTCCTGCGCTGATGAGATATTCAAACTCGTCGGAATAATCGCGGAAAGCCTTTCCCTTTTTGTTTTCGATATCCTGAGCGACGATGCGCTTTTTTTTGTTTTCCATATTTGACGGGATCAGGTCGTAGATTCTTCTGATTTTTAGTTTTTTCTGCGAATCGTATTTCGAGGCATCTGTGGCATAATATTCACGGATTTCACTCTGGATCTCACGCACCGACTTTATGTTCTTCTTGGCGATATAGGAATTTACCGCATCCGGAAGACCTCCGACGAGGAGATATTTTCTGAAAAGACCGCTCATTTTTTCGTGAGTCGCTTCGTCAAGTGATTCAAGCTGCAAAAACTTCTGTTTAATAGCAGAAACAGCAAACTCGTTCATGCCGCAGGCGTAGAGAAATTCTTCAAAGTCGAGCGGAAACATCCTGATTTTACGGATACTTCCCATAGGTATTGAAGTTGTTTCCGAAAGGGTCACTCCGAGAAGCGAGCCGCTTGCGATAAATGTGAATTTTCCGTCCTGTGCCAGAAATTTAAGCAGTGTCAGCAGGTGAGGGTAAACCTGAATTTCGTCAAAAAAAATTAAAGTGTTTTCTCTGCTTTTCATTTTATTTCCGGCTGTCATGCTGATCTGCATGTAAACATCTTCGACAGTTTTGACTTCTGCAAAAAGGTGGTCTCTCAGCGAATCTTCAAGCAGATTGATTTCAATAAAATTTTTGAAGAGCTTTTTGCCGACGTAACGGATGATGTAAGTTTTGCCGACCTGTCTTGCTCCGTCAACGAGAAGAACTTTCCAGCTATCCGATTTTAAGTGAGCTTCGATCTCTGATGCTATCTTGCGAAAAAGCATTTCTACCTCCTGAAAAAACAACTTTTCAATAGAATGTTAGCACAAAAATCACAACTTTTCAATAAAATTTTGGGGCATAAATTACAACTTTTCAATAAAATTCTGAGGCAAGAAATACAACTTTTCAATAAAATCCGGCCCGAAAAAATTCTTTCTCAAACTTGAAAAAGATCCCGCGTTTAATAATATCTTCCGGTTTTATTCTTTTTTTATTTGGAGGAAACAATGGAAGCAACGAACAAGGCAGTCATCGAAACGACAAAAGGAAAGATGGTCATCGAACTTTACGGCAACGAAATGCCGATCACAGTCGCGAATTTCATCAAACACATCGAAGCGAAATACTACAACAAGCTCATTTTCCACAGAGTCATCAAGGATTTCATGATCCAAGGCGGCGGAATGAACAAGTTCATGATGGAAAAATCGGCGATGCTTGACCCGATCAAACTTGAGAAAAGCCCGAATGTTCTCCACAAAAAATATGTAATTTCGATGGCGAGAACCTCAGATCCCAACAGCGCTTCAAGCCAGTTTTTCATCTGCAACACAGACTGCGACTTTCTTGACGGTCAGTATGCCGCTTTCGGAAAAGTAATCGAAGGGATGGATGTCGTTGATGCTATTTCCGATGTCGCAACCCAGTCTGTTAAAATTTACGACGATGTCCCGGTCGAACCGATAATGATCACCGACGTCTATATGGCGTAATAAAAAATTTACTTTCCCGAATAGATTTTAGTGAGTTTGTCCTTGAGTTTTTTCACGACTTCGGGGGTGAAAACGGGACTTCTCCACGCTGAAACGGAGTTGTTCTGGTAGAGCGGCTCGCGTTTGAAATCAAGCTTGCTTTCCTTGAAATGCTCTTCGAAAAGAGTTGTTTTCGGAACCGGTGAATATTCGTTGAGATAAGGTCTTGCTCCGATATCAGCAACGATTTCAATGGTTTTGTCCACTTCGTCAACAGTCTGTCCGGGAAGTCCGCAGAGAAGGTAAACACCGATTCTTTCACTTGTGAAGCCGTGTTCTTTCAGAATTTTTACAACTGATTTAAGCTGGTTGAGCGAGGTTTTATCCTCATATCTCGAGAAGGCGGTTTCGAAACCGAAACGAAGCTGCGGGAAGTCGTATTTTTCAAGATATTTGCACAAATCTTCATTGATTTCGCGCAGATGAAGGCCGTTCGGCGTGTGGAAGCGGTAAACATTTGAAGGAAGCCTGTCGAGAAAATCGCGGAGAATCCCGCCGTTTCGCAGAAGCAGGGCATCGTCATAGAACGCGACATCGCAGTGTCCGGTTTCGGTGTGCCATTTTTCGAGGTTTGCGGCGAGGACCGCGACATCTTTGTATGAAACTTTCGGGTTAAAAATGACGCTTGAGCAGTAAGGGCATCTGTTGGGGCAGCCTTCGATCAGATTCGCCGGAAAAAAGTGCAGGTCTTTGAGATATTTCATTCCGGTTCCAGTAATATTTTCAGGTATTTGCGCTTTCCCTGTGTTTACGGTGATATTTTCCCCTTCAAAAAATTCAGGCATCAGGATTGCCGAGGTTCCGCCGACATTTATCTCAACTTCGCCGAAAATTTCCCTGACAAAGGCGATCATTTTCAGAACGCATTTGTACCAATAGGTCATCCCTGTCGAAATATAGACAAGATCGGGCTTTTCAACTTCGGAGAGTGCCTTTCTCACAGTGTCATCGTTCGCTCCGAAACGGTAGTACTTGCGCGGAATCATCTTTAAATATTCGGGTTTTTCGATTTCGCGCTTCCAGTATGTGTGCCGTTCCCATGAGCGGTAAACAGGCGGTGTCGCCGCATCGTCTCCGACAAAAGAACCGTCCAGAAAATCGAGATAAGTCACGCTGTCACCGATATTTTCGTGATACTCCATTATCCTGAAAAGGCCGAGCGGAGCCGCCCAGAGGTTGTATGCCGTAAAATCTTCGACAAACGGATTTATGAAAAGAAGTTTTGCCAAAACTAAGCCTTTAAAAACTCAACCAAACCGCAACTTCGGGAATATACGCAGGCCATTCCAGTATTGCAAAAAAAATCGTTCGCGCTATAACAACGGGTTTTTTTCGAGCTGACGCTTTGCAAAAAGTTTCAGCCTTTAAATAAATGAGGTGCGGTCATGCTTCTGGCACAAATACTTTCGGTCGTAATTTTTCTTGCAATGTTCATTCTCATGGTGACTGAAAAAATCGAACGCCATCTTGTGACGCTCGGCTGTGCGGTTCTTACGGCAATTTTTGTTTTCGGACTCGGTATGCACAGTTTCGACGCGATCATGGAAACGCTGAACATAAAAATAATTCTCACAAAAAGTTTCTGGTACAGCGCGGGCGATGTTCCCGAAAACTCGACCGGAATCAACTGGGCGACGATATTTTTTATCGGCGGAATGATGGTCATGGTCGAGGGAATGGCTGCGTCAGGCTTCTTCCGCTGGCTCTGCATGAGGCTCGCAAAACTTGTAAACTACCGCGTTATCTACATTTTTGTGGCGTTCATGCTGATTTCCTTCGCCCTTTCGATGTTCATTGACAGCATCACGGTCATTCTTTTCCTTGCGGCGGTAACGGTTGAACTTTCGCGCCTTCTCAAATTCAACCCTGTCAGCATGATTCTTGCCGAAATTTTCTGCGCGAACTTAGGCGGTTCCGCGACAATGTGCGGTGATCCGCCCAACATCATAATAGGAACAAGTCTCGGTTATTCTTTCGGTGATTTCTTCGAGCATACCGGAAAAATAGCGTTTATAGGTCTTGCTTTTACGCTCGTTTACTTCATTATGATGTGCCGTAAGGAATATGTAAGTGCTGGAAAAGATATTGATATTTCAACAATTCCGACGCCAAAATCGGCAATAGTCAGCAGAATCGGTTTCAGCAACAGCTGCATAATCTTCTCGATTGCGGTTGTTCTGCTTGTAACCCACGCCGAAACCGGGCTCACTGTTGCGACAATAGGCCTTGGAATCGCGCTTCTTACGCTTTTTGCAGCTCCAAGATATGCAACCAGAATACTGCAGCATGTTGATTATAAAACACTGCTTTTTTTCATCGGGCTTTTCTTTGTAGTAGGCGGTTTGGAACAGACGGGAATACTCAAACTCATCGCCGATTTTATCGGTAGAGTCTCTGCCGGAAACGCCTACATCATGATTGCGATAATCATCTGGGTTTCGGCAGTCGCAAGTGCCTTCATCGACAACATTCCTTTTGCCGCGACAATGATTCCGGTTATCAAATCGCTTTCCGCATCAACCGGAGTTTCGCTTGAAACAATGGCATGGGCGCTTTCGATGGGAACCGACATCGGCGGCAGCGGAACCCCGATAGGTGCAAGCGCAAACGTAGTCGGAACCTCGGTTTCGGCGAAATCAGGTCACCCCGTCGGCTGGGGCAGATACTGCAAGCTGAGCGCACCTGCCGCGATAATGGTTGTTGCAATCAGCACGCTCTATATTTTTGTGAAATATCTGTGATTTTTGAGGTAAAACAATGAAAAAAATCATTTTGACGCTTGTTTGCATCATTTTCGCGGTTCTCTCCTGCAACAAGGAAAAACCGGCGGTCAAAGCTGACGAAACGCCGGCAAAAACAGAAACAAAAGAGGCAACTGAACAAGTAAAGGAGGAAAAAGAGATGAGTATTTACGATTTCACGGTAAAAGACAGAAAGGGAAACGATGTTCCGATGTCAAATTTTAAAGGCAAAGTGCTTCTTATCGTCAACACTGCGACGGGCTGCGGCTTCACCCCGCAGTATGAAGGGTTAGAGAAACTTTGGAAGGAATATCATCATAAGGGCTTGGAAATACTTGATTTCCCGTGCGACCAGTTCGGCCATCAGGCACCCGGAACCGACGATGAGATCCATCAGTTCTGCCAGGCGAAATTCGCGACAAGTTTCGACAACTTCAAAAAAATCGAAGTCAACGGCGAAAACGAGCTTCCGCTCTACACCTTCCTCAAAAGCAAGAAAAGTTTTGCAGGATTTACGGGCGAAAAAGCAGAATTCATGGACGGTTTCATCACAAAAATGGATCCTGACTACAAAAACAATTCCAAAATCAAATGGAATTTCACAAAATTCCTTGTAAACCGCGAAGGCGAAGTTATAGAGCGCTTCGAATCGACAGTCGAACCGGCTGAAATCGCCGACAAGATCAACAGCCTGCTGTAAATCCGGTTTATGAAAAAACTCCTGATTTTTATCGTTTTTTCCGCGGTCGCGGCGGTTTTTGTCTTCGCGTCGGAGCAGCAGAAAGGAAACACCGAAATAAATTCGTTTTCAAAGTCGAAAAAACTGCTCGACAAGGTGATTTACGGCGATGAAAAAGTGCGTAAAACTTTCTATTGCGGCTGTTTCTACGACAAAAAGCAGAAAATTATCGCGGAAGGGTGCAGCTATTTTGATGCCAAGAACCATTCTCGCAGCAAGCGTGTCGAGTGGGAGCACATTGTTCCGGCGGCAGCTTTCGGCGGAAGGCTGAAAGAGTGGAAAGACGGCGATCCGCAGTGCGTTGACAGCAAGGGAAAGCGTTTCAAAGGGCGCAACTGCGCATCAAAAATGAACAAAGATTTTCAGTTTATGCAGGCAGACATGTATAACCTCGTTCCCGCAATCGGCAAAGTCAATGCAGACAGATCAAACTTCGATTACGGCATAATTTCAGGCGAAGAAAGAAAGTACGGGAACTGCGATTTCGAAGTCAAAAACAACACTGCCGAGCCGGTAGAATCGATCCGCGGCGACATTGCAAGAACCTATTTTTACATGGATTCGGCATATCCCGGCTACGGAATTGTAAACGAGAAAAACCGCAAAATGCTCGAAGCTTGGGATAAATCCGACCCGGTCGACGAATGGGAGTGCAAAAGAACCACCGAAATAGAAAAAATCCAGAAAAATCAAAATCTTATTCTGAAAGAACGCTGCAAAAAATAATTATTCAAGGAATTCGAGCGGCGGCACGAATTTGTCCGCATTGTAAAGTTCTATCATAAAATCATCATTATGCCCAGTGTAAAGCTCCCATACGACCCTTCCGTCGCGTGTAACTTCAAAAACTGAAGAATTATGCATTTCGTCAACCAAACCTTTTGTTACAAGGAAATTGCCGTTTTCAAGATAATCGGCATCACCCCATCCTCCGGCAAACCAGCTGTGTCCTGAATCAATTCCGTCGTATTCGAAGGTTATTTCGGCGGTCATTGCCTCCTCATTAATCTCATATTCAATAATTCTTGAGTAAAAACGCTCTGTTAAGCCATTGTCAAAAAAGAGAATGCGCTTTCTCGAAGCATCTGCGAATTTAGGATCATGAACACCTGCCGGCCATGGATAAGGATGATCTGAAAGCATAGTGAAATCACCGTCCTTGCCGAATTTCCACAAAATGTTCTTTGTTGTCATGTCCATTTTGAAAAAACCAAGCCAAAGCGAATTAAAGTAGACCTCGTTGTCTTCCTTGAACATCATCGCCGAATTTGTATGAGTCCAGTCACACCACACATCTTCAGGATTTGAACATTCAACAGTATCAAAATAATCAGGGGAATCCAAATAACCCCAATTCCATATTTCATTGTAATTTCTGTCAACATTTCTGATTCTGTCAGATAAAACTATATTATCGGGATACTCCGACTTGAGAAAAAGTATCGAATTGTCGTCAAGCAGTTTATATTCGTGATGCCAGCTGCTTTCTTCATAAAAAGAACCTAAAAGATCTGGTGATTTCCAGACAACATTTCCTTCAAGATCTATCTCTATTCCTTCTTCTGCCGGAATATCATCCATACTTGGATATTTGTGAATTCCTGTAAAAATAGTTTTTGTTTTCTGAATATATGCAGGATCATCAAGATAGGCGACTCCGGAAATATCATGCAGATAATACCATATAACAAAACCATCGTTGTCTACCATGATTATAAGAGGTATCTGAGGATCCTGATGGTAAACAGTTTGAGAAAACAACAGAAAACCTCGCTCTGCACTTTCTTTATCGTTAACTACAAGCGTCGGCTTATAAATATAATCAGGTAATATTCCAGAATGGAATTCAGTGGTTGCGAGAAGTTCCTGATTTTCTTCATCGGAATAAATTTCTATTTTGTAATCTCTGTTTTCGCGCATTCCCCAGAGAAAGAAATAATGCTCTGTTTTTGCCTCATTCTCGCTTATTTTATAGCCGGAATGAGTGGGGGCGTAATATTTTACGAAAGTTTTTTTCTCATCGGAAGTAGAAAAAGTAAGCCTGCACGAAAGAACATTTTTTTCGTTTGCCTCTACTTTTAAGTCAAAAAGAGGCTCTTGAGTAGTGTCTGCGTCTTCGTCCGGGATATCTTCTTCTGTATCATTGTCAGAAATTTCTTGTGATGGAATTAAAACTTTATTCTCACACGAAACGCAAATAAAAGCCAATAAAAACAATAAAACAGTCAAAAATTTACTCATTCAAAAACTCCAGCGGAGGAACAAATTTCCTTGCATTGTAAAGTTCAATCATAAACCCATCTTCCTGTGCAGTATAAATCTCCCAAACAACTTTTCCGTCGCGTGTAACCTCAAAAACTGATGAGTTCTGCGTATAATCTACATAGCCTTTTGTGACAAGAATATTCCCGTTTTCAAGATACTCGGCGTCTCCCCATCCTCCGGCAAACCAGCTGTGCCCGGAATCGCGTCCGTCATATTCGAAAGTTATTTCGGCAGTCATGGTGTCTTCATCAATTTCGTATTCAATGATTCTCGAATAAAAGCGTTCAGTCATTCCGTTGTCGAAGAAAAGAAGACGTTTTCTCGAAGCATCGTGGAATTTCGGGTCGTGTGAAGCATCCGGCCACGGGTAAGGATGGTCGGTAAGCATGGTGAAATCACCGTCCTTACCGAATTTCCACGAAATTTCTTTGGTATTCATGTCAATTTTGAAAAAACCGAGCCAGAGGGAATTGAAGTAGGCTGAGCCGTCCTCTTTGAACATCATCGCCGAATTTGTGTGAGTCCAGTCGCACCAGTAAGCATTCGGATCTCTACATTCTATGTCGGTAAAATAATCGGGAGAATCAAAATATCCCCAGTCCCAAAGCAGATTATAATCTTTGTCAACATTAACGATCCTGTCGCTTACCACCGTGTCCTGATACTGGGCACGGACAAACAGAATAGTATCATCTTCCAGAATTCTGTACATATGATGCCATGTTGTTTCTCCGTATACGGAACCTGGAAGATCGGGCGATTTCCAGACAATATTTCCCTCAAAATCAATTTCGATACCTTCCTCTACCAGCATATCGTCCATTATTCCTTTTTGCACTCCTAAAAATATCGTATTTGTCTTTTTACGGTAATAAGGATCGGCTAAAAGCGAATAACCGGAAACATAATACTCGAAATACCATACAACGAATCCGTCCTGATCAATCATAAATATCAACGGCTTCATTTTTTCATTATCCGGATGCGACTGCTGGGCCAGCAACAGAAAACCTCGCTCTGCACGTTCTTTATCGTTAACTACAATGGTCGGCTTATAAATATAATCTGGTAAAATTTTAGAATGAAAATCAGTTGTGGCGAGAAGTTCAGGTTCTTCTTCGTCTGAATAGATTTCGATAGTGTAATCAAGATTCTCTCTCATGCCCCAAAGGAAAAAATAGTGTTCGCTTTTTGCCGAATCTTCGGTGATTTTGTAGCCAAAATGGGTAGGGGAATAGTATTTCACAAAAGTCTTTCGTTCTTCCGTTGTCGAAAAGGTGAGTCTGCACGAAAGGACATTTTTCTCGTTTGCCTCAACTTTTATGTCGAAAAGAGGTTTCTGAACGGTGTCGGAATCATCATCAGAAATTTCATCACTGTCCTGAAGCTGATCTGCATCATCGTCATTCGACATCTCGTGGCTCGGAATTGAAACCTTGTTTTCGCATGAAACAGAAAAAATCAGCACAAGAACAGTAAGCATAATCAAAAATTTACGCATGATCACTTCCTAAAAATCAAAAAACAAGCCCTTTATTTTACAAAGGAAGCGGAAAATGACAACTAATTGAAGGAAAAAAAGGCTTGATAGCGAATAAACTACACAAAAATTGAAAAGATATTATATTGTCACGCATTTTGTTGCTTAAAAGTAGACAACTACGGTTTTTTTATATCAATTTTTAGGAGGTTATCATGCAGATCACATCTAAACTTGCTGAGCTCAGAGCTTTGATGAAGGAAAAAAAGATTGCGGCTTACATCATTCCGAGTGCAGACCCGCACCAGAGCGAATATGTCGCTCCGCGCTGGAAATCGAGAGCGTGGATAAGCGGTTTCACAGGCTCTGCCGGAACAGTTGTTGTCACGATGAAAAAAGCGGGGCTCTGGACTGACGGAAGATATTTCCTTCAGGCTGAAAACCAGCTCAAAGGAAGCACGATAACCCTTTTCAAAGCGGGACTTCCCGAAACTCCGAGTTACACCGACTGGATCGGCGGTGAACTTAAAAAAGGCGAAGTCGTCAGTTTTGATGCATCTGTAATGTCTATAAACGATGTTGACGATCTGAAAAAGACTTTCGAACCGAAAGGGATCAAAGTTGCTTCCAGCGAAGACCTTATCGACAAAATCTGGAAGGACAGACCTGCTTTTCCGAGCGGAAAGGGCTTCCTTCACCCGGTAAAATACGCAGGACTCGGCAGAAAAGAGAAATTTGAAAACATCAGATCGAAAATGGCTGAAGCAGGTGTCGACTACCATCTTTTCGCTTCTCTTGACGACCTCGCGTGGATTTTCAATATCCGCGGAAACGATGTAGAGTGCAATCCTGTTGTCATGGGTTTCGGTGTAATCGGTAAAAAAACGGCAGATCTTTTCGTGAAAGAAGGCAAATTCAATAAAAAAGATGCCGACTCTATTGCAAAAGACGGCGTAACTATTCATAAATACGAAGAAATTTACACTTTCATCAAAGAACTCAAAGGAAAAATCTTTATTGACAAGGCGCGTACATCGCAGAGCCTGCTTGACGCAGTTGACTGCAAGAAAGCGGAAGTCGTAAACGGCGAAAACATGTCGCAGATAATGAAAGGAATCAAAAACGCGACCGAAATCGAAGGAATGAAGAAAGCTCACGTCATTGACGGTGTCGCTATGGTAAAATTCCTCTGCTGGCTCGACAAGAATATCGGCAAAACAAAAATCACCGAAATTTCGGCAAGCGACAAACTCGAAGCTTTCCGCAAAGAGGGCGAAGGCTTTGCAGGACTCAGCTTTGACACGATTTCGGGCTACGGTGCTCACGGCGCGATAATCCACTACAGCGCGACTCCCGAAACAGACTGCGAGCTTAAACCGGCAGGACTTTACCTCGTTGACAGCGGCGCGCAGTATCTTTTCGGCACGACCGACATCACAAGAACCGTCGCGATGGGAAAACTCACCAAAAATATGAAAAGAGATTTCACGAACGTCCTCAAAGGTCACATCAGGATCGCGATCACGCAGTTCCCGCAGGGCTTCACGACCGGCGCGAACATCGACGCGTTTGCAAGAGAGGCACTCTGGAAAGACGGTAAGAACTATCTCCACGGCACAGGCCACGGCGTCGGCGCTTACCTCAGCGTCCATGAAGGTCCGATGAGCATTTCGACCCGCAGAAGCGACACAAAAATCGTTCCCGGAATGGTTGTTTCGAACGAGCCCGGCTACTACGAACCCGATCAGTACGGCATCAGGATCGAAAACCTCGTTCTTTCAGTTCCGAAAGAAAAGACGGCTTGGGGTCAATTTGTAGGATTTGAAAACCTCACGATGTGCCCGATTGATATCCGCGCAATCGAGCCGGCGCTTCTTTCCGATGAGGAAAAGAAATATCTCAACGACTATCATAAACTTGTTTTCAAGACATTGTCGCCGCTTCTTGGCAAAGAGGAAAAAGATTGGCTCAAAAAGATGACTGCTGCGATATAAGTTTTCAAATTTATTCTGAAATTCTGTCTGTTTTCCCGGAGGATTCATGCTGCAGGAATGGAATTCGATAATTGACTGGATCGGTGAAAAATCTCTTTCTGAATATGGAAAACGCTCTCTTCACGAGGCGGAAAGGCTCTCAATTGAGGAATGCGGGCATGAATTCGCGTTAATTCGCGAGGCAGCGGCGCTTTCCAACGATTACAGAAGTCTTTTTCCGTTCAATTTGGACAGCGTGAAAAATGTGACAGAAATGTTCGAAGCCAACGAGCCGCTTGAAGCAATGAATTACCGGACTATAGGCGATTTCTTAAGCGTTGTAAGACGGTCTGGCGAAGAGTTGAAAAGGCAGGGCTTCACCCCGAAAATACACTCTCTTCTCGATTTCGAATACAACGTCAGTCTGGAAATGACGATAAAGCAGGTCGTGAACGAAAAAGGGGAGATAAATTCGAACGCGAGCCCAGAACTTGCGAAAATAAGGAAACAGCTTGCCGATACACACCGCAATATCGGCGACGAGATCAAAAAGATGACGACTTCGCCGGAATACAGTGGTTTTCTGCAGGAAGACTGGTTCACGATCCGCGACGACAGATATGTCCTTCCCTTCAAATCGGTTTTCAAGCGGACTGTGAAAGGTGTTATCCACAATTACAGCCGAACAGGTCAGACGGCGTTTCTGGAGCCGATGCCGCTTATCGAGCACAACAACTCGCTTTCACTTCTTGCGGCGCGCGAACTTGAGGAAATCATCAGGATCCTTAGAGAGCTCCGCGGACTTCTTTTCAGAAATTACAGCTATGTCGAAAAATGCATCGAAAGGGCGGTCCACATCGAAAATATTTTTACGAAATACTTCTGGATGAAGGAAAACGGCTGTGCGATTCCGGAGTTCAGCGATGATTCGATGAAGCTCACTCAGGCCTGGTTTCCGCCGGTATTCTTAAGCCGCCGCGAAAATCTGGTCAAAAACGATTTTGTCTTTTCGGATGAAGAGAAGATCATGGTCGTAAGCGGTCCCAACGCAGGCGGAAAGACGGTTTCGATCAAGACTGTAGCCGCGATTGCAGAGCTTGCAGTGCGCGGTTTCCCTGTTCCTGCGGCTTCGGCGAAACTGCCGTTTTTTGAGAATATTTTCCTTATTCTGGGCGACAATCAGGACGCTTTCGCGGGAGAATCGAGTTTTTCGAGCCACTTGCGTCTTCTCAGCGCGACTGCGGACAAACTCAACAGTCGCGATCTGGTGCTGATCGACGAAATCGGAACGGGCACAGATCCTCTTCAGGGCGGCGCGATTGCCGGAGCATATCTCGAATTTGTCGCTGAAAAAGGGTGTTTCTCAGTCGTTACGAGCCATCTTGCCGAAGTCAAGTCGATCGCTCTGCAGAATAAGAAATTCATCCCTGTCGCTATGGGTTTTGACGAGGCAAAGGACAAGCCGACATACAAGTTTTCATACAACATCGTTGGTTCGAGCAACGCCCTTTCTCTTGTCCGCAAGATCGGTTTTCCGCAGGAATTCGTCGAAAAGCTCGAAAAACTTCTTCTTGCGAAGGAAAGCGGGGTCGAGCCTTTGATAAACCGTCTCCACAAAAAAGAGGAACAGCTTGCCGTTCTCACCGAAGAGGTCGAGGCTGCGAAAGCTACTATCAAAGCGGAGGAACGCGAGATATCGGAACTCCGCAGAAAGCTCGAAACGAAGGAAAAACAGTTCGAGGAAACGCGCCTCAGGAGCCTTAAAAAACTAGTGGAAATGGAGGAAGCTGAATTGAAAAAGAAAGTTGAAAAAGTCGGAGAGAAGGATGTTCCGCAGAAAGTCGTTCTTCTCAAAAAGGAGAAGGAAACTCTTCAGGACGCGATAGACCGCCAGACTGTGGCGCTTGACACGAAAGAAGGAGCAAAACTTGCCGACTGCCTTGATAAAGTAATTCCAGGCAAAACAGTCGTTTACGATAAGCTTTTGAAACTTGAGGGAATTTTGCAGAAAGTTAAAGGCAGCAAAGCTGAGTACACAAGCAGCGGAAAGCAGCTCGTCTCTCCTGTCGAAAGGCTTCTCGTTCTTGAATTTTCGAAAGAAGTTAAGACAAAAGCGTCCAAAAACACGGTCGAATCAAAGTATATCGAAATGTGCGATGTCAGAGGAATGTTTGTCGAGGACGCTGCCGAGAAGATCGAAAAATCGCTCGACACGGCTTTCGGCGGCGGCGCTGTCTCGCTTACGATAATCCACGGTCAGGGAAGCGGAAAACTTAAAAAGTTCATCCGTGATTTCCTCCCCGATTTGCAGAAAAAATACAAATTTACATTCGCGCCCGGCAGCAATGAAGAGGGCGGCGACTCGGTAACGGTAATAAAATTTTAGGAGAGGTGCAATGCAAAAAATCGAATTTATGAATTTAAAGGCTGAATACGCGGCATATAAAGCTGAATTTGACGCGGCGATACAGGAAGTCTGCACGAACGCTTCTTTTATCATGGGTCCTCAGGTAAAGGAACTTGAGGCTAATCTTGCGGCATACACCGGTTCGAAAGCTGCGATAACATGCGGCAGCGGAACAGACGCGCTCATGATTTCGCTCATGGCTCTGGGAATCGGCGCAGGCGACGAGGTCATTACGACTCCTTTCACTTTTATTGCTACGGCCGAAGTTATTTCGCTTCTCGGCGCGACTCCTGTTTTTGTCGATATCGACGAGGAAACCTACAACATCGATTGTAAACTCATTGAAAGCAGGATAACGCCGAAAACAAAGGCGATAATCCCTGTTTCGCTTTACGGTCAGCCGGCCGATATGGATGAAATCAACGCAATCGCCGAAAAACACGGGATCACTGTGATCGAGGACGCATGCCAGAGTTTCGGCGCGGTTTATAAAGGGAAAAAAAGCTGCAACCTTTCGACAATCGGCTGCACGAGCTTCTTCCCGTCAAAACCGCTCGGCTGCTACGGTGACGGCGGCGCGATATTCACGAACGACGAGGCTCTTGCGGCAAAGATCGCAAGTCTCCGTGTCCACGGCCAGACGGCGAGATACTTCCATCAGTATGTTGGCGTGAACGGCAGGCTCGATTCGGTCCAGGCGGCTGTTCTCAACGTGAAAATGAAATATCTCGGTGAAGCGCTTGAAAAGAGAATTTCTGCTGCGAAATATTACTGTGACAATCTTGCAGGAGTAGGCGGGATCGTTCTTCCGAAGGTGAGAAGCGACAGAAATTCAGTCGTAGCGCAGTTCTCGGTCCGTGTGAAAGAGCGCGAAAAATTTATTGAGCACTTGAAAAACGCAGGTGTTCCTACGGCTATACACTATCCGAAACCGCTTCATCTTCAGGCGGCTTACGAAAATCTGGGCTACAAACTCGGTGATTTCCCTGTTTCGGAGCGTGTCAGCAAAGAGATCGTAAGTCTTCCGATTTCAGCTTTCATAACAAAGGAAGAACAGGATTATATTATTGAAAACATTAAGAAATTTTTCTAAATGAAACTTTTTTCCAAAACCTTTATTTTCCTTTTTTCTCCTTTTTTTGTTTTTGCGTGCAGTTCCGAAAAAAAGCTGGTCAAAATTTTCGAGGACGATTTCAACCGCGCCGAAATAGGGGAAAATTACGAGATCCAAGGTGGCGACTGGCAGATTTCTGACGGAAAACTCAAATGCAGAACGGCAAAAAACAGAAATCTTGTCCTTAAATCTGTTGATCTGCCGCAGAATGCCGTTATCGAGCTTACGATGAAAAGCAATAGCGATGCTGTTGATGTCAAATTCAACCTCTGGGGCGACGGAAAAATCCACGACCACGGCGACGGATATTCGTTTATTCTGGGCGGCTGGAACAACCGTATTTCGGTGATTTCAAAGCTTGACGAGCACGAGAAAAAGCGCGTGGAAAAAAGGAATGCCGGTCTTGAAAAAGGAAAGGAATATAAGATCAAAGTTGAAAGATTATCCAATAAAATCAAATGGTTCGTGAACGGAGAACTTTTTCTGGAATATAACGACGAAGCGCCTCTCAAAGTAGAAAAGGGCTATTCGAAACTCTCTTTCGCGAACTGGAAATCGGATGTCGAATTCGATGATTTGAAAATTTACTCTCTGGAGGAAAAATAATGTTTATCGCAGTCGAAGGAATTGACGGAAGCGGCAAAAGCACAACTATCAAAGAACTCAAAAGATTTCTGGAAGCAAAAGGGGAGGCGGTTTATCTCACGGCCGAGCCGACATCACTTGCGACAGGGAGGATCGTCCGCAATTTTTTAGGCGAAACAAACAGCGATACGCCGCTTATCCACGAGATGCTCGCACTTTCTTTCGCGGCCGACAGGATCAACCATCTCAGAGAGGAGATCTGGCCAGCGCTCAGAAAAAAACAGACAGTCATCACAGACAGATACTTCTTCAGCTCGATCGCATACCAGTCGCTCAACGTGAGTTACGAATGGGTCAAAGGAATAAACCGTTTCGCAACACTTCCCGATGTTCTTGTCTTTATCGATGTAAAAGTCGACAAAGCGGTGGAAAGACTAACGAAATTCCGCGATTCAACTGAACTTTACGAGAAAAAGGAACTCCTTCAGCAGATCGACAGGAATTACCGCGAAGTGATCAAGGAATTCGAGGACAAACTCCAAGTCGTCTACCTTGACGGAAACCTTGAAATTTCCGAAATCTACGGCGATATCGAGAAAAAATTCGCACCGCTTTTTGCGGGTAAAAAGTAACTTTTTGATCAAACCGTCGGAATCTGCCGCGCTGCAGGTTCCATTCCATCAAAATCGAACAGATCCTTTAAAGGAAGCTCCAAAGCGAAAGATATTTTTTCGATTGCATCGATTGAAATATTGCGTTTTCCGCATTCTACCGTGCTGATGTATTCGCGCCCGAGACCCGATTTGAAAGCAAGGTCGTTCTGCGTCATTCCCAGCTGTTTCCGAAGAAACAAAATGCGTTTTCCAAGCTGTTCCCGCGCGTTCATGGCTTACACTCAAAAAATAACAACAGCAATAACAATAACCAAAAAAATTTTCACGTATGTATCCGATAATACACATTTTTGCGGTTTTTGTAGCCTTTAATGCACTTTTTTCTTGATTTCTGTAGCCGTTAGTATACACTTGCGCCGTTTTAGACCGAAAGGTTTTTGTTGTTGTTTAAATTTTTAGGAGGAAAAAATGAAAAAAATTTTTGTTTGCTTGGCAATTTTTACGGCAATGTTTTTGATGATTTCCTGCGGCGGAAGCGACAGCGGCAGCAGTGATGACAAATGCACCTATGGAACTTACAAATGCGAAGGCGTAATGTCTTATTTCTGCAACAACGGATGGGCTTTGGCTGCACAGTGCTCAAACGGATGTAACATTGTGTCTGGACAGTGCAATGAAGATGAAAAAAACAATCAAACAAGTGGTTGCGGCGAAATTTATAACTGCGTAAACGAATGCTACAACAATGCTCATGCAAGCACTTATTGCTATGATGATTGCCTGAAAAATGCTACGAATAACGATAAGAAACTTTATCAAGAAGTCGAGAGTTGTCAGCAGAATTGGGAAAACGCAAGGGAAAACCATCAGACTGAGCAAACCGAAAAAGAATACTGCGCGACTGAACGTAGCAACTGCGGTATTTAATTTTAAGGAGAATCAATCATGAAAAAAATATTTTTTTGCTTAATAACTCTTTTTATTTTTGTAAGTTGCGGCGGCAGCAACTCGTCAGAAGCTGCGGAAAGCTGCCTTACCAGCGGCAATATGAGGTGTATCGGCTTGATGCTTCAAGTTTGCGCGAACGGAACATGGCAAACTCAAAAACAGTGTTCTATGGATCAAACATGCAACGAAATAAAAGGAACATGCGACGGCGGTAACAGCAACAACGGCAGTGACAACAATGGTAGCAGCAACGACGATAGCGGCAATAACAATGGCGGTGGAAATAACGGTGGCGGCAGCAACGACGATAACGGCAATAATAATGGCGGTGGAAATAACGGTGGCGGCAGCAACGATGATAACGGCAATAATAACGGTGGCGGTAACGGCAATAACAACGGTGGTACCGGCAACTATTCATGCGGTGAAATATGGGAATGCCAGCAAGACTGTGGTTCGGATCAAGAGTGTCAGGAGAATTGTTTCTACAAAGGCACGAGTGAGGCTCAGAGCACAGCCTCAACAATGTTTGGTTGTTGGAACTCAAACTGCGCCGATGCGTCAGATTTTGCTACATGTGCTGACGAAAACTGCTACGATGAAACCCACGACTGTCCTCTTTACACAAATACCGACTGCCCGCATATTTATGATTGCTTAAACAAATGTAGCTACGAAGATGAAGATTGTCAGCAGGCATGCTTGGATGCAGCTTCCAGCGAAGGAAATAACAGATTTTGGAATCTTTACAATTGCCTAAATGAGAATTGTTCTTCTGATATGGGAGACGACGAATATCAAGATTGTGTCTACGATTATTGCGACGACGAAGTCTACAGCTGTGGTTACAGAGACAACGATTAGTTCCGGAAATTAGTCCCCTTTCGCTCCTGTAAAAATTATCCAAAAATAAAGCTAAAGCCAAAGCTAAATAAATAATTTACAGGAGCATTGGTCCGTAGCAGCGTAAAAAACGGAACATCACACTTGGATCTTCCCTATGGCAAGGCTTTGGGGACGTCGGCTCGCCGAGTCCTCAGCCGCTTTACGGCTTATTCAATTTTCTTGTTTTCATGCTCCTTTTCGATCTGTTTCACGCTTTTTTCAGGTGTCGGCAGATCTTCCGGCATAGTGCCGCCGAGCTCAGAGATTGTCTGACGGACTTTTTTCCCGACTTCAAAGTGGGTTTTGTTTGCTTCTTCCTTGACTTGAATGTGCTCGCGGCGGAGTTTTTCCTCAGTCTGTGTTGCTCGGAAAAGATTCGCTGCAAGTTCAGTGCTCCCCATATAATCAAGAATATTCTGATTCTTGCTGAGACCTTTGCGTTCCCTTATGTCCTGAGCTTTCAAACCGCCGTATAAACCCATATAGCCGCAGTTCTGGAAAATCGCATAGTCAAGCGGTTTGTCAATTCCTGCGTTGTGTGCAGCATCCGCCAAAGCCGTATTGTGACGCTTCATCTCGTTTCTGATGGCTATGCGTTTCTGCTCTTCCGTAAGTCGTTCGTAATCATCAATAAGCTCCTGCTGGCGTGTCTTTACTGCGAAATAAGTCTGCCCCAAAGCGATGACTTCCTTGCGCGGATCGCCGTTCATCACAATGAGATAGCAGGCATAACGCGAGAGCATGAAATCTTCGATGATGCGAGTTCCGCCATTCGGCATTTCCGATGATTTGCCGACATCGGCAAAATGTTCATTGACATCGTGACCGCTGTTTTTGCAAGCTGTTTTGGCTCTTTCAATTGCCTCGGCAAAACGCCGCCACTGGGCATATTCCAGCAATGGCTGCAGTTCCCTTGCATACCAGAATTCCTGCCCGAATTCATTGATGTGTTTGATGTTTTCAAACAAATTTTCGTCATACTTCACAAGATTCATTTCTTTCTCTCCATTTTGTTAAGACAATAAGCATTTCTTAATCTCAAAATCCAATATTTTCAAATAGTACAAATAAAAAAACTTTTCAACAATAACTATTTAAATAATATTAGTCAATAAAAATATTGATATATTGCAAAATTATCAAAATATTGTTTGACTTTCTATTCTCTTAGTGTATATTTATGTCGGTTGTTTGATAAAATTGGAGGAAAAATGAGAAAATTAGCGAGTGTTCAGCGGGTCTGGAAGGTTGAACCGATTGAGGGAGCCGATAAAATCGAGCTCGCACACGTTCTCGGCTGGCAGTGCGTCGTGAACAAAGGGCAGTTCCAGCCGATGGATACAGGTGTTTACTTTGAAATCGACAGTTTTCTGCCGGTTACTCCGCGCTTTGAGTTCATGCGGGTGACGAGCTACAAGAAAAGTGACATCATGGGAGAAGGTTTTAAGCTGAGAACTATGCGTTTCCGCGGTGAAATTTCGCAGGGACTCCTCCTTCCGCTGTCGCAATTTCCTGAAATTCCTGCCAATACTGAAATAGGAACCGATGTTACCGAACTTTTAGGCATCAGAAAATGGGAAATTGAGGAACGTGCAACCACAGGCGGAACGGTTATAGGCAATCTGCCGCATGACATTCCTCATACAGACGAGACCCGCGTGCAGGAAATGCCGGAGCTGATTCATGCTTTTGCCGGGCTTGAATACTATATTTCAACCAAAATGGACGGTTCTTCGCATTCCATCGGCATTGACGAAGATGGTTTTCACGTCACCGGCCACAATTTTGAGTACAAAGATGACGGCACAAGTTCATTCTACGAGCTGGTGAAAGCACGCGGCTACCGCGAAAAGGTCGAAAACTTTGCAAAAGAGCATAATCTGACAACATTCACGATTCAGGGCGAGCTCTGTGCACCGGGAATCCAGCGCAACAGGTTACGTCTCGCAAGACCGGAGTGGTATGTTTTCACAATTCGCGAAAACGGCAAAAGAGTCGGTTTGAAGCGAATGCTCGAAATCTGCGATTCTCTCGGAATGGATCATGTTCCGATCGAAGAAGTCGGCATGGATCTGCCGTCAAAATATCCGACAGTCGAAGCTCTTCTTATCCGCGCAGACGGTGATTATCCGAAAGGCGGCAAAAAAGAAGGAATCGTTATACGTCCGACAGAACCGGTATTTTCGCCGCTTATCAGCGCGAGTCTTTCCATGAAAATCGTCAGCAACAAGTATCTGCTGAAAAATGAGGAATAACTGTTTGCAATCAATCCACTGAAATATCAAGGTTTGCCGCTTTCAGAGCCTCTTTGACGCTCATTTCAGGGTTTTTCGCGAGAACTGAGTTGAGGTTTTTGCTGAAGTTTCCGAAAGAGAAGTGGGGATAGAAGAATATCCGTTTTTTCAAGGCGGGATTCTGGGCACATCTCGATTTCAGAGTCTTGAGATATTCGGAAAACAACTTTTTTTCGCCGAGTTCGCTGCATCCGGTTATCCAGAGTTCGGCTTCTGTCGCTTCAAGCATATCGACTGCAAGATTTGCCGTGAATTTTTCGGAATCTTCAAACAAACTCTTGAAATTTTTGAGTTTCTTCAAATCAAGCGTGCTTTTTGTGTGGATGAATGTTTTATTTAAAACGGCAACTTCTTCATCGAAATCACTGACAAGACCGTTATTTTTGAAGAAATTCCGCGCCGTTTTTCCCGCTTTTCCGACTAAGTAACACTCTTCATGCTGCTCTGTCATTCCCGGATTGTCGGCAACTAAAATGTATTTGAGGTTTGTGATCTTCAGCAGGTTTCTGTTGAATACCGCCGCGTTTGAAAGAGGATAACCGTAAGCTTTTGCAATTTCTTCAACTGCTTGAAAAAATTCCGGATTTTCGGAATTTACTTTTGAAACATGATTTTCGAAATTTCGGACTAAATCCTGAATTTTATTCATAGACGTGAACCGGGATCTCTCCTTTGATTCCGTAGTAGCAGCCTTCTGCGAGAGCTTTCATTTCGTCTTCGCCGGGGAAAACTTCGACATCAGCGATGAATGAAACTTTCTCTTTGATCCAGCCGACGAACATTTTGTCGTAAGCGATTCCGCCGGTGAGGATGATAACATCGACTTTGCCGTCAAGAGCCGCCGCCAAAGCGCCAATTCCTTTTGCGACTTGGTAAGCCATAGCTCTGTAAACAAGTTCCCATTCTTTGTCGCCCGCTTTTACGCGCTGTTCGACTTCGTATGCACTGTTCGTGCCGAGGTAAGCGACAAGACCGCCTTTTCCTTTGATTTTTTTCATGATCTCAGCTTGCGTGTATTCGCCGCTGAAGCACATGTTTACAAGCTGTCCTACCGGAACGCCGCCGCTTCTTTCAGGAGTGAAGGGGCCTTCGCCGTTGAGCGCGTTGTTGACATCGATGACTCTGCCGTTTCTGTGCGCACCGATCGAGATTCCGCCGCCCATGTGAGCTACGATGTAGTTAAGATCTTCATATTTTTTGCCTCTTTCGCGGGCATATCTTCTTGCAACAGCTTTCTGGTTGAGTGCGTGGAAAATGCTGCGTCTTTCGATTTCGGGCATTCCTGAGAATTTAGCGATAGGTTCCATTTCATCGACGACAGAAGTGTCAACGGTGTAGGCCTTGACATCTTTTCCACTGAGTTTTGACGCCTCTTTCGCGATTTCGTAAGCGATAGGTGCGCCGAGGTTGCAGACATGCTCGCCGATTTTCGGATGTTTGATGTCGTCAATCATAAGCGGGTTGATTTCGTAAACGCCGCCGAGAATAGGTTTGTGGAGACCGCCTCTGCCTGCGATCACGTCTAATGATGCGACATCGATCCCTTCTTCCTCAAGTTTTTTGAGAACGATATTTTTTCTGAAGTCATACTGATCGAAAACACAGGTAAAACCAGCCAGTTCCTCTACATCATGTTTGATATTTACAGTCAAAATCTCTTTAGTATCTTCGTAAACCGCTACTTTCGTGGAAGTTGATCCGGGGTTGATTGCCAATATTTTCATGATTTTCTCCTATTTCATTGCCGCAGCGAGTGCGATTGAATAAAGTTTCGATTCTTCGGAATCAGCTCTGCTTGTAAGAACTATCGGAACGCTTGCTCCCATGATTACAGCCGCCGAATGGGCACCGCCGAGGAAGTTCATCGATTTGTAGAGGATATTCGCAGCTTCGATATCGGGGCACATAAGAATATCAGCGTCTCCGCCGACTTCTGTAACGATTTTCTTGTGAGCGCAGGCTTCTTTCGAAATTGCGTTGTCTATTGCAAAAGGACCGTCAACGATGCAGCCGGGGATCTGTCCGCGTCTGTTCATCATCGTGAGCATTGCAGCGTGAACCGTGGGTTCCATCTTCTCGTTTACAACTTCAACAGCCGCGAGAACTGCGACTTTCGGGTTTTCGATGCCGACTCTGTGGCATGCTTCGACCGCGTTGTTTACGATAGCGACTTTCTCTTTGAACTCAGGCGCGATGTTCATTGCTGCGTCGGTGACGACAACGAGTTTGTGGTAGTAAGGAGTTTCGAAAAATGCGATGTGGCTGATAGTGCTGCCTTTTCTGAGACCGTTTTCCTTGTCAAGCACTGCTCTGAGCAGATCAGCGGTCGGAACGAGACCTTTCATAAGGATTTCAGCTTCACCGTCTTTGATGACCTTTACGGCTCTCTGGCAGGCAACTTTCGGTTTCGGCTCGTGGATGATTTTGATCCCGTCAAGGTTAAGACCGATTTTTGCCGCGATCTCTCTGATTTTTTCTTCGTGACCAACAAGAACAGGAATTACGATTCCTTCGCCCATCGCATCTTTGATAGCCGCAAGTACCGGCTCGTCTTCCGCAGCTGCAACAGCGATTCTTCTGGTCTCATGTCCTTTTGCCATAGCGATAAACTCTTTGATCGATTTGAATTCCATTTTTCCCTCCGAAGATTGTTAATAATCAAAAACCGTCACACTATAGGCAATTTTTTTTCAAACTTCCATTTTTCTTTTATTTTTATCAAAAGAATTTTGAAAATTTATTTTTCAGGCGGGAGAAGGTCAGGGAAGAGTTACGGATTCGTGAATAAAAACAAAACGATACGCGGTTTTTGTATAAATCAGGCGCTTCAGCCGGAGATCCTCTTTTCTGCGCTTTTCATTATCCTGGCGATGATTTCGTCGTATGAGACGCCGTTCATCCTGCCGAGGATCGGGAGATCTGAATCGGAGGGGTTGAGTCCCGCCAGCGGATTTACTTCGATAAACTCGGGGATCCCTGCTTCGTTGCAGCGGAGATCTATTCTTCCGCCGTCGCGGCATTCAAGGACTTTCCACGCTGCAAGGGCCGTTTCGATGCACTTTTCCGCGATCTCATGTTCGGGGACAGTGTAGCGCATCAGCGACTGATAGTGCTTTTTGTTGACAAGCCCGTAAGCTTTGCTCTCGGCATCTTCCAGGAAGTTGATCTCGATAACGCCGACCGCTTTGGCATCTTTTCCCGTCCCTGTGATCCCGACTGTGAACTCTCTTCCGGGGAGGAATTTTTCGACAAGCACCGGCTGCCCGTGTTCTTGAAGGAGTGCCGTGACGTTTTCGACCAGCTCTCTGCGGCTGCCTATTATCGATTTTGCTCCTATCCCTTTGCCTGTTCCCTCGGAAAGCGGCTTTGCAAAGAGGGGAAAGTCGATCTTTACCTTGTCGATATCTTCCGGCGAATAGACGATCTGAAAGTCGGGTGTCGCTATCCCGGCATCGCGGACGATCCTCTTAGCCATCCCTTTGTGGAGAGCAAGGGAGAGGACCATCGGGTCGGAAAAAACGAACGGGATGCCGTATGCTTCGAGAACTGCGGGGACCTCCGCCTCTCTTCCGAAACCGTTGACTCCCTCTGCGATGTTGAATACGAGATCCCATCTTTCGCCTGCCGCGACACGACTGACAAGCGATTTTACGTTTCCTATCCTGTCAACTTCGTAGCCGAGCTTCTTAAGTGAATCTTCTATCCCGTCTATCGTTTCCGCAACGTCGAATTCAGCGGCTTCCTCAAGTGAAAATCCCGCTTTTATATAGTCGTCCTGCAGATCGTATGTGAAACCTATTCTCATTTTTTACCTCCCTTATGAATGTTTGGGGTATTTGTAGTCTTTGCCTTCGAAATTCTTCAGGTAGACGTAATCATCGTCTTCTCCCTGAAAATATTTCGGGATGAGGGGGATCTTTCCTCCTCCGCCGGGAGCGTCTGTTCTGACCCCATTTTTTTGGACACGGTTTAATAACATCTCTTAGACCTAAATTCAACAGGTGTCATCCAATTCAGTTTTTTCTGAATTCGCCTGTTGTTATAATATTCAATAAATTCAAGGATCATTCGTTCCATTT
>JAGCNV010000042.1 GCA_017645765.1 bacterium | reverse complement strand
CCTCGTGTGGTTCTTCGTCGACTGGGATCCACGCTCCCTCTTGTTTTCTGATATCTCTCATTTGTTTTTTCTCCTTGCTTTTCCTCGAGATTCCTCCCAATCGTCCCAGATTTTCTTTACTTCCTCGGCCGTCGGTTCTTTTTTTCCTGCGTTGTGAATCCCGATGCTGTAAATCTCCATTTTTCGGATTGTCTCCGGAGCTTTTACTCCTTCGACTTCGAGGCACTCGCAGAATTTCTTTTGACAAAAATCGAACCCTTCCTGATATGCTTTGATTTCACTCGGCGTTCTATGTCTCATCGTTTATTCTCCTAATAAATGTCTCCGTGTTTGTCTATGTATTCACTCCAAACCTTCGTTGATTCTAAAAGTGTTTTTTGTTCTTCTGCTATCTGGTCAAGGACACCTTGTTTTTTTGCCGGATCCAAAAGGGCGAATACTTTCCAGCGCCTTGCGTATATGTCTATATAAAAATATGCCTCTGTAAGATCTCTCCCGCCGAGTTTTTTCCCGAAGTTTGGATTGTATACAACCACCGGCTGTATTGCCTCGGTGATTTTTAAAAATGCACGCTCCCTTCCGCTGATGTGAATCTCGTCCTCGGAGCTAATTCCGCAAAAAATCTCGCCGCATCTCTCGTCGAGTTTTCTCTCCTCCAGAATCAACCTCGCCCTGCTTTCTAATGCTTTGATTGCCTGCTTTTTTGTCATTTGTTTGCCTCCTTGTATTTTTCTATTATTTTTTCTATGTTACGATATCGAACCCACACTCCCTGATACTCTCCGCCGATGGTGACTCCTTCCCCCCATAATTCTCGCTTGATTTCCTCGAGCTGGTTCCGGCGCATCTGGAGTTCTCTCAACCACTCGGCCAGCTGCTGATGATCCTCGGCACACTTCTCGCAGATTATGTCTTTATTTATATTGATTCTTTTCAGCTCTGCTGCCTTTTCCTCGGCGTGCTGGATTGCTTCCTCGATTGTCATCTTTTCTTTGCTCATCCTTCGATTTCCTCCGCCTTCTCTACGTTGTAGGATCGGAACCCGTAATCGTTTATATAAAAATGTTTAGGTCTCTTGTAATTGAAAACCTCGCTATATGAGGGGACATACTCGAGAAGGCCCTCCCTGATGCTGCCATCGATAAAGTACAGCCTGACGTTCTTCCCGACGTATTCCAATAAATCGATTATTATCACCGCTCCACCTCCTTTAGTATTTTATCGAGCGGGCAATCACCCTCGTGGGTCTGGCACCATGCGCACCCGTTCTCGTTCCCGGTGCCTCCAAATTTACAAAAATTATCGCAGATATTTTCCGCCGTTTCCGTGATGCATTCCCGGAGTTCCTTCGGGATCTCGTCGGCCTCTGCCGGTTCTTCGCCGAGTAGTTCTCGAATCCATGCTATTTTCTGGAGTTCGGTCTCGTTTTTCTTCAGAATGCATCTGATTTTTTGATTTACGTCGGAGAGTTCGTCGAGATCTCTCATCCGCTGGAGTGCCATCCCTCCGTATGTCGTCGCCTCGATGAGTCCTCGAAGGTCTTCCCAGTTTTCCTCTTCCAACATGATTTGTCTCATCCGCTGGAGTCTCTCGACATTTTTCTCTCTTCGTTCTTCTTTTCCCTTTTCCCACTCGGCGTTTTCGAGTATTCTCTCGGCTGTCTTTTTATTTGCCATGATGCTTCCTCCGTTCTTCCTTCTGGAGCGATTCCGCTATATTTCGAACGATTTCCTTCGCCCATAAAAATCCGCACCCGATGAGTCCAATCTGCAGCGGCAGGGTCGAGATTATGTAAAACGAGATCACTCTCCAATTGATGAGTTCCTTCATGCTTTTCTCCTCCCTTCGTATGCTTACATGAAGTAGTTATTCTCCGGAGCTATTTTTTTATAATGTCTCACGTTTGCTTTCGCTGTCGCCATGTCGAGTACGGTCTGATAAACTCGGAGCTGCTGCCCGTTCGGTCTCTGTAAAATTCTTATGATTGCCCATTTTTCTATCATGATTTTTCCTCCGATTGCCTTTTATTTTGTGATTCTGTTCAGTTTGTTTACGAGATCCAGAAGCCTCATGAGATTTTCAATCGATATCGTTCCTCGCTGGTATTCTCTGTCCGCTTCGTTAAAAAGCGCCGCTCTTTTTTCTTCGGTCTCTGCTTTGATTATCT
>JAGCNV010000041.1 GCA_017645765.1 bacterium | reverse complement strand
GCTTTGATGACGTTTCTGCCGTCAGCAGTTCTCATTCTTTTTCTGAAGCCGTGAGTTCTTTTTCTCGAAATTTTGCTCGGCTGATATGTTCTTTTCATAACAAATCTCCATAAATAAATGACCCAAACCAAAAAACCGCGACAGCATACTCATGAAATCCGAAAAGTCAAATTTTAAACGTGAAATTCAGTCAAAACGCTGTTTGCGGAGTGATAATTTTATTTCTCTGGGCAGTTGAGATCAACCCTTTTGATGCAGCTCCATTTAGAGCCGTATTCTTCGTCTTCAACGCACAGACACCAGTCAATTTCAGTGATTCCGTCTGCACAGAGCCACTTCATTATGTCACCGATTTCCTGTCCATGACAACCGTAACAAGTCACATCATCTTCAACCCATTCACCGTCTGAACAGGATGCAGCCCTGCATTCACTGGAAATCTTGTCGCCTTCGTTGTATTTTCTGCCTGAGCTGTCTTCGCACCCGTGCTGTAATCCGTCTATTTCCACTACACCGTCGACTAAGATTTGAAACTGAACAGTTATTAAAGAATCCTCAGTTTTGAATGCGGCGGTATTTTCACCGGTGTCTATAGAAAAAGAAAGCCCTTTTTCCGCATTGTAAGAATAGATTTCAGCATAGTCGAGATCTGAAACAGAAGAGGAAATGTATCCTGCGTACGGGTGAAAAGAGACGGTTTTAAAAATTTCGTTGTCAGTTGGAAAATAAAAATCCGGACACTCTGCATAACAGTCGACATCGCCGTAAACATAATAAATATCGCATCCTGAAATCTGGGAAAGAGTTATCGAATCAGGGATGAAATCCGGACACGGAACCGATTCATTTTTTTCTTTACACTTTTTTTTGAAAACTATTGTTGTTTCCTGCAGTTTTGGCAGAAGTTCATCCGGATTGAAATAGCAGTAGCTGTTAGAAAATCCTGATTCTCTGACGCAGTCGTCAAAAACCGAGCTTTCATCCCTCGTGAATGAAGTCGATCCGTAAGATTTTTTACCATTGCATGAGCCGCCGCCTGATGAAGGTTCATCAGGATCGTCGTCAGGCTGGGAATCAACCGAATCATTGTCCGTTGCCGGTGTTGGATTCCCGGAATCGGGATTTTCAGGTGTTGTGTCCGGCATTTCAGTATCAACCGTATCGGCATCAGAGTCGCTTGCAGCTTCGCCAGAATCGGTTTTATCTTCGTTTTTCGAGCTTCCGCAGCCTGCGAACAGAATCATTGCGAAAATCACACCGAGAAAAAGAAGTTTTTTCATTTGAACCTCCTAAACAGCAAAAAACTGAGTGATTTTAAACAAAATGCTGTTTTGTGCAAGATTTTTTGAGGAGCTTTTTTTGCTAAAATTTCTCAAAACTCTCGTTTTCTTGCAAGGTTTCTTTAAATTTATTAAGGTAACGGGCTTTTTTGAAGCATGTTTTTTTGGGAAGGTTTAAAATTGTTGAAGTTTTTTAATAAATTTATCCGCAATTTAGTTGATTTTCTGCGGTTTTCGGGGGAGTGCTGCCGCTGGCTTTTCGTGCCGCCTTACCGTATCGGGCAGATCGCGGAGCATATCGAAAGGATCGGTCTGCAGTCTATTCCTATTGTCGCGCTTTCAGTATTTACGACGGGTATGATTCTTGCGTTGCAGCTCATCAACATCATGTATATTTTCCGTGCAGAGACTTTTGCGGGGGCTGCTGTTGCTATCGCGATGAGCCGAGAGCTTGCGCCTGTTGTCACGGCAATAGTTCTGATTGCGAAAAACGGCTCGGCGATGACGGCTGAAATCGGAAGTATGCAGGTCACGGAGCAGATTTCGGCGATGGAAACGATGGCGGTGAGTCCGCTCAGATACCTTGTAGTGCCTCGTATTTTCGCCTCTATCCTTGCTTTTCCGGCACTAACTGCGATAGCGAACGCGGTCGGAGTCTACGGCGGATACTTTGTTGCGGCTTATGTCATGAGCGTAAACAGAGTCGCCTACAACCAGACGATGTTCTTCTTCGTCGACCCCGACGATATCTGGACCGGGCTCATCAAAGCTGCGGTCTTCGGCTTCATCGTCACGGTTATATGCTGCTACCACGGCCTCAGGACGAGTGGAGGCGCGAAAGGTGTAGGCAGGCGGACGACGGCGGCGGTTGTCCTTTCGACGGTTGCCATTCTTGTCGCCGACTATATAATGACTTTTATGTTCATCAGATTTTTGGGAATGTGATGGCGGAAACGATTGTCAAAGTCAGAAATGTTTTTAAATCGTTCGGGGAACACAAGATCCTGAACGGAGTCGACCTCGATATCGAGGAAGGGCGCATTACGGCCGTTATCGGCAAGAGCGGAACGGGCAAAAGTGTCCTTCTGAAGAACATAATCGGGATCATGAAACCCGATAAAGGGGAGATTTTTTTCCGCGACAAGGACATCGTGAAAATGAATAAAGAGGAACTTCTGGAAATAAGAAAAAATATAGGTTATCTTTTCCAGGATGCCGCGCTTTTTGATTTTATGTCAGTTGAGGATAATATTAAGTTTCCGCTGGTCGAGCAGCTGGGGATGAAGGAAGGCAGAGAACTTTCCGGCAGAGTCGCGGAGCTGCTTGAGCTTGTCGGGCTTCCCGGGACGGAAAAGAAGTTTCCTTCCGAGCTTTCGGGCGGAATGAGGAAAAGGGTAGGTTTGGCGCGGGCTATCGCCGTAAAGCCGAAAATCGTCCTCTTCGACGAGCCGACGACCGGGCTTGACCCGATTCTGGCGGAAAGCATTGACGCGCTGATTGATATGGTAAACAAGGAATTGAATATGACATGCGTTGTTATAAGTCATGATATTGCTTCGGTTTTCAGGCATGCTGACAAAATCGCGCTGCTTTACGACGGCGTGATCCAGTTCTGCGGAACGCCAGGCGAGGCGCTTGCATCAAAGCATGAAGTAATGCAGCATTTTATTTCCAATTCGTTTAGAGGAATCGGGGCGGAAACGAGATGAACAGAGCCGTTAAAATAGTTATTTTCTTTGTTTTGTGCTCGTGCTGCGCCGGAGTTTACATCTATAAATCGGCCGATTTCTTCGAAGGCGACACAAAAACTTACTATGCGCTTGCCGACGACGCGATGGGGCTTCTGCGCGACAGCGACGTTCTTGTTTCGGGTGTCGTTGTAGGAAAACTCGACAAGATCGGACTTGAGAACGGAAAGGCGAAGTTCACGCTCAAAATCTCGAAAGAAGTGCCGATTTACGAGAACGCCAAACTCGAAAAAGTGATGGAAAGCATGCTCGGAACAAATGTCCTCGTTCTTGCTCCCGGTGACAGTTCGGCACCTCTTTTGAAGGAAAACGACTATATAAAAAATGTTAAAACCGATTCCGGAATGTCGGCCGCAATGAGCAAAGTTTCCGAAATAATGGAAAAAACTGACGCTCTGATGGAGAAGGTATTGGAACGCGAAAATCAGGAAAAACTAAATAAAATCATAGATATGCTCGTCAGAACAACTGAAAACACGACCCAGAATGTCGAAGGAAGCATGAAGATGCTCTCCTCAGTTCTCAGGGATATGTCGGAAGTTATGCAGAAGGTAAACGCAAAAAGCGATTCCGAAATGGAAAAACTCTCGAAAATACTGGAAAATACGCTCAAAGTCACAGACAGGATCGCAGAAATTTCGGACGGAAAGGACGAAAAACTAAACCAGACTCTTGACGATCTCAGAAACAGCCTGAAACTTATTGCTGACGAGCTTGCCGCTTCCCGCGGAGCGATGCAGGATGTCCGCGATATCACTTCGAATGTCAACCAGATAACAGAAAAAGTTGCTAACGGCGAGGGAACGGTCGGAAAACTTCTTACTGACGAGAAACTTTACAACGACATTGTCAAAGTTTCTGACAAACTTACAGATTACGCCGACACGCTGCTTGGAATGAAGGTTTACGTCGATGCACATTCTAACTACATGGTCTTCAATAATTCGTTCAAAACCTATTTTGATATCACGCTTCAGCCGCGTGCCGACAGGTTTTATCTTCTCGGCGTTGTCGATGATCCGCGAGGTAATGTTTCGCACACGGTGACAACGCACACGACTGATGTCGACGGCACAATATACACTGTTGAGGATGACAAAACGGTCGTTTCAGACAAGCTGAAATTCAACCTTCAGATAGGGAGAATCTTCGGCCCTGTCGCACTGCGCGGCGGTATTTTCCAGAACAAAGCGGGTTTAGGGGTTGACTACAACCCGTGGAAATATGTCTCGCTTTCGGCCGAAATTTTTGACTTCAGCAGCGGCGGCGCGCCTCAGTTGCGTGTTCAGGGTCTGGCGCGACCTTTCCTTTGGACAATCGAGCCCTTCAGCTGGCTTTACATCACTGCCGGCGGCGAGGATCTTATAAACGGCCAGCGTGACCTTTACTTCGGTCTGGGCTTAAGATTCGACGACGATGACCTCAAAAGCATAGTTTCGTCAGTTCCCAAACCATAATTTGTGTGAAAAATGCGTCCTGAAATAAAAAAAATAGTCATAGATCCCGAGTTTAGAAACGCGGAACTTCCGCATAAAATCGCGGAAAATCTGGGACTAAAGCCTGAATTTATGACAAAAGAGGAGCTTCTTGACGAAATCAGGAAAAATCCGGGCGAGGATCTCTTCAAAACAGCTAAAAAAGTGCTTTTTTTCACCGAAAACAAAGGGCGTTTCCTCAAAAAATGTCCCGGCAGCAAAGGCGTTGTCTGCTGCAACTACTACACGATAAACAGCGTCACTGGGTGCCCTTACGACTGTTCGTATTGTATTCTTCAGCACTACATTGGCAATAATCCCTTTATTACCGTTTTTCTCAACAAGGAAAAAGCGATAGAGGAAATAGAATCTTTTCTTGCCGAAAACCGTTTCCTCCGCGTCGGAACAGGGGAACTTGCCGATTCTCTGGCGCTTGACCACCTGCTTGACGAAAGCGGATTTTTCATCGGAGAATTGAGCCGACGTTCGCTTTTCGACAGAGTCCAGTTCGAGTTCAAAACAAAATCAGCCGAAGTCGAACGCCTGCTCGAAGTAAAAAAACTTTACCCTGAAGCAAATATCGTTGTCGGATTTTCTGTCAATGTTCCGCGGTTCAGCTCTCACGAAGAGCCTGGAACAGCAACGCTGGAAGAGCGGATGAACGCAGCGAAACAGCTTCAGTCGGCCGGAGTGAATGTTGCGATACATTTTGATCCTGTGCTTATGCTGGATGAACTTTTTGATGACTATATGAAGCTCATAGACTTTATTTTCTTGCAGCTTGACCCTGAAAAAATCGCATGGATAAGCATGGGAGGTTTCCGCCACACGCTTGCTCTTACCGAAACCATTGTCGGACGCAATCCGGGAAGCCTGCTTCTTCGTGGCGAGATGTTTCCGTCTGACAGCGATAACAAACTTCGCTATTTAGCCTTTATCCGCCGCAGATTCTACACCGCTTTCAACGAGCGTATTTCCTCTTATTTCAAAGGCAATCCGCCGCTTTATATGTGCATGGAAAAGGCTTTCATGTGGTCTGATATGAAAATGTCTCTTCCAGAAGACGTTTTCCGTGACAACAGATAGTGTATTTCATTTCTAAAAATCTTCTTTTTAGATGACTTTGTTGCTTTTAGAATAAGTGAAAAATTAAGTTTTTGAGCAAAAAAAACCGGGCTCGAAAGCCCGGCTTAAAAGAATTAATGTAAAGGATTAGTTTCCAGCACTAGCTGGGCATTCAAATTCCTTGTTGCATTTTCCTCTTATAGCTCCTGTTGCATCCGGACAGGTGATAAACTTCAAATAATCGTCTTCATCCCAAATAGGAGCAAGAATAGCCTCTGACATTTCGTAATTGCATACAGGGTAGTTGACAGGATCTATCTCAATACCTTCATAATTTTCCTTTGTATTTGTAACGATTGCGTTGCCAGGATATGTCGGGTTGCTTTTCGGAGATTCAAGCTTGTTATCCCATTTAACAACGGCAATAGCCTGCCATTCATGAACTTTCATTTTGAAGTCTTTTGTGTAGGTGTCAGCAGGACGGTCTGAACCTGCCGGTCTCGGAGCTTCTTCTCCGTCAACGAGAATTTCAACTCTCACGTCGACTTCATAAGCAGCATCGCTTCCTGTGTAGGAAGGATCGCAACGATCCTGTCCGTCTGCAAAGCGGGATAGGCACTGTGTGTAACTGACAACAAGAAGATATTGATCATCTATAACCGAAATATCTGGAATACCGTCACCATCGGGAATACCGTCATTATCAGAATCCTGGGTTTTTTCTTTAGTATTATTATCCAGAATATCATCAATCGGACCAAGACCTATGGTTTCAGGTGTTCCGTAGTTGTTGCCGCTCCATGTGTTATCGATATCGAGAGAAGCATGCCATGCAATAGTTCTGTTGTCTCTAATTAAATCTTCCAATGACATTTTGTTGCTTGCCAAACCTTTATCGCTGAAACAGCAGTCATCATGACGCCAGTATTGGTTGCAGTTTACATCTGTTACGAGACATGTATCCAGATCTTCTGTACGGCTTTGGGTTCCAAGCACGCCATTAGTTTGAGCAAATCCGAAAGCAGGAGCTTCAAGACTCTCCTTTTTGATCATGTGAATATCGATATCGATTGCTACGCCTTCCTTGTTTTGTTGTTGCGATTCGGCAAAGGTCTTATAAGAACCCTGCTTCCATGTAAGCTGGGCAACTACACGAGCCTGCGGGATGATTTTCGGAATGACAGTTATTTCGGCCGTATCGCTGATAAGGTCTGTTTCTTTATCAACAGTTTCTGCCTGAATGTTGATTTTGTAGTACTTCGTTTTTGTCTCTTCGCAGTATTTCTGGCGGCAGATAAGGTGATCGGAAATTTTGAGGAAAAGGAAATCATCTTTGTTGTTTGGATCGTATACCGGCTCTGTTCCGCATTCTGAAGCACATTTTTCAGCGTTGTAAGTCGGATTTGTTTCTCCAGGATATCTTCTGGGAGTGATCATGAGACCTGTGAAATTTGCTCTCTTCGGATTGTCTCTGTTTTCGATATCAGGAAGCCACTGACCGGCTGAACCGCTGCCCTCTGAAAGTTGAAGTTGTGATTGTGCTTCAAGAGGCGTTGGTGTCTCTTTCATTTCCCATTTATACTTGATGTAATATCTTTCCTGCCATTTGTCGAGACACTTGTCAGGAGCATCAGGATCGGAAACGCAGGTATTTGCAAGATCCATATCGACTTTGTCATAAATGTTTCTGTATGACATCGGTTTGGTTATAGCGGATTTGAACGTAACGTGGATTATCGGTTTCGGCGGCTTGTTGGGTTGTCTTGTTACCTGAATTCTGTAGCTCGTCGAGCTTTCTCCGCAGGTCAGCGGCTTTTTTTCTTTTGTCGGGTCGTTCGTACAGATTTCAAGCCAGAAGTCACCGTTCTGTCTGTATTTTCTGACTTCATTGCCTTCAATTGTTGCCATTTCTTCAGACGGGTTATCTTTGAGATACATTGCTGAATCTTTGTTGTAGCTGATACGGATTTTGAATTTGGAGTTGTATTTCTTCGGGTCGAAACCTTTTTTGCAGACTTTGTCGGCATTGTCAAGCTCAAGCGGGCAGAGGGAAGCTATTGCATCGTCCTTCTCTTTGCCAAGATAGTCAAAAGTAAGTCCTTTTGCATTATATACTGCTTCTTTTCCTTCCCATACTGCAAGACCTTTGTCCATTTTCTGAACTTCGAGTTGGAAAAGTTCTTTGTAGGCTTTTTTGGTTTCTTTTTTTGTCCCGTCATCTGTGGTGATATCAATGCTGTCCATAAGCTGACCGTTCGGGTCGAGCAGATTGATTCTTCTGATTTTGAGCTCGCCGGTAACACCGCGGTTGTAGATTTCAAACTCTTCTTCGATTACGTCTTTTACAGCTGATCTTACTGTTCTTACGTAAACAGGAGCTTCTTCTATCGCGCCTTCACCGCCACTGTCGGTATCAGTGGGATCAGTTGAATCGGTAGCATCGGTAGCGTCAGTCGGATCGGTAGCATCGGTCGGATCGGTAGCATCGGTCGGATCGGTAGCATCGGTCGGATCGGTAGCATCGGTCGGATCGGTAGCATCGGTAGCGTCAGTCGGATCGGTAGCATCGGTCGGATCGGTAGCATCAGTTGGATCTTCGGTCGGTTCCGCAGTCGGTTCTGTCGTGCTGCTTCCTTCATTCCACGGATCGTAAGCGAAGACTATTTTCGCCGGGTTTGAAGCAATTTCGGGTTTCCCTTCAACATCGTAGCTGTTGCATGAAACGAAAGCTGAAATTCCGAGCAACAACAGCGTAACTACCAGTAATCTCTTCATTTTTTCTGAACCTCCAATAAATATTCCAAGAATCACATAAACAAAACTTCGCACAATTATAGGAATAAGCGTTTAAAAGTCAAAAATAAAAAGGGCAATCTTTAAAATTATTTCGTCTGGACTTTTTTGCCGAGAATTTTGCAGCCTCTCGCTTCAAGATCGGCGACACTGTCAAAGGAGTAGATCGAGTTCATTTCGACATCAACAAGTTTGAGTTTAGGGTGGTCGTTGATCGGCGCGAGGTCGCGGAGCTGGTTGTCCTGCATGTAAAGTTCCTCGAGAGCCATCAGTTTTCCGAGGACGAGAATGATGTCGATGCGGTTGATGTTGAGGCTCAGGACTTTGAGTTTCTGCAACGGTTTGAGCGGGAAGATCTCGATGACGGCGTTGTCGTTGAGCGAAAGGTATTCGAGCTCGGTGAGGTCCGCGATCTGCGCGACATCGCTGATCCTGTTGCTGTTGAGCGAAAGTTTTTTGAGCTTTTTGAGCTGCGAGAAATCGGCGAGGCCCTGGATTCCGTTGCGGCTTATATCGAGTTCTTCCAGGTTGACGAGATTTTTGACCGGACGTATGTCGCCGATATAGTTCTTGTCAAGGTTGAGATAGGTCAGATTCGTCAGATTTTCAAGCGGATACATTGTTTTAATCTCGTTTTCGCTGAGGTCGAGGTGTTTGAGTTTAGTGAGCTGGGAAAGCATCGAAATATCTTCGATCTTATTTTTTTTGAGAGTGAGCTTTTCGAGATTTGTAAGTTTTTCGATCCCTTTGATGCTGCCTATCAGCGATTCGCCGAACGGGTTAGCTTTGAGCGTTTCTTCGGTATTGGAACAGTCAAGCTCTTGAATTTCCTCAAACTTTTTGTCAAGTTTTTTTATGCAGTTGATGAAAACCTTGTCCTCGAAGCCTTCAAAATTCTGCCCCGAACTGCACGAAATGAACAAAAATACGACTGAAAGGACCGGAATGAGTGAAAATTTCATTTTTTACCTCTTATTTTTTCTTTTTGTCGGTGTAAGAGAAAGCCGTGCCGCTCTTCTTGACAATAATTTTTCCATCAGTTTTGTCGGAGAAGAATCCGGCTTTGACGAGGGCGGTCAGGATTTTCGCCCTCTGTGCCGTGCCGATGACCATATCGGAAATTTCCATCGATTTTTTGGTGAAACCGTCATTCGTTTTGGTCATTTCGCGGCAGTTGGAAATCGTTGCACCGCTTGCACCCGCCGACATTGCCGCATCGAGCATTTCCTTTGACTGCGTGTCGTTGCAGATAAGCATGATGTTTTCAAGGTTGGTGAAGTATGTTCTTTCAACAGCGTTTTTGGCGTTGAGAGTTCTTTTTCTCCACTCTGTGCCGCCCTGGATCGAGTCGATCACGCTGATGATCTGGCCCATGCTGGCAGCCGCGCGGTTTGCTCCGAAGAAAGTTTTCGTGTCGAGAGTTGCCATGCTGACCGGATATGAGAAGATGAAGCCCATGCCGGGACGGTCAAGGTGTCCGCCTTCGATGAGAAGATCCATCATTCCTTCGGTGTCATGGTTCGCAACAACGATGTTTATCGTCTCTTTTTCAGCGGGAATCGTGATTCTGATGAGTCCCATTCTGTCGCGGATTCCGCCGCCGATGCCGTAGGAAATCATCGGAACGCTTGAACCTTTGTCAATCGCCGTTTTGGCAAGTGTCAGGCCTCTTCCGCGCTGAGTGATGGCGCAGATTCCCATGTAGTTTGCCTGCGAATTTTCAAAAGCGAAGTCGAATCCGTCGTAATTCTCGTTGTTTTCGCTCTTTTCGATGAGAACAGCCTGTTCGGTGAATATCGAGCCGCGTCCTTCCTGCGAGAGGTCGGCACCGTAAACGATCTTGTCAAAAATTTCCTTTTCTTTTTCCGCCGGAACGTAGAAGTGATAAGTTTCGAGTATGTTTTCGGAAATTCCCTTGCGGTTGAAAAGCCAGTGCTTGTCGGTTGAAACGATCGAACTGCTGCGCTGTGCGATATAGTTGTCTATGCCGCATTCCTTCAGGGCTTCAGCTACTTTAGGAGAGACATTTTTATAAACGCTGCACGTGAATTTTGCTATATTCGTGAATTTCATTATCTGCCTCCATTTGTTGCGTTCTGCATTTTCTTAGCCTTGCGGCTCGCGCTGATTCCCATGAGGAGAACAGCCAGGATCGGGCAGGCTGAAGCCATGCTGAGTATGCCGAAACCTTCGACGACGCCTTCAACTCTTGCACCGAGTCCGAGACCCATCGCTAGAACAAGCGGAACCGTGACGGGACCGGTTGTGACGCCCGCGCTGTCCCAGCCGATGTTGACATACTGCTCATCAGAAATCGCCGTGAGAACAAGAAGGATCAGGTATGAAGGAATAAGCATCCAGAAAATCTGAATGTTCCAGATGATTTTTACTGCTCCGAGCGCGATTCCGAGGCCTACTCCGAAAGCGACCGCGTAAATCAGAGTCGTCTTTTTGAAGGTACCGACCGAAAGTTCCTCGACTTTCATGCCGAGAGCATTTAGTGCAGGTTCGGCGAGAGTCGCTCCGAAGCCCATGATGAAAGCGAAAAGTATGACGATCAGGTATCCGCCGCTGCCTCCGTTCTTGCCGAAAATGGGACCTATCTGCGGAATGTAGCGGTAGATTTTTCTCGGTTCGTCGTAGTTTTTCTCGACAAACGGGATCTGCGAATATTTGTTGTCACCCTCTTTTTTGAAGAAGAATTCGTTCACTTCGCCTTCGGGAGTGATCGATTTCTGGACGATTGCTTTGTCGAAATTGTGCATCGTCTCCTGGCTGTCGCTCAGTTCTATTGCGCTGAAAGATGCCGGAAGTCTTGATCCTACCTGGGTTCCGATTTTGGAAAGGCCGTATTCCATGCCGATTCCGAAAAGTCCCATTCCGAGGATCGAAATGAAGATCCCGAGAAAGATCTCATCCTTTTTCGGCAGTTTTTCGCGGAGAAGAACTACAAAAACGAGGAGGATGAAGATCGTGAGCGGAAGGATCGCCTTTGCCGCTTCGAAGAACTTTACGCTTGCGACATTGACAAGGTTTATCGCCTCTTCGACTTTGTCGCTTGCCGAAAGAGCCGCTTCTGTGAACTGCTGCTTTACAGCTTCGAATCTCTCTTCCGAGCCGACTATCTGAAGCGCTTTCGCATGGTTAGCATCGCTGAAGAAATCACTCTGCGACATCGGTGCAGGAAGGCTCATGTTGAGCGCAGCGCCGAAAATATAGACTGCCAAAATCGGGAACGCGCTGGCAAGAGTTACGACACCGAAACCCATCGAATCGCTGTCTTCGCCGCCGACTGTCCTGCAGATACCGATACCGAGAGCGAGAACAAGGGGAACCGTTACCGGGCCTGTCGTTACAGCGCCGCAGTCCCAGGCTAAACCTGTGATGTAAAGCAGGTTCTGGTCAAAAACGCCCCAGATCGTGAAGAGAAGAAGGAGCGGAATGACTATTAAAATAAAAGGTTTGAGCGAAATCGACTTCATGAAACGGAGCATACCGGCGATAACCGCGATACCTACGCCGATCCCGACAAAAGCTACAAGATATTCGGCTTTCTGGTTCAGCATGACGAAGAGAAGAGGCGCTTCCCACGGCTTTACGAAAGAGCCGTTCGCCTTGAGGATTGCTATCGAAGGCTCAGCGTAAGTCGCGCCGAAACCGAGGATGAAACTGAACGCAATTATTGTGAAAAGTCCGCTTTTGAGCGGCAGTTTGATACCCAGAATTTCGCCGAGTGGCATGATTCCGAGGAAAAGACCTTCAAGGAAGAAAGCCAGACCTAAAATGACGAGTCCGATACCGACAGAAATGACACCGGCTTCATAAATCGGCATACCGAGGATCATTGACTGGAAAAGAATGAGGTAAATAACTACCGGAAGAACGGATACGAGCTGTTCCTTCAGCTTGTCCTTGCAGAAGCCGAGCAGCATCATCATTGACTGTTTCAGCGGAATTTTGAGTTTTTCCTGTTTGTTTGAAGACATTTTTCTCTCCATAAAAGTTCAAAAAAAGCGCTCGATTATACGCAAAAACCGATTGAGTTCAAAAAAATAAATCTTTTGCTATTTTTCCAATCGTATGTAAAATCCGCCCGTTTTTTTGTTTATTACCTTTTATTTTATGGTGCTTGATTATGAAAATAAGTGAAATTGTTACTCTTCTTAATGCAAAAATCGTATGCGGTGAGGAATTTACCGACCGCGAGATCGAAAGGGCGTTCGCATCGGACTTGATGAGCGACGTTCTTACAACTCCTTTTGACAACGGTGTTCTTATCACCGGGCTCGCAAACCCGCAGTCTGTAAGAACTGCCGACATGATGGATGTTTCGACTATAATCCTTGCGAGAAAGAAAAAGGCGACAGAGGAGATGATCGAGCTCGCAAGGGAAAACGATGCCGTAATTATGGAGTGTCCGCTTTCGGTATATCACATTTCGGGCATTCTTTACACTCACGGTCTTAATCCGGTTTATTGATTTTTTCAGGGTGAGCCATGAAGTTCGAGTATCACGTTGAAGGCGGAGATTTCCTGAATGCCGGCAATGCTTCGGGGAACATCAAGAAGGTCCTTAAAAAACTTAATGTCAATCCCGGCGTGCTGAAACGGGTTGTCGTCGCGCTTTACGAAGCCGAGGTCAATATCGTGGCACACGCTTACCGAGGAAACATCACTGCCGATATCTCGCCGCAGAAAATAGAGATAGTTCTTGACGATGAAGGTCCCGGAATCCCCGATATTGGTCTTGCGATGCAGCAGGGTTATTCGACTGCATCTACAAAAGTGCGCGAAATGGGTTTCGGAGCCGGAATGGGTCTGCCGAACATCAAGGCGAACACCGACGATTTGAAGATTGAAAGTGTAGTAGGCAAGGGGACGAAGATCACTCTTCTTTTTAACCTTGCGTAAACGGAGGTTTCATGACGACGCGCAATAAAAAACCTTTTTTTCACCACGCGCTCAGAATCAACAAAAACAAGTGCATAGGTTGCACGCATTGCATGAGGACATGCCCCACGGACGCGATAAGGATCCGCAACGGCAAGGCTTCGGTCAACCCGGACAAGTGTGTTGACTGCGGAATGTGCATGATTTCGTGCAAGCACAACGCAATAATTGTCGAGCAGGACGATTTCCAGAGGATTTTCGACTACAAATGCCGCGTTGCCCTTGTTCCGTCGGTTCTGATGGGGCAGTTTGACGAAAATTCCGGAACAAAATCGATTTTCGAAGGTTTGAAAAGCGTCGGTTTTACCCATGTCTACGAGGTTTCGCGTGCATCTTCACTGATTGAGGAAGCCCAGGACGAGTATGAACAGCGGAGCGATGTCGAATTTCCGCTGATTTCATCGTTCTGTCCCGCCGTAATCAGGCTGATTCAGGTGAGATTCCCATCGCTTCTCAAGCACATAACCCTGATAAAGCCGCCTCTTGACATCGCCGCGGCGCACTGCAGGAACGAACTCGAAAAGACAGGAATAAATCCTTCAGATATCGGTATTTTTTATGTCTCTCCGTGTGCCGCGAAAATCGTCGCGATAAAACACCCAGTCGGTGAGAAAAAATCGGCTGTCGACGGTGTAATCAACATGGATCTGATTTATAACAAAATCTATTCTTTCGTTTCGAACGATAAAGCCGATTCGGGAAAACTCTGCCGTCCGGCCGACAATACGCACGTCACATGGGAACTTACAGGCGGCGAGTGCATCAGGCGTGACAATCACGCGATGGCGGTTGACGGAATCCACAATGTCATCGAAATTCTGGACAAACTCGAGAACGGCGAGCTTGATGAGAACATAACTTTTCTCGAACTCAGGGCGTGCGACGAAAGCTGCGCCGGAGGAATCCTTGTTCCAGGCAACCGCTTCCTGACAGTGAGAAACCTTATTCAGAGGGAAACTCTTCCTCCGTGCAGAAAAACAGCCGACAAAAACGATGCGGCGTGCCAGAACTGCCGCCTTTTCGGAAAATGCGGAAGCGAGTATCTTCAGGAAGCCTTCAAACTTGAAAAACTTCAGCCGAGATCAATGCTTTCCCTTGATGATGACATGGAAATAGCTCTCGAAAAAATGGAACATGTAGATACGATCATGCAGGTTCTTCCCAATATCGACTGCGGAATGTGCGGCTCTCCCTCATGTCAGTCTCTTGCAGAGGATATTGCGCGCGGTATCGCAGAGCTCGACCAGTGTGTTTTCCTTAGAATAACGGCGACAAAAGATGCCGAAGATGTAAAAACTCTTAAAGAATCAGTCCGCAACGTCTGGGGAAGGATCAATAATAATGAGTAATTGTCGATAAGAACGGTCGCGCCATCGATATATCGAAATTTCGAAATATCGACATTTCGACGAGTTTAGGCGCGCTGTCACGACGAAACGGCGCGGCGAACGCATTTCACGAAATGCTTTTCGCTTTTAAGTGCTTGATTTTTTTCGTTTTCTTCTGAAATAGTGAAAACAAAAACTTTTCCGGCGAGAAACGGTGTCTTTGTCCAGAAAGTGCCTGTTTCAACCGTTTTATCGTATTTTATGCACTTTCCGCAGAGTTCGTTTTCGCAGTTGTTCCATTCGCAGCTGTCGGTGACGGCGCAGAAATCTGGACTTTCTTCTTCAATGCAGAAATTTTCAAGCGTTCTGATCTCGTGGAGTTCGGGAAGCCGCCAGTCATCGAAGCCGTTTTCTTCAAGGTTGTTGCAAAATGCGGCAGCTTTTTCAAAAGTCATGGCTTCGGCAGATGTCTGCGACCACGAATACGGGTATTGATAAGATTTTTTACGCAAAAAAAATCCTGCCGCGACAATTGCGGCAATCAGAAGAATCAAGAAGAATCTTCTTTTTGCCTGGTGTCGGGCAGGATATGAAAAACCGCGTGATCTCAAAGGTTTATGCGTTCATAGCCTTGAGGAAATCCTTGTTGGATTTGGTTTTTCCCATTTTGTCAAGCATAAACTCCATGGAGTCGATGACATTGAGCGGGTGAAGGAGCTTTCTCAAAATCCAGACTTTGTTGAGAACGTCCGGTTCGAGAAGAAGCTCTTCCTTTCTTGTCGCCGACTTGTTGATGTCGAGACACGGGAAAATTCTCTTTTCCATGAGCTTTCTGTCAAGGTGGACTTCCATGTTGCCGGTTCCTTTGAACTCTTCGAAAATGACTTCGTCCATACGGCTTCCGGTATCGATAAGTGCAGTCGCGATGATGGTGAGCGAGCCGCCTTCCTCGATGTTTCTTGCAGCACCGAAGAATCTTTTCGGTTTGTGGAGAGCGTTTGCATCGACACCGCCGGAAAGGATTTTGCCTGACGGCGGAACGACTGCGTTGTAAGCACGTGCAAGTCTTGTGATGGAGTCAAGAAGAATGACGACGTCTTTGCCGTATTCTACCATTCTCTTTGCCTTTTCGAGAACCATTTCAGCGACCTGAACGTGGCGTGTAGCGGGTTCGTCGAATGTTGAAGCGATGACTTCCGCCTTAACGCTTCTCATCATATCGGTAACTTCCTCGGGACGTTCGTCGATAAGGAGAACGATGAGGAAAATGTCGGGATGGTTTTCGGTGATCGAGTGAGCGATGTCCTGAAGAAGGACGGTTTTACCGGTTCTCGGCGGAGCAACGAGAAGACCACGCTGTCCCATGCCTATCGGAACAAGGAGATCCATGATCCTTGTCGACATAACAGTGCTTTTTGTCTCGAGCTGGATCTTTTTTGTCGGGTAGAAGGGAGTGAGGTTGTCGAAAAGCGGTGTGTGTCTGTTCTTTTCGATATCTTCAGATTCGAAAACTGATGTGATTTTCTGAAGTGCGAAGTATCTTTCGCCTTCTTTCGGGCTTCTGATTTCACCGCTGATCGTCTGACCTGTGCGGAGACCGTATCTTTTGATCATTGACGGCGGAACGTAAATGTCGTCTGGACCCGGAAGGTAGTTGTATTTCGGGCTTCTGAGGAAACCGAAACCGTCCGTGAGGATCTGAAGGACGCCGTCCGCTTCAATAATTTCATTGTTTTCAACGAGTTTCTGCAGGATCTCATAAATAAGTTCCTGGACTCTTTTCGATGAAGCCTCTTCGATACCGAGCTGTTCGGCCATTGCGACGAGTTCATCAGGCTTTCTGTTCTTTAACTCTTGTAAATTCATAAGTTTCTCCAAATGGTTGATAAAATATCGAAATTAAAGGATTCTTTCAAAGAAGTTACCCATTTCTTCCAAACTAACGAGGATCAATTTTTGATTTTTGTTAAAACACCCAAGCATATTGGCTGAGAGTGAACAAAACGAAATTCACGGGCTAGATAGATAGTAAATAAAAGGCGTTTGTCAAGATTTTTTTACTTGCATCCTGCAAATAAGCGATATTCCTGAAAATTTTTTAACAGTTTTTTACTCGACTTTGTTGTAGTATATCCTTGCTGTGACGCGAAGAGGCTTTACCGATTCGCCGCCTGAGACTGAAACGCGGTAGGATATCGGTCCGTTATGACCTTTCGCCGCCTGACTGACATATGAAATGAAATATTTGTAGCCTTCGCCGTTTTCTTCCGGGAAAAATATGCTGAGGGGCGATTCGACGAGCTGAGACGGGAAATAGCCCGAGACCGTGCCGAATTCGACATTTATTTCAGGCATCGGGTCGTTTTTTGCCGCGTTTTCGTCAAGATACCTGATCTCAAGGAGCATTTTCGCGTGCTGGTCCGGATCGGCGTCGAAATTTCCCTTAAGTTCGTAAGTGCTAAGTTGGAACGAAGGATTTTCGCTGTTTACGATGCCCGATTTCTTCATGACTCTGTAGCCGGTTTCGTCGGGATCGCCGTAATCCCACACCGATTCGAGGTCTCCTTCGAAGTTGACGCCGTTCAGTTTGTACTGGACCGGGATCCCGAGTGTCGGACTGAAGTAGACTTCGCCTGTAAATTCGGTGTTTCCGAGAAAGTCACCGAGAGTGCCTTCGCTTATTTTTCCGCTTCCCGTGTAGTGCCTGAGTCCCGAATAAGAGCCCGAAGGAGTGTTTATAGACACATCTTCCTCTTCAAGTTTGAGCGTCCAGTCGAGCGGAACATCGACTTCGAGCGGCATTCCCGGCAGTTTCACCGTGAATTCTCCGCTTCCTTCCGTCGTTTCGCCGATATCCGGCAGATCTACTTCTATTGCCTCTTTCGGTTTTATCCCTTCGCCGCTTTTTGAAGTGTAGCCGCCGAAAACGATCTTTTTTGTCTCTTTCGTGACTGGAAACGGTGAAAAAAGCATTTCAGCCTCGCTGTTGCCATTTATTTTGACATCGATCACGTCGAAAACTCTTCCTGAAAATTCAGATGTTCCCGATCTTCCGAGGACATGGAGCTTTTTTTCATTGGTGAGCATCCCGATGTTGATTGCCGCGACACTTGTGACTGTCGGGTCTCCGTAAGGGCTTTTTTCCGCGTTGAAAGAGCTGTCGCTTCCGCCGCCGCAGGCAAACATAAAAAGTGCGAAGATCGCAAAAAGTGTGAATTTTTTCATGTCATCCTCCAAACAATGTGCATTTTAAACTAACATAATTTGAAATATGAGCAACTAAAATAATTCTGATGCCTGTTTTTCAGAACATCTGAAAAAATCCTTGCCAATCCGTATAAAACACCTATAATTTCTTCGGGTTTTTGTGGAGGGAAAGATGAAGAAATTTTTCGCGTTTTTCGTGTTCTTCGTGGCTTTGATTTTTGCTGTTAGCTGTGGCGGAAGTTCAAAAAGCAATGATCAAACGGAGGCAAGAGACGGCGATTCTCAACCGGATGACACAGATACAGACACTGCTTCGGACGATGATTCGTATGCCGTTCCGGATGATGACGCGGATTCAGGAAGAGAGCCTTGGCCGCCTGATGATTGTTTCTATACCAGGTGCGCTAATCCGCCTGAGCCCGAACCCGAGCCTGAGTGTGTACTTGATGAAAGTATTATCAACAGCGATGCTGAAAAGTATTTCGGATTCAAAGGTGTCGGTCTGATCAACGCCGAGGGCACACAGGACCCTGAATGGGCAAGTCTTGTAAATGTTGCTCTAAAAGGTATTGACGGAAAAGATATTCACTCTGGAAACGCTTATTCGTTTTTCTATGAAACAACTCTTACTGCAGATGATGGAACAGGTATGCCGGCAGTGGCACTCGAAGCAATCGGTGTCGATTCTACCCTACCCATGGGCTTGACTCGTGCTTTTGCGTATTTTCCCATCCATTACCTTGACCTTCTTGCAGAGTATGAAGGTGTATTGCCTTTAGCTCCGACCGTTCAGATCTTTGATGTTGTCTTTACATCAGACAATGCCTATGCAAAGCAGTGTCTTATTGCTGAAAACAAATACGGCATGAACGAGGTTTTCGGTGTTGAAACGGCAGTCGGCAGATTTCAGGTTTGCTATAAAGACAACTATACATTTGAGGTGGGCAAAACTTTCAAAGTTGTAATGAATGCCGAACTTGAAACTGTTCAGAAAGCTGTTGATACCGCCGAAGACACAGATGAAGACGCGGTCGAATATACAGACGAAGATGCAGGCGAATATACAGATGAAGATGCGGTCGAATATACAGACGAAAACATAGACGAAGACACAACTGAAGATACGGACAAAGACGCAGAACCCGTTGACGATCCCTGCACCTGCTACAAGACAGAAGACTGGTCGGTTGTTGACTGCTCGGAAATATCCTGGGAATAAATGATTTTCGGGGTCAGCCCTCTTTTTTCTCTCCTAAACCTGCTTTGTACTGGAAGATCTTGTCGCGCAGTATTGCGGCGTATTCGAAATCCCATTCCGCAGCCGCTTTTTTCATTTCGCTTTCGAGTTCGGCTATGAGTTTTATGGTCTTGTTGCGCGGCATTTTGGTGACACTTTCCTTTGATTTTCCGGGGATGTGCGATTCGATGTCGAGGACCGCCTTTTTGGTGACGCTGTGCGGCGTGATACCGTGCTCGGCGTTGAATTTTTCCTGGATCTGTCTGCGGCGCATGGTTTCGTAAACCGCGTTTTTGAGTGAATCGGGCATTGTGTCGGCAAAAAGGAGAGCTCTGCCGTTTTCGTTTCTCGCGGCTCGTCCTATCGTCTGTATCAGCGAGGCTTCGCTGCGCAGAAATCCCTCTTTGTCGGCATCCAGAATCGCAACGAGCGAGACTTCGGGAATATCTAATCCTTCTCGCAGAAGGTTGACTCCGACGAGGACGTCGAACATGTTTTTGCGCAGTTCCATGACGATCTTGAGACGCTCGATGCTGTCGATGTCGCTGTGGAGATATCGCGCTCTGATGCCTCGTTCCTTGAGAAAATCGGTAAGATCCTCCGCCATTTTTTTCGTGAGCGAAGTCACCAGAACTTTGCCCCCTTTTTCCGTTTCCTTCACGATTTCGTCATAAAGTGTCGCGATCTGGTTTTTTGCCGGAAGTATCTGCGGAAGCGGATCCAAAAGCCCAGTGGGTCTGTTTATAAGTTCAATGATTTCAGAAACTTGCTCTATCTCATACTCTTTCGGAGTCGCAGAAACGAACATCACTTTATCGGTTTTTGCAATGAATTCGTCGAAATTGAGCGGCCTGTTGTCAAGCGCGCTCGGAAGGCGGAAACCGTATTTCACGAGAACTTCTTTTCTCGCGCGGTCGCCTCGGAACATCCCTTTGATCTGCGGCAGAGTGACGTGCGATTCGTCAACGATGACAAGGAAATCGTCGCCGAAATAGTCCATGAGAGTAGGGGGAGTCTCGCCCTCTTCGCGGTTCGTGATGTAACGCGAATAATTCTCGATCCCCGAGCAGTATCCGGCAGTTTCGAGCATCGCCAGATCCTGTGTCACGCGCTCTTTTATCCGCTGCGCCTCGATCAGTTTGCCGCTGTTTTCGAAGTATTTTATGCGTTCTTCAAGCTCTTTCCTGATTTTTTCGACCGAGCGCTTCAAAGTCTCTTTTTCTGCGACATAGTGGCTCGAAGGATAGACGCTGACCGAGTCTAAACTTTTGATTTTCTGCCCGTCGAAAGGCCTGATAAGCGAAATTTCCTCGATCTCGTCGCCGAAGTAGGAGATCCTGACAGCGACTTCCTCTTCATAAGGCGGGAAAATATCGACGACATCGCCCCGAACGCGGAATTTGCAGCGGGTGAGGTCTGCATTGGTCCTTTCGTACTGCGTTTCGACCAGGTCTTCGCACAGTTTTTTCATCGGATAGGTGTTCCCGACGAAAAGTTTTATCGTGAGATCCTTGTAGTATTCAGGCGAACCGATACCGTATATCGCGCTTACCGAGGCAACGATCACGCACTGCCTGTTTTCAAGCAGGTGAGCTGTGGCATAGTGGCGCATCCGCTCGATGTCGTCGTTTCGCGCCGCGTCCTTTTCAATGTAGGTGTCGGTCGTCGGAATGTAGGCTTCCGGCTGGTAGTAGTCGTAAAACGAGATGAAGTATCCTACCGCGTTTTCGGGAAAAAAGTTCTTGAACTCACCGTAAAGCTGCCCCGCAAGCGTCTTGTTGTGGGCGATGACGAGTGTCGGCACGTTCAGAGCCTTAATGAGATGCGCCATGACGAAAGTTTTGCCGGTTCCCGTCGCACCCAGGATAAGCTCGCGCTTCGAACCGTTCTTGAAATTGCTGATGACCTTTTTTATCGCCTCGGGCTGGTCTCCAGCCGGCGCAAAGTCCGAATGAAGCTTGAATTCCATGAAAAATCCTCAAAAAACCGAAAGACTATACACTTAAAAAGAAAGATGTCGAAAAATTTGGCAGAGGAACTTAAGTCTTGGTGGAAATCCGACGGCTGCTCGATGCTGTTTATCTAAATTCCCAAATTCCTAAATTCACAACCCCTTGTTTTCAAGTGTTTTTTCAGTATAATTTAGCGTTTTTGTTTTTTTAAGGGATGAATTAGAGGTTTCAATGTATGTTTTAGACGGAATCTGTTATGCCGGAAATTTTGAGGAAGATATTAAAATCACGGATGTAAAAACTCTGCCTGGCGGAATGCTGATCGCGACATTTTCAACCGGTGAAAAACGACTTTTTGACACGACGAAACTGCAAGGCTCGGCTTTCGAACCGCTTTCCGATGAGAAAATCTTCAACAATCCTACACTTTTTCATGGAATCATCACTTGGAATAACGGCGAAATAGATATCGCTCCGGAAACTGTATATCGCGACAGTTATCCTTATTCTGAAAATTCGATTTAATGACGAAATATGGAGGCTATTATGAAAAAATCACTTTTTTTAGTTGCGGTTTCAGCGTTTTTCATGATTTTGGGTTGCGGCGGTCCCGGTTTTGATCCGATTGATGTCGGGAAATGTATTTATGAAGATCCGGCGGAACAACCTGTTTTTTCAACAAAAGACAAAATCTATCGTGAAGGGCAGCTGGATTCTGAAAAAGATGGGTTCGTTTATCCATGCCACGACTATCTTGAAGTAACCAAAAAAGAGGGAAAAGTTCTCAATTTCGAATGGTACGGCAATTTTCCGTGCGGCAATGACTGGGAATTCGGCTATGAAGTAGGCGGAGTAAAAGACAACATTCTCGAAGTTTCCATCAAACAATACGACACAAATCCCAATGCGGGTGCTATGTGTGCCGGATGCTGCCATGTCATGCCGATG
>JAGCNV010000040.1 GCA_017645765.1 bacterium | reverse complement strand
ATTCTACACGAAAGACCTCTTTGAATCGCTTGGGATAACATTCGACACCGTTTCGACAGGCAGAAACAACGGATTCCTCTCGTCGCTTGAGAGGCTGACTCCGGAGCAGGAGGAGTATCTCAACAAAAACCTCGACGAAGTCTACAACACCTTCGTCCAGAGAGCGGCTGACGGCAGAAAAATGAACGCAATGGATCTTGAAAAATTTGCCCACGGCCGCGTCTGGTCGGGTGGACTGGCTTACAAAAACGGTCTTGTCGATGAAATCGGCGGATTCATGGCTGCATACGGCTACATGAAAGAAAAAATCGCTATCCCTGACTGCCCGTTTGTCAAATATCCCGACACAAACGGAATTTTGAGCCTTTTCCAGGACGAAGAAGAGGAAGAAAACCAGTCGGATTCAGTTCTCGGCACGATCAACCGCTTTGCAGCGACACTTTTCAAAGCTGCAACGCTTGTAAACCGCGAAATCAGAATGCATTCCGAAGAAATTTATCAGAGCAGGGAAGAAGCGGTGCTGGAGTAATTATTTTAATAAAATATATTGTTGCTAATTGAATAATTCGAAAGAAAATTTGACGATCGTATATTTATGCGTATAATAATGCCGCTTTGTTATTGCGAGAGGTGAATATGGCACGCATAATTGATGTTGCAGCTTACATAATCAGGCAGTATCATGCCGTAACAGGGGAAAATCTTGATGAAATGAAGTTGCACAAACTTCTTTATCTTACCCAGCGTGAAACTATAGCCGAGACAGGAGAACCTGCGTTTGACGAGGTATTTGAAGGATGGAAATACGGGCCTGTCAGCAGAGATGTCCGTGATGTTTATGCTGATGGAAAAATCATCGTTCCGACAAAAGAAATCCCGGCAGAACTTCAATATATTGTCAATAATGTTGTGTTTGAGTACGGTCTGCTTGCTTCATTGGAACTCAGCGAACTTTCGCATAAAGATTCTTCGTGGCAAAACGCGAGAAAAGGGCTTGATCCTGATGAAAACGGCGATGTTCCTTTGAATCTTGATGATATAAGAGCTGATGCGGCCAGGATACGTCCTTACGATCATGTATGGGATATGTATTATGACGAATTCGAAGACGAGGCGTAAACAGCTTGATCTCAACAGGCAAAATATATAAAGCTCTTGTCAAATATTTCGACATGGAAAAAGGGATTGCTTTCAAGTTCCGTCCTGTTTTGATTCTGGCAAAGGCGGATGCTGCTGATTTTGTCGTTCTTCCAGTCTCTACAGTTTCAAGAAAGGAAAATCTTAATAAATATTACGATGTTATGATTGATCCGGAGCAATATCCGCTCGCAAATCTGAACAAAGTTTCTTATGTCAGAACACATAAGCAGATAATTGTTCATATTGCGGAAATTACGGGCGAAATCGGCGATTTGAAAGCAAATTATTCTGATCTTTATTCGGAAATTCTTTCAAAAAGAAGTGACTTCAGCGATGAAATCACAAGACAGGCTTTGGATAATTTTTATAAAATTAATGGCGACCTCTAAAAATCATTTTTTCTCCGAAGTAATTTTTTGATTTTGCAGATTTTTTTTGAAAAATTGACAATATGTTGATTTTATTGTGTATTTTATGAAATACAGCCTCAAAAATCAGAATTCGCTCCTAAGAAATGTATCAGAGCAGGGAAGAAGCGGTGCTGGAGTAAAAATCTAAACTTATTGAACAGGATCGCAAACGGTTACTCGAATCTCAACTGAGATGTCGCCGTTGCCGTTGTAGTTTTTCGGACTGTAAAGTGTTACGCTGCCGTTAAAGGCAAGTGCGCCGTGGTCTGCTATATCGCCTATGTCTGTGATGTTTACAGTGCCTTCGCCTAAAGCATGAAAGCAGCTGATTGTGTCAGAGTTCCAGTCCATGTCAACAACATAAAGCAGAGCCTGGTAATCTGGATATAGAGAGGTGTTAAGGGTACCGGCATATGCGTTTTTCTCGTCAAAAGTAAAGATTACAACCGGATTGCCGTTTACATTCCGACCGTTATCGTCGTAAACAGGAATCTGCTGAACCATAACAGTGTTTCCATACGAAATATCAACGGAATAGACTGATATTGTCTTGATCATGTAAGCGTCAGCCGGAGTGATTGAAGTCGGGCCGTTGCCGTAAGTTCCTGTTGCAAATGCAGACTGAACAATACCGGCAGTGTTCTCAGGATCATCGGAATCGTTTGCGATCTGATTAACAGAAAAGTCGAGTGAAAGTGAACCGTAAGGTGACGCGTAAGGTACATAAGGCTCGTAATAGGTGAGACCGCAGTTTGAAATTTCAGTTATGCATTGAGAAAGGACACAGTTGGTGTAAAAGGAGCAGTTGTTTATGCATTGAAGAAGATCTTCGATCCGGCTTTGTCCTTCCGGAGAACCGCTGTCAATGCAATTCTGCTTACAGATCTCGTCGTTGCTGTAGCAATTCCCCATCATGCAGTGATAAATTTCTGCACAGGTAAGATTTCTTGTGTTGTTTTCTCCGTCGTCAGGCTCGTTGTTGTAATCATCAGAAGTTTCTTCGTCAAGATTGTCATCGTTGTTTGACTGAATTCCATCGTTTCCGGTATCGGATGAGCTGTCTCTATCTTCTTTTGTTGCGGAATTGCCGCATGAAAACAGAAAGAAAGATAAAATTACTATTAAAATTGAAAAACTGCGTTTCATAGAGGCTTTGAAAAAACAAAATCGTAAAAAAAAACAAGAGATTTTAAATGAATAATGAAAAAAGACAAGTTTATGTTCTCTCGCAATTTCGGGAAAATTGAGTACAATAATGGGGTTTGTTTTAGAGACGTAACCTGATACGTTTCTTTGGAGGATATTTCGCAGGGAAGATGCGGTGCTGGAATGAGATGCCACACGGATTCGAAAAATTTACGATTTTTTCTAAATGGAGAGATTTGAAATGAAAAAAATTCTTCTTAAATCGGCAGTTGTTGATGTCCGCGGCGGCAAAGCCGTTCGCAAAGACATTCTTATCGGGAACGGAAAATTTTTGAAAATTGCGGATGAGGTCTCTTCGGAAGATTGTGACGGCTGTGAGGTTGTTGACTGCACGGATTTTGCAGTGCTTCCGGCATTTTACAACGGACATACCCATGCGGCGATGACTCTTCTTCGCGGTTATGCCGACGACATGGAGCTTTCGCGCTGGCTGAACGAATACATCTGGCCGTTCGAGGCGAAACTCAGCGATGAAGATATCGAAATAGCAAGCAGGCTGGCCGTTTTGGAAATGATAAAATCAGGCACGGTTTTCTTTTCCGACATGTACTGGCACCGCGAATATACGATGAAAGTTGTTGAAGAAATGGGGATCAGAGCTGCGATAGGAGTCACGATTTCAGACATGCTGACTCCTCCGGATGAGCTTGAAGAGAATTTTGCTTTTCTTGCGGCTCACACGAAAGAATCAGAGCGCGTGAAACTTGTCGTTATGCCTCATTCGGTCTATACCGTGAGTGAAAAAATACTCAGGCGCTGCGTTGAAATCGCAAAAGCTGAAAATTATATCCTCCACACTCATCTTTCCGAGACTCTTAGCGAGGTCGATAACTGCATGAAGCAGTACGGCTGCACTCCGGTTCAGCTTTTTAAACGTCTTGGCGGGCTTGGTTCAAATCTCGTCGCAGCGCACTGCGTTCATTTTACAGATGAAGATATGAAAATTTTTGCAGATTCCGGGGCAACGGCAGTGCTGAATCCGTGCTCGAACCTGAAACTTTCAAGCGGGATCCCGCCGATTCAGAAGCTGCTTGAAGCTGGGATAAAACTTGCGCTCGGAACGGACGGAGTTTCATCAAACAACAACCTTGATATGCGTGAAGAGATGAAATTTGCTGCTCTGCTGGCTAAAGTCTGCGGTTCGGCAGAGACTCTCCCGGCGCATGAGGCGCTTGAAATGGCGACATCGAAAGTTGCTGAGGCTTACGGGATCAACGCAGGAACTATTGCTGAAGGAAAACTTGCCGACTGTCTGCTGGTAAATTTGAACGACGAGCGCATGGTTCCGTGCCATGACCTGATCAGCAACTGGGTTTACGCTGCCGATTCAGGCTGTATCGATTCAGTCATCTGCAATGGAAAATTCGTTATGAGAAACCGTTACGTTGAAGGCGAAGAGGATATTCTGAAAGAGGCTGCAGACTGCGCCGCACGCCTGACCCGTTAATTTTTTTCCGGATAAATTTTCGACAAAGTTTTTATAAATTCCATGCAAATCAGAAGAATCAGCGCGCTGTAGTAAATCCAGAGGACACTTGTTATGATCCAAGCCGCCGAACCATAGAGAAAAGAGAAACTTGAAATTTCGTTTATGTAAAAATTGTATAGTAATTTCGCTACGTTCCAAAGAACGCTGAAAAGCAGCGCGCCGCAGACGATAATGCTTTTTTTCAGTTTTATGCCGTAAACGAAATATGAGATCAAAATGCGGAAAAGGGCGATTATTACGATTGTCGAAATGGCAAAACTGTAGGCTTTTCCCGTAGAAATGAGATCAACAATCCTTTGCAGATAAGGGATTTTCTGCGCGACATTTCCGGCAAACGAAAGGAAAATACCCGAAAAATACTGTACGAAAAAGAGAATTATCGTAAGTGTCAGCAGAAAAACGACTCCCATGAGCCTTGAAAGGATGAAATTTATCGATTTTCCGCCGAAAATCCTGAAAAAAGAGTAGTGCAGAGTCGAAAAAAGAAGCGTCGCCGAAACGAGGAGCGAAAGAAGACCGACAGTAGTAAGCCCCGCTTTGTAGTTGGCTATGTCGACCAGACTTGAAACATATTTCTCGCTCAAAAAAGGTATAGCGATATGGAGCGAATTCATTATGTAAGAGGTAAGTTCTTCTGAAGTGAAATTTTGAATATCCTTAATGTAATCAACTATATATCCAAGTGATGCACCGAGCAGGATTAAGAACGGAAGGAAACTCAGCATGAAGTAGAAACTTATTGCCGCAGTGAAGGTGAAACCGTCGTCGTTGTAAAAATTGTAACCTGTTTCCCAGATAACTTTCAGAAATTTGTGTCTTTCAACAAAGTCCAGAAATTTTTTCCAAATACCGTTCAAAACTGTCTCCAACAAAAACGGGCGATTTTAATGTTGTTGTTTTATTTCTCAACTTTTTGCGCCGCTCGGTGTCGTGACGCCGTAACGACGTAACGATGTAACGATGTGACGACGTCACGATCTTACAGCTCGCTTCCTGTGATTATCGCAAGTTCGTCGAGAGCTGTTTTGTATTTGTAGAGGTTTACGATCTCTTCGGTTTTTGATTTTTTGACCATGAGCTGTGCGTTGAGAAGCTCGGTTTCGGTGGTCATCTGCTTTTCGTATTTCGCTTCCTGGATTTTGCGTGTGACTTCGGCCGATTCGATCTGAGTTTTGTTCTGTTCAAGCGCTTTTTCGAGGACTTTGATGTCGGCCATCAGTTTTTTGACCTGCAGCGTCATGTCCTTTTTGAGCTTGATGTTCGTAAGTTCGGTTGAGACCGACGACGCTTTTACAGCCTGATATTCGTAATACTGTCTCGCTGTGTCGAAGCCGAATTCCCATCTTGCGACCGCGCCGAAGAACATGACTCCTTCGGGGTTGATGAGCGTCGAATCCCAGTTTTTCTTGAACCCGAAAGTGAGCCCGACTTGCGGAATGAAGTTCTGTATCGCCCGTTTGTTGAGATGTTCTTGGATTTCTGTATTTTTGTCGAGCATGTGCATTTCGGTTCGGTTGCTTGCCTGAGCTTCGATGATTTCATCTTCGCTTTTTGTGATTTCGCGGAATTCCGGTTTGTCGTATTTTACTTCAAAACTCTCTTCGTCGCGGTTCATGAACATCGCCAGAGCCGCTTTGATGACCGACTGGTTGCCGAGATATTTCTCTTTTTCGACTTCGAGAGCCGCTCTTTCGACTTTGATTTTGTAGAGCGCGGTTTCGTCGATAAGTCCTGCCTTATGAAATTTTTCGGCGTTTTTCTCGTAGCGGTCAAGCTGTTCGAATGATTCGTCCAAAAGTTTCAGAATGTCGCTCAGCATGTTGTAGGAGTTGTAGATTTTGACGATTTCGAGCTTGATTTTGTCCTTCGTAAGTTCCGATTTCAGTTTCGTAATCTCTGATTTCAGTTCAAGCGCTTTGTAACCGTGATAGATTCCCCAGAGCGGAGTAAGCGGCTGTACGACCGTGAGATCAAGCGTTCTCTGGTGTGTCGGCACGCCAAGATCGATTTCCATCGGAGGAAGCTGATCGGGAAGGTCGATCTGAAGCGGAATGGAATCGTTGATCGACTGTTCGAGCATTCCCACCATCGGCGACAAATCGACTGTGAGCTTTTCCGGTTCAGGGAAGTACTCAAGTTTCAAAAGTTTCGCTTCGAGCGAGATAGTGGGGAAGAAGCGCATGAAAACGGCTTTCTTCTCGTATTCGTCTTTGCCTGATTTCGAGTCTTCGGCTTTTATTGCCTCACTGTTTTCTATCGCAATCGAGATGATTTCGTCGATACCGAGTTCTTCTGCGCTAAGATTGAGAGAAATTGCCAGCAACAAACAAATTAGTGAAATTATTGATTTTTTCATCTTATGCCTCCTTCTCTTCATCAGAATAGACATAATTTTCGCATTCCCACGACGCCGCGAGAATACGCTCGTTCTCGTTTACGATTTCCTTGTTCATTCTACGGATAGTTGCAAGCATTTCTCTGCATTTTTCAGGCGTGACTTGAAGGAAAACAACCGCGTTCGTGCCGGGCCATACCGAAGTGTTCATTCTCGGGTTGCCGTTATCGAAAGAGCCTGCCGTGTCCTCAACGATCTGGAAAGTCTTTAAGCCGAGATTTCTGATTTCTTCTGTCAGCTGTTCGAGTTTGGAAATATTGCAGCTTATATAAACAAATTTCATTTTGCACCTCCTTCAGCCTCAGCCGCTGCTTTTGCAGCTTTGGCTTCTTTGATCATCTCTCTTGTGTGCATAATTGCATAAATCGCAGGAATTAGAAGCAGCGTTACGAGAGTAGAAACCGTAAGTCCGCCGATAACCGTGATTCCAAGAGGCTTCCAGATTTCAGATCCTGCGCCGTTGTTAAGCGCCATCGGAACCATACCGATGATCGTCGTGATTGCCGTCATTAAAACGGGACGAAGTCTCGATCTGCCGCCTTCCTTGATCGCTTCGACAATCGTATATCCTCTTCCGCGCAGAAGGTTCGTGTAGTCAACAAGAACGATACCGTTGTTGACGACGATACCTAAAAGCATGATGACTCCGACGAATGTTACCGCGCTCAGAGTGGTTCCGGTAAGGATGAACGCCCAGATGACGCCGATAATCGAAAGGGGAACGGTGAACATGATGATGAACGGATCCCTGAGCGATTCGAACTGGCTCGCCATAATTGCGTAAATCAGGAAAAGGCTTATCAGGAAAAGGATCTTCATGTCGCCGAAAGTTGACTGCTGGTCAACAACCTGGCCGCCGAGCTCAATGTAGACATCAGGATCGATAGTCTCGTTTTTGATGATATCCGTGACGTTTTTCGCAGCTTCACCGAGCGAGATGTTGTTGAGACCGAGTTTCAGATAGACGATCCTCTGCTGTGTTTCGTGGAGAATCTTTGTCGGACCGCTTGTTTCCTCGATGATTCCTACTGCGCTGAGCGGAATGAGCTCGCCCGTTGCCGAAGTGAGCATGATATTTCTCAAGTCACTTATTTTATTGCGTTTTTCCTTGTTGTAGCGGATCACGATTTTGTATTCGTCGTTGTCCTGCTTGTATTCGCCAGATTCAGCTCCGTAAAGGCTCTCTCGAACCGCAAGCGCCGCCATTCCTGCATTGATTCCGAGTCTCGCAAGTTTGACTCTGTCGAATTTTACGGTGATTTCGGGTTTGCCTCTGTCGGCAGTGGATTCGATATCCTGAAGGTAAGGCTGTTCCTCAAGTATTTTCTGAAGGCGGTCGCTTGTTTCGGTAAGTTTGTCGAGGTCGTGACCCGTTATTTTGATTTCGATCGGTTTGCTCGAGCCGAGCATTGCGCTCTGGAGAAGCGATCCTGCATTCATCGAGAACGAAACGACTTCCGGGATTTCTTCAGCTTCTTTTCTGATTTTTGCCGCAACTTCCTTGATGTGGTAGGTTCGTTTGTTACGGTTTACAATCTTTGCCATGATTGTTGCGACGTTCTTGCCTTCCGAAAATCCGAAAAGCGAAAGAAGACCGCTGTCAGTCTGGCCTGTGATCGAGTAGTATGTTCTGACATCTTCGGGATTGATGTTCCTTTTGACGATTTCCTCGATTTTTTTGGCGACTTCGACAGTGCGCTCAGGGTCAACGCTCGATTCAAGCTCAGCGGTTGCAACCATATCGCCCATATCGAACTCAGGAATGTAGTCGGTTCCTGTGCTTAAACCCGCTTTAATAGTGAAGAAGAATACTGCAGCGACAACAATAACGACAACCCATCTGAATTTTATGTTGAGCCCGAGAAGCGATTTATAGATCTGCTCTACAAAAACAAAGAGCTTTTCCGAAGCGTTGTAGAGAAATCCGTGTTTTTTCTCCTTTACTTTTCTCTTCATGAGAACAGAACTCAGCATCGGAGCGAGGGAGAGCGAGACGAGCAGCGACGCCGCGATTGTGACAGATGCTACGAAAGCGAGCTGTTTGAAGAGAAGTCCGACGATTCCGCTGACAAAAGCAAGCGGGATGAAAACCGCGACTGTTGTCAGAGTCGAAGAAGAGATAGCCGAAGTCATTTCCCCTGCACCGAAAATTGCCGCTTCCGCCGGACGCGAACCTTCCTCTATATGCCGCGTGATGTTTTCAAATACGACGACGGTGTTGTCGACGACCATACCGAGTGTGATCGAAAGTGCCATCAGCGAGAAAATGTTTATCGTATATCCGAAAACATACATGAAAATAAGACCGATGATGAGCGAGAAGGGGATCGTGAGCGTAATGATGAGGCTTCCTCTCCATTCTCTGAGGAAAACGAGAATGACTAAAATGACGAAAATAGCCGCGTAAGCCGCAGTTGTTCCCAGGTTTTTTATCGACATTTCGATGACTTCCGAAGTGTCGTTGAGTTCTTCGATGACAACGTCGGATGGAACATTTTTGCGGATCTCTTCCATAGCCGCCTTGATGTTTCTCGCGACTTCGAGAGTGTTTGCACCGCTCTGTTTCTGCGTCATGATGACGGCCATCGTCTTTCCTTTCGCGCTTGCTGTGAAATCCTGCTCTTTCAGTTTGTCTCTGATTTCGGCGAGAGTCGAAAGTTTTACCATGCTGCCGTCTTTCGCGGGGATCATGATTGCGCCGATTTCGTCAACCGACTCGAATTCTGCCGGAACACGCACCGAAAGGTCCATTCCGCCTGTTTTGATGCTGCCGCCGGGGACTGAAATATTCTGGGTTTCAAGGAGTTTTGCGATCGTTGCGACAGAAATTCCGCTCGAACGGAGTTTTACCGGGTCAACAATTATCTCGATCTCTCTTTTCGGCGCGCCGAGAGTGATAAGTCCGCCGATTCCGTCAACCTGTTTCAGCCTTCCTTCGATTCTGTCGTCGATGATTTTTGCAAGTCCCATCGCGCTTTCTTTCGCCGAGATACCGTACATGATGACGGGAACCATCGAGCTGTCGACTTTGATGATCGCCGGATCGTAAGCGTAGGACGGAAGAACCTTCTTGACGGGGTCGATTCTGTCTCGGACATCGTTTGTAGCATCGCCGATCTCTGTTCCGAAGTTGAACTCAAGCATGACGAAGCTGACGTTTTCCTTGGAAACAGACTTCAGCGACTTGATTTTGGGAACGCCGGCAAGCTGTTTTTCAAGCGGTTTTGTTACCTGCTGCTCGACATCTTCCGAAGATGCACCCGGAAGAATCGTGACAACTGTGAGCGAAGGATATTCGACTTCAGGAAGAATATCGAGTTTGAGTGCGTAGAACGCGAGCAGACCGAAAATCAGAATGCCTGTGAATATCATCGATATCGTGACAGGCTTTTTAACAGCAATCTGTGAGATTCTCATGGCTGCACCTACTTGCTGCTGACAGTAACAGGAATATTGTCTTTAAGTTTTGTTTTCCCGGCACTGACAACCGTTTCGCCGCTTTCAACTCCTTTGACTGCGTAGAAATCGCCCAGATCTTCGAGGATTTCGACCTCTTTTCTGAGCGCGATATTGTTTTCGACGACAAAAAGGTAATGCTGGTTTGTTCCGGCCTGACGCGCTACTGCAAGACGCGGAACCATGACGGCCTTGACTTCGGGAAGAGAGATTTTTACTCTGCCGAACATACCGGGTTTTATCAGTTTTTTCGCGTTGTTTATCTCGATTTTGACTACCGCCGTTCTCGAAATTACCGAGACAAGCGTTTCAGTCGAATAGATTTTTCCTTTGATTTTCGTGTCGGGGTAAGCATCGGCAACGACTTCTATATCCTTTATTTTCTGGATGAGCGGAAGTTCTTTCTCGTCAACCTGAATTTCAAGGAAAAGCCTGCTTAAATCCATAAATCTGATGATACCGTTTGCATGTGAGAAACCGGGAGTAAGACCGGGGTTCAGAAGCATGAACTCTTCGCCTTCTCTGAGCATGTGTTCTGCTACCATTCCGTCGAACGGAGCGATGATTTCCATATTTTCCTTAGTCATTTTGACTTTTGCTTTCGACGCGTTGAGTTTAGCTTCGAGGTGATCCAGCTGTTGCTGCGGCAGAACGCCGGAATCAACGAGGTCTTTCACTCTTTCGTAGTCTTTTTCGACTGCTTCGAGCTCGGCTTCGGCCGCTTCCGCCATCTCTCCTGAAAGTGTTACGATAACCGATCCTTTTGGAACTGTCGCCCCTTCGCGGTAGTGGATCTTCTTGATTTTTCCGGGCATTCTTGCCGAAAGGTTTGCCTCTCTGAAAGGCTTGAACGAGCCGCCGAACTCAAGAACAGGGGAATATTTCTCCTCTTTTGCTTCCGTAACGGCAACGACAGGTTTCTTTTCAACCGGAGCCGACTGCTCCTGAACTTCTTCCTTTTCAATGCATGCAGCAAAAAGAAAAACTGAAACAGATAACAAAATCAACAGTTTTTTCATAACAACCTCACAAACAATTATTTTAAAAGTCCATAATTAAAAACATTCACAAAAGTCTTTTTTACCCGCTCGTAGTCGTCGGTTTCGGGTGCGATATCCTTTGTCAGGCAGAAAAGCTGCGAAAGGACGTTCAGCATTTTTACGAGAATTTCGAGATCGACATCCTTCACAACGCCTTCCTTGACACCGTTTTCAAGTTTGCCGAGTATGATTTTCATCTTTTCCTTGTGCAGCTCGTGGAAGAAATCGACCGAGGTTTCAGGCATCTGAATAATGGCGTTGGCAACAAGCATATAAGTGTCCTTGTGCTCACGGTAGTAATCCATGTGAGCGTCAAAAAGAACGCCGACGAAATCTGCATAACCGACATTTTCCAGCTTTTTTCCGATTTCCTCGTACATCTCGTCCATGCAGTATTTCACAGACTCGAAGAAGAGATCCTCTTTATTTTGAAAATAACGGTAAAGCGTTCCTTTGCCGACACCTGCGTTCTTCGCGATTTTGTCGATATCGGAAATGTGAAAACCGAAAGTCGCGAAACTTACGGCAGCTGCCTTCAAAATTTTGAGTTTGCGCTCCAACTGGTTTTTTGTCATCTTGAAAAACATCGTAAACCTCATATTTCAGTACGAGCAAGTTCCGCAAAATGGAACTAACCAGTTCTGGTTTTTAGTACCGGCGGGTCATTTGTCAAGAGAAAAATAGAAAAAATTTTTTACACCGCTATAATTCAGCGTTTTTTTTGTGTTTATAATTGTTTTTTGGGGAGGAAAAAATGAAAAAAATCATCAGTTCGCCGAACGCTCCGGCTGCAATCGGTCCTTACAGTCAGGCAGTTGATGCAAACGGCACGGTCTATGTTTCGGGTCAGCTTCCGGTTGATGTAAAAACCGGAAAATTTGTCGAAGGCGGCATCAAAGAGCAGACCGAGCAGTCGCTTAAAAATATCGGTGAAATTCTCAAAGCTGCGGGCTGCGGCTATGAAAATGTCGTAAAAACCACGGTTCTTCTCAGCGATATGAACAATTTCAAGGATATGAATGAAGTTTATGCGAAATTTTTCACTTCCGAATGTCCTGCAAGAGCCGCTTTCCAGGTCGTTAAACTGCCGCTCGGCGCGATGGTCGAAATTGAGTGTATTGCAGTTAAATAGCGTGATTTGTGCATGAAAAAATTATTTTTATCCTTTTTCGCGCTTTTTCTTTTGATTTCCTGTTCGACTCTGCCGCAAAAAACGGTGGACGAGAAAGGAAATTATTCGTGGGAGTCTGAAAAATTCGAGCTCAATACTCAGAATCAGGCGTTTTCCGCCGAAGGTGCCGTCACGATGTGGATCGATGTCGAGCAGTTCAAAGGAAAATTCACCGGTGACTACCAGATTCTTTCGTCGGAACCAGAAAAATGGCGGATGATAATCACAGGTCCTTTCAATATTTCAGTTGCAACCGTAATAATAAACGGCGACACGGCGAATATTTTCCATGAAGGGATCTGGGACAGCGGTCCGTGGAATGAAATTTCGAAACAGCTTTTCAATGCCTCTGTCGACGGCGACCTTTTTTCAGTGATGCTTGGAGGCAGATTCCGCTTTGACGGCGAGTGCGCAGATATCGGAAGCGGTGATAAACTGTGCAGAAAAAACGGGATCTACTATAAGATTTCCCAAGGTAAAGTTGCCGAAATAGCAAGCGGCGATCTTTACATAGTTTCCGAAAAGAAAACAGGAATTCCAGCCGGAAAAGGACGCCGCGGAAAAAGTAAAAAACAAAGCCGGAAAACTGTGAAAAAGGCTCAACGGTGGATCGGAGTGAGCCGTGGAAAGCCTGCTTTCATCTTTGAAAACAAATACTTGGATGCTTCAGCAGAACTTCCGGAATCGCTTTTTGAGGCACCAAAATCGGATGAACCGGATATCTTTGACGAATTGTGATTACATCGTTACGGCGAAACGGCGTGGCGGTGTTGAAAAAAACGCCAGAAGGTGCCCCACTTTTTTGACAACTTTTTCAAAGTGAATATTATTTCTTGTTTTTGGTTTGGTTGAGGTTCTATGGCGTCGAAATTTCTCGATAAAATAGTTGGTTTCTTAAAAAAAGATGTCGGAGATATTTTTTCTGCGGAAACACTGAAAGATATCGGTCAGTTGGCTAATACCGATATTTCCGATTTAGTGGGCGACGCTAAAGCTTCCAAACTTCTTTCCGAGATCGAAAAAAATCCCGATAAAGTTGAAAATTATATCCAGCTTGCCGAACTTTACCGCTACAAAAACAAAATCGACAAGGCGGTTGACGTCTATCTCGGTATGGCGCAGCGCGAACTCGACGCAAAACACCTCGATCTTGCGGCAAGTTATATCAAAATGGGGCTCAATGTTGCACCCGATAACGGACTTTTGAATAAATTCAGCGCCGATATTGACATAAGAAAAGGCAAATTCTCGGATGCTGCCGATAAATACCGCGCGGCAGTCAATTATTACATTAAAAAGAATGACAGAATGACTGCTATTTATCTTCTTCATACGATCAAGGAGATGAACAAGGCGACGGTGCGCGATCTTCTCAACCTGTCGAGCATTCTGATTCGCGAAAATATGAACGACGAGGCCGAAAAAATACTCATGTCGATCAGAGAACGCCACCAAAAAGGGGAAATCAGCAACGTCAGAGATCTTGAAGCATGTCTGCTGATGCTCTACTCGATGAGAAAGGACGACGATGTCATTCTGGGTGAGCTTATAGAGGCGAGAATCGAGATGGGGCAGTATGACAGCGTTATGGTTCTGTTGAAAAAACTTATCGCGAAAGATCCTGAAAACGTCAACTTCCTCAAGCGTCAGGCTTTTGTCTACAAGCAGATGGGTGACATAAACAACTGCGTGAAAATATTCAAGGTTATTGCCAATATATACGCAAAGGAGAACAATCTTATCTATAGAAACATCTACTATCACAAAGTTCTGAAATACGCTCCCGACGATGTCGAAGCTCTTTCCGTTCTGAAAATGGACGACCAGATCCGCGAAAAGCTCGACAGCAAGATCGAAAATACCGATTCGAAGATAAAAATTTTCGATCATCTGTAAAAAATCACTTTTTTTTAAATTTTTTTTGATTTCGAGTCAGAAAAATCGGCACTTGGTGGAACTAAATAGCTGTTATTAACTTTCTTTGTTGAGGTCTTTCTATGAAAAAGTCGGTGATTTCAATGCTTTTTGTGATTTTGCTCCTTTTTGTGGCTGCTTGTGACGGCGGTGCTTCCAAAAATGCTGACGGCGCCATCGGTGATGACGGCTATTACGAGTCCGGTGACAACGGCGGTTACAACGACAATTATGACACTGGAGATTCAAATGCTCCTTATCCGGAAGATTCGACGGATACCGGATCATCTTATGAACCGGGTGCCGATCCGGCAGAACCCGGTTATGAAGACTGGGAAAGCAGTGACAGTGAGATGTCAGGAGACGATATGCCGACTGAACCGGCTGAAGAACCCAATCCGGGAGAACTTATTGAGAACGGCTGGGTTGAAACCGCAACTGAAAACACTTCCACTTTTTCGATAGATGTCGATACGGCAAGTTACACTCTGATCCGTAATTACCTCATGAAATCGAACTATATGCCGCCTAAAGACAGAGTCAGAATCGAAGAGATGATCAACTATTTCGACTACGACTATCCGCAGCCCGAAGAAGGAAAACCTTTCTCGGTAACGATGGAAATGGCCGATTCTCCGTGGAGGAGTGACACTAAACTTGTTATGTTCGGACTTCAGGGAAAAGCGCTTGATCCAGACAAAGTTCCGGCTCACAATTTAGTTTTTCTCATTGATGTTTCAGGTTCGATGTTCGGTGAAGACAGACTGGGTCTTCTTAAAAAATCGTTCAAAAAACTTGTAGAAAAACTGGACAAGGACGACAAGGTTTCGATCGTGACCTACGCCGGAAGTGCAGGTGTTCTCCTTGATTCCGTAAGCGGCGATAAAAAGGATGAGATTATTTCGGCTCTGGACGAACTCGAAGCCGGAGGTTCCACTGCAGGTGCAGCCGGAATCAAGACAGCTTATGAACTTGCTGAAAAGAATTACAGCAAAGATGCAAATAACAGGATAATCCTTGCTACCGACGGTGATTTCAATGTCGGAATTTATGATACCAGCGAGCTTGTTTCATACATCGAAACCGAAAGAAACAAAGGAATTTATCTCACGATTCTCGGCTTCGGAATGGGCAACTATCAGGACGACAGGATGGAACAGCTCTCCAATGCCGGAAACGGAAACTACTTCTATGTCGATAACGAAAGAGAATCTGACAAGATCTTCACGTATGATCTTATGGGAACGATGTTTACTATCGCGAAAGACGTCAAACTTCAGGTTGTTTTCAATCCTGAGAAAATCGCGAAATACCGTCTTATAGGCTACGAAAACCGCGTTATGGCGAATGAAGACTTCAACGATGACACCAAAGATGCGGGTGAGATTGGTGCAGGTCACAGAGTTACTGCGTTCTATGAAGTTTTCCTTACCAAAAAAAGCGGGCCGGCTGAAACTCCTGAAACACCCGAAACTCCTGAGACAGATCCTGAAGAAGGCGATGACCCGGCAGAGCCCGCACCGGAAGAAGGTGAAGGAGAACCTGCGGCAGAGCCGGAGAGTGAATTTGGCGAAGATGATTTCCTCGTTCTCAAGATGCGCTACAAAGAGCCGGATCAGGATATCAGCAAATATATGGATACAGTAATGACTTCTGCCAATATCCTTGCCGAAATGAGCCAGAATATGGGCTTCGCTTCGTCAGTAGCAGAGTTCGGAATGCTGCTCAGAGATTCGAAATTCAAGGCTGATTCAAGCTATGACTCGGTTCTGAAACGTGCAAAGGCGAATATCGGCAAAGATACGTTCGGTTTCCGTGGCGAATTCCTTGAGCTCGTAGAAATAGCTAAAACTCTCGATAAATAATCGATTTATTTACACGTCATAATATCAAGAATTATTTCGTCGGTTTTTTCCATTCCTTCAGAAGCTACAGTTGCAAGATTTTTGATCGTTTTTTCGATGTCGCGCTCGATTATTCCGTCTGTTTCGGAGATCTCGATGTTTTCGATCGCAAGAAGGGCGCTCTGAAGTGCGGCGTTGATCGTAGTCGAGACTTTCAGTGCGCAGCCTGCCTTCGCGCCGTCGCAGATCATGCCGGAGATGTTTCCTATCATGTTTTTGATCGCGTAGTTTATCTGCGAGAGGTTCCCGCCCATGAGGTATGTGATCCCGCATGCGGCTCCTGTTGATGCGGTGACTGTGCCGCAGAGAGCTGAAAGTTTCGACATGAATTCTTTCAGGTGGATCGCTATCAGATTGCCCAAATAAAGCGCGCGGATGAGTTGTTCCTCGCTGGAACCAAGCCTTTCTGCAGTCGCAACTATCGGCATCATTACGGTTATTCCCTGGTTCCCGCTGCCTGAATTGCTCATGACTGAAAGGGTGCAGCCTGCCATTCTCGCATCGCTTGCCGCAGCGGTAAGAGACATCGCGTAGTTTGCAAGATCGTCTGCAAGCAGACCTTTCTGGACGTTGAGGCGCAGAGTTTTTCCGACACGCAGGCCGTAGTCGCCGCTCAGGCCTTCGAGAGCGATCTTTTTGTTCATTTCGGCACCTTCAAGAACGTAACGGATCTTTTCAAGCGGAACTTTGTTGATGAAATTCCAGATCCCTTCGACTGTCATGTGGTATTCCTGCGTTTTCTGGCTGTTTTCGTTCCAGTCGAACGAGAAGGCGTTGCACGATTTCTGCGAGATTATTTTTCCGTTGAGTTCGGTGAGAACGATGTTTGTGTGGCTTCCGCAGATCACTGTTCTCGCACACTCTTTGCCGCTGAAACAGATTGCTTCGATGTAGAGTTTATCGACTTTTTCCTTCATCGAAACGGCGATTTCCCCTTTTTTCACCATCTCTTTCGCCTGGGCAATGTGCTCTTTTGTAACACCGCTAAGCACTTCAAGCTCTTTTGAAGGATCTCCGCCTTTGATCCCGAGCGCAGCAGCGATCGGAAGCCCGACCATGCCTGTTCCCGGAATTCCGACTCCGAGGCCGTTTTTCATGATGTTGCCGCTGAGGGCGATTTCGGCTCTTTCTACCGGTCTGCCCAGAAGTTTTGCGGAAGTCGCCGCAGCGAGTGCCACTGCGATAGGTTCAGTGCAGCCGAGTGCCGGAACGACTTCGCTGTTGAAAGCGTCGATGTAAAGCTGAAAATCCATATCAACCTCATTGTCTTCGTTTATGCTGCTGACTACTTTGAAATCGGTAAAAACACGGTATTCGTAAGCTTTGAGGTGAATGTAAAAACCGTGTTCGAAAATATCTTCGGTGCTTAAAGTGTATTCTCGCCCCGAAATAAGTTCTTTGAATCGGACGAAAGTTCCTTTTTCCCTTCTGAGACCGAGGGCAAAATCGAGGTTGATCCGCCTGAGTTCGCCGCTTCCTTTGTCGAGCCAGGCACAGCTTTGCTTGATCCAGCCTGAAGTTTCCGCAAATCTGTTGTGGTAGAAAACAAGGACTTTACTTTCTCCCCAGCCGTTGGAATATGCGAAAACGTTCTCGTCGACCGTGCCGTCGGATCTGTAGAAATCGTAGAAGTGGAAGTCGTTGACGTGAGCGAAAAGGCGGCGCAGGTGCAGAAGCGGGAAGATCTCACGCTCGTGCCGCTCTACAAGTGCCTGATTGACGGTCTCGTTTTTGTAGGCGCGGCGGTATTCCATGCCGTATTTTTCGGAAAAACCTTCGATCTGGCCGTGTCCGAACATCGGAAGTCCCGGCATCGTGATCATAAGAAGGGTGACTCCGAAATATTTGTCGTTGTCTCCGAACTGCGCGACAGCCGTCTCCTCATCGGGATTGTTGAGGAAGTTGACGTATCTTTCGAGGATGTGCGGGTCGAATTCGAGAACGCTTTTTACAGACTGCCTGTATTTCGCGTTTTCCTCGTTTTTCATGAAGTTCATAAAGGCGCTGTTATAGACGCGGTGCATTCCCAGAGTGCGGACAAAATAGCCTTCCATAAGCCAGAAAGCCTCGGCTAAAAGCAGCGTATCAGGTGCCTCTACTGCGACTCTGTCGACAACTTCGCGCCAGAATTCTTTCGGGAAAAGTTTGTTGAATTCTTCGGTTGTTAAACCGTGTTCTGCGCGTGAAGCAATGTCTCCGCCGCTTCCCGGTTCGGGGAACCAGAGCCTGTGGTAGTGCCTTTTTGCAAGCGTCATCGCCGCGTCAAACCTGATTACAGGGAAGTTTTTCGCGATTTTTATGATCGTCTGAATCACCTGCTCTCTGACATCTTCTCGCATGTAGTTGAGCTGCGCCGTATCGTTCCACGGCATGCAGGTCCCGTCGTTTCCGTGGTAGATGTAGTCGGTTTTTCCTGTCCTGAAATCGACCCGTTTGAAAGTTACAGCCGCATCGCTTTTCGAATAGTAGTGGTCTTCAATATAAATTCCGATATTCGGGTCACTTGAAAGGTTTTCGCCGTTGTAAGAGTAGGCGGGGAAGGGCGGAACATCTGCCGAAATGAACCATTCGGGATGCTCCGAGATCCACTTCGAATCGATCGCCGTGTGGTTGGGGACCATGTCGCTCGCAAGCCTGATCCCGTGTCTCCACGCCCTTTCACGGAGGTTCTGCATCGCTGCTTCGCCGCCGAGTTCAGCCGCTATTTCGTAGTCGTAAAGCGAATACGCGCTTGCCGCAGCCTCGGGATTTCCCATTATCTGCTTGATCCTTTTCGATGCTTTGCTGCGCTCCCACAAACCGATCAGCCAGAGTGCCGTAAAGCCGCGTCTGGACAGGGTTTCAAGCTCTTCGTCGGGAATCCTGTCGAGAGTGTGGATGTCGGCTGAATACTGCTTCGAAAGCTGGTCGAGCCATACAAAAATGTTCTTTGCAATCATTACGACTCGCGGCATCCAGAGCGAATCTTTCGAGAAATTCTCGTTCTCCGGGTCGCCTTCGCCCCAGCCTGAAAGCGCATCTTTTGTAAGTGCCGGAAAATCGCCGCCTCCGCCCGTCCCGAAGACAGGTTTTGTCTCCTCTTTTATGATGTCAGCCGAAAGAAGAAGCATTTTTGAAAAACGCGCCGAGATCTTAACTCCCCAGTTTTTGCGGATAAATTCAAGCTGACCCGCCAAAGAGTCCGGTGAAGCCTTGAACGGAGCGCGCAGAAGGTCGAGAACAGAAATTTTTTCGCCGCTGAAATCGATTTTGGGATTTCCTGCAAAAAATCTCTCAGCGATATCGAAAAATCTGCCGTAAGCCGGATTTTCAGCAAGTTTCGAGTCTCCGAAAAGCTCGTCAAATTCGGAAAAAGCAGGATTTTCGTTCGCAATTTTAAGCAGAATAACTTCTTCAAGTTCCGCAAGTTTATTGGGAATGCCGTCTGTCGAAGCAGCTAAAAACTCAGCCTCAGACATTCCGCCAGATGCGACTACGCTTGTCGGGAACTCCCTGACAAAATCAAGAAGGAGTTTTTTGAAAGCATCCTCTCCGATCTCACGCTCGGCAGATTCAAAAAGTTTTTCCGAAAACTGAGGAAAAATCTCGGTTCTGTAAATGTGAAAAACGAAGTGGCTGATCTCGTCGATAAGCCCCATTGCGAAAAGATTTCCCGGAGTTATGTGCTTTCCGCTTTTTTCAGCGGCATACTTTGAATTGAGTTTGTATGCGAAATTTTTCGCAGCTGCAAAATCTGCAAAAACAACATTCCCCGAAATCGAAAAAAGTTCTTTTGAAAGTCCGAAACGCTCTCTGGAAGCGCGTTTTATGTGAAAATGATTCGTCTGCATGTTTTTATCCGAAAAGTTATGAAAGTGCTTTTTTAACGAGTCCGCTTGCAGTTTTTCCGTCGAACTGTCCGTCGTATTTTTTCTTGAGTTCAGCCATGACTGCTCCCATCTGGCGCGGAGACTTGTCGGGAAGCGTTGCAACGATTTCTTCAATGATTTTTGCAAGTTCTGCTTCGTCAAGCTGTTTGGGAAGAAGCGATTCCAGAATCTCCTTCTCACGCAGAGTCGCGGTTTTATCCTTGCCGACTTCTTCCATCAGAGTAAGAGTTTCGTTCACGTTTTTGAGGAATTTCTTGATCATCGCGATCGTTTCGGCATCGGTTGTTTCGCGGTTTCCGTCGTTTTTGCCGACCATGACAGCCTCTGCAACTAAAGTCGAAAGGAGATTTCCTTTGACCGTATCTTTCTCAAGTTTTGCCTTCATCATCATTTTTCTAAGTTCGCCAAGTAGCATTTTACACCTCACTGTTTAAAACCAATTAAAAAAGAACGAAAAAGTATAGTTGCAACTTTTTTGATGTCAACGGGATGAATGAGTGAGTATTAAATCTGTTTTCTCAGGATTTCCTACTTAAAATTTTTTCGATTTCTGGAAAAATTCTCAATAGTATTTAGAAAATTTCTAAAACAAGAAAAAATTCTCAATAGTGTTGCGAATTTTTCTGAAATGAGTAAAATTTCTCAATAGGTTCTTTTTTGAAGGAGTTCAAGGATGATAAAAAGAGAGAAATATCTCGCTGAAATCCGTGGTTTTTATGACAGTGACCTTATAAAAATCATTACGGGTGTCAGGAGATGCGGCAAGTCGGTGATCCTGGAACAAATTATGGAAGAAATAAGGCTCCGTTCCGACAATGTGGTCTATCTCGACTTTGACGACAGGGCGGTAACTTCTTCAATAGAAAGCTGGAAAGATATTGTTGATTATGTAAATTCGCACAAAAAAACAGGACTCTGCTATGTTTTTCTCGATGAAATTCAGGAAATCGAAGACTGGGCATTTGTATGCCGCTCTCTGAGACGGGAAAACTGTTCGGTTTTTATCACAGGTTCAAATTCAAAACTTCTTTCAAAAGAGTTCACAAGCGAACTTTCCGGAAGATATGTCGCGTTCAGAATTCGTCCGTTTGTCTACAAGGAACTTTCGGAATATGCAGAAGAGCTTAAAAAAGAGTTTACGATTACCGACTACCTTGTCTGGGGCGGCTTTCCGAAAAGGTTTGAACTTAACGGAATCGGTGAAACGAGAAGATATATTTCTGAACTTGACGAGACGATAGTTTCAAACGACATTATCAACCGCTACGGCATAAGAAAATCGGTCGAATTTAAAAAATTCGTGAACTTCATGCTGATTTCAAATGCCCGGATTTATTCGGCAAAATCAATTTCGAACTATATGAAAAGCTGCGGCATAAACTGCACTTCGAACACCGTTCAGAAGTGGATAAGCTATCTTGCTGCCGCTTACATCATCGATGAAATCCCGCGCTATTCCAAAAAGGCGAAAAAAGAGCTCGAACAAAGCAAAAAAATCTACAACTGCGATGTTTCTCTCAATTCGATACGGTGCAGGGACAACCGCTTCGACATGACGCACAATCTTGAGAATATCGTCTACAACGAGCTCGTTTTTATGGGCTATACTCTCTCTGTTTTTGACAACGGCGGAAAGGAAATTGATTTTATTGCCGAAAAGGAAAATCAAAGATACTACATTCAGGTTGCATACAGCATTGCCGAGGAAAAAGCCTACGAACGTGAACTCGGTGCATTCGATTCCCTGACGCAAAGGGACAGGAAAATCATTGTCACGAACGACGACATTGACTATTCCACCAGCAATATCGACCACTTGAAACTCAAAGACTTCCTTTTGATGAAGGATTTGGAGAGGAAGTAAAGAGCTGATTTTGCGGCCTGTTTAAGGATATAAAGGATAAGATGGACTAGAGAATGGTTTGTTACTTGGACAGTTTAGATAATTTGAGGACCAGATTCAGAACAGGTTAAGTTCGGAAGTCTCTTATTTATCATTTTTTACAGTTTTCAGCAGCAGCAGATGAGTCGTAACACCGACAAGAACCAGAGCGAGGAATATCCGTATGTAAAAAAGTTTGTCAGGGTCGATATCTTTCATAGCAAAGAAGAAGGAGTAGCCGATCCCGAGCCATAATATCGTGAGACTCTGTATTTTATGGCGGAGCAGCATCCCCTTCTTTTCCTTGTAATTCTGGATATATTCACCGAAAAGTCTGTGGTTGAGAAGCCATTTGTGGAATCTTTCCGAAGAACCTGCAAAGCACCATGCGGCAAGAAGAAGGAACGGAACAGTCGGGATCAGCGGAAGAAACATCCCTATCGTACCTAATGTCACGGCAACAAAACCGACTGCTATCAAAATATGTTTTTTCAACTTCTCCTCCTGCCCCGCCACATTTACTATTGCAGAACGCAAAGTCAAATCAGCGGGAAAAAATGTAGTCAGTGTTTCCCTATTATCAATACTTTTTTAGTTTTTGCGGCAAAAATCAGGCGGATCTGCATAGTTTCAAAGTGCGTATCTGCTTTTTATTCTTGACAAAAAGACTTTCCTGCCTACAATTCCCGCGCTTCATGTTGTTTTAACAAATCAGAAGTATGAAAGGTGGTGAAAACCATGCGTAGACAGAAAATCATCGCTCCTTTGGAGGTTTATGTTTCCGACGATCTCGAAAAGGCGATAAAGATCCTCAAGAAAAAAATGGCTCTCGAAGGTCTTTACAAAGAAATCAAAAAACGCCGTCATTACGAGCCGCCGTCAGTCCGTAACCGCCTGAAAAAGGAAGAAGCGGAGAGAAGACGCAGAAAAAACATGAAGAAAAAAAGAGGTTAACTCCTTTTTTTGGTTGAAGCCGCCCGAAAGGGCGGTTTTTTTTATCCTGAAAATCCCGAAAAATTGAAAGTTTGCGGTAAAATCAAATCAGACGCTAGTTTTCTTCGGCAATCGGAAGGAATCCGCGTCCGTAGATCTGGTTCGTGTCGAAAACGGAAATGAAAGCGTCTTTGTCGGTGTCTCTGACGAAATCCTGAAGTGCCGAGAGTTCGCGTCTGCTGAGTGCAGTGTAGATGACTTTTTTGTCGTCGTGGCCGTACATTCCCTGAGCAAAGAAGAAGGTGCCGCCTCTTCTCAGTTTGTGGAGAATGAAATCGCTGATTTCCTCGTGTTTTGCTGATACTACGAAAACCGCCTTTCTGTTGTTTCCGCCGAGCATTACAGCATCGAGCACCTTGCCGGTGAGGTAGATCGTGATGAGGGCATAAAGTGCGAGCGAGAAGTCTTTGAAAGCGATGACACCTATCGAAACGATTGCCGAATCAATGAAGATAAGCAGCTGACCGACCGAAATTTTGGTGTATTTGTTGATTATCTGCGCTATGATGTCGCTGCCGCCGGTCGATGCTTTCGCTCTGAAAATAAGGGCGAGTCCGACTCCGATGAGAACGCCGGCGACCAGACTGGCAAGAAACGGATCCTGAACCGGTGAGGCTATATATTCCTGCCCCTCAGCGAGATCTTTCGGGCGGAACCACTTTAAATTTTCTATCATTTTTGACTGGAAATCGATGAAGAACGAAGTTGCGATCGTACCGACAAAGGTTTTTACGCCGAATCTCGGACCCAGAAGGTATATGCCGAGTGCAAAAAGCGGGATGTTGAACATGAGACCGACCGTTCCTGTGGGGAATCCGAAAACGTGGTGGATAACGATGGCCGTACCGTAAACGCCGCCGGGAACGATTCTGTGCGGGTCTGCAAAAAACGAGTAGCCTGATGCCATTATCATCGAGCCGAAGATTATAAGAAAGTAGGATTTGAACCATCTCGCCGAATAAAGTTTATCGGTAAAGAAGCGTTCTTTTGACAGAAGAGACATTATTTTCTCCATTAAAAACAACTAAAAACAACAAAAAACCAAAAGCGGCGGCAATATACGGAAAGGAAGTAAAAAGGCAAGATTTTTATGAAATATCGAGGTTAACTGTTTGATATCTCAACTGTTTTTTGATTCAACGCAACTCGATATCTGTTCCTGAAGTCTTTCGGCAAGCTCCTGTCTGGTTTCGTTTTCGCCGATCTGAGTAGGTGGGAAGATCTTGATTCTGACTTCGCCCGAATGGATGTCAGTTGCTCCTGCTTTGAGTATTTTGTCGGCTCCGATCAGGGCTACCGGAAGGATTTTGCACCCTTTTTCAGTGAGGATGAGCGCTCCCGATTTGAATTTGCCGACGTGACCGTCGCGGCTTCTGGTTCCTTCCGGAAAAACCAGATAAGAGCAGTATTTCATCTTTTTTTGAGCGCGTTCAAGACTTTTTACGGCGCGCCGCCTGTTTTTGCGGTCGATCGCAATAAAGTCGTAAAGCCACATCGCCTGTCCGAAAACCGGGATCTTGAAAAGCTCCTTTTTGGCAAGGACACGCACATTCAGAGGAATATTTGCGCCGATCAGCGGAATGTCGGCAATGCTCTGGTGGTTTGCTACGACGAGGTAGGTTTCATCAGGAGAGATGTTTTCAAGCCCCTCGGTTATGCTGCGGACTCCGCACGATTTGAGCAGAACGGATGAGCAGTGTCTGAAAACTATTCCTCCAAGTTTTCTTTTCGAAAGAATATGAACCGGAAAAATCAAGAAAGAAAGAAGGACGTAAAATCCTACGATTACGAATATCAGGAAAAACCGGAACATTGCACCTCGCTCAAAAAAACGGATTATTGTAGCGAAATTTTTTAAATATGAAAGAAGAAAATGGCAAAAAATCCCTCTGTTTTGCCGAAATAATGGCGTTTCGACTTGATTTTTATTAAATAATGTTTAAGAGTACTCAGATTTTTGTTTTTTTACTTTTGTTTTATGGAGGTTTTGATGCGTAAATTCTTTTTAGCGTTTGCGATTGTCGCGGCGTTTTTTGCGTTGTCGGCACAAGACAACACCAATGATCTTTATCAGCAGTATTTGAACCAGTATAACAACAATCAGCCTGCTAAGGCTGAACCTGCAAAACCGACTGAACCGGCACCTGCTGCTGAACCTGCAAAACCGGCTGAACCGGCTCCGGCAGCGCAACCTGCTGAAGAGAAGAAGGAAGAAGCAGCTCCAGCTGAAGAAAAGAAAGAAGAAGCTCCTGCTGAAGAGAAGAAAGAAGAGGCTGCTCAGCCTGAAGAAAAGCAGGAAGATGAGGCGGAAGGTAAAGGAAAACTTGCTTCTTTCACGACTAAACCTTTCTTTTCGGCAGACGCTTTCATGGCTCTTTCGAACTCGATCTATACTTTCGGCGGTGACGTTATGCCGCACAGCAGCTACAGATTCAGCATCGATAACGCTGTGATAGACCTCAAAGGCGGAAATCACATGTTCAACGGCAGAATCCTTTTCGATCTTGCAAAGGGTTTTACGACAACGAAAGATGTAGAATTCAATTACGACCACGACAGCAATCTTCCGACAGACTATACGAATCCGCTTGAATTCGTTGAAACGAGCGATTCGCCGAACGCTCTCGACGTTTTGAAAGATGTTTCATTCAGCATGGTTCATCCTTCATACAGAAAAGGCAATTTCGGTCTCAATGTCGAACTTCAGGCTGGTCTTTTTGGAATGCCTTTCGGAATCGAAGGCGGATACGACCATGAAATCACATTCGCTCATTCGGCGATCAAAAGTGATTTCCTGGGCGGCGCTTTCAGAGATGTCGGTGTTTCTCTCGGCCTGGATTTCCTGATCGGCAGCAAAATGGATCTCGACCTCACTCTTTATGTTTTCAACGGCAAAAACGAGACGATGCTTGACGGCGAAGACAGATTCAAAGATCCTGCATTCGGTGTTGACCTTAGATACAAATACAACAGCAGGTTCTATGCAACGGCTGCTTTCTCACTGGTTGTCGGCAGCGCTTACATGGGCTACGACGAAGAGACCGAAGGCAGCATCTTCCAGACGACGAACGGAACTTATCGCGATGAAAGGAACAAAATTGAAGAAAACCTTGTTCTTAAAGACGATGAAACCGGCAGAAACGATTACGCTGTCAACAAAAAGAACGTGATCTTTGCTGTCGGCACAGACCTTGGTTACCAGATCAACGATGATGTAACAGTCGGTTTTATGGGTGAATTCGCTTACTCGAGCAGATCGATTTTCAACCCGTATGCAAATATCTACATCGGCAAAGACTACTACGAAGGCGCTCGTTTTATCCGTGACGGAAACGAAGGAATGATCTGGGGCAAGGATACATACAATCCGTGGGGATTCTTTGCTATGCCTTACGCTCATGTCTACTGGTTCGACATGATGGCCAGATTCTCCTACTTCAAACAGCCTTACCTCTACACCTTCATTCAGGACAGCGAAAATACGAATATGGGATTCGACTTCACTCTCATCTACAATTTCTGCGACTATGCAGGCGTCGAATTCGACTACAACTTCATCAGAGAAACAAGATACTGGTATGATGAAGCGTACAGCAAGACGGATTACTACAAGAACATATACAATACTCATGTTTTCACCATCGCGCTTACCGGCTGGTTCGATTTCCTCTGGGAAGGAAAGGACGAAGCTGAAGAAGCAGCTGACGGCGAATAATTCCGAATTTTAATCCCAAAAAATTATAGACGTGCCTTACTAAGTTCCCCAAACTCTTTAAGTTCCATAGTATTAACTGACCGCTCTGCAATCCGCATGGATTTTTCCGGAAAACCGAATATAATGCGCCGTTTTTTTGTATCGGAGGAAGAATGACTTTAGTCCGTATGCTCACTTTTGCGGCAGTTGTGCTGATTGTCGCGGTTCTTATGACCAGGTATTTTCTTTTTTCTCTGACGGAAGCGTTTCCTTGGCTTAAAAAAATCAAGAAACTGCTGAATTTCTTGTATATTTTTAATTTTGCAGGTTTTGCGCTGTTTCAGGAAAGGACTTTCTTGAACACTAAAGCGGCTGAGATCGTCTCTCTTGCAATCTATTTTTATTTTACTTTCATGTTCGTTTTCGTCGCTTACGGTATTTTTTTCGAGATTTTGATTCTTGTCCGCCGTTTTTTTAAAGGAATTTATGAAAAAAAACTCTCTTCCGGCAGACGTAAAGTCATTTTTGCGGTCCTTTTTCTTGTTGCCTTCGAAAGTATTGCATCCGGATGGTCCATGGCTGACAATGTCGTTGTCAAAAATGTTGAAGTGAAAAACCGGAAAATCACGGAATATACCCGCGTCGTTCAGATTTCGGACATCCATTTCAGCCGCGTTATCGACGAGCGTTTTGCCGAAAAAATCGTGCCGATGATAAACGGTTTGAAACCTGATATCGTACTTTTTACGGGCGACTACATGGACAAGGGGATCGCAAATCCGCTGAAAATCGCGGAAATCATGAATAAAATCGAAGCTCCGATGGGAAAATACGCGATAAGCGGCAACCATGAATTTTATACCGGTTACTTTGACTGCATCGAATTTATTGAGAAAAACGGCTTCGAATTTATGGACGGAAGAGTCGTCGAAGTAGGGCGCAACATTGTTGTCGGCGGTGTCATGGACCGTGGCGCAGAGCAGGCTGACGTTTTTTATCACGAGGACGAAAAGGTTCTCAGACAGTTCAAAAACGAAAATTTCAATATCTATCTTAAGCACAGACCTGAACTCGAGGACGGCGATTCCTCGCATTTTGACCTGATGCTTTCGGGACATACGCACGGCGGGCAGATTTTTCCGTTCGTGATTCTGGTGAAAATCGTCAACTGGTATCTGGCGGGAATGTATGAACTTGAAAACGGCGCAAAGCTTTATGTCAGCCGCGGAACGGGCTCGTGGGGACCGCCGGTAAGATTCGGCGCAACGCCGGAAATTACTCTGATCGAACTCAGACCGTGAGGCAAAATGATGAATTTTTTCAGTGATAAAATCAAAGATTCCCTCTCGCTTTTTTCGGCTGATTCGGAAAAATATTCCGTTTTTCTTGACAAAATCGGCGAAGTCTGCGGCGAAAAAATCGCGGCTAATGCGGCAAAAGTCGATAAAAAAGGGGTTAAACTTGAAAAAAATTCAGTCGTTCTGCCGCAGGAAACGCTCGAAAACATCGAAAATCTTAAAAATTGCGGCTATACCGGGGCTGTTTTGCCCGAAATTTACGGCGGAAAATCACTTCCAAAACTTTTTGACGTTGCGGCGATCGAGATGATTTCGCGTGCCGACGCGTCGCTGATGACGCTGGTATCATTGCAGGAAATCGGGCAGCTTATAGATTTATACGGCACGGAAGATCAGAAAAACCGCATTCTCCCTGGGATCGCAAGCGGAAAACTGAGCTGTGCGATGGCTCTTTCGGAAGCCGGTGCCGGAAGCGACCTTCAGGCAGTTTCCACGGTTGCGCGGGAAGAAAACGGCGAGTGGTATCTTACCGGTACGAAACATTTCGTGACGAACGCCGGAGCCGACATCATGCTTGTTCTGGCACGCAGCGAGGAAGGTGTTTCCGGAGGCCGCGGACTTTCGCTTTTTATCCGTGAAAAAGGGGCTGACGATAACTGTAAGATCCTGAATGCCGCTGAAAAGCACGGGATATGCGGCTCTCCGACATGCGATATCCGCTTTGAGAAGGCAAAGTGCGAACTCTTGGGAAGAAGAAGATTCGGACTAGTTAAATATACGATGGAACTTCTGCTTGCTGCGAGACTTTCCGTTGAGGCTCAGGCTCTGGGAATCGCAGAAGCAGCTTTGCACGAGGCGGAAAAATATGCGGAACACAGAGCGCAGTTCGGAAAAAAGATCTCTGAACTTCCGCAAGTCGCCCGGATGCTTGAACGGATGAACGAAAGTGCTGCATCTGCACGTATGCTGCTTTACTTCACAGGGACAAAGTACGATGAAATGCAGAAAATTCTTGCCGCGCCGCAAACTCCGGAAACAGCGGAAAAAGCCAGAGAGATCCGTGCCGATGTTGAATTTTTAGTGCCGCTCGTGAAATTTTTTGCAGCCGAAACGGCGGAAAAAGTCACACGCGATGCTCTTCAGATCCTCGGCGGAACGGGTTATCTGCGCGGAGTCGCGGTCGAAAGACTGGTCAGGGACGCGCGCATAACTTCTATTTATGAAGGAACCAGCCAGATCCAGATTTCGGCTGTTGTCCGCAAAACGGCTGACGGTGCGCTTGAAAATTTTGCGGAAAAGCTCTTGGCTGACATGGAAAGATCTGAAACTTCCGAAAAAATCATGCAGCGTATAAAACTGCTGACTTCGCTTGCCTCGACAATGACCGGAAACAGAAAAATTGAGTTCTGTGAAAAAGAATTTGCTTTTTCGGCAGCTTTACTTTCAGTCGCGATTCTTGTCTCTTCATATAAGCCGGGAGAATTTTCCCGCAGAAATTTTTTTGCCGTTCTTTTGGCTGAAGTCGATTTTTTTATCTCCGTCATTGAAGCGTCATAAACCTCTTTGAATCAAAAAAGCTCCATAAAAAATTCCCTCTCAGAATAAAATGTTCGAAAAATTCAATATTATCAATGATATAAAAAGTTGTTCGTCTGCCTGAAAATTCTTGACATTATTTTTCAAATCCACTAAGTTCCTTTCCGACTTTTTGGTGGTTTAACAATTCTATTTAGGTAAGGAGTCATGAAACACAGTAAATTAGTCGCTTTAACACTTGCTTTTTTCGCATTTGTTTCTTTCCAGGTTTTTGCAGATGATCTTTTTGATTTGGACGGCGGAGCTGCTGGTCCTGAAGATCCTGCTGCTGCAGAAGCACCGGCTGAAGACGGAGAGGCACCTGCTGCCGAAGCTCCTCAGAATGCCGACGCTCCGAAGACCGCTCAGCTTGATGTAAACGCATCGGCTGCTGATTCTGAGGCTGAAAAAGAACTCAGAGACCTTAATGTTGAAAAGAAGAAACAGATTAAGGTCGTTCAGAAGAAAGAGTTTACAAAGGATAACCGCTTCGAGCTCGGAATCGACATCGGTTTCGCATGCGGCGACTGGGAAGATCTTCTTGCAGTCGGCATCAGAGCGGCTTATCACTTCAACGAATACATCGCTCTGCAGGCTCGTTTCCTCTATGGCGCTGTTTCATGGGAAAACGAAACCCTCAAACAGGCGAAGGAAGCTGATGCTTACGTTGCGAAGAGCAACCTCATGCTTACTGCCGGTGCAAGTGCCGTTTTCACTCCTTTCTACGGCAAACTCAGCGTTTTCGGCGACATAATTCCGAAGTATGATCTCAACGCTTCAGTCGGTGTTTACTACTACAGAACAATTGCCGGCGGCAGCGATGGCGTCAAAGAGATAAACAACAACGATGTTGCTTTCCAGGTCGGTTTTGCTCCGAGAATTTTCCTTGGTAAAAACGCAAGTCTCAGCTTGAATTTCGACTGGTTCATCATGAAGGATAAACGTCCGAAACAGGAAGGCGGAAACACGGCTTATCTCAAGACAGACTTTTTGTTTACGATCAATGCAAGCATGTTCCTTCCCTTTGCTAAGTAGTGGGGTGGCACTATGAAAAAAATACTGACTCTTGTTCTTATCTCCTTCGCGGTGATGCTGGTCACGTCCTGCGCGACGCAGCTTACCGTCCGCGAAAAGGAAATGAAAAAATACGAGAAGATCGATGCGTCTCTCGTTGAAGGTATGCCTGAAGCGATCACTAAAGTTGTGCAGGCATACAACAAAGAAGACTACTTCACGTCAGCTGTCGGTTTCTATGCGATTATGAAAAATCAGGAGTGGGACAGACTGCATGATACCGCAAGATATTACTATGCAGAGTCTCTTTTCAGAATGGGGCTTTATCAGGCTTCTGAATACCAGCTTGCTGAAATCCTTTTTGAAGGTTCGGAATCACACTATTTCGTATCGAGCCTTCTGAAACTTCTTGCCGTTACATACAAAACGGAAGATGAAAAGGTTCTTTTCGCAGTCCTTTCGAACGTTGACTACGAAGCTCTTCCGAAGAAGTTCGCCAACGAGTTGACTTACTACCTCGGCAAAATCAACTTCTATAACGGCCAGGATGAGCAGGCACTTAAAATGTTCAGTCAGGTAAAGGACTACAGTTCTTTCTACCCGAAAGCTAAATACTTCCTCGGTGTCATTCAGGTTCGTCAGCAGATGTTCGCTGATGCAATGAAGAGCTTCACTGAGATCAAAGAGATGCCGGACGATAAATACATCGGCACAGACATCAAAAAGCTGAAAGGTATGGCTGAACTCGCACTCGGCGAACTTTACTACGCAGCTGCATGGCAGTCGCAGAACAAGCTCGCGATGTTCAACGTAGCGCTCAACTACTTCTCGAACGTAGGAAGAGACAACGCTCAGTGGTTTGAATCACTTTTCGCAAGAACATGGGCTTCACTCATGATTGGAAGATTCGATTCGACACTCGGAACAGTCGTAACGCTCCGCTCACCTTTCTTTACCGATATTTATTTCCCGGAAGTAAATGCTGTTGAAGCTGTTACCTATTACAGCCTTTGCCAGTATGACGAAGTCAATAAAGTTATAGACTACTTTTTCAGTGTTTACCCCGATTACCAGAAGAAAATGGCTTCATGGCTTGAAAACGTTTCCACGAAAACCGGTCTCGACATTTATAAGGAACTTCTTGTAATGTACAAAAAGGCTCAGTCGGGTGAAGCTACTGAACTTCCTGAAGCTGTTTTGAGAACCATTCTTACCGAATCGCTGTTCGTAAGAAAATACAACCACATCAAAGAGATCGAAAGAGAACTTGTCATTATTGAAGAATCTCCTGAATCTTTCAAAAATAGTGTCATTTCTCAGGATATCTCTAAAAAAATGATGTATCAGTTGACTACTCTCAGAAATGAAGCAGGTGTATGGCTTGTTCAGAGAGTCCAGAATCTCAATAACGAGTTGCTTCAGATTACTGCGGATATGAGAGCTATTCGTTTCGAGATGACCGACAGTATGAAATCGGCTTACGAAAAGGAAGAGCTTTATGGCAAAGAGGTAAAGGAAGAAGAAGAGACGGTTCAGAAAAAATCGGAAATGAATCCTTCTGTTCCGCAGAATTCCTACTATTACCCGTTTGACGGTGAATATTGGGAAGATGAGCTCGGCTACTACTTCTTCAATGTCGACAATTTGTGCAAAGAGTAATTTGTTTGTCAATTAGTTAGAGGTTTCTGAAGATGTTAAATAACAAAACATTAAGAGTTCTTTTAGCGGTTTTGTTAGTCCTTTCTTTCTCCCTGACGCTTTCCGCTCAGCGAAAGAAAAGAGATGACGAGACGACGACTTCAAGCGGTCCTGCAAAGACACGTGTTGAAACAAGCGATGTTAAAGTAGACAGCAGGTCGATGAAAGCAAGGGACGAATCGATCCAACAGCTTAACGATTACATAAAAGATGCGCCCGAAAGTCCGAGAAAGGCTGCTCAGTACAGACGACTTGCAGAGCTTTACTGGGAAAAGGCAAGAGGCATTAAAGCCGTCATCATGGACGAGTACAACAAAAAGATTGATAAGTACTACGAAATGAATGATCCAAACGCTCCGATGCCTGAACTCAATCTTGAGCCTTCGCTTGAATGGAACAAAAAAGCAATCGAAGTCTGTGACTACATTATAAAGAAATATCCGACTTATCAGGGACTTGACGAAGTTTACTTCTTCATGGCTTCCAACCTTATGGAAACCGGTCAGGCTCTTGCAGCCGTCCGTTATTACACACTCGTTGTAGAGAAATTCCAGAATTCGAAGTTCGCTTCCGACGCTTACTTCGAAATGGGTGAATATTTCTTCAACAACAACAACGTTTTCAAGGCTATTCCGAACTACAAAGCCATTATTGACAAGTATCCTGACAACAAATTCTACGGATTCGCTCTTTATAAGTATGCTTGGTGTATGTATAACGTCGGCGAATACGAGCAGTCTGTAAAACTTTTCCAGCAGGTTGTTGAAGTTGCTGAGAAAATCAATGACCAGTCGCTTAAAGAAGATGCTCTTAACGACATGGTTGCTCCGTATGCGGAAGCTGGTTCGGTTGACGAAGCTGAAAAATACTTCAAAAATATCGTCAAAGAACAGAAATACTTCATCGCGGTTCTTAAAAGACTTGCGCAGATCTACTTCGATCAGGACAGATCTGAAGAAGCTATCAAAATCTACAGAAAGTTGCAGCAGGAAGCACCGGAAAGACCGGAAGGTCCGATTTGGCAGAAACAGATTGTTGAGTGCTACAAAAAGCTCAACAACAAAGACGCTGTCAGAAAGGAGATCATCGTTCTCGTTGCAAACTACGCTGACAAAAATGCACGCTGGGTAAAGGCAAACGAAAAAGATGAAGCTACACTCGAAAGTGCACAGCAGACTGCGGAAGCTGCTCTCAGAATTTTGACGGTTGACTACCACAACGAAGCCAGAAAGACGAAATCGGCTGAAACATGGAAGATCGTCGGCGAACTTTATCCGACATACCTTAAATATTTCCCGAAATCGGAAGCTTCGTATGATATGCGTTTCAACTACGCCGAATATCTTTATGACCACAAAAAATACACGGAAGCCGGTGACCAGTATCAGGCTGTTGCCGATATGAACCCGAAAGGGCACCACTTCGAAGACGCTTCTTTCGGTGCAGTCAGCTGCTTCGGTGCTCTTCTTGAGGAAGAACAGGAAAAGGCAAAGAAAGAGGCTCAGAACAGAATCGCAAAAGCAAAACAGGAAAAGTCAGGCGAAATCAGTGCTGATCTCGTAAAGGCTGCTGACGACAAGGATGCAGACAAGAAAGATAAGGTTGCTGATGAAAACAAGGCGAAACCGATTCCTGAGCTTCACCAGAAATTCATAACGGCTTGCGATACCTATATTAAGAACATCCCGAGATCGAAATATCTCGTTGATATCATTTACAAACAGGCTATTACTTACTACGTTTTCAACCACTTCGACAAAGCGGTTCCTGTTTTTGAAATGATTGTTCAGAAGTATCCGAGACACGAACTTGCAGAGTTCTCGGCTGACCTCATCATGGACTCTCTCAACATGGCGAGAGACTGGGAGGCAATTAATAATAAGTCTAGAGAATTCCTTAAGAATTCGGCTCTTCTTTCGGGAAGAAACAGACTTAAAACAGACCTTGAGAAGTTCAAAGAAATGGCGACGTTCTACTCGGCTGATATTCCGCACAAAAACGGAAAGAGCCTTGAGTCCGCTGACAGATACATGGCTTTCGTAAACGAATTCCAGAAATCGAAGTTCAACGATGTCGCTATGTACAACGCGATCGTTTACTACCAGAAAGGCGGTGACCTTTACAAGTCGATCCGTGTTCAGGAGCAGTTCCTCAGAGAGTCCGATGATGTTTACAAGAAGTCTCCGCACAGAGACAAAATCATGTTCGGACTTGCAAAGAACTACGAAGCAATTGCTTACTACGACAAAGCTGCTCAGCTTTATATCGATTTCGTCGAAAAATCTCCGCAGAGCAAAGATGCAGGCGATGCAGTCTACAACGCTGCAGTTCTTTACGAGAGCTTGGGTGAAACTGAAAAAGCTATTGACAACTACAGACTTTTTGTTGACAAGTATGCAAAAGACGACAAAGAAAAGGCTGAAATCGCTCTTCAGTACGGTTACATCTGGATGAGAAAGGGCAAAACTTTCTACGACAGAGCGGAAAAAGGTTTCGACAGATTTGTTGCAGACCATACCGATATCAAAGGTCTCAAAGATTACTATTATATTGATGACGCCGGCAAGAGAAAACCTGTAAGCGAACTCAATAAAGTAAGCGTTGAAAAAGGCGAGCCCAATACTCTCCTTGCTCTTTACGGCGCAAAGATGAAGATGTATAAAGAGCAGAACAACACGAAAGAATATTACAAGAGTGTTGACAAGATTCTCCAGATCTCGAGAGGCGCTGAATTTAAGGAAAAAGCTGAACTTAACGAGATTTCGAGAGACATCATTGCAGAGGCACTTCTTGAAGAACTTCTTCCGGAATTCAACGAATACATGTCTATCAAATTCGACAATATTCCTTTTGCGAAGAAGCACAAAGGTTACGAACTCCTTCAGCTCGGTTTCGACGTTGAAGACGGTAAAATCATCCACCACGGTGATGCAAATCCCGATGAGCTTTATCCGGATGAAAAGGCTAATTTGAAGGCTGCTGCAAAGGTAAAGGACGAGTTCAACAAAATTTCTCAGGAGAGAATGACCAAGAAGATCGAGCTTACGGTTTCTCTTTCGCAGAAATACGAGCAGATTATAGAAAGAACAACTTCTCCGAGATTCACCCCGGCGGTTCTTTACTACATCGGCAAGATCTACAAAGACCTGACCGACCAGATGTTCAATGCTCCGATCGCTCCGTGGCTTAGCGAAGCTCAGATTTCCGAGTATAAGAACTACCTTGATGAAAAGGCATTTGGTGCTCAGAAAAACGCTGTTACCTACTTCGAAACGGCTATGAAGAAAGGTTACGAAAGCTCGGTTTACAACGAGTGGGTTGCAAAGGCTAAATACGAGCTTCGTTTCTTCCAGGAAGTTACCGGCGGAAAATATTACGATGAAAACGAGATCGTTCCGGCTTCCGACATGATCGAAACATCGTCTTTGATCGGAAAGATCGATACCGATTACAAATTCCCGAAAATTTCTGATGAAGAAAGAGCTAAACTCAGAAATAAAGCCAGTCAGCCGAAAGCTGCACCGGTAGCTGCGGAAGCGCCGGCAGCAGAGACTGCTCCTAAAGCGGAAGCACCGGCAGCAGCACCTAAAGCGGAGGAAGCTGAACAACCGGCAACTGAAAGTGTTGAAAACAACGAGGAACAGGGAGAATAATCATGAAAAAAATAGTATTATCTTTCTTGTTGGTATTTTCCTTGATTTTGGCTTCCTGCGGAACGGCTCCGGAGAAAGCTCAGGAAGAAAAACCTGCACAGGCTAAGAAGTCAGAAGCGCCTGTCGTCAAAACAAAACCGAAAGAACCGGAAGATTGGGCTAAATATTACACTGAAGAGGGTGTAAAAGCTCTCGAGGTCAAAGACGGCAAAGCAAACTTCGATGCGGCGATCAAAAATTTCGAGCTCGCAATAGAAGCTTTCCCGACGGCTCCGATACTTTACTACAATCTTGGTCTGGCATATCAGCGCAAGGGCGATGACCAGAATGCTGTAAAAAATTATAACAAAGCTCTTGAACTTGACCCGAAATATTCTCTTCCGGTCATCAACAAGGCGGCTATTTATGCTAACAAACTTGAGTACAACCGCGCAATAGAAGTTTGCGAGAAGTTCCTTGAAAAAGAGAATGACAAGGACAAAGGCGTTCTTTCGGCTGTTGCAGGTTTTTATCTTTTAAAAGGCGACTACATCAAAGCGATTCAGTCTGTTAGACAGATTCTCATTCAGGATCAGGCTGATGTAGATGCTCTCAAGAACCTTGGCATGATTTACTTCAAAAAGAATGATGCCGGTCTTGCTTCGATGGTAACGACGAACTCTTACAATTTGAAGCCTGATGATGCCGGTATCGCAAACAACCGCGGTGTTCTTTATTCGTCACAGAACGATGACTCGCTTGCAATGCTTTACTTCACCCGCGCTATTGCTAACGATCCGAAGAACAAAAGCGCTAACTTTAATGTCGGTTCGATCGCTATGAAATACGGCGATGCTGAGACTGCTTACGAAAGATTTTCAGTCGTTCTTTCTCAGGATCCCGACAATTTGAATGCAAGAATCGGTCTTGCAATGGCTTTGAGAGGTCTCGGAAGATTTGAAGATGCTGAAAAAGAGTATCTTGCAGTCCTTCAGAAAGATCCTAACAATGCTATTGCGACTTTCAATCTTGCTGTTCTTTACAACGATCACATGAACAAGCAGGTCGAGGCAAAGAGAAATTTCAGAAAGTATATTTCGATTACCGGCGGCAGTTTACCGGCTGACCACATTGTCAACCAGTATCTGAGCGATAAAGTAAACATCAGACCGGTTGAAAAAACCGAGTAGGAGAAAATTTGATATTTCGAGCTTAATGGCTACACTAGGGTGTTGATTTTAATACGGAGGTCGTTGCTATGAAAAAGTTGGTCGCTGTTTTGTTTTTGTTGCTTTCTTTCTCATTCCTGCTTGCACAGGAAACCGATGAAGAGGGACGACTTATCAAATACCGTGAAAAAACAGTCATCGATTTTGAAGATGTCATGCTTGAAGGTCAGATCAAGAAGCCTTCGGGTTCGTTCCTTATGGATAGATCCAAAACCAAATTTGATTCTTTGATCAATCTTAAACAGGATTTCAACAAAGAATTGGTAAAATCCGTGGATCTGCTTAATTAGAGTATTGTTATGTTGATGTTAACCATTATATGAGGCCGAGACTATGCCTGAGAAATCAAAAATGAGAAAAAGATTGCTTTACGATTTGTCTCCTATTCCGGGTGTACCGGTAAACGAGGGAGCCAAAGGAAAATTGGAGCCGGAAATCAGAGTTGTTTATGACAACAAAGTCCTGCTCGATTTGCAAAAAGTTGACAAAAAATTCACATTGGGAACTGAAAACGGTGCGGATTGTATTGTGGACGAAGCGTTTTTGTCCGACAATATGTTCGATTTTGCTTCCGTTTCCGGCAAGAATTTTTCCGTAAGTCTCAAAAACGGATTCAAAGGAACTCTTTACAAAGGAACAGAGAAGACCGATCTGGAAAAGTACATTGCTGAAGGTCACACGAGTGTCGATATCGATGATACGACGCTTCTCGTTGCAGATTTCGGCAAGATTTCGGTCTGTGCTTTGAAATCTCCTGCGGAAAAGTACAAAGGCGGTGCACTGCAGTTTGATTTCGCGTTTGCGATAATTCTGCTTCTCATCTTCATTATCGGTGGTTTTGTTTTCAATATGATTGTTGAAACTCCGCCTATCGAAGTCGATATTTTTGAGCTTGACAACAGGTTTGCAAAACTGATTGTTGAGACGAAAGAAGAAGAGATAAAGGTCGAAGAGATCGAGGAAGAAAAGAAAGTCAAACTCGAAAAGCCGAAAGAAGGTCTTGTCGAAGCTACTTCTCAGAGAAAGTCTCTCGGTGAAGAGGGTAGAGTCGGCGATAAGAAAAGCCGTGTTGCAAACGCACAGGGTTCTGCAAGAAGAGGTCTTGATGCTAAGGTTGCTCAGAGCTCCGGTATTATGGGTGCTCTTTCATCCGGTGCAGCAAGCTTCGACAGAGTATTCGGCGGCGGCGGTCTTGGTGCCGGCATGGAAAAGACCCTCGGTTCAGTAACCGGTCTTGCAGGTGTTGACCAGTTCGGTTCAGGCGGTCTCGGAACAAGAGGTTTCGGTACAGGCGGCGGCGGTAACGCTCTCGGAATCGGCGGTCTCGGAACAAGAGGACGTGGCGGCGGCGGTGCCGGCGGAAAATACGGTATGGCAGCTGGTCAGATCGGCAGAAAAGGTCGTTCGGATATTTCCGCAGGCGGCGGTCAGGCAGTCATCATGGGTGCTCTTGACAGATCTGTCATTGATGCATACATCAGAAGAAACCTTGCGAAGATCAGATGGTGCTATGAGAAGGAACTTAACAAGGATCCGAAACTTTTCGGAAGAATCGTTATCAACTTCATCATTTCTGCAACAGGTGCAGTCAGCAGCTCCAAAGTCCAGAGAACCACGATGGGCAACGCAACTGTTGAAAGCTGTGTAGCTGATCAGATCAAAAAGATTCGTTTCCCTGCTCCTAAGGGTGGCGGTATCGTTATCGTAAACTACCCGTTCGTATTTAAGAACTCAGAAAGCTAAGGGGGAAAAACATGAAAAAGTTGTTTGTGTTGCTTATGGCACTTTTGGTCAGTTTTTCGCTTTTGGCTGAATCCGAAGAAGCTACGGGCGATGTTTCCGGTAACGATCTGGATCCGATCCTCAGAGGTCTCCATCTTCAGTTTTCCGGTGGTATCGTAGGTTATGTCGGTAAGGCTGGCGGAGACAATGCCGGAAGTCCTCTCGGTTCGACTTTGAGGCTTAATTTCGGTTATGACATTCCTGTTCAGGATAAAGTAAACATCGGAATCGCGCTTTCCCTTGGTATGCTTCAGTTCAATGCAAAGGAAAACGATGCCAACCTTGAGGCAAATCACAAGGATTCTCCGTGGGTTGAAGATTACAGCCCTCTCACAGTCGGTCTCGATTTAGATGTTACCTGGATGATTGATCCGAGATGGGAATTCGGTGTTCTTGTAAACTTTGACTACTATGCTTTGGCGAAAACCTATAAATCAGGTAAAAATGCGCTTGATAAAGAGCAAGGCAAAAGCGCAACCAACAACGGTAATATCGCTGTCGGCGGCGGCTTGATTTTTGAGCGTTATACTTTTGCCCGTCATTTTTCGATAGGTGCTTCCGTTGAGTTCAACTATGTCGTTGATTTCGACGGTATGAATATCATTGTCACTCCTTTCATGAAGTACACGTTCTTCTAAGTGCTGTGTTTTCCTTCAACAAAAATCCTGTAGGTATCTTTGACAGCGGTGTCGGCGGTCTTACTGTTTTTGATCAGGTAAAGAAAGTTCTACCCGATGAAAGTGTTTTTTATCTCGGCGATACGGCGCGTGTTCCCTACGGAAGCAAGTCTGTCGATGTCGTAAAGCACTATTCGCTTGCTAATGTCAATCTTCTTATGGCTCTCGGCGTCAAGGCGATAGTCGTTGCATGCAATACTGCTTCGGCAGCTGCTCTTTCTTTCCTTCAGGAGCGTTTCCCGAATTTCAACATCATAGGCGTTATAGAACCGGTTGTTGAATATTTGCTGACCCGGCCTGAACTGAAGCGGATAGGAATAATCGGAACAAATACGACCATTTTGTCAGGGGCTTATCAGAAGGCTCTTATCCGTGGCAACAAGGACCTGGATATTTCGGCTAAAGCGTGTCCGCTGTTCGTTCATCTGGTGGAAGAAGGGCTTTTCAAGGGTGAGATTACTGAGATGGCGATCGAGATGTATCTTTCCGAAATGAAAAAGAATCCGCCCGATGCTCTTGTTCTCGGATGCACACACTATCCGATGCTTAGAAATGTTATTTCCGATTATTTTTGTGGAAAAGTTGAAATTCTTGACACAGCTTTTTATACGGCAAAAAAACTTGCCGGAATTTTGTCCGAAAACGGTATGCTGAATTGTGGAAGTGTCGAAAATGACAGGTTTTTTGTTACTGACGATCCGAATTCTTTCAAAGCCACGGCAGAGCTTTTCCTCGGATATAAAGTCGGTAACGTCTCCCATATTTGATTTATTTTGGTATAAAGTTTGCCTTTTTTTAATAATTGCCTATTATTGGCGACTGGATTTTTTTTGCGGAGTTTGAAATGAAAGTTTTTTTAATGATCGTATCTTTTTTGGTTTTTTCTTTTTTAGGAGCTGAGGAGCAGCAGACTCCGGCTCAGGATCAAAACAACAATTCTTCCGAAGCAGTTGCTGAAGCACAGACCGAAGCGCCTGCGGAAGAGGCTCAGGAAGCTGCACCTGCTGCAGAACCCGCACAAGAAGCTGCGCCGGCTGAAGCTGCCGAACAGCCAACCGCTGAAGCTGCCGAACAGCCTGCTGCTGAAGCTGCTGAACAGCCTGCCGCTGAAGAACCGAAAACTGAGGAGCCTGCAAAGGAGTCTGAAGTAAAGGAACCGGATCAAAACCAGGCTCCAACCGCTGAAGATGAACATGGTTACAACATGAAACTCAGGGCTCTTGAGGAAAAAATCGACAGTTTGAAGGACAAGATATTCAAATCCAAACAGAGACTTGCAATCCTTCAGGAAACCGTTCTCGGAGGAACTGTCGGCGGTTCGACAGTCACGATAATCCACAACAACGAGGTGGATTCTCTTTTCAAGCTTGTTTCAGCGGTCTACTACTTTGATGACAAACCTATTTTCAAAAAGGTCGACCTTCCTGAAGAACTTGTGGAGAAGGAAATTCAGGTTTACGATGCTGCTGTCGTTCCCGGACCTCACCGTATTTCAGTTTATTTCGTTTATATAGGTCAGGGCTACGGAGTATTTTCGTATCTGAAAGATTATGCTATCAAAATTACAGCCGATCAGTCTTTCACGCTTGAAGAGGGTGATATTGTGGAAATCGAAGCTTCTGCTTTCGATAAAGGCGGAATGTACAGCTTCGAAAACAGGATCGGTGTTGAGTTGAAAGTCAACAAAAACACGTTTGAAAACAGGGATTCAGCTCAAAAGGAGTAATTATGATCAGAGAGCTTAAAGTTCTTTTTCTCTTGTTTCTCTGTTTTCCGGCGGTATTGGCGGCGGAGTCTGAGGAAGTTCCTGCCGTCGCGGACAGCGGTCTTGATCAGGCGCAAGCCTCTCTGAAAGAGATCGATGCCGAATTCGAGAACAACTTAAAAAGATATCTTTCTCTAAATATTTCCGATGCTGATTACAGGTTGTCGCCTTCCAAAAAGATGAAAAAAGGTGATTTTTTCTTCGGAAAAGGCGATTACGCAACTTCTGCCGGTATTTTTTATTCGGTGACGGTGTCGGTTCCAGACAGTGACGCTTTAAAATACGAGGCTCTATACAAGCTCGGCGAATCGCTGTTCATGCAGAAAAATTATATTTCCGCGACCCGCTATTACGAGACGCTTCTCGCTTCTTACGGCAATGCAGATTTAAAAGCGAAGGCTCTTAAAAGACTTATTTTTATGAGCTATTCTCTGGGTGAATACGCGGCGGCTGAAAAGTACTACGACCAGTTCGTACAAGGCGGCAACAATATTTATGCCGATCAGGAACTTCTTTACTATTTCGCCAAATTGCTTTTCTTTGCGGGAAAAACCGAAGAAGCGGTAAAGCTTTTTTCTTCAGTAAATAAAGAATCAGAGTTTTATCCGCAGTCCCGCTATTTCCTCGGTGTTACGGCACTCCGTGACAAAAAACTGGAAGAGGCCCGCACTTTTTATGAAGAGATTCTTTCTCTTCCCGAAGGTGCCGGATACCACGATTTCAGAAATATACGCGAGTTGGCCGGACTTGCAGTCGCAAGAATAGCTTTCGAGCTTGACGATCAGGAAACGGCTTCCAACTACTACCTGCCGACAGCATTTGATTCGCGCTCTTTCCCGCAGGCTTACTATGAGTTGAGCTGGACTTTCATTAAGCGTGATCAGTTCGAAAATGCGGTCGATACTCTGCGTATCGTCAAGAATGTAGCTCCGTATTCCAGAATCGCGAGTCAGGCGGAAATTCTCGAAGGAACGCTTCTCGTCAAAATGGGAAGGTTCGGCGAGGCTCTGGTGCTTTTCAATTCGATAGTTTCGAAGTACACCAAATATCAGGACGAGCTTTTCTCGATCGACGGGAAGGCTTTTCTTGCAAGCGGAAGGTCAGGCAAGGTCTCCGATTTTCTTCTTCCTTATTCTCCTGCGGTCAGATCGATACTTCAGGATAGTAAGAAATTTTCGGAAACGGTTGCTCTGAATGACACCATCATCGAGTTGGAAGAAGAACTGAAGCGCATTGAAGATCTTGAAAAAAAGATCGTGACTATGGCTGGCAACAAAAATTCCGCTGCTCTTTTCCCGCCTCTTAAAGTCGCGGCGAAGGGTGTCATGACGCTCAGAAATAAAATCGCTGTTGTAAAAAATTCACTCGTTATGGCGAGAAACGGTTTCGCTGGCACGGGTCTTACTGAGGAACAGCGCGGCGAATTCGAAAAACTTGATTCTGAAAAGCGTAAACTTCTTGAAATAGACAACACGGTTTCGGTTGCTCACGAAAGAATCAGAGAGCGTGCCGAGGAATACGGTGACAAAGTCGTGAAACTTGACGAGAGGATGCACCTTGTTTCGATGCAGCTCGAGTCTCTTGCCGAAAGACTTGACCTTCTGATCGCTTCGTATTCGGAAGAAAGGAATTCCGAGAAAGAAAACGACAACGATAAAGAGCTTCTCGACCAGATCGGTCAGGAACGCGAAAAGTTCAACGCTCTTTCGGCTGAAAGCGATGCCTGCCAGTCCGAAATAGACGATGAGAAAAACGGTCTCGTTCTCGGCGGAACACTGATCGAAGCTGAAAACGAGATAAGGGATTCTTTTAACGGGATAGTGGCGCGGCAGCAGAGCATTATAGGAAGTTCCTCTGACAGAAGAGAGGCTCCTGAAGTCGAGGCTCTTATCGAAGAGGCCGACAGACTTGATGCCAAACTCGCAGATTTCTACAACAGGCTTAACGACTCCATGAAGGGAATTATTGCAGAACTCGGCACTTCATACGAGCAGGAAAAAAGCAATGTAGAGGCTTACAAGAGCGAGCTTCTGAGGGCAAAACGCGAAGTCGAGGAAATGGCAGTCCTCGCGATTTATTCGAATATGAATACCGCACGCAATATTTTTGCAGACCTTGTACTTCAGGGCGATCTCGGGCTGATAGATGTCGCATGGGAGAAGAAGGAGGAATCTACTTCCGAAATCATGCGTCTCAAAACCAAGAAAGCTACCGAAATACAGCAACTCCAATTTAATTTAGACGGTGAACAATGAGATATTTTCTGATTTTTCTATTTGCGTTGTTTGCGGCTGTGCCTGTTTTTGCGGACGAAAAGCCGGCTGAAACGCAGAACGCCGAAGCGGAAAAGTCTGCTTCTTCTCCGGATGACGTGATCATTGACGACGAGCTTTTCAACAGCGAGGCTTTCGCAAGGGAAGTAGTCCGTTTTGAAGGGCGCGTAAGGGAATACCAGAAGGAATTCCAGCAGCTCGTTCTCAGGGAAGTTGCGGAAAAAAGAAAATTCGTCGAGTCGAAATATTCCGAAGCGATATCCGAGCAGGAACTCAGGGAGACTCAGGCCAGAAAGGATGCCATAACTCTTTTCGAGCAGTTCATCAGAAAGTATCCCGACAATCCTAAATATACTCCGAATGCGATGTACAGGCTCGCAGAGCTTTACTACGAACGTTCGATGATCGTCTACAACGAGAAAACCGAAGGATACGAAGCTGAACTCGAAAAATTCGACAGAGGTGAAATTTCAGCCGAGCCGGAACTTCCGGAAATCGATTTCTCCGATTCGATAGGGCTCTACAACGAAATGATACGCCGGTTCCCCGATTTCGAATATATCGGTTCGGTTTACTATCTGCTTGGTTACTGCTACTCCGAATCGGGTCAGGGCGACAAGGCTGTCCAGGTTTGGCTTACCCTGCTTGAAAAAGGTCTTGCCGGCGAAAATTACGTCGAACTCAGGCTTCGTCTGGGTGACTACTACTTCGCTGAAAACGACCTCAAAAAAGCTGAGGAACAGTATCTTGAAGGTAAAAAATTCCCCGACAGCAACTTCTATGATCAGATTCTTTACAAGCTGGCGTGGACATACTACAGACAGTTCCGTCTCGAGGATGCTGTCAAGACATTTACGCAGCTTCTTTTCTACTCTGACGAAATGAAGGCGCGCGGTGCCGACAAAGGGCAGAACCTCAGAAAAGAGGCTATCCAGTACATTGCCATCAGTTTTGCCGACGACGAGTGGGGCAGCGCAGACAAGGCGATTGCCTACTTCTCCGGAATCAAGGCAGAGTCGTTTGAAATCGACGTTTTCGAACAGCTTGGCGGTTACTTCGACGAAAACAACAAATACGCGGAAGCTGAAAAGGTTTACCGCTACATAATCGGGCGTTATCCTTACTACGAAAGAGCACCGATACTGCATAATTCCCTTATCCAGCTCTGCAACAAAGCGCGTGAATTCGACAAGGCTGCGGCTGAGACAGAGATTTTTGCCGAGAAATATAACGCTTCGAGCGAATGGGCGCGTGTAAACCGCGGAAATCCTGCGGCGGTCCGTGCTGCGGCTGAACTTGCGAAGGTCGCGCTTCTTGATACGGCGGTTTTCCACCACAAACAGGCTCAGGCGCTGAAGGAAAACGGCGATGCTGACGGAGCTGCTGCCGAATACCGCAAGGCTGCGAACTTCTATTCTGCATACCTCAAGGATTTCCCGTACACTTCGGAAACCTACGACATAACATACAGCCTTGCTGATACTCTCTTCTATTCAGGAGACATCAAGGCTTCGGTCGTTGTCTATGAGCGTGTCAGAGATGACAAAAATCAGGATAAATACAGAGACGACGCGGCGTTCCAGGTTTTCTACTGCTACAACAGTATCTGGGAGGAATCCGACGAGAAGAACATTCCGGCTTCCGAAAAGGCAGGCAAACCTCTCAGCGAACTTGAGCAGAAACTCGTTTTCTCGAGTGATATGTACCTGAAACTTGCGAAAGAGGTTGAGGACAAGCCGGTCGTTGCCTACAACGTTGCGAGGATCTACTACGATCACGATCTCTACAGCGATGCCGAGCCGCGCTATCTCCGCATCATCAGCGAGTTTCCGGAGACTGAGCCGGCAGTTATGGCGTCGAAAGACATAATAGCTTACTACACGGCTAAAAAAGACTGGGTGAATGTCGCGAAATGGTCGAAAGTTTTTGCCGAAAGGTTTGCTACAAAGGCTAAAACCGGCAGAAAGGCGAAGGAAGAGTTCTCGACATACCGTGCAAGCGCTCTTTTCAAGCATGCCCAGCAGCTTGAAGAAGAGGGCAAACACGCAGAAGCTGCCGAGGAATATCTGAGAATGGTCGAGGAGAATCCGGGCAACAAAGATGCCGACAAAGCGATTTACAACGCTGCCGTCAACTATTCGAGGGCGACAATGTTCGAATCGGCTCTGCATCTGCACGAAAGAATCTACACCGAATATCCTCATTCCGAACTTGCACCGCAGTCGCTTTATCTTGTTGCGTACAACGCTGAAATGAGCTATGACCACGAAAAGGCTGTCAAGGCTTACAAACAGCTCTACGACAAATATCCGAGATACAAGGAAAAATCGAACGCTGTCTTCAACGCTGCGTTCCTTCTTGAAAAACTTCAGAAGTATAAAGAGGCTGCTACTTACTACAGACTTTACTACACCGAAGAAAAGTCCAAACCGGAAGGAAAAGAGGCTCTTTACGATGTCGGCAGAATGTATCAGAAGGCTGAAGACTGGAAAGGTGCGATCAAAAATTACGAAAGTTTCATTTCCACGTTCGAGAACGATCTTTCAGTAATCCACCTTGTCGCAAGGGCGCGTTACCAGATCGCGAAGATCTACGAAGAGAAGCTCAACAACCAGAAAATGGCGAAGGCTTCTTACGAAAAGATACTTGCCTACATCGCTGCGAAGAAGGTTACGACCGACGAGTCGATGCTCTATGCTGCCGAGGCTAAGTTCAAACTTCTCGAAGATGAGTTCAACGCTTATCTGAAGCTCAAGATCATCGGAAAGAACGACAAACAGCTTGAGGAAAATCTCAAGAAAAAAGTTGCTGCGATGAAGGAGCTCGAAGGAAAATACAACGAAGTTCTGAAATTCCAGGTTTACGAGTGGATGATGGCCGGAATGTACAGAATCGGTTTCCTTTACCAGAGTTTCTCAGACGCTCTGTTCGATGCGGAGCCGCCGGCAGGACTCACCGAGGAAGAAGAGGAAATCTACACAGATATGCTCAAACAACAGGCCGAGCCAATCGAGGAACAGGCGGTAACCTACTATTCGAAGGCTTTGGAGAAAGCTCGTGAACTCAAAGTTTTCAACCAGTGGACGCAGCTTATAACCGAAAAGCTCGCGGTTATGCGCCCGGCTGAATACAAAGTCGGCAAAACTCCGATATTCGCCGAGGAAAATGCGGTCGATTCCGGTTTCGCACCGGTCGTTTCGCTTGATAAGGCGGAAAAGAAAGTTTACAAAAAGGCTGGTCTCGGAGCTGCCGCTGAAGGGACTTCCGAACAGAAGAATGAAACGTCTGAAGAGGTGAAAGATGAAAAAGCTGAATAAAATATTTATATTGCTGGCACTTCTCTCTTTCATTTCGTGCGGAACGGCATCAACGGCTTCTTCTTATGATTCTGAAAAACCGGAAGGAAGTTACGATACAGTCAGCGAACGAACGGCATCGGAAACGGCATCGGAATCCTCACAGGAAACCTCGGATGTTTCCGAAAAACAGCCTGAATCTGCATCTGAAGCTGTTGTTGTGGAAAGTGCGGAAACAACCGCTGAAGCCGGCAGCAGTGCACCGGAAGAGGAAAAAAATCCGAATTACGACGGTAATAAATATGTCGGACCGGCTACGGCTGATTTTGAGGAAGGGCTTCGCGCTTACTCTGACGGCGGCTGCGAAAAGGCTGTCAAATTCTGGCAGGCCGCTTTCAGCAAAGATCAGAGAAACGCACAGATCGCCTTCAATACGGCTGTCTGCTTCGAGCGTATGAAAAACAGGGAAGATGCTGCTGCGTGGTACGAAAAAGCTTATCTTGCTGACAACGCTTTCACGAAACCGCTCTACAATCTTGCTCTGCTCTATATGCCGGATCAGATCAAGGAAAAAGAAGGCTATCTCACTCAGCTTGCCGAAAAGAACGCTGACGTTGTCGAAAAATACAACTTCATGGCGTGGCTCAATCTCCAGCTGGGACGCAATAACGAAGCTGAAAAATATGCGAAAATGGTTCTGAAGGAAGACGAACAGAATTCCGAGGCGGTCATTTCGCTGGCTACTTCATACTTCAGCAAAAAGATGTACGAACTTGCCGAATCGGCTCTTGAGACGGCTGAAAAGTGGGATCCCGAAAACTTCAGGCTTCAGAGGCTTTACGGTTTTCTGCTTTACAGAACCGGTGATTCGAAAGGTGCGACTACTCATCTTATGAAATCGGTAAAAACGAACCCCGACCAGCCGGAAGTGCGGAACATTCTCGCTATCCTTGCGATGAAGATCGAGGATTATTCCACGGCGAAGGATCAGCTTGAAGCGGCTTTGAAGATCAAAGACGATTTCTGGACGGCAAAGTTGAATCTCGCACTGGCTTACAAAGGTCTTGAGGATTACAAAAACGCAGCAGTTCTTCTTGATGAACTGGAAGCGAGGAATGATCTTCAGGGATCGCTCCGCAACAGCGTGATCTTCAACAAGGCACTGCTTTACCTCGATGCCGATGTCGCAGGCGACAAAAATCCGGCGCGTTTCGACACTGCGGTGAAGTATTTCAACGACTATATGAAGCTGATTGCGAAAAGCAAAAACTTCAAGGAGCAGAAAGCGCTTGTTGACGGCTACATAAAAGAAGCAAAAACTGAAAAGAAGAAACTTGAGTTCGCGCTTGCGGCAAAGGCTAAGGCCGAGAAGAGAAAACAGGCGCAGGAAGAAGAGGCGAGACTTTTCAAGGAGCACAAGGAAGCGGCTTTCAAACAGGCTGAAGAAGCCAATACGGCAGAGGCTTGGAGCAAGTTCCTTGAAGAATATCCGGTCGTAGACGAAAATGACACGTTAAGTCTTTCGGCAAAGGCGAAACTTGAAGAGTTGACTCCGAAAGCACCTGAACAGCCTGAGAATCAGGAAGCGGCTGCACCGGCTGAGGCTACTGCCGAAGCACCTGCGGAAGCAGCTCCTGAGCAGAAACCTGAAGATGCGGCTGACAATGCAGAAGCTTCGGAGGAAGCAGCACCGGAACAGAAAACAGAAACTGAAGCAGAAGCGGCTCCGGAACAGGAAAACGGTGAAACGAATACCGGAACGGAAGAAAATAACGAGGCGAAACAATAAAAGCGATGTTTAAAAATGGTAGTATAATCAGATTGTTGCGTATTTTTTGCAACGCTTTTGCCAAAAAATTTGCTTTAAAAAATTTGTTCGTATATATTCCCGCCAACTTTGTTCTTATAAAGGGTAATTTTGTGATGCTTTTTATTTGTGCGCTTATTGCTTCATTGCTTTTTTCGTTTAATGTTGAAGCGAAAACAATTGTTATAGAAGAGATTCAGATCGAAGGAACCATACAGAAACCCGAAGTCATGACGTTTTTGTCAAGGGCTAAGTTTTCGTACCGTTCGCTGGATCTGAATGTTAGTTTTTTGGAAGAGGTGGAGAAAGCCGTCTGTGTAGACGATGCTTTCTAGTATATTATTTTTATTTTTTTAGGAGGATCTACTATGATTACTTGGTTTGCTGAGTTTTATCGTTCAGGCGGAACGTTCATGCACTTCATCGCTGTTTGCGGTCTTTACGTTCTCGGTGTTGCAATTTACAAATGCATTTTCCTTCTTGTAAAATTCAACACAAACGGCGCAAATTTGATGAAACAGATCCAGAAACTTGTTATGGCAAACAATGTTGACAAAGCTATCAAACTTTGCGACGCAGCAGGCGATGCAGCACTTGCAAAAGTTATGAAAGCTGGTCTTTCCAGAGCTAACAGAGGCGAGCTTGAAATCCAGAACGCAATGGAAGAGGCTACTCTTGAAGTAACACCGAAAATTTCGAAACTCCTTCCCAGCATGTTCGCTATTTCGAGTACCGCTACAATGTTCGGACTTCTTGGAACGATTTTCGGACTTATTGATGCATTCGACGCAGTTGCTCACGCTGCTCCTGAGCAGAAATCGGCAATGCTTGCAAGCGGTATCGCTATCGCTATGAACACCACCGGTTGGGGTCTTATGATCGCTATTCCTGGAACGATCATTCACCTTGTTCTCAATGGTCTTGCAGGAAAAATACTCAACGACCTTGATCTTTACTCTGTAAAACTTTCAAACCTGCTTGTTAACAGAGAAAAAGGAACGGCTGAGTAGTAAACAGACACATTTGGAGGAATAAAAAATGGGTAAGAGACGTTCAGAAGGATCCACTCAGGATCTCGATATGACGGCTGCAATGAACCTCATTCTTATTCTTATACCGTTGTTGTTGACCTCAATGGAGTCTGTAAAAATAGCCGTTGTCAACGTTGCTACACCGCAGATCGGTCCTTCTTCCGAGGCAAATCCGCCGGCAGACAGACCGGATGATAAACCTCTTAAACTGACAGTTGCTCTCACTGACAGAGGCATCACTGTTTTTGTAAGAGATCAGGTTATTGAAAACAAAGACGATCCGTTGGGTCCTACAATTCTTAAAATTGACGGACAAGAAGAAGATGCGGAAGGCAGAATGGTCGATGCAAAAGTTTATGATATTGATAAACTTGTAGAGATCATTTCGGATTTGAAAGATGCAAATCCGGCTGAAGAAAATATTATTATTACGGCTGAGCCGAACACTAAGTACAAATACATTATGAAAATAATGGACGCTACCCGCGAGAAAAAGGACGGCGAAAAGAAGAAAACTCTTTTCCCGAACGTCGTACTTAGCGCAGGCATAGCATAAGGAGGGTATTATGGCAGAAGAAAACAAAACTTACGAATACCTCCCGGACAATTATGAAGAAGAAATCCTGATGAGCAGGAGAAAATCTAAAACAGGAAGAGAAAGCGCTGGCGGACAGAAATTAAACATCAACTCGTTGATGGATATTCTTACGATCATGCTCGTTTTCCTGCTTAAGAGCTATGCAACAGATCCTATCAACATTACTCCAGGACCAGACTTGGATATTCCGAAGTCAACTTCACTCTTGCAGCCTGCGGCGACTGTTACAATTACGGTTGCCAAGTCTTCAATCGTTGTTGACAACGAGCCTGTTTCGGTTGTAAAAGACGGAAAAGTTGAAGCTTCTCAGAAACGCGGCGGCGAAGATGCTTATTTCATCATTCCTTTGAATAAGGCTCTTGTTGAAGCTGTTGAAAAGAAAAGAAGGCTTGAAGCAATCAACCCGACCGTTAAGTTTGATGGTGTCGCTACAATCGTTATGGATAAGGAAACTCCGTATCGTTTGTTGACAGAAGTTATGTATACAGCTGGTCAGGCAGAATTCTCGAACTTTAAGTTCGCTACGATTTCTGCTGCCGGTTAGTATGTTTAAGGTGGCCGGCATTAAGTTGCCGGTCACTGTTTTTTGAAAGATTATTATTGCATTTTACGAGGTTGTTATGCCCCAGGGGATATCAGAGAAGATATTGAGGGTCGGCGTTATTCAGAACGGTCGAATCCTTGATGAACAGGTATTCAGAAAAGCAGAGACGGTTTTTATAGGTGACTCGGAAAAAGCGCATTTTGTTGTGCCTTCGTCTTTTTTGTCCGGCAAGTTCCCGATGTTTTATTTCAGGTCAGGTCGCTATGAGCTTGTTCTTACGCAGAAGATGACTGGTAAGATTTTCCTTAAAGGCGAGCCGAAGGAAATTGAAGATCTGATTAAAAGTGGAACGCTGAAGAGACGCGGTGATGACTATGTCCTTCCTATTTCCGAAGATTATCGCGGAAAAATTCTTATCGGGAATGCAATAGTACTGTTTCAATTCGTAGTTCCTTCGCCGAAACCTCCGAAATTGAGACTGCCGAAGTCGATTAGAGGTTCTTGGACTCAGCATTTTGATTGGCCTTTCGTTTCGATAGAGCTGATCATAATGGTTTTCGGCTATTTCTTCTTTGCAATTTATCTTATGAATGTTCCGAAACCGGAGCCTACGGAACTTGTTGATGTTCCGAACCGTTTTGCAAAACTTATTGCTCCGGAACTTGATGATGCGAAAGATGAAGTCATAGAGGAAAAAGAAATAGAGGATAAGAATCCGAAAGAAGAAAAGGAAATCGATCCGAATGCTACTGCGACTGCTGCAAAAGCTAAAAAGGCTGAACCACAGGAAGCAGCTCCTAAAAAAGTGGAAAAACCGAGAGATGCTTCAACAATTCAGCGTGAAGAATCTGTCCGTGTGGCTGAAATGCAGAAGAAAGTTGCCGGCAAAGGTCTTTTGAGAATGATCGGTTCAGTTGGTGAAGGCGGTACCGGTGGATTTATTACAGATGTCCTCGGTGACGGCGGCAAAGACAGAGATATAGACTCGGCTCTTTCAGGTGTAAAACAGATCGGTGTCGCCACGAGTTCTTCGCAGCGCAGTAGAAAAGGTGATGCTGGTGCTGTCGAAACGGCAAAGATAGACGATCTCAAAGTCGAGAAATCTGAAGGCGCTGTCGCAGTTAAAGGAAGAGCTGAAAAAGCTGTTGTCGGCAAGGCTTCGGTCGGCAAAACTGAAGTTGACGGTGCTGTTGATTCCGCAAGTGTAGCTAAAACAATTAGAGGCAGCAGTGCGGCTGTAAAACGTTGCTACGACAAGGCGTTGCTTGCAAATCCGACTTTGAAAGGTAAGGTATCTGTTACTATTTTGATAAACGAAAAAGGACGTGTTGAAAGTATCGATATCGCGGAAGATACTCTCAAAGATGCTGAAACTGTAAAGTGCATCAAAGGAGTTATCAGCAGACTGCGTTTCCCGAAACCGGAAGGTGGTCCTGCAAGCGTTACTTTCCCGTTTATGTTTAGTAATTAATATTTGGTATAGAGGTGTAAAATGTCTTTTTCAAAGATTTTTTTATTGTTTGTCTCTTTGCTTTTGGCTTCTGCACTTTATGCAGATATTAAAGATGATGCTCAGGCAAAGGCTAGTAAAATTGCTGATGTTGAGGCGGAGTTGAATAAGGAAAACGCAGATGCTTCAGCGGCAAAGGATCAGAAATGGAAATCATGTGTTGCCGGTCATCTCGGAGAAGTTAAAGGTTTGGTTTCAAGTGCATCAGGCATAGCTTCGAAGATTGTGGCTTTGGCTGCTGCCGGCAAACTTGCTGAAGCTCAGGGTCAGCTTGTAATTTTGAACGGAATGGCTGAATCGGCAGAAAAAGCATTGACCGCTGCAAAATCATGCGAGCGTTCCAATCAGACGGCGCAAACCAAAACTGAACAACAGAATGTCAATGTTAAAGCTTCTCTTTCCAGTGCTATGACTCTTAATATGGGTAACGATATGGTTACCGAAATTAACCGCGGTGCTATGGAAGGTTCAGATTCTGCGGATGCAGCCGGTGTTGATGCGAGCGGTGTTATTCAGACTACGAATGACGGTTCTGCAAGTGAAGAAATTGCTGCGACTGTTACAGAAACGCCGGAAGATGCTTCTCAGGCTGTGCCTGAAGAAGAACCTGCTCAGGATACTGAGAGTCCAACTATGTAATCAATGATTGTTTTGGGTAACGTAAGATGACAACTAACAGAAATTTTGTTTTGGCAGTTTGTTTTGTACTGCTTGCTATGTTTTTTCCTGTCTCCGTATTCGCGGAAGATGCTCCGGAAAAAGGTTTCAAAATAACAAAAGATACGGTTTTGAATGTCGGTATCGCAATCAATCCGGAATTCGAGTCCAACATTACGAAAGCTTCGGAAGATTCTGTTACAACTGACACGAGAGAAAACGATGGTGCTGAGCAGAAAACAGAGATCATTTCGGATATGATTCTCCACTACAGTCCGTCTCTCCGTATCAAACTTGATGATGATAAGAAAACCGTCGGTTTTTCGTTGCTTTTCGACTATAACCACTATCTTGGTCTTGAAGACAAGAAAACATCGAAAAAGCTTTCCGAACTTGACATCAGATCGGATCTTTTGGGTGAGTTCAACAAAGACGGTCTTATAATTTTCGATTTCAAAAACTCTCTTTCGAGATCTTCTACTCCCGACGGACAGGAACTTTCCGGAAAGAACAGAAACCTTTTCGATTCTTTTGTGCTTGGTGTAGCATTCAAGAGTGTTGAAGATGTCTTTTACGGAAAAATCAAGCTCGGTTTCGACATCAACTATCTTGAACAGTCAAAAGATAGTACCGCTTATAAAGATTACAACTACATTTCTCCCTTTCTTGACCTTTTCGGAAGATGGAAATTCCTCCCGAAAACGATGGCTTTTGCTTCTTTTTCGCTAAGATATCAGGATTACTATGAATCAAGAATCCGTAGTGATGCCAGAGCGGTTCCGATAAACCTTTTCCTTGGTATAATGAGTCAGTTCACCCCTTATATTTCTGCTAAACTTGCAGCCGGTTATTCTGCAAATGTCAGCAGCAGTGTTCAGCATGACTACAATATGAATGCAGAATTGATTTTCAAATATCAGGATACCGGTCTTGCTCTCGGTTACCTCAAAACAATGCGTCCTTCCGCTTATTTCCAGTATAATTCGACGCATAAAGTTTACTTGAACTTTAAACAGAAGTTTGCAAAGCATTTCCTTGCTTCGATGAATTTCAGTTATTCTTACCTTATGTATGGCAAGAATATAGAGTTCAAGAACAGAGAGGGATACACTATGACCGAGAACGACGATTCATATTCTTATGAGAGAACTGACGAGGATTTTACGTACACGATTATTATGCCGAAAGGAAAACGCAGAGATCACCTTGTAAAATTTGCTCCTGCGCTTTCTTATGCTATTTTCCCGTGGTTCGGTCTCAAGCTCGGTTATGATCTTGAATACAAAGATACCGATTACGTCAGAACTTCGACAACGAATTTCAATCACGCAGCGGACGCTGCTCAGAATTATACAAGAACGGTTTCGTCTCATTATGACTACATTGATCATAGAGTAATGCTTTCAATCGTTCTGGATTACTAATTCTTATGAACAGACTTCTCCCAAAGCTGTTATTTTTTTTTAGTCTTGCGCTTTTTGTATCCTGCACAATAAAAGTCGGAGAAAACAATGCCGACAGACAAATGAGTTCCCAGACTTCTGATGAAGTTGTTGTGGAAGAAGAGGAGGATCATCTTTCTTTCATCGGTGCCGGCGACAAGATTAAAATCCAGGTTTACAATGAAAAGGAACTTTCCGGTGTTTATCAGGTAAGTCCGGAAGGTTATATTACTTTTCCTTTCATAGGTGAAATCAAGGTCGACGGGCTTAATATTTTTACCCTTGCGATGAAGATTTCGTCAAAATTGAAAGAGGGGTATCTTAAAGATCCTAATGTCGCGGTTTCGGTTGAAGAGTTCGTAAGCAAGCGTATTTTCGTTTTGGGACAGGTCAAAAAAGCCGGTAGTTTTCCGATAAGAAGGCGGATGAGCGTCATTGAGGCGATAAGCCTTGCCGGCGGATTCACCAATCTGGCAGACCTTTCAAATGTTGTCGTGACAAGAAAGGGTGGAAACGGCAGGGAAAATCGTTTTGTTGTTGATATAAAATCAATAGTTAACGGCGCGAAGGAAAATTTTTATCTTGATGCCGGGGATATTGTTTTTGTCGGAGAGAGATTCTTCTGATGAATGAACAGGAACGCGAAATAGATTTAATGGAAATCCTTGCCTTGTTGAAGAGGCATATTTATCTGTTTATCGCTATAATCCTGATCGTGATGACTTTTACTGTTGCGCAGCTGTACCGCATGGAGAAAATTTATTCATCAACTGTAACTATTGAAATTGAGCCTAAAGCGGCGAATGTTCTTGGCGGTAACATGGAGATCATCCAGAGCGGAAATCAGGGTAGTTACTACGCAAATAGGGATTACTATGCCACTCAGTATGAAATTATCCAGAGCCGTGCCGTTGCGCAGAAAGTGCTAGAAATGGTACCGGGGGATAATATTCTGGAGTATTTGGGTTTTGATCTGGAGAAAATAGAACCTGACTCTCTTAAGGATATTGATCCGGTTGAGGTTCTTCTGAAAAAAATCGATGTCATGCCGCAGAAAAACAGCAATATTGTGCGTGTGTCGGTCGAAGACAAAGATCCTGATAAAGCTGCTTTTTTGGCGAATGCGGTTGCTTCATCCTACATCGAATTTAACCTCGAAAAGAAGTATTTCGAGACGAAGGACGCGGCTCGCTGGCTCATGGATCAGAGTGTCAGCCTCAAGCAGAACCTCGAAAATTCGGAGATGATGCTTTTCGAGTTTAAGCAGAGCAACAATGTTCTTGCTACGACTTTCGAGGCGAAGCAGGAACTTCTTTCTAACCGCATAATCAAGCTGACAAACACTCTGACCGATCAGGAGATAAAGAGAAATTCTCTTGCAGCGAAAATTGAGGAGTATGCGCATCTTGACATCGAAAAGCCCGAAGAAGGTATTTTTAAGGGAATCAGTAAGGAAAACCCTCTTATAGCTAATCTAAAGTTGAAATATTTGGAAGTCGTTTCGAAGATAAACGAGTCCGAGCAGGTTTATGGCGAGAAACATCCGAAAGTCGTTACTCTGCTTGCCGACAAGGAAAATATCGAAAAGACTTTCAAAAGTGAGATCGAAGGGGTAATAAACAGTTACAATCTCGAGTTGAAAATGCTCGACAACGAGATGAAAAAGAACCGCAAGATGCTTTCCGAATCTCAGACTGAGGCGATAAATCTTAACAAGCTCGATATTAACTACAGCAAGCTGCGCCGTGAAGTCGAAACAAACAAAAAACTTTACGACATAGTTCTCGAAAGGTCGAAAGAGGCCGATCTCAGCGCGCTTCTCAAAAACAACAACATCCGTATGATTGACCGTGCGCTTGTTTCTAAGATCCCGGTGAAACCGAAAAAGCAGATAATCCTTCTTGCAGGTTTTGCGATCGCGCTTGTTTTAGCATCTCTCGCGGTTTTCCTCGTCGAATTTTTCGATACCAAATTCAAGAGTTTCAAGGAGCTCGAAACGATTTCAGGGAAGTCGCTTCTCGGCATTATTCCGAAGTTCCAGCAGATCGAAACCTCTCAGTTCAAAGAGATCGCTTTTGAGGATAAAAGCGGCAAAAACCTCGCAGTTGAGGCTTTCAGGTCTCTCAGAACCAATATCAAGCTGAGCAATCCCGATTCGAAACTCAGAGTAATGCTTGTTACAAGTTCGGTTCCGCATGAAGGTAAAACGATCGTTTCTTCAAACCTTGCAGCAAGTTATTCAGTTGCCGGCAAGAAGGTGCTTCTTATTGATGCCGATATGAGAAAACCGAGAGTCCATAAAGTTTTCGGGCTTAAGAACGAAAAGGGCCTTTCGACTTTGATCGTCGGTGAACATTCGATGGATGATGTCATCAATAAAAACGTTTACGAAGGACTTGATGTGGTTACGGCCGGCATTATTCCGCCGAACCCCGCCGAACTTCTTGAAAGTGCCCGTTTTGCCGATATTCTGAAGGATTTCTCTGAGATTTACGATGTCGTCATTATCGATACTCCGCCTCTCAGTCCGGTAAGCGATGCAGCAACGATCGCGCCTCTTACCGACGGACTTATTCTTGCCGTCAACATAAGCGAGACTCCGCGCGATGTATTCAAGTCTGTAATTGCGAATATTTCGAAACCCGGCATCGTTCGTCTCGGCGTTGTCGTCAACAACATCGATTTTAAGCAGGAAAAGAAGTTTAAGTCATATTACGGCTATTCCTACTATCACTCGTCATACTACAAATCGAATTATTACTACTATACGTCCGATGAAGATGGAAAAACTAAAAAGAAGAAAAAACATTCTTAGCCTGTTTTTAGTGCTCTGCTCAGTTTTTTTCTGCCTTCTTTCAACCGGCTGTGAATCTCCGCGTGTGGTAAAACATCCGGTTTCAAGAGGTGATACTTATTATTACTACGTCACTTTTTACGGTGACGAATACAACGGCAGAAATATGGCGAACGGCGAGCCTTTTTCGAACGATGCGATGACGTGTGCAGCCAAGGGTTTCCCGTTTGGAACCGTGCTTGAAGTTCAGTCTCTCGACACGAAGAAAAAAGTCGAAGTTACTGTCACCGACATACCGGGGAAAGAGCAGATTGACATTACGAAAAAGGCTTTCGATGCAATAGATAATGCGGCAAAAGGAAAAATCAGGGCGAAAATCAAAGTCGTAGGCCTGGCTGAAAGTGCACCTAAAGCTGCTCCTGCTGCTGAACCTGAAAAGAGGACCGAAGAAGAAAAAACGGAACCTGTCAAAGAAGAAAAAGAGCCTGAAGCAGAAGCGCCGAAAGAGGCGAAAAAAGAGACCTTTTATGCAATCACGCTCGCAGCATTCGGCAATATCGATGCGGCGAAAACCTATCAGAGCGGAATAAAAGAAGATACTTATATTTTTACCAGTGACGGGAAATTTGAAGTCAGATACGGCAGATACACTTCGAAAGAGGAGGCAAAGGCCGATATAGAGCGTTTTTCATGGAAAGATGCCGAAATAGTTACAATTGAAGAATAGGAGGAAATTATGACGAAATTCAGGATTTTTGCAGTTTTATTCGTTTTGTTGATGATCACCCCTGTCTACGCTCAGAAAATCGCATTCGTAGATGTCAAAAAGGTATGGTCTGAATCGAAGGAAGTCGAGAAAGAGAGAAAGAAAGTCGAAGCTTTGCTGAAGAAAAGTCAGGACGAACTCAAGGCTAAAGAGGCGGAAGTCATAAAACTTCAGGAAAAAATCAAAAGAGAAGCGAAAATGGCGACAGAAGAAGCTCAGGCTATGATGCTTGAAGAGTATCAGAAGAAAGCCCTTGAACTTCAGAAAATGGCTTCACAGAAAGAAAAGGAACTCGCGGAAAAAGATGCTGCGGCTCAAGAAGAGTTTCTTGCTAAAGTTCGCAAGATCGTTATGAAAATAGCTATTACAAAAAGTTACGACATGGTCATTCCGGCAGAGCAGACGCTTTACTACAACGACAAATTCGATATCACAAAGGACGTTATTGCCGAAATCAACAAGTAGTCGGCTTTTCTTCTCGCAATTTCAAAAAAAATTAGTATAATATCCCGATTTTATTGTAGAGACGTAACCTGATACGTCTCTTTTGAGGTCAGCCACAGTTCTTTTTTGAGACGTTTCAGGAAACGTCGCTACTACGAACGACGTGACCATGTGACGTCGAAAGCGCGCGCAGCACCGCGTCGAAAGGAGGTTTCTGCATGCTTGAGAGATTCGATAACTATCAGTTGCTTTCAAAGATCGCGACGGGCGGAATGGCTGAGATTTTTCTTGCCAAGCACGTGAATTCGCCTGTCAATTCGATGCCAATCGCAATCAAAAAGGTGCTGAAACAGTACGGAAACAATCCGATGCTTGTCAAGATGTTTCTTGCCGAAGCGCGTATAATCTGCAATATAAGCCACGAAAATATCGTTAAAATCTACGATTTCGGAAAGTTTGACGATCAGTATTTCATCGCGATGGAGTATGTTTTCGGACAGAATTTGGGAACTATTCTTTCAAAAGTTGCCGAAAGAGATCAGATTATGCCGCTCAATCTCACAATTGAGATAATTTCTGCGGTTCTGTGCGGTCTTGACCACGCCCACAACGCTCAGGACAGAAACGGCAACTTCCTGAATATAGTTCACCTCGACATGAATCCGAACAACATTCTGATTTCCTACGAAGGAAAGATAAAAGTCGTCGATTTCGGCATCGCAAATGCTAATTACACAAAGAAATTCAAGGATTCCGCTGGAATACAGGGAACTTATGCATATCTTTCACCGGAACAGTGCAGCGGAAAGGCGGTCGACAGGCGCAGCGACATATTTTCAGTCGGAATAATCCTTTACGAAATGCTGACTGGGCAGACGCTCTATAAGCAGCTGGACAGCGATATGGCGATCATGAATTCGATTCTGAACGACGAAATCGAGCCGATAAACGAACTGATGCCTGACATAGATCCGAAGCTTGCCAAAATAGTCATGAAGGCGCTTGAAAAGAACCCGAACAGGCGTTACGCATCAGCTATGGATATGCGTGAAGATCTGCAGCTAGTCTACAATTCGCTTGAATTCGACCCGAACAGCGAGATGCTTCCGGCGTTCGTGAAAAAACTTTTCCCTGCCCACTATATAAAAATGACAAAGATCATCGAACAGGCTCAAACCGAATATCTTATGGATGAATTGTTTAATAATATAGGTGAGTTGGAAGATCTTGACCTCGAAGAAAAAAAGAAAACCGAAGAGGCTGCGCGCCAGAAGGAAGAGGCTGAAAAAAAACGCGAAAAAAAGAAAGCTTTCTTCTCAAGATTAGGTCTAGTCTCCGGAATAGTCGCAGCTCTAGCAATCATTGTGCTGATTCTGAAGTTTCTCTTCATTGATCCGGATGTCAAGGTCGAGGAGGTCACGATTTTTTCATCTCCTGGCGGCGCGCAGATCTTTGTTGACGGCGAGGATACCGGCAAGGTGACACCCGCATCGCTTCAGCTTGAACATGGCAAGAAATATATAATCGATTTCATAAAGGACAATATGATAGGTACTCTTGAATTTACGCCGAGTTCAGAACACCGTCAGATCAATATGCAGCTCAAAGAAAGGTAAAAATGTCTTCAGCAACAGTTAAAATTTCTCTGAAAAACGGCGAAACTGCCTTTTCAGAGCTCAATTCCGTCGATTTTATGGGGCTTTACCTCGATTTTTATGTCCAGAATCCGATAGAGGCTGTTCCGAAAGAGTGCTTTCCGAATCTTAGAAAACTGATTTCGTTCGCGATCTCTTACCTTCCTTTTATGCCGCACGGGTGGAGTTTTGCATGGAATGTCTCAATGCCTTTGCAGAAACGGAGGCTTTTCTGCTGCGTCGATTCCGAAAACGGCACTTTTGTCGCGAAAACACATTCGTGGGAGCCCTCGCCTTACGAGAAAAATCCGCGCATGTCGGTACAGATGGTTTCCGATATTTCGGGAATGGAGAGCGTAACGATGGTTGACTGCGCTGAAAATGTTCCGTCTGACAGGATTTTGGACGAGCTTTTTAAGAGATTTTTTGCCGACCAGTCGCAGGAATATCTTGAAGTTTACGAGGACGGCGAGATTTTCGGGATAAAAAACAATTCCGAATCGCTTGCTTTTATTGAAGATGCTTCGGAAGAAAACGTGAGCCTTGCTTTCAGATGCGGCTGCACGAAAGAAAAAATAGCCGGAATTTTCAAACGGATGCCTAAAAAGGATATCGATTTTCTTTTCGAGAACGAGCCTGTTCTCAATGTCGAATGTCCTCGTTGCGGCTTTAAATACGGGATAAAAAAACATGACATCAAATAAAATTTCAAAAGTTTTCCTTTTTTTCAGAAACGACGGCAGAAAAATCGCCGAACAGCAGGAAACACGCGCTTTCATTACTGAAAAGAGCAGGGAACTTGGTGTAAAAATCGTCGAAAATATCGATGAGATCGAGGGTTCCGACCTCATTGTGACGGTCGGCGGCGACGGAACATTCCTCGCAGGCGCTTCGATGGCTTTCGAGCGCGATATCCCGATCGCCGGGATCAATGTCGGGCAGCTCGGATTCCTTGCCGAGATAAATCCGGGCGAAGAAAAGATGATAACGAATCTCCTCAAAGGCGATTTTGATGTCAAGCACCGCATGATGATGGATGTCAGACTCCTCAGAAACGGCGCGGAAACGGCGGCTTTCACGGCTCTCAACGAAGTGACGATAATCCGTGACATAAACGCTTCACCCATGCTCTGTTTCGGAATCGAATACAACGGTGAAGAGATGCCGCAGTACAAGTGTGACGGGCTTATCGCGGCGACTCCGACCGGTTCTACGGCTTACAACCTTTCGTGCAACGGTCCGATAATCTATCCTGCGGACGAGTCTTTCGTCATCAACGCTGTCGCTCCGCATGCTCTCACGCACAGGCCGATAGTGCTTCCGGCGTCAGGCTCGGTCAAAGTCACTTTGAAGGAGTGTGTTCTCGGATTTTTGACCTGCGACGGCAAAAATTCGGTCCAGGTCTGCGAAAACGATGTCGTCCTTATCCGCAGGAACGGGCGAGATCTAAGCGTCGTCTCGAATCCCGAAAGAAGTTTCTTCGACATACTTTCAGAAAGGCTCCATCTGGGCAAGAGGTTGTGATGGGCAAAAAATTCCAGAATAATAATTCAATGAATTTTGCCGAACTTTTTTCCGGCAAAACTGAGAAAAAAGAGACTGAAAAAGAGAGTTTTGCAGACCTTCTCGAAGAATACTCCGACATCGATTTCGAGATCCACAAACGCGAGAAGGAATCAAGCGCAGAGGAGCAGAAAGAGCTTTTCAGGCCGCGCAGCGAAAATGTTCTTCCCGAATTCGAGATAGATCTTCACGGACTCAATCAGGACGAGGCCGAAAAAGTGGTCGAAACCAATGTCCGCGCCATGAAAAGCGGCAGGATCTACAAAATCAGGATTGTCACCGGCAAAGGGCTTCATTCCAAAACTTCACCCGTTCTCAGAAACGCGATAGACATCCTTTTGAGACAGCTCAAAAGGGAAGGGTGCTGCTCGAAAATCGAGTGGGATAAAAAAAGCGTCGAAGAGTCGGGACAGGTCGATGTGACGGCGTAAACTATTCCGCAACTGCAGAAAAAACTTTTCCGATAGGTTCGTTGATTTCCAGATCGTTGACTGGATCAAGTTTGTAAATCAAATGTTCTTTGTTGATGATGACAAGGTGCTTTCCGCGGAAATATCCGACGTAAGACGCCGCTGGGTAGACCGAAAGCGAAGTTCCGCCGATAATGAGCATGTCAGCCGAGGAAATTGCCGCTATTGCCTTTGTTACAGCCTCTGCAGGAAGCTGTTCTTCGTAAAGGGTGACATCGCAGCGGACGATCCCTCCGCATTCGCAGCGGGGAATCTGCTCTTTCGATTCAAAAATATAGTCGGCGGGATACTTTTTGCCGCATTTCGAGCAGTAGTTGCGCGTTGTCGTGCCGTGGATCTCATAGACGTTTGTGCTTCCCGCTTTCTGGTGAAGTCCGTCGATATTCTGTGTGACGACAGCTTTGAGTTTGCCGCGCTTCTCAAGTTCGGCGAGGAAGATATGCGCCGCGTTCGGTTTTACCCCTCTCGCGTCCATTTTTTGCCTGTAGAACTCGAAAAATACGTCAGGGTGGTCCTCTAAGCAGCTGTGGCTCAAAAGATATTCAGGGCGGTATTTCTCGAACTGGACATCGTGCTGGTTGTATAAGCCGTCCTTGCTTCTGAAATCGGGAACGCCGCTTTCGGTCGAAACGCCGGCGCCGCCGAAAAAGACGATGTTGTCTGATTCTTCGATGAAGTCTCTTAATTTTTTGATTTTTTCGTCCATTTTATCCCTCCGCTCGCAGTCAAAAATCCCGTGATGTTACACGGGAACCTCAAGAATTTCAAATTATCGTCACGCCGTTACGTCGTTACGTCGTCACGTTGGTTTTGCCAAAATTGACAAAATTTTGGCAAAACACTATTTTCCCATTGTTTTTTTGCTTTTCCCCGGAGGTGAAAATGGACGAACAGCAGAATATAAAAGAAGGATTACACAAGCTGAAGCGGACTGTCCTCGTTGTTGACGACGAGCTTATAAACCGCGAACTTCTGGGCATGATACTTCAGCAGAAATACGATGTCATCTATGCGGAAAACGGCAGAAAGGCGATCGATATCGTCAGGAGGATCCCGGGAAGGATCTCGCTTGTTCTTCTTGATCTTCTGATGCCGGAAGTCAACGGATACGAAGTTCTCAAAGCAATGCAAGCCGATCCGAAGCTGAGAAAAATTCCGATCATCGTTCTCACGTCTGAAAAAGACGCCGAAGTCGAGAGCCTTCAGCTCGGCGCCGCCGATTTCATTCCGAAACCTTACAATATGCCGGAAGTCATCATGGCGCGTGTCCAGCGTTCAATCGAGCTTGCCGAGGATAGCGACATAATTCTCGCGACTGAAACAGACCGCCTGACAGGGCTTTACAACAAGGATTTCTTCTTTCAGTACTGCGCCAAAAGCGATGTTTACATACCGGGAAGAGAGATGGATGCTATTGCTGTCAACGTTTCGCGTTTTCACCTCGTCAACGAACTCAGAGGAAGAAGTTTCGGAGACAAACTTCTGTGCGCTCTCGCCGATGAGATAAAGTATTTCGCTTTTCAGAGCGAAGGTCTTGCCGGGCGCGGTGGATCTGATCTTTTCTTCGTTTATCTGCCGCACTGCGATTCCCACGAGGATTTCCTCGAAAGTATAAGTGATGCCGCGGCTGATATTGCCGGAGAAGGGAAAATCAATCTGCGTATGGGCGTTTACCAGAATGTCGATTTTTCTGTCAGCATGGAAGAGCGTTTCGACAAAGCGAATATCGCGTGCAACCTGCTTCGCAAAAGTGCTTCGGAACACTATGCGATTTATGACTCAAACCTGCATGAGAAGGAGCTCTTCGCGGAGAAACTCATTCACGAGGTTGAGGCTGCGCTTGCCGAAAAACAGTTCAAAGTCGTCTATCAGCCTAAATTCAACATAAAAGGTGACGAGCCGCGTCTTTGCAGTGCCGAAGCCCTCGTCAGATGGAACCATCCCGAGCTCGGCATGATAAGCCCCGGTCTGTTTATCCCGCTTTTCGAGGAAAACGGTCTTATCAACAGGCTTGACAACTATATATGGCGCGAAGTCGCACGTCAGATAAAGTCATGGAAAGTCGCATTCGGCGTGACGGTTCCTGTTTCGGTCAATGTTTCGCGTATTGATCTGCTTGCTCCGGATTATGAGCAGAATATGGTTGATCTGGTGCGTGACAACTCGCTTCAGACAGGCGATATGCTGCTTGAAATAACTGAATCCGCATATACCGAGAGTTCTGACCGCATAATCGAAATTGCCAATTCGCTGAGATCGCGCGGCTTCAAACTCGAAATGGACGACTTCGGTTCGGGATATTCCTCGCTCAACATGCTTGCCGCCCTGCCGATTGACGCGCTGAAACTCGATATGAAATTTGTCCGCCGCATCTGCGAAAACGCAAAGGATCTGCGTATGGTCCAGCTTATGATCGAGATCGCGTCGTTCCTGAATGTTCCCGTTATCGCGGAAGGAGTCGAAACAGAGGAACAGTACAGGCTTTTGAAGGAAAACGGCTGCGACATAATCCAGGGCTACTATTTCTCGAAGCCGCTTCCGGTTGATCAATTTTCCGAAATGATAGAAAAAGAGGGGAGAAAGAGATGCTGACAATCGAAAAACTTAAAGATTTCGGCGCAAATGTCGAAGAAGGCGTTGCGCGCTGCATGGGACTTAACGATTTTTACCTTAAACTCGTGAATATGGCTGTTCCGGACGAACAGCTGAACGCGCTTGAAGCGGCGCTTGTGAAAAAAGATCTCGACACCGCGTTTGAAGTGGCACACGCACTCAAAGGAATGTACGGAAACATCTCGCTCACCCCGATCTACAAACCGCTCAGCGAAATGACGGAACTTCTCCGCAGCCGCACCGACACTGACTATTCCGCACTTCTCGAAGAAGCAAAAAAACAGAAAAAAAGACTCGAAGAGTTGGCTGAATAAAAAAATTCTGCAAAAGTATCTCTGCGCCGTTTTTCTTAGTTTTCGGAGCGGTCATGGGCGGTTTCAAGGAAGTTTTCAGGCAGGATTCAAAATACATGGCGTTTTTCGTGTCGATGGTGACATTCGCGCTCGCTTTCGGTTTGTATAAAGGTGTGCTTGACAACTATCTGGCGCAGGTCGTCGGAATGAGCGAGTTCGACAAAGGCGTCTCTGAGTTTTTCCGCGAACTTCCGGGTTTTCTGCTCATTTTTTTTCTTGCCGTTTTTTACACTTTTTCGGCTGAAAAAATATATAAATTCGGCGCTGTCATCATGGTCTGCGGCATGGCGATGCAGTCAGTCGTTCCGCCGGTGCGTTTCCTCGTCATCCTCGCGATGTTCATCTATTCTTTGGGCGAGCACGTCCAGCTCGGGATGCGCAACACGCTGACACTTGAATATGCGAAGGAGGGGCGCGGCGGGATCGCCCTCGGAATGCAGAACGCGGTGCATCAGATGGGAATGCTCGCGGGGTATGTCATAATTTTTGCGGTATGTCTCTTTGCCGGCAAAAGCACGGCACTTTTCAAGCCGGTCTTCATCGTGAGCAGTTCTATCCTTCTCCTCGGTTTCATTTTTTCTCTGCGCATGACGGGAAGCAGCGAGACCGACAGGGCAAAACGGAGATTCTACTTCCGCCGCAAGTTCTCGAAATACTACATGATCGAAGTTTTCTACGGTGCGAGAAAGCAGATATTCTTTACTTTCGGTCCTTATGTCCTCGTTCTTTTCTACGGTGCCGACGCGATGATAATAAGCCTCCTTTTCGCGATTTCGGCAGTCTGCTGTTTTGCCGCTTCTCCGCTTGTGGGAAGGATGATCGACCGTTTCGGATATAAAATCATAATGATCATGGATACTTTGATCCTTGTCATAGTCTGCTTTTTCTACGGATTTGCCCACCACATTTTCCCGAGAGACATCGCTTTTGTCGTGTGCTGCGTGAACTACATTCTTGATTCGGTGATTTCACTCGCTTCGATGGCTTCGAATGTCTATGTCAAAGATCTTTCCGATTCGCCTGAAGAGACCCGCGCAACGATTTCGACCGGCGTTTCGGTAAACCACCTGATAAGCATCCTTATCGCCCTTTTCGGCGGATGGATCTGGCATACGCTCGGAATTGAGACCCTTTTCATCCTTTCTGCGATACTTGGTCTCATCAACAGCGCGTATGCGGCAACGATAAAAACTAAAAAAGAAGTTGAAAAAGCATAGGAGGCATAATGACCAACTACGACATTCTTCTGAAACAGGCAACTGAGCTGCTTGAGAGCGAGCCGTGGTGCATTGCGGCACTCAGCAACATTTCTTCACTCATAATGACGAGTCTGAAAGACTTGAACTGGGCGGGATTTTACCTCGTGAGAAACAGTGTTCTCACGGTCGGACCGTTTCAGGGAAAGCCTGCCTGCATCCACATTCAGCCGGGCAAAGGTGTCTGCGGAACGGTGCTTCTGAAAGATGAAACCGTTCTTGTTCCAGATGTCCACGAATTTCCGGGTCATATCGCATGCGACAGCGCGTCGAACTCAGAAATCGTCGTTCCGATCCATTCAAATGGCAAACTCGTCGCCGTTCTCGATATCGATAGTCCCTTGACAAACCGCTTCTCCGCTACTGACAAAGCAGGACTTGAAAAATTAGTGCGGCTTCTGGAAGAAAAATTAGTGTGGTGATTTGATAAGATAAACGAATGAACTGATAAGATAAATGGCAAAAATGATAGGATAAATGATAAGATAAATGATAAGATAAATGATAAGATAAATGAATAAATGATAAGATATCTGTTTTTCTTTTTTCTGCTCATTCCGCTTTTTTCGTGCTTCTGTGTTTTTGCTGAAGAAAATCAAGATGTTAAGGATAAAACACTTGTGTCGGCGCTGAAGTTTGAAGGTTTGGAAAGGACAAAGGAATCCTATATGTTTGCGGTGCTCGGGAAGTATGTCGGAATGTCCGAAAGCCGCATTGATCTGCATGAAGTCAAGGTCACTCTTGAGGAGCTGGAGCTCTTTTCCGAAACCGAAGTTTCTCTTCAGAAAGATGAAAACGGCGCCTCTGTGCTTTTCATAAAAGTTAAGGAAAAATGGTCGTTCATTCCGGTCCCTTTTTTCATGTATTCAAGCTCGACGGGCTTTATGGGCGGGGCTTTCGTGATGGATATGAATGCGTTCGGGATCAGAGACAACTATGTCGTGGGCGGAGTTTTTTCTAAAAATATACAGCTCGCTCTTATGGCCTACAGCAGACCTTCACGCGACATAAAACACCCCGGTTTTACGGTCGGAGCCTCTTTCACCCGGCGCGACAACGAGGAAAAGAATCTTTCGGGCGAAAAAATATTCGAATACAACGCAATGAGCGGTTCGGTTTATGCCGCAGTTAGCGATAAAATCACGGCTCATTCGAAGATAAATGCCGGTCTGCGCTACAACTACACAAATGCAGGGGTTAAGAAAAAGTACTCGGAATATAAAGAAAAAATCAAATCTTTTCACGCATTTACGCCTGGAGTGGGCTGGGACATTAGTTTCCCTTCGCTCAACGAATGGTTCATGTCGGTGAAGTCGTTCAGCATAGACGGCGGTGTGACTGTTCTGACCTCGGGAAGCTGTGCGGAATCCATTGGTTTGCAGCTTTCCATACAGCATCCGCTGCCGGTTACGCGCCTCAGAGTGCTTACCCAGTATGCACTTTTCTGGTCGAACAACCTTCCGGTCACGCTGAGACCTTCGCAGATGGTTGTCGGAACGACGATCATGCCCGACAAATTTCACGGCACCAAGATGGGCGGAGCCGATTTAGGTCTAGAAGTCGGTATCCTGAACACGAAATTCGTGATGTTTTCGGCTTACGGACTTTTGGAACAGTTCGCCGGAGAGGATTCCGACGGCAGTTTCGTAATGAATTTCGGCTATTCGACCGGATTGAAAATGTATCTGAAAAAACTGGCGTTCCCTGCGGTTGCGGTCGGTATTTCGCACAATCTGATGCAGAACGAGATCAAGTTTTCCGCAACGATAGGAATGGGTGGATTTTAGCCCTTATTTCGGAAAATTCTGATCCGGAAATATGCCAATTTGCCAAGCAAAAATCCGCCAATTTTCCAAACGAAAATACGCCAAATTGCCAAGCAAAAATCCGCCAATCTGCCAAATTGCTTGATTTCAGTGAATTTTTCAGTATGCTCTTTTTGTGTTTTTGGAGGGTAGAATGAAAAAGTATAAACACAGAGTGGTTGATTCGCTTTTGGTGAAAAAGTTAAAAGGCAAAGGTGCTGTTCTGGTTGAAGGTGCAAAATGGTGCGGAAAAACTACGACGGCGGAGCAGGTTGCAGGCAGCATTCTTTACATGTCGGATCCGGCGAAATTCAAGCAGAATCTTCAGGTTGCCGAAATAAATCCCGGAATATTGCTTCAAGGTGATGTTCCGCGGCTTATAGATGAATGGCAGGTTGCTCCGCAGTTGTGGGATGCGGTGCGTTTTGAAGTCGATCATCGAGACGGTTTCGGGCAGTTCATTCTTACAGGCTCTGCTGTTCCGGTAAGCAGCGATGAAATTTATCACAGCGGAACAGGACGTTTTTCGTGGCTTTTGATGAGACCGATGAGCCTTTTTGAATCAGGTGAATCAAACGGAAGCGTAAGTATAAAACAACTTTTTGAAACTCCAGAGCAGATATCGGGAGTCAACAAGCTGGATTTGAAGGATATAGCTTTCCTGATATGCCGCGGCGGCTGGCCTAAAGCGTGTGAAATGGATAATGAAACAGCTCTTTCTCAGGCGTTCGATTATTTTGATGCTGTCGTGCGTTCCGATATTTCAAGGGCTGACGGTATTTCAAAAAATCCTGACAGAGTAAGGCGTCTGATGCGTTCGCTTGCCAGAAATCTCGGTTCACAGATCACGGTCAAAGCTATTTGTGACGATTTGCAGACAAACGAGGCTTCCGATTTTTCAGATACCACGGTCAATTCTTACATAAACGCTTTGAAAAAAATATTTGTTGTCGAGGATATGCCTGCGTGGAATCCCAATTTAAGATCGAAAACGGCGATCCGCAGTTCGGAAACGCGTTATTTTGTAGACCCTTCGATCGCTGTCGCAGCTCTCGGTCTTGGTCCTGATGATTTGATTAACGATCTTAATACCTTAGGACTGCTTTTTGAAACTATGTGCGTGAGAGATCTCAGGGTTTTTGCCGATGCGCTTGACGGAGAAGTCCGCCATTACAGGGATAAAAACGGGCTTGAATGTGACGCTGTCGTGCATTTACGCAACGGTTCCTTCGGATTGGTTGAAATCAAACTTGGCGGCGAAACAGCGATAGAACACGGTGCCGCGACGCTGAAAAAGCTCTCTTCGCTGATAAATACCGAAAAAATGAAAGTTCCGTCTTTTATGATGGTTCTTACCGCTGTCGGTGATTATGCTTATCGCAGGAACGACGGCGTGTATATTGTGCCGATCGGTTGTCTTGGAGAATAAATCCGCCAAATTGCCAAGCGAAAATCCGCCAATTTGCCAAATAGAAATAATTGAACTCTTTTTAATAAATCCATATAATATTGTGTTTTTGGAGTCTTTTTTAGGAGCGAAAAATGGCATACATATATAAAGGTGAGGATGAAGATTACGGTTTTTATTATCATGTGGCTCGTGATAATGGTTCTTCTTCTAGGCGTTTTTCATACGAGCAAAGTTTGGAAGCAGAAGATTATTATCTTAAATTGCAGGCTTTGGATGATCAGCAGAAAATTATGAGAATAAAAGAAGCGGAATTACGCAAAAAGCAAGACGAAGAACGAACAAAACGAAATTCTGCACCGAGATCATCAACCTATGTTCCGCCACAACCTGTAACAAAAAAATGTGCAAAATGCGGAGCATCACTTTTGGACGATTCCCTTTTCTGTCATAATTGTGGCGCGAAGCGTGAAAAATGTTGCGGAGAGTTTCTTGATGCAGGAATGAAGTTTTGCCCGAAATGCGGAAAAATGACTCTTGGAGAAACAATGAGAATAGAACAAGAGAGAGAGCAAGAAAAAATAAGAAAACAACAAGAGAGAATAGAACAAGAGAGAGAACAAGAAAAAATAAGAGAACAACAGGAGAGAATAGAGCAAGAGAAAATAGAACAAGAGAGAAGAGAATTGGAGGCTAAAGGCTTTATTGATAGAGGCGACTATATTGAATTGAAAGTGCCGATAGGCAATATCCGCATGATCGAAAAAGTCTGTTCTTCGTACAATATGAATTGGAATGATGCTATGCAGTATGCCAAAAATTTGAGGAAAGGCGGATTTGATGATTGGAGAGTTCCGACAAAAGATGAACTTTTAAAGATTTATAAAATCAAGGATATTTGCGGAATAGATAAAAACCATGCTTGTTGTTGGTTTTGGTCTTCCTCTTTCACTACTTTTCTATTTATTCTGTCCGGCGCATGGTGCGTGGATTTCGACTACGGATACGTGAATGACTACAATAAGACAAATACATACTATGTTCGTTGTGTGAGGTAGAGCCAGTGACCGCATTTTTAGCGCAGCGTAAGCGAGCACTTTTGCCCGCCGGTTTCAGAGAGGCTGACACTAAATTTTTATTGTGCCATAATTTGATAGTGCGCCAATTTGCCAAGCAAAAATCCGCCAAATTGCCAAATTATAAAAAGCTCTTGACAAAAGTATCATTGTGATGATATAAAAAACTGTATCATTGTGGTGATACAAAATCGGAGGCTTGAGCATGATTCTATATCACGGATCAACGAAAATCATTGAAAAACCGACTCTTGCGGCAGGGAAAAAACACAATGACTACGGTCAGGGATTCTACTGCACAAAGGAAATCGAAGTCGCGAAAGAGTGGGCATGCAGAGAAAACAGCAACGGTTTTGTCAACAAATACAGGCTGAAAAAAAGCGGCCTTAAAGTGCTTGATTTGCAGGATGAGCGCTACTCAGTCCTGAACTGGATAGCCGTTCTGCTGCGCAACAGGACTTTTTCGCTGGAAAACGAGATCGCAGCTGCGGCGAAAGAGTATATCGTGAACAACTTTGCAGTTGATACGGCTCCTTTTGATGTTGTTACTGGCTACCGCGCTGACGATTCCTATTTTTCTTTTGCCAGGGATTTCATCAACAATACTCTGCCGCTTGCAAGTCTGGAAAAGGCTATGCACCTGGGAAAACTCGGCATTCAGTATGTTCTTGTTTCGGAAAAGGCGTTCGCTCAGCTGATTTTTACCGGAGCCGAAGCGGTCAGTTGTGAAACATATTTCCCGAAATATACGGCGCGTGACGCCGATGCGAGAGCGGCCTATAGAGAAGAAATCCGCCGTGCCGTGATATCTAAAAGTATTTTTGTTATGGATATTATCCGAGAGGGAATGAAAAATGGTGATCCGCGCATACAGTGAAGATTATTTGGAGTATGCTGCGACGTCTCTTGCTGTGGCTTGCGATTATGCGGTGAATGTCTGCGGAATGAAACCCGACGGTTTTGCCGATATTTTCGTAATATCCGGCGAAAGCGACAAGTTCGGCTCTGGAAATCCTTCGATCGTCGCAGGGAAATCGGGGATAGAACTGGTTCGCTCAATTGTGGAAAAAGTCGATCCGGGCCGAGAACTTCCTGAGCCGGAGTTTTCGCAGAGCCGTTCTCCGGAATACTGGGCCGGCTGGGCTTTGGCGCAGTATCAATGGTATTCGGCAAAAACTTTTAAAGCGGTTTTCAGCAAAGTTCCGCTTTCTGAAATCGTAAAGATGTACAAAGTCTACCACGAAATGGATATTACAGCTTTCATCGAGGCGATGGATAAGAAAATTTCGGAACGTTCCGTCAGTACAAATTTAAAGAATATCCGTGAAAACAGACAGTTTTCCCAGTCCGAACTTGCGGCTGCATCAGGCGTTCAGCTGCACTCGATCCAGCTTTACGAACAGAGAGTGAATGATATCGACAAAGCTCAGGCGCAGACTCTTTACAAACTTTCCGTCGCGCTGGGCTGCAAAATGGAAGACCTGCTTGAAAATCCGGCTAGTTGAGGTGGGACAAACCGATAGATGAGATAAATGCACTCATACCGATTCTCACGAGCGGAGAACTGGAAAAAGTGCGGAAAGAGATAAAAATGAAACTTAAAAACGGAGGAGACAAATGAGTATTCAGGAAAGAGCTGAAAAAGGTGCGGCATACAAGGCGGAAGGCCGTTACAACTGCACGAGATCGGTACTGGCGGCATTCAGCGACATCGTAAAGATAGGCGAGAATGAGCTTGCCATACTGACATCCGGATTTGTCGGAGGAATGGGGAACATGGAAGGGACCTGCGGTGCTCTTGTCGGAGCGATCATGGTCGCAGGAATACTTTCCGAAGGGCAGGGAACGCTCAAATATTCAAGGATCATCGTCGATAAATTCAAAGAACTTTGCGGTGCGACGATCTGCAAGGATCTGAAGGGAATCGACGGAACTCACTACCTTTGCAGCTGCCCCGACTGCATCAAAAACGCGATTTTAGCTGTGGGCTGCGCATTCAGCGATATCGATTCTGACAAAGCAAAATAAGTTTTTATACTGAAAAAGCTCAGGAATTTCTTTCTGAATCCGGTAGTTTGACAAGTTCTTCAAGTGTTCTGAAGAGAGCCGCAGGTTCTATCGGTTTGCTCAGATGCGCGTTGAGTCCTGCCTGAAGGCTGCGCTGGACATCGTCGTCGAATGCGTTGGCGGTCAGAGCGATGATCGGAATAGTTCCTGCATCGGAGCGTTCCATGGAGCGGATCACTCTTGTAGATTCAAGCCCGTCCATCACAGGCATACGCATATCCATCAGAATGGCTGCATAGTATCCCGGATCGTGCGATGCGAACATTTCAGCCGCGATTTTTCCGTTTTCCGCTGTATCGACTTCGATTTTGCGCATTCCAAGAATCATTTTCACGATTTCGGCATTTACCGGTACGTCTTCGGCCAAAAGTATGCGGCATCCGGTCAGATCGATTCCGGCAGTGCCGTATTTTTTCCCGCAGCCGCTCTGCGCCTCTTCTCCGCCCGCTGTTTCAGAGTTCTTTGCGGCAGATTCTTCAAGTGTGACTGTTACGGTGAAAGTAGTTCCTTTCCCTTTTTCGCTTTCCACGGAGATAGTTCCGTTCATCAGCTCGACAATGCTTTTTGTGATCGCCATGCCGAGACCGGTGCTTCCGTAACTGCCGGCCGCAGAAGAATTTTCCTGGCTGAAAGTGTCGAAAATATGAGGCAGAAACTCTTTGCTTATCCCTATTCCGGTATCACTGGCAACGAACTTCAGCACGACTTTACCGTCAGAACGCGAAGCTTCGGTGACTTCGAAGTTCACAGACCCGCCCTCAGGGGTGAATTTGACGGCATTTCCCAGAATGTTGATCAATATCTGCTTGAGTTTCATGGTATCGCCGATGTAGCACTCGTCAAACTTGCTGTTGAGAGTGCACTTGTATGCAAGCCCTTTGTCTTTGCACTGCCCGCCGATTATGCTGTTTACCTGATCTATTGCCCTGGAGAAGGTGAACGGTTCGGTCTTGAGTGCCATCCGTCCTGATTCTATACGGCTCATATCGAGGATATCATTGATGATTTCAAGCAGATGGCGGGCGGAAACCCCGATCTTTTCAAGATGCTTTTTCACTTCACTGCTTGCCGTCGGATCGCTGGCGGCGATAGTGTTCAGGCCTATGATCGCGTTCATGGGGGTGCGGATTTCATGGCTCATGTTGGATAGAAATACCGTCTTCGCCTTGTTGGCGCGTTCCGCCTCTGCCAGTGCAGCCACCAGAGCCTTTTTGCTTTCAGCGAGCTCGTCTTTCTGCGCCTGTTCGCGAAGCAGCGATTTTTCAAGCTTTCTGCGGTATTCCTCCTTTTCGTCCTCAACGACAAAAGTGTGGAGCAGGCATGTTCCGACCATATATCCCATCGCGTAGAAAGGCCACAGCGGATAGATGATCTGGAATGCTATCAGAACGATCATGGCGATTCCGAAAAGACCGATGGTAAGGTTCCTCCGCCGCATTTTTCCCTCGGTTCTGAGAGTGACATGAAGCGTATAGGCCGATGTGAGCAGAAACATCAGGATCTGGATTGCGAGAGTGACGTGTCTTATACTTTCCGCGTGGTAAACGCCGTTTTCATCGAACCAGAACATGACAGGATGAAAAATATTGAGCGTTATCACAATGATCTCGAATACGAAAAACGCCCATCCGGTATACCGCAGTATCTTGTCAAAAATATTTCCTCTTTCAAGATAATCGACTACGTACTGCGTCCACAGAAGCACAGCAGCGGCCATTGCGACGAAATAAAGGGTCGTATCGGCGAACTGGATCTTTGTCATCCGGTATTCGTCGAAGACACCCCACAGCGCATCGGTGACATAGTAGCTGAGCACAGCCAGAAGAAACCAGCAGTAAGTGTTCCGGGTGCCTGCAATAGCGTCCTTCCTGGTCAGAAACACATCCCGGTTCGTGATCACCAGTATGATTGCTGCTAAAATTCCTATGATCGAATATGTCATATCACACCTTTTATAGTTAAAAAAACCGCAGGATGATACAATAAAAATTCAGATGTTTCAATATAGGAGGCTTGTTTTTGACAGAATATCCGTTTTTCGGCTATAATTCGGCGTTTTTTTGAGAAGAATTTGAAAGAAAGGAGTCTTCGATGTGGCTATATAAAAAGTTCAAGAATATGGCGGCAAAACCTGTCGGAATTTTGGGAAAAATCATGGTGAGAAAGCTCAACGGAGAGCGTCACGCAGTCCTTGCCGACTGGGGATTTCCGCATTTGAAAATGGCTGAAAATGCCGATTGTCTCGACTGCGGATGCGGCGGCGGAGCGAATATAAAACGCCTTCTTGCTATGGCAAACGGCAAAGTTTTCGGTGTTGATTTTTCAAAAGTCGCGGTCGCCGAAACGAAAAAGACCAATAAAATCGAGGTCAAAAGCGGGAGATGTCAGGTTTTCTGCGCCGATGTGCGGGAACTTCCTTTTGAAGATGCTAAATTTGATGTTGTCACTGCGTTCGAAACCATCTACTACTGGCAGCTTGAGGACTCTTTCAAGGAAGTTTTCCGCTGCCTTAAATCAGGCGGAACATTCATGATCGTGAACGAAGCCGCCGGCCGCATTCCTGAAAATTTCGAGTGGGAAAAACAGATTCCAGGACTTAAGATCCATACGGGAGACGAAATCAAAACTGTGCTTGAATCAGTTGGTTTTACTGAAATTTCAATAGATGAGATTATCGAAAAGGACTATATCTGCGTTGTGGCAAGAAAGTTTTAGTTTACCAGTTATCGTATGCCGGAAAATCCCAACTGTTGTGGTTGACGACATAACCGATATTGTCATCCCATCTCGGAGTAAGTACGCACTCGTCGCTTGAATAGTCGCCGACCCACCTGATTTCAACAGCTTTCCAGAAATCCCTTCTTGTTTGAAAATTCTGAACCTGAGGATCAAGACCGTAAACCGCCTTGAGCGTGCCGCCGCAGTAGATGTTCAGGACCGGATGGGAAAGTATATTGTCTTGACCTCCGTATGCATAAGTCGCGGCTATTCTGAAAGTGTCGCCGTCGTTCGGGTTGTCGAGGTTGATGTTTTCCGGATAGGGTCCTTCTCCCAAATTATCGAGATCGTAACGCGGGTTGGGAAGTTTGTTGTTTCCGTCACACCATACTCCGTTTGCATTGTAGTTTGCTGTCCTGTCGTAAAACCATCCGCTCAGACTCCAGTTGGCCTCTGAGTGATTGCTTGCTGTTCCAAAAGGATCGCCGCGGCAGTTGTCTGGAGTGCAGGCGGTATACTGGAACGGATCCCAGCTTGTCGTAACACCGTTTTTACCCATGTGGAGATCGATATCGACCAGATTGTTGGTATCCCAGCAGAGTTCGATTCTGAGACCGTCGGCAGAGACTTTCAGGATCCATTCGCACTCGTACACTTCACCGTTCGCACGAGTTACTTTAAGGTGAATGACGTGGCTTCCGGAAAGCTGGAATCTGAGTTTGATCTGAGAAAGTCCTACACCTTTGATTTCGTTTGTTGCATTTCCTTGACCGTCAAGCAGTTCTGAAAGATTTTTCGCACCTTTAGTTGTGAAACTCGTTGTTCCGAGAACTGTGTCGCATACACCTTTTTCAATAGTCCATTCCCATGTTGCCGTTTCAGCATCGTTAAACTGATGACCTGTATCGTAAATCTGGTTGCCGTCGATCAGCTTGTCTTCAAAGGGTCTTGCTTCGCCGATGTCGTAAGAACAGTCTATGGGCGGTTTGCAGGTTAGAAGATGGTCAACGCAGCCGTCACAGGTGTCGTCGGCATTGTTGCAGGTTTCGGCGTTTTTCGGTTTTATTTCTCCCTTACATACATTCCAGATTCCGATATTCGTGCTTGGGTCAACAACGCAGGTCTGGATTCCGTCACGGCATATTCCGACTCTTCTCTTGCTCGGATCTCCTGAGAAACACGACTGTGTCTCACCGGCTGTGCAGGTGCAACCTTCATCGATCATGCCGTCACAGTCGTTGTCCATGCCGTCGCAGAGGTTTGCGTCTTTTTCACTTTCCATTGCTGGAAGACATCCTGATTCTTTGGGAACGCATGAAGCTACCGGCGTGTTGTCATTGTCGGAAACGGTGTCGCCTGAGTCTGCGATATCGTTATCATTACCATTGGTCGTATTGCCGTTGTCCGATGTCGTGTCTGCTTGATCTGCATCGTTGTGCATGCTGCTGTTTGGATCTTCAATACAAGTGTTGTTGTTCGTGTCGCAGAGCAGACCAGGATCGCAGGCTCCGTTCGAGTAGCATTCCTGATTGAGTCCGCCGAAATCTTCCTCTTCGTCACTCGTACAGCCTGCGAAGACGATAGCTGAAAAAAGAACACAAACAAGGAAAAGTTTTTTCATCTTAATCTCCATTGTGTTGTTCGACTTCTAAATTCACAAAAAAATCAGAGAATTATAAGGTCTGGGAAAAAAAACTCAAGGATTTTTTTAAATGACACGATGTCAAAATAAAAAATTGGCGCAGTGTCATTTTTATTTATTCTGACACGGTTTAATTATTCTTTGCAGTGAAATTCTATCGTGCACCTGTCGCGGAGCTGGCGCAGCATCCTTCTTCTCTGTCTTAATCTCGGATTCTGGATGATCCAGACGCCTGCCATTTCCCACATTGCGAATGCGCCTATCGTAGAAAGAATCGTGAAAGCGACTTTATCGACGAATTTTTCGATGCTGACGCTGACTGCTATGAACAAGGCTCCGAGAATGAACATCCAGAGTTGGCGCGTAATATTTATTCTGGCTTCGCGTTTCAGCAGCTGCCACTCCTCGTTATTCCAGTCCGCGAATGCCTGTTTCATGCGTTCTTCGTCGACAGGCTGCTTCGTGACGATGATTATCCGCATATCCTGATGCTGACTGATCCTGCGCTGCTTGAGTTCGATGTATTCACGCAGATCCGTGCTGAGTTACGGATTCCCGCTGTAGTGGTTGTAAAGGTCTGACTCGCAGTTCGCTCTTATGATGATGTCTTTCATTGTTGGCTTTTTCTCCCTAAAAACACCGAAAAAACGCGGCATTTTAGGTCTTTCGGGTGAGATGACAAGTTTTTGCAGATCTTTAGAATTTTTCCGCCCATTTAGCGAGTTCGGCTTTGTCGATTTTTCCGTTAAAGAGTTTTCCTTCGATGATAGTCGCTTTCGGTGCGCTCGGCTGAAGTTCTTTCACGGTGTTTCCGAAACCGCTGCCGCCGCTCGTTGCGAAAACTACGACCTTCTTGCCGCTGAAATCGTAAGCTTCGAGGAAGGTGTTGATGATGTGCGGCGCGACATACCACCAGATCGGGAAACCGATGAAAATCACGTCGTAATCTGCGATTTTTGCATTTTTGTCGGCAAGTTTCGGGCGGCTTTTCTTGTCGGCCATCTCAACGCTGGAGCGCGATGATTTGTCTCTCCAGTCGAGATCGTTGCTCGTGTATTTTGTCTCAGGCCTGATTTCATAAAGGTCGGCTTTTGCGGCTTCCGCGAGCTCTTTCGCAGCTCTTGCAGTCGTTCCGCTCGCACTGAAATAGGCGACTAATTTCTTCGGCATCTTCTTTCCTCCTTCATTTTGTTGAACTGTACTCTTTTTTGCACTTTCCGCAGCCGGTTTTTTCGCTTCGGACTTTCCCTGAGCGAAGAGAACAGCCGCAAGCAGTGCGACGACTAACATCACAATAACTTTTTTCATTCGATCCTCCAAAAAACGGTTTGATTTCACTCTCCGGCAATGCTCAAAAGCATTCCTGAACGCCGTATTTTATAGAAAACTGACACGATGTCAAAATAAAAAACTGACACTGTGTCAAGATAAGTTTATTCCTTGAAATTTTTATGCCGGAACAGGATTGATGTCTGAACACGGCAAAAAAATATTTTATTGACATATGTCAAAAACTAACTACTTTTTTGCGGGAGGTTCACGATGGCAAGACCCGCAAGATGCCGCAGAATTGAGAAATTACCGCTTTTCAGGAGCTTTTCCCCGGATGATGTCGAAACGGCGGAAAGTGTTTTCATGACGGTGGATGAATTCGAGGCTATGCGTCTTCTGGATGATGAAGGGCTTACGCAGGAAGCGTGCGCTTTGAAGATGAATGTCGCCAGGACTACGGTCACTGCGATTTATGAAAGTGCACGGCGCAAAGTTGCCGATGCTCTTGTCCGGGGTAAACGCCTTCTGATCGTCGGCGGATGTTGTGAATTTGCTCCCGTGAAACTGCCTGACAACATTATGGAGAAAAAGATGGAACACAGAAGAATTGCGGTAACTTATGAAAACGGCGATGTTTTTCAGCATTTCGGACACACTGAAAACTTCAAATTCTACGATGTCGAAAACGGTGCTGTCGTCAGGGAACAGATCGTTCCTACGAACGGAAGCGGTCACGGCGCACTTGCCGGTTTTTTGAAAGCGGCTCAGGTCGATGCTCTCATCTGCGGCGGAATAGGCGGCGGCGCGAGAATGGCTCTGGAGGAAGCAGGGATCGCTCTCTATCCCGGTGTAAAAGGATCTGCCGACGAGGCTGCTAAAGCTCTTGCTGCGGGAAAACTTGAATACGATCCCGATTCTCACTGCACTCACCATGAACACCACGACCATCACGAAGGAAACTGCGGAGAACACGGCTGCGGAAGTCACCGCTGCTGATGGTTCAGGCTATCATTACAAACGATAAAACCTGACACTTGTCAGGATAAAAATGAATTTCTATGAAAAATTTTAATCGTGGATTTTAGTTCTTATTCCGCGCTTCTGACGCAGCGGACAGATTTGCCTGTAGTTGTTACGGAAGTATAGATGCTGGCATTCCTGAAATCTGCGACCCATCTTTCATCATCCTTGCCGTTCGATGACGAAGACCAGAAAGCAGCCATGTCGTCGCCAAGAATGCTGTAAAAGTCGTTCAAAGGACTCCTATTTTCCTGATCAAAGTCGGGGCTGTCAACATCAGGGCAGTAGACGCACATAGCTTCGGACCAGCACTCGTCGGAAAGGCAGTCGTCGCTTACTCCGCACAAGCCGCCGGAAACTGTTTCGGAACAGTTTTGGATAAGTTTTCTAAGTTCACTGATTGTGGGCAGGCGCCAGTCGTCAAAGCCGCTTGCGTTCAGATTGTCGCAGTATGAAACCGCTTCATCCCAATCCATGGCATCATTTGCTTGGAGAGACCAGAGAAGTCCCGATTCTTTGCACGAAGGATAGCCGTAAGTATGGGCTGTTGTCGGGTCACATTCCGGAATTTTGCTTTCGGTATCACCTGATTCTGCAGGATTGTTGTTTTCGGGATTTGTCGGATCATCGGGCTCTGCCGGTGTGTTGTTTGAAGCACTGTCGCAGTATTTTGTGAGTTCGCGGGCAGCATTTTCACAGCCTGATGCATCGCAGGCAAACTTTTTGCCGTCAACTTCATAATACGAGCTGCTGCCGCTGCCGCAGATCTTTACTGTTTTACCGTTGCAGTCGTTGCTGTCGTCCGTGTAGCACGACTCGCCGTCGGAACTGCCGCCGCATGAAATCATCAGAAACATTGCCGCAGAAATTGCTGCTAAAACACAAAACTTCTTCATTGTTTTCTCCTTAAAAAAAAGTTGATAAAATTGCAAAATTATTGAAGAAAATACTTGACTTTTGAAAAGCGGCTGTACGCTTTTTAATTAGTTGTGTTGTGTTGCCATCACTGCGCCTTCTTTACTTCAAGTTTCTCAAGATAGCTTTTCAGCATCGGCACATCTTCGAGTGATGTGTTCCAAGTCATGTCGTAATCCATTGCGCCGTAACGGTGAGCAAAATAATCCCGCATTCTTGCGATGTCGCGCCACGGAATAGTGCTGTGAGCCGATTTGAATTCGTCGGAAAGGCTTTTCACGAGTTCGCCTATCTGTAAAATCGGCATTGCTATCGAATTCCGGTAGATAAAACCGGTGCTTTTATCGAAAAAAAGCTCTTTTTTGTTACCGAAACTCTCGTGAGTCTGAGCAATTTCGTTGCAGTATTTGATGATTTTCCGGATAATCTGCTGATCCCGGTTATTTGTTTCCATAGATTTCGATCCCCTCGGTTTCAGCAGTGTTTATCAAGTATTCATCATCGGAAGTGTCGGTAATGACATCGACATGAGCTCCGAGAAGCTCTTCGAGTTCAGCTACGAAAGCGGCATATTGCAGCAAAGTTTGAATAGCCCCTTTGCTTATCAGAAAATCGTAGTCGCTTTGCGGTTTGTTGTCGCCGCGTGCTCTTGAACCGAAAAGCTTGATCCGCGTCACGCCGTATTTTTCAGCAATCGGAAGAATGTTGTTTGTCAAAGTATTTATTTCGGAAGCGACCATGTTTGACCTTCGAACGAATCAACAACAAAACGCGATATTTTAGAGAGGTACGGTTGAAAGGCAAGTTTTTGTGCTCAGGCGAAAACCTGACACGATGTCAAAATAAAAAATTGACACAGTGTCATTTTTTGTTTATCCTGACATGATGTCGGAATAAGTTCGTTTTTATTTTTTAACTGAAAAATATGAAAACTAAGAGAAAGCTGATAATGACTATTTCGATAGTTCTTCCGGTTCTGCTTGTTGTCGGAATTGCAGGGACTTTGTTTTTGAATCAGGCGAGTTTCGGTCGTATTCCGCAGGGAAAACGCCTCGAGCGGATCATGCGGTCTCCTCATTATGACGGAAAACAATTCGTGAACGAAGTCAAAACTGTCACGATGACGGGCGACAAAAATATTTTTGACGTTTGGAGAGATTTTCTGTTCGGTGACAAGAGTCTTACTGCCCCCGATAAAGCAATGGATGTTGTCAGAACCGATTTGAAAAAACTGCCGCGTGACCGTGACTGGATCGTGTGGTTCGGCCATTCGTCGTATCTGATGAATCTGTCTGGAAAGACAATCCTCGTAGATCCGATTTTTTACAAAGCCTCTCCCGTGAGTTTCGTGAACAAAATGTTCAAAGGGACCGATGTCTATAAACCTGCCGATATGCCGGATATCGATTTTTTAGTGATCACTCACGACCACTGGGATCATCTTGATTATCAGGCCGTTACAGAGCTCGAACCCCGCGTGAAGCGTGTCGTGACGGCTCTCGGTGTGGGCGAACATTTTGAATACTGGAAATATCCAGTTGAAAAACTAGTGGAACTCGACTGGCGGGAATCGGCGGACTTTGGCAGCGGTTTTAGTGTGACTGCAACTCCTGCACGGCATTTTTCCGGCAGAGATCTGCACCAGAACAAGACGCTCTGGGCTTCGTTCGTGTTCAAAACTCCGAAGCGTACTGTATGGATCGGCGGCGACAGCGGTTATGGCCCGCACTTCGCGGAGATCGGCGAAAAATTTCAGGATATTGACCTCGCGATTCTTGAGAACGGTCAGTATAACAAAGACTGGGCTTTCATCCATACTATGCCGGAATTCTTGGGAAAAGAGATGATTGAGCTTGGTGCTGCCCGTTATATGACAGTTCATCATTCCCGTTTCTGCCTGAGCAGACATCCTTACGCTGAACCGCTTGAGAATGCCCGCCGCGCTGCGGAAGAAAGCGGCAAACAGGTACTTATGCCGCAAATGGGCGAAGTGACTTATCTCGAAGGGATCGAGTTCCGAAAACCGTAAAACTTGCACTGTCTCAATAAGCTCTTGCGATGTTCTGCTAAATAACTGACACGATGTCAAAATAAAAAATTGACACGGTGTCATTTTTGTTTATCCTGACACGGTGTCATGATAAACGATCTTTTTAGTGGAGGGATCCGATGGAAAAAATCAGACTTAACAACAATCTGGAATGTCCGGTGATCGGTATCGGAACTTACATGCTTTCGCCCGAGGAGGCCGAAAACAGTGTGCGCGAAGCTTTAAAAACGGGATATTCGCTTGTCGATACGGCAAACGCATACCAGAATGAAAGGGGTTGCGGACGCGGCATAAAAGCAAGCGGAGTCGCGAGAAAAGATGTCTTTCTTTCGACAAAACTCTGGCCGAGCGAATTCGGAAATCCGAATGCCGTTGACGAGACTTTGGAGCGTTTGGGCACGGATTATGTAGATCTGCTCTTTATTCACCAGCCGGCAGGAAACTGGCTCACAGGTTACCGCCAGCTTGAAAGGGCTTACCGTGAAGGAAAGGCGAAATCGATAGGAATTTCCAATTTTGAAGGCAGATACATAGATGAACTTGAGAAAAAATGGGAGATCGTCCCGCAGTTCATCCAGGTCGAAGCTCATCCTTATTTCACGCAGAAAGACCTTCGTGTAACTTTGGATAAATACGGAATAAAGCTGATGAGCTGGTATCCGCTCGGTCACGGTGACAGGTCGCTTATCGAAGAACCTGTTTTCGCTGAACTCGGCAGAAAGTACGGAAAAACTCCGGCTCAGGTTATTCTGCGCTGGCACACACAGATGGGATTCGTTGTTATTCCCGGCAGCAGAAATGCAGCTCATATCAAGGATAACATCGACATTCTCGATTTCACTCTGACGGCCGGCGAAATGGCTCAGATCGCGCAGCTTGACAAAAACGAACGCTACTATCACCGCACGGAAGAGCAGCTCGTGCAGTTCGCGCTGTGGAAACCGTCATTCGAGGAGGCGTAAGCGGAACAAAACAGGAAACTTCAGGAGGATTTAATGAAAAGACTCGTTTTTATGCTGATTTTTCTAGTCTCTGCATAATGAGAAAAACAATAACCGTAAACAGGAGGAAAACATGAAAAAAGTATTGATCCTTTCAGGCAGTCCGCGCAAAGGCGGCAACTCTGATACTCTCTGCGACGAGTTCATGCGCGGGGCTAAGGATGCAGGTCACGAAGTTGAGAAAATCCGCGTCAGCGAGAAGAAAATCGGCTACTGCACAGGATGTTACTACTGTCAGAAATCTGGCGGTGTGTGTGCAATCAAGGATGATATGGCTGAAATCCTTCAGAAAATGATCGATGCCGATGTAATCGTGCTCGCAAGCCCTGTATATTTCTATTCGATCGATGCTCAGCTCAAGACCGTGATCGACAGGACTGTAGCCCGCTGGCTCGAGGTCAAAAACAAAGAATTTTACTACATTGCCACATCGGCAGATGAAGACCGTAAGTCGCAGGAACGCACGATCGAGTGTTTCCGCGGATACGCTGACTGTGTCGAAGGCGCGGTCGAAAAAGGTGTCATCTATGCGACAGGTGTCTACCAGATCGGTGAAATCAAAAACAGCCCTGCACTGAAAGAAGCCTACGAAACAGGGCTTAAGGTATAAGCCGGCACGGTGTCAAAATAATGTTCATTTTTTTTATTTGGAGGCTGTTATGAAATTCAAATCTTTTGTTGCTATTGTTTCAACATTGTTCGCGGCAAACGGAATGCTCGGTGCGGCTGAGGCGGCTCCGGCAAAAACTCCGGCGAAACCGAAAGTTCTCGTTGCATATTTTTCAAGAACGGGCGAGCAGTATTCGGTAGGCAATATTACCGAGGGAAATACGGCAATTATTGCAAAAATGATAGCGGCGAAAACAGGCGGAGACCTTTTTGAAATCAAAGTCGCGAAAGACAATTATCCGAAAGGCTATACCGCGCTGACGGAGTATGCGAAAGATGAAAAACAGAAGAAGGCGAGACCTGAAATCGTCGGAAAAGTTGCGAAATTCGCGCAGTACGACACGGTCTTCATCGGCTATCCTAACTGGTGGGGCGATATGCCGATGCCTGTTTACACATTTCTGGAAAGCTACGATTTTGCAGACAAAAATGTTGTTCCATTCTGCACCCACGAGGGAAGCGGGATCGGCGGAACCGAAAACAACGTCAAAAACGCGGCGAAAGGCTCCAAAGCACTGAAAGGTCTCGCGATATACGGTCATACTGCGCAGAAAGAACGCGCCGAAGCTGAGAAAAAAGTTTCGCAGTGGCTGAAAGAGATAGGGTTTTAGCTGACACGGCTTGGAAAACAACGGTTTAAGGAGGATTTTATGCAATACACGGAATTAGGAAACACGGGGATCAAGGTGTCGCGCATCTGCGTCGGCGGAATGAGTTTCGGAGAAGCGTCTGAGAGGTTCCACCAGTGGACTCTGAATCAGGCTGACACACAGAAAATGATCGAACATGCCTACAGTCTCGGTGTGAATTTTATTGACACTGCAAACTGCTACAGCTTCGGCACGAGCGAAGAATACATCGGAAAATCGCTGAAAAATCTCGGAATCGGGCGTGACAAGGTAGTGCTCGCGTCAAAAGTCTATTTTAATGAGGGCAGGCTCTCAAAAGCGGCTGTTCTGCGCGAAATCGACGGGACGCTCTCACGGCTCGGCACGGACTACCTTGACCTCTACCAGATTCACCGCTTCGATTATTCGACTCCGGTCGAAGAGACGATGGAAACTCTTGACAGTCTCGTAAAAGCCGGGAAGGTAAGGGCTATCGGCGCGAGTGCTATGTACGGCTATCAGTTCCATAATATGCAGATCGCGGCGGAGAAAAACGGCTGGACGAAATTCTCAACTATGCAGAATCACTACAATCTTCTTTACCGCGAGGATGAACGTGAACTGATTCCCGTTTGCAGACAGTACGGGGTTTCGCTTATTCCGTACAGCCCTCTTGCCGGCGGACATCTTGCGCATAAAGGCTGGGAGTCGGGAAGCAGACGTTCTCAAACAGATAAAGTTATCCGCGACAAATACGATTCCGAAATGGAAAATAACCTTGAAATCATCGCAAAAGTGGCTGATATGGCTGAAAAATACGGAGTTTCTATGACTGAGATCGCGCTCGCATGGCATTTCACGAAGGGAGTGGCAGCTCCGATCGTCGGTGCAACAAGCATGGCGCATTTTGATGATGCAGTCAGGGCAGTTGATCTGAAACTCTCGGAAGATGATGCAAAGACACTCGAAAGTGCCTACAAACCGCACAAAATAACGGGTGCACTCAGTGAAGAAAGCGGCGACAAGAATTTCGACAGAATAACAGCAAAGAAATGATAAAAAACCTGACACGATGTCAAAATAATGTTCATTTTTTAATTCGGAGGTTTTATGAGAAAATTTTTAGGAGTGATATTTATGAGTGCGATTTTGACAACAACTGTTTCCGCAGGGTCTTATCTGGACGAGTTGAAAAAAACAGACCCCGAATTTGCTCAGTTTTTCGCCGCTTTTTCGCAGAATGAAGTCGTAAATGAAAATGGTGTCAGGCTTGACGAAAAAACGAGGCATATCGCAATCTTAGCCGCTATGCTCGGACGCGGCGCAGTCGATTTTTATCCGGAAATGCTTGCTGAGTCGCTTGACAGCGGTGTAACTCCGGTCGCGTCTCAGATCATGCCGTATATCGGCTATCCGAGGACGCTTAATATCATTGCGGCTGTAAACGAAACTTTAGGAGATAAAAAATGAGAAATTTTTCAGAAAAAACAATTGCATTCCTTCTTGCCGCAGCATTTATCTGCATGACGGCGTGCGCATCAACCCAAAAAACAGGAGAAAACACGATGAAAGAGAAAACGAACACAAAAGTTCAGGCTGAAAACATCAATGATTACGCTGAAAAATCTATGTTCGCAGTCGGCGAACCGAACACTGCTTACGCAAAATATTTTATCGGAAACAGCTGGCTCGCGCCTCTCAACAGCGAAGACGCTTCGATAGCAAATGTCACTTTCGAGCCCGGCTGCCGCAACAACTGGCACATTCATCACTGTTCGTCGCAGATACTTGTCGGAGTCGGCGGAAAAGGGTGGATCCAGTTCGAAGGCAAAGAGCCGCAAGCAATCAACGAAGGTGACGTCATCCGCATTCCGCCTGAGGTCAAGCACTGGCACGGTGCGGCGGCAGACAGCTGGTTTTCGCACCTTTCGATAACGGTAAACACCTGCGAAGGAGCCGGTTCGGAGTGGCTTGAGCCGGTAAGTGACGAAGAATACAGCAAAATCAAATAAGGAAATCGGAACAAAGGAGAAACTTATGTTCTCAAAATTGCGGAATGAAATTTCTGCGCACAAAGTGCGTTATTCGGTGATTTCAGCGGTTCTGGTGCTTGCGGTCGTGCTTTTTGCGCTTTTCGGAGTTTCCTACATCAGAAGGCACTTCCGGACGGTGAATATCGACCGTGAACAGGCGACTCGTACTGAACAGATCGACATGAAAGGGAAGAAAGGGATCATCGTTTATTTTACCAGAGTCGGAAACACCGATTTTGCAAAGGATGTCGATGCGGTATCCAGCGCCTCTTTAATGAATGACGGCGGAAAACTTGCGGGGAACAGCGAACTTTTGTCGAAAATGATTGCAAATGCCACTGGTTATCCGCTCTACGCGATAAAGACAAAAAACAAATACCCTTCAAGCTATGTTGACACCGTTATCGAAGCCACCAAAGAGTTTCAGGGAGAAAAGCCTGTTGAACTTGAAGGCACTGCACCGGATCTTTCCGGTTACGATACGGTCATTCTGGTTTATCCGCTCTGGCACTGGACGCTTCCCGTTCCTGTGCAGAAATTCCTGACTGAAAATAAACTTGAAGGCAAGACCCTTTATTCTCTGGTAACGCACGGCGGCAGCGGTTTCGGAAACGCGATCAAGGATACCCCGAAATGGACCTCGGCAAAGGTAAGCCCTCTGACGCTTTCGGTATATGACGATGAGGTCAAGACAGCACTTCCCAAAGTCATTGAATGGGTGAAAAAAATCGCCTCTTCGCCGGATGGCGCAATGTAAACACCGCTCGCATTTCATTATTCTCAGACTCAATATTGTCTAATATTTAAATTTTAAAATTGATAAATTTTTCTTTAATTTTTAAAAATATTTATTATTATATTCGAGTTTTTGTTTTTTTGAGGAGAAAACGATGGTTACGACAACTCATGCAATCGAATAGGCAAACCGGTGGTTACCATTTCCTGCATTGTTGTAGAATTTTTTACAAAAATCGAGGTTGACAAAATAGGATAAATCACATAAAATATTTTTTGGAGTGGTTCAGTGACAAATTTTGAAGTGGAATTTTATGAGAAAGAGAACGGGGATAAGCCGGCAAAAGATTTTCTTCTTTCTCTGGGTGTCAAAATGAGGGCAAAAATGGCGGACATGATCTCGATATTGCAGGATAACGGATACGATTTGAGAGAGCCGTATTCCAAATATTTGTCGGACGGGATTTTTGAGCTGAGAGCCCAGGCTGAAACAAATGCAATGCGTGTTTTCTATTTCTTTTATGTTGACAGACGGATTGTTCTGACGCACGGTTTTATCAAAAAAACACAGAAAACTCCTGCTGCTGAAATAGAAAGAGCGAAAAAATACAGAGCTGATTATTTGCGTAGAAACGGAGATAAAGATGGGCGAAAAATTTAACGATTTTCTCAAAGAACAGCTGAAAAATCCCGATTTCAAGGTGGAATACGAGCTTCTTCAGCCGGAACATGCCGTGATTCAGGCGATTATCGATGCCCGCAAACAATCGGGACTAACCCAAAAGGAACTTTCAGAACGCACCGGCATCGCACAAGGTGACATCAGCAGAATAGAAAAAGGTAACGCCAACCCGTCACTTCGGACACTGCAGCGGCTCGCCACCGGAATGGGAATGAAGCTCAAGATCGAATTCCTTCCGCAGAACAACTGATTTTTTCCGCAAAATATAAACGTAGTTAAACACAACCGAAATCAATTCGTAAAAATCCGCTCAACAAAATAAGTTTTTCCGCAATCGCCACTCGCATTTCCTCATTCTCAGACTCAACATTGCCTAATATCTAAATTTCAAAATCATTCAATAAAATCAGGCTGTTAGTTTGACGCAGGTGTGTTTTCCTCATAAAACAAGTTTCGGATTAGTCAACAGATTTTCAATCAGCGGTTTATACATATTGTGATCTGCTGTTGAAGAAATAGAACAGACTTTGTTTCCGGCATCTTTCGACGATGCGCCGCAGTGGTATATTTTTTCGTTTTCGGTATCAAAATCGAGCATGATGTATCTGTCGTGAAAAATACCGTCTGTCTTTTTGAAAGAAATTACAATGTGCGGATATTCCTTAGTAAAATCATCAAGTTCCTTTTTGTGCAGACCATGATGGATATTGTCTGAAAATATAGTGATTTTTACATCTTTCTTCGCTGATTTCAGCAGAACGAGCGTTTTCAAGCCGATATAATTGTCAATCACAAAAATCGTTTCTTTCGCTTCAGCATAAATCTGCTGATAAGCAAGATCAGCTTCGACAACTTTTCCATTTAAAAAGAGAAAATCCTTTTTTATTTCGTTGTTGCTGAAGTCTTCAATAATTTTAATAACATCGGTTTTTGTAACCATACTATCTTCAATTCCTTGAATCTTTTCGGACAGCAAATCCTGTCTGCTTTGCAGAAGTTTAAGCTCCTGATACGGAATCAGCTGGGCGTTTTGCCTGACATAATGCGCGACTTCGACAAAAACTTCCATTATCAAAATGCTTGCTTCAATCGCTCTGTCCGTGTGCAGCACGGATGTCAGCATCGAAAGTCCGTGTTCGGTGTAGACATAAGGCAAATATTTTGAGTATTTACCTTGTTCCAATTCTAAGATTCCAGTTTGGAATCTTAGAATTTCCCGGTATTCCTCTTTTGTGAGCATAAAACAGAACTTTGGCGGAAATCTCTTAATGTTTCGTTTCATTGCTTTATTCAGATTTCCAGTTGTAACACCGAAATATGCAGCAATATCTCTGTCTAACATAACACGTATTCCGCGAATCTCGTAAATCTGTGATTTCACTTTGTTTTTATCTATTGACTCAAATAACTCCAGCTCGTTTTTCGAGCTAAAATTTTCATGTTCCGGCAAATTATTTTCCATATACAGTCATCCCCAAGAAACAATTTTTTAACAACATGCTTATACTGTAATTTAAGTTTTTATCAATAAATTTTGATTTTAAATTAAAAATTGTCGTCTTTTCGTGGCGACACAACGCAATCACCACTCGCATTTCCTCATTCTCCGACTCAACATTGTCTAATATTTAAATTTTAAAATTATTTAATAAAATTAGATGTTTACGCTATTGAAATAAGAACGGGGATTTTTTATAGTGCGGCGGTTTTTGGGGATAGAACGAAGGAGATATAACAAAATGGCAAAACAAATGACTGAAGATCAAGTGAGAGATTTGGCCAAAAAAATTCTTGGATTTGAAAACAAAGAAGGTGTTAACTGCGGTGTCGGTCAGTTGACAACATTTAACCAACTTGGTTTTAATGGTGTGAAAGATAAACCTGATGGCTGGTACCTTCCTTATAATCATGCTGATGTGGCTATCGTACTTGAAACAAAGGCCTCTTCTATCCCACTTGGTGCTAAACAAGTTGAAGAAGTGTTGAAGAATGTCAGAATTATAGAAAAACAATATAAAAAAGTTGTCGGAATTCTTTATAATGGAGAAGAAATTCGTGTTTTTAAAAATCATGACGAGGTAGAAACTGTAAAAAAACTTCAGAATCTGGAATACTATCTTGCTCTATTTAAAGCGGATAAAATTGACAAGGAACGTATTTATGAACTTACTGCAAGAATAAATAACAGTTTGCATTTTGATTTTGGCATTAAAGATCTATATCATAGAATGATTTTCACAGCTTGCGCCCTGGTTGCAAAACGATACAATGCCACAATGGTTAAAGGAATGGATTATTCAGAGTTTCATAATGGAATTTTGAATTGTTTAAACAAAGAACTCTTTAAAGATAAACAACAAAACAGAAAATTGGATATATTAACCGAAGTATTTTCCAGCATTAAAATGAATCTTGATGTTCAAAGCGAAGATGAGAAAGGGCAGCAGCATGTTAAAGATCTTATTGGAACATTTATTGACTGGGTTGCGGAAATCTCTGATTGTCTTAATTCTGACGCATGGCGCGGCGAAGATGTGATGGCCATTTTTTTTAATGAATTCAATCGTTACAAGAAAAAAACAGAAGCTGGACAGGTCTTTACTCCAGAACATATTACTGATTTCATGTATAAGATTCTAAATGTAAATGAAAATGATCGTGTTTTGGATGCGACATGTGGATCAGGTGGATTCCTTGTAAAAGCTATGGCTAATATGATTCAAGAGGCTGGAGGAGTTCAAACAACAAAGGCTACAGAAATTAAGCAAAAGCAACTTTATGGCATCGAATATGATAAACAAATATATGCTCTGGTTTGTGCAAACATGCTTATTCATAAGGATGGGAAAACAAATATAGAACAGTTGGATACAAGAACCTCTGAAGCTGGAAATTGGATAAAAAAGCAAAAAATTACAAAAGTGCTTATGAATCCTCCGTACGAAAGGAAATATGGATGTATGGATATAGTTGAAAATGTCTTGGACAATGTTCCGGTATCCACACTTTGTGGTTTTATTCTTCCTGACAAAAAATTGGAAAAGACAACTACAAAACAAATAAAGAGAATTCTTAAAAATCATAAGATTACAAAAATAATCAAGATGCCAGAAGACTTGTTTTTCGGAGTAGGTGTTACGACATCAATTTTTGTATTTGAAGCAGGTGTTCCCCAAGGCGACAATGAAATTTTTGCTTGTTATATGGAAACTGATGGACTGCAAACAGTAAAGAATAAAGGTAGGCACGATGTTCGTGGCAAATGGTCTGAAATAGAAAATTATTGGGTAGATTGTGTATCAAAACTTCGTGATGATAAATACGGAACAGCTCAATGGATAAAGCCGTCAGAACATCTTTCCTATCAGATGCCGGAAAAACCGTTTGAGATATTTGAAGAAGATTTCATAAAAACAGCGATGGATTATACCATGTTTCAACTGGGGATTGATGCAAAAAAATTTGAAGATAATTTGTTGTCAGCAACGATGTATTCAAGCGATATTAGCCAAGTCTGTGACAGTATAAATATATCAATCAAGGCTGGGGACAAAAATGGGAAAAATTAACACTAATGGATGGAAAAAATTTAAGATTGGAGAATTATTTACGACTGTTCTTTCAAAAGATGATATTCAACCTAAAAATATTGTTCAAGGAGACACTCCATTAATTTCTTCTGGAAAAACCAACAATGGAATTGTCGCATTTATTGAGAGTAAAAAATCAAAATTGTGGAACCCGGGAACTATTACTGTAGATATGTTTGGTAAGGCATTTTATCAGCCGAATCCTTACTATTGTTATAAATGAATGAGTAGTTTGGCACAACGGCGGTTTTTTGGTGTGGGCGAAATGTTCAATGGTTTTGGTGTGTTGCGGGTGTTTGGGTGGTGGTTTTGTCCGACGCGCATTTTGGCACAAATTTCGCAAAAAGTTCGCATTTGGTTTGCATTCGGATTTCTTTTCACGAAAAAAAGAGCGTGGAGAGAGACGAAACGCGACAGGGTTCAAGTCAGCCTAATCACTGGGTTTTTGCCGTGGTCGCGGTGTGGTGCGCTCTGAAACCTCAAAAGGGCTCAAAATCAAGACAAGATACCGAAATCATTAAAAATGATACTCAATGCAAACTCATGCTACTTTTGAGCTTCGCTTTTTGCGACGCGCAGTTTGGCAATCCAACTTACATTTCGACGTTCCAAACTACAATCCAACCTACATTTTTTGACAATCCAACCTACATTTTTCAAGTAAATCAGACAAGTTTTTTTGATCTTGAGCAACTTTTAAAACGAATTCTTGCCGATCTTGAGGCAGAGTTTTTAAAATAGATATAATTTCATTTATTAAAGTGTCATTTTGAGAAGCAGTGCGAAACATTTGACCCTCACCTGCTATCAACCAATTAAGATTAACATTTATCTTGGATAAAGATAAACATAATTCGGTGGAGATCTTACTTTCGCCGTGTTCAATGGCAGAAAGGAAATTCTGCGAAATTCCAAGAGTTTTAGCAAACTCTGTCTGCGTTAAATCTAATTTTTTTCTGAGCAATTTTAGGCGGTTATTCATTTTTTTATCCGAACCTCCGATATTTTTGTTGCTTTTTATCCGAAATTCAGATAAAAGAGCAAGAATTTGACGGCAAAATATTGCCATCGGCGTTATTTTAGGAGGAATGATGAAAAAAGTAAAGAAACCGAAAGCGGTGAAAGAGAGAGAGGTTTTGTTCAAGGCCTATCTAATCCGCAATCAGAGAACGCAAAAAGAGATAGCGGATGAGCTGGGAGTTGAGAGCTCAGCAATTAAAAGATCGATCGAACGCGGAGTGTTCAAGACGGGGCGTTTCGCGGAGTGGTGGAAACAAAACATTATATGCGCCGATCAAATCGCCGCGCAATAAACGGAAAATGGAGGGAATCGCATGAAAAACACAACATGGAAAGAGGTTCTCAGCTTTATCGCGCTTGCAGCGATGACGATGATGATGGTGTGGATGGTTGTGAGAGATATCGACAAGGATGTCGAGCGCGCCTGCGGATACACAAGATTCGAGGATGCGCCGGAATGGTGCGAAAGCTGGTGGACCGACAAGAATGTGCCGATGAAACCGACACAAAATTAACGGAACGGATTTCACGAATAATGCAGAATTTATTTTCAAGATCTGAATTTAGTTCTTTAGGAATATCGGCCAGGATGCTTGATTATAACCTGAAGCAACTCAACGACGCAGGTCTTTTTTCACTTTCGGGGAAAACGACGGCCAACGGCAGACCGGAAAAGTTATACCGGTTCGAGGATCTGCCGAGGAAGTGGCAGAAAATAATTGAAGCCGCGGAGAATGCCGATGAAAACGCCGCGGAAGAAAAGCAAATCGCCGAATCAAATTCGGCGGCAATGGACGAAACTCAGAGGTCGCAACAAACGAAGCTCAGCGGTAGGAGCGGCGGAGAAGAGAGCCGGGATGCAAATGTGGCAAACCGATTCACCGAATCAAATTCGGCGGCAATGGACGAAGCATCGGTCGATGCGGAGGAGTTCACGGATGCGCCTTCGTGGGCGAGAGCGAAAGCGGCTGAGAAGATAGAGATGCTTCAAAGATTTTCGGCATTTAACGGTCAGAGGCTTAAAGACAGGATTGCGGAATGGAATAATAATAACCCGAAAAACCGCACTTCTTATCGTTCGATAATGAGAGCAAGGGCGGACTATAAGAAGGACGGTTTGCGTGGTCTGCTCCCGGAATGGGGCAAGTCGGTGGGAAAAACAAGCGTAAGTGACGAGCTTTATGAGTTTTTCCGTGCGCGGTATATAAAGGAAGGCGGCCCGAGTGCGCATTCGTGCTGGCTGTACACTGTCGGTTATGCTGCGGGAAAAGGGATCGATCCTGAGACGATTCCGAGCGAGAGTGCTTTCTTGCGGAGGCTGGACAACGAAACGCCGGAACAGGCGCAGATCCGGGCGCGTAAGGGTCATTCTAAATGGTACAGGACTTGTGCAAGTCACGCTGAGCGCGATTACTCGGCTATCCGCTGCGGCGAGGTCTGGGTGAGCGACCATGCGCAGGTCGATGTCGCTGTTTTCGACGAGAGGAACGGCAAGGTGTGCTTCCCGTGGATTACGGCGTGGACTGATTTCAAGAGCGGGCTTTTCGTGGGTTACGATATCCACTGCGAGGCTCCTTTCAGTGACCATATTTTCATCAGTTTCAAGCGGGCTGCGGAGAAATACGGCCTGCCGAAAGAGGTCATCCTGGACAACGGCAAGGATTACCGGTCGAAAGACTTTGCAGGCGGCAGATCGTTTGTGAAGGTGAAGCTGGACGATGCGGAGCAGAAAAAGGCGAACACGATGCTGAGCCTGCTCGGGATCACGCCGCATTTCGCTATTCCATACAATGCGCAGACGAAGCCGATAGAGCGCAAATTCAACACTAACAAGCAGTATTTTTCAAAAAATATGCCGGGTTACAGGGGCGGCAATGTAGTTGAACGCCCGGAAAAGCTGAAAGAGGAGATTGCGCAGGGCAAAATCATGAAATTCAGCGATTTCAAGCAGGTTTTCACGGATTATATCGAAAACTGCATCAACAAGGCGAAATCGCAGGGAAAGAACCTCAACGGCATGAGTCCGCTGCAGCTCTGGAACTCGGAGAAGCCGCAGAAACGGATGGTCACGCCGGAGGCTCTGAGGCTTTTCTGCACGAGAACGAGCTCGCCTGTCAGGATCGGACGCAACGGTATTACCGATAGTAAATTAGGTGTCACCTACTGGGCGGAGTGGATGATCGGACGGAAAGGAGACCTTGCTTATTTAAGGCGCGATCTCGACCATTACGAGGAAGCGTGGGTCTTCGACGAGAAGGATGATTTCATGGGCAAGGCTCAGATCCACAGGGCTGTTCCGGCTCTTGCTGTCAGCGAGACTTCAAAGCAGCAGCTTGCCGACGAGATGGCGAGGAAGAGAAAAGAACAGAAAATTATTAAAGGTTATATCGAGGTTAAGGTCAACGAGAGTCCGTCTCAGCTTGTGGAATACCTGGCCAAAGGAATCGAAGCGGTGAACGGCGGCGATACGACGCTTGAAGAGCAGCAGATCATCGAACTTGCACGGAGCAAGATGGACGAGGTCGTTCTGGAAGCGGAAAAAATGGAGAGAGAGGGAACATGGGATCTGCCGCGGTTTGATGACCGATTCGCCGAATCAAATTCGGCGGGAATGAACGAAGCAAGCGGTGATCAGGGGCTGAAAAAGCCGAAGTTGAAACTGGTTCTTTTTGAAAGCGACAAGAAGTGACGAGCCGCAGGAAGCCTTAGGGAATTTAGGGTGTTTAGGGTGTCTAAGGTGTTTAGGGAGCGGCAATATTTTTGGAGGATGGCAATGGAAACAAAAGACAAGCTTCAACAATGGATGAAGCGGAAGAAGAAGAGCGGAAATGCTGTGGCTAAGGAGCTGGGTATTTCTGCGGCTGCGTTCAGTCAGTGGTTAAAGGGTGTTTACACGGGCGACAACGAAAAAATCGAAAAGGCGGTCGAGGACTATCTGAAGCGCGAAACGGAAAAGACAAGTATTGCGCCGAACGAGATTCCGTTTCAGAAGACTTCGATTGCAATGAGGGTTTTCGATGTTGCAAAGATGGCGCATCTGTGCTGCGACATCGGGCTTTGCTACGGTGATGCCGGTCTGGGAAAAACAAGGGCTGTGAAGCAGTATGCGGCGGCGCATCAGGGTGTCATTCTGATCGAGGCGGACTGCGGCTACAACGGAAAGATCCTTTTTCAGGAGATCTGCCAGAAGATCGGTATCGACACGAAAGCCCGCAATGTACATGCGCTTCTCGAAGCAATCGTGAAGAAGCTGAAGGATTCGGGAAGGCTTATCATTATCGACGAGGCGGAGCAGCTGCCCTACCGCGCACTTGAGATGCTGAGACGGATCCACGACAAGGCAAACATCGGGATCCTGCTCGTCGGAATGCCGAGACTGCTCTACAACCTGAGAGGGAAACAGGGCGAATACGCTCAGCTTTTTTCGAGGGTCGGAGTTTCGTCGAAACTTGAACCATTGAAACCGGAAGATACTGAAATGCTTGTAGAAAGCGTTTTCGAGGATGTTTCAAATCCGGCAATAAAGGCGTTTCAGAAAGAGTGTTACGGCAATACGCGCCGCCTTGCAAAGCTGATTGCGAGAGCCGGGATGATAGCACAGCTCAATGAGTGCGAGATCGACAAGGCTGTCATCGAGGGCGCGAGCGAGATGCTGATTGTGTAGGAGGATGGGAATGACGAAACGGGATGCAAATGCCGGATACGATCCGGCGCAACAAACGAAGTCAGCGGTAACGAAAGAGCAGATCAAGCAGATACACACGCTGAAAGGCAAGCTCGGCTGGGATGATGATTTTTACCGGATGGTTCTGGGCAAATACAACGTGAAAAGCTCAAAAGAGATGACTTGTTCACAGGCAAACAGGCTGATCTCGGAGATGATGAGGGCTGCCGGGGTTATGCCGGATGCAAAAGCCGGATATTATCCGGCGCAATCAACGAAGTCAAAGGTAGTGAAGCCGACTAAGGCGCAGGTTTACGCGATCACCGCGATCTGGTCAAGGGTCTCACGCGCTGAAGGAAGCGAGGCAAAGAGAGCCGCTCTGGACAGTTTTATTTACAACAAATTCGGAAAGACGCTGGAAACGCTCACGAGGGCGGAAGCGTCAAAGGTAATAGTAATTCTCAAAAAAATGGAGGAGAAAGATGAAAAAAGGCAATGAAAGAAGATTCGTCGATTTTGATCCGGCGATGTATGCCGCGGTGAAGGACAAAATGCCGGTCAAGGTCTTCTACACTGAGGACGAGATCGCGAAAATGAAGGATCAGCACTTCGAGAACAGCGCGAAACTCGCCTTCGCGGAAGAAGAGAAAAAACAGATGGTTGCCAGGAAAAACGAGGAAATCAAACTTATTAAAAACGAGATCGTCCAGACAAGAAAACTGCGCAAGGACGAGATGCAGGAAAATGTAATCAGGCTGGCAAATTAGGGGGACAAGATGTGTGAAGAAGAGAAAAAGATGGTCCAGGTGACTCTGGAAGAGATGACGAAAGAGAGCGTCACAAGCGGCGGCAAGGTAATGTTTCTGCGCACGGGCGAACTTCCGAAAATCGAAACAAAGAAAGGTGTCTCCTATTCGGGAACGCTCGAATCTGTTGTCGATTTTGCGAAGAAAAGGGTTTTCGAGGAGCAGGAGGCGCACCTTGAGATCAACTATTCGGCAGGGACGGCGACGCTTGTGACACGCGAGCAGTATGACAGCGGAATCACGGTCAAGGGAAGCCTGATTCAGGGATCGGCTCTGAGCAGATTCAGAATCAACACTGAGAATCCCTTTTCACTTGAAAGCTTTGCGAAACTGGTCAGGCAGAACAGGCTCTATTTCAAGGATCAGGACAATTCGACACTGCTCAAATCGATCGAAAAGTTCAATGCCTCGCGCAAAATCCAGCTCAAAAATGAGAATGACCGCAGAGGCAACATCAACGCCAGTCTGGTCGCGGAATGCCAGCAGACGATCCTGGAGAGCTTCATTCTCACGATCCCGATTTTCGAGGGCTATCCGAAGACGGATGTCAAGGTCGATGTTTTCACGGAAGTAACGGACAACGGTGTTTCAATAGAGCTTGAATCGGTAGATCTGACCGAGCAGATCGAGATGAAAAAAGAGAACCTGCTCAAAGATGTCAGAACGCGAGTTCTCGCCGAGAAGAAAAGTATCGTAATTATCGAGAAGTAGGAGGAAAAGATGGCGAAAACAAAAGAACTTGACGGCAAAGTCTACTGGGTTGACGCTGAAGGTTCGCTGAAGCCTGAAACCAGTATCAGCCCTGCCGACAAAAAGAAAGAAGAGCTTGTAGACGCTGTTTTCGAGTATGTTGCAGAGACTAAGACAAAACTTGAAACTTTCAAGTACTGGACTCAGGAAGTTGTGGCAACTTACGTCGAAAAACAGGCAAAAAAAGCAAAGGTCGCGGGATGGAAGGGAAACATCAGGATCATCAATTACGATGGTACAAAAAGGATCTGTGTTTCCAAAAAAGAGAGAATGGATTTTAACGAAAAACTTCAGTTTGCGAAGGCAAAGTTTGACGAGTGGATCATCAAAAGGACGGAAGGAGCGGACGAAGTTCTTGCAGAGCTTGTCCAGAAGGCTTTTGAGGTAGATAAGGAAGGAGAGATCAACCGCAGTTTTCTTTTCAGGCTGCTCCGTTATTCCATCAGCGATCCAGATTTCAAGAAGGCGCAGGAACTTCTGAAACAGTCAATGCAGACCAGCGGAACGAAGGAATACATCCTTTTCCAGGAGAAGGACGAACACGGGGAATGGAAAACCATCACGCTTGATTTCGCGGCTTTGTAGACGGTTGAAGGTTTCCTGCCGACCGTGATCCGGCGATTGAATCGCTCGGAATTGACGGAACAGAGAGGTCGGCGGGATTCCTTGAGGTGCCTGCGGAGGGAACATGAAAGAAGAGTTTCTCAAATTCGTGAATGAAAACATGACGGTGGACGATATGCCGACAAAAGACATGAAGCTGATTGCAGAAAGCTGCGGCATTGACGTTGCCATCAGATTAATGTCCAAGCTGAGAGGCGGTCTTCACATCTATACTCCGAACTGCTGGCAGAAAAAGATCGTCAAGAAGTATATCCTGGCGAACCCGCATAAAAGCGCGAAGGAAATAGCGAACGATGTAGAGATGTCCGAGACTTTCGTGAACAAGATTCTGAACGAAAAGGTGTCGGACGATATGCAGGAGAGGTTGTTTTAGTTAGAGGTAGTGATGACGAAGAGGATTAGGGTATTCAACACGGATGAAGAGCTGGTCGAGAGCGCGAAAAAGAACGCGGAGTACTGGATTCAGAAAGGCGTTACGTTTGCTTTCGGGCGTTTCGGCGATGCTTTTATGATTTCGCCAACTGATAAAGAGGGAAACCAGACCGGCAACGCTTCCCAGATGTTTTTTGAGAGTCACGAACTTTGCGGCAGGTTTTTCGAGAATTTCAGGATGGTTGTTGCTCATACGCCGGGAAAAATCAGGGGATCGCGGATGGGTGACATGTATCAGAGGATCGTGTTTGTGCCGGCTGCTGACCTCACCCCGACCCCTCTCTGTTCTGACCCCATTTTTTTGGACACGGTTTAATAACATCTCTTAGACCTAAATTCAACAGGTGTCATCCAATTCAGTTTTTTCTGAATTCGCCTGTTGTTATAATATTCAATAAATTCAAGGATCATTCGTTCCATTT